>UQTJ01000003.1 GCA_900544075.1 uncultured Bacteroides sp.
TCTTTTATGGAGCGTCTGAAGCAGGTACGCAAGTATGCCGCCATGCTGTAACTCACGTTACAAAACGACCACCATGCCATATATGCTGAACAGGAGAAAGCAATTAACTCAAAAAATACTGAAGCGAAGAATTTGATGGGAAAAGAAATAATTGTATCTTTACTTACACGCATAAAAAAAACGGATTCATCACCAGTAACTGAAAGCTGGGAGAGGAACGCCCGGGACTGCGATACAAAATTACAAAAGATATGGAACATAACAAAGCATTCTTTGAAATGAATTTATCTGTTGGAATCTGAATCGGGTGGAGGAGATTCACCGTGAAATGATAGTAGTAGTGGGATGGATGAATAGGGATGTACCAGGATGACTGCAGCTTATTGACAGATTTGATACGGTATGCGCTAACATCAGAAAAAATACAATAAAGTTGTATTATTATATAACTTTTCATATCTTTGCATAATGAGAAAGATAATCACATATAAAAACTATTTCAGTGATTTCATTAAAAAACTGACAACGGAAGAAATAAACAAAGTTCGTCGTGCGTTGGACTTATTCAAAGTGGAGGATAGAATGCCAAGACACTTCATAAAGTTCATACGTGACGGTATTTATGAATTCCGTGTGAACTATGGAAATAATGAGTTCCGTATCTTTTTTATATATGATGGTGATACTGTTGTTGTTCTCTTTAATGCCTTTAAGAAAAAAACGCAGAAAACACCTGACAATGAAATCAAAAGAGCAATAAAGTTAAAGGAGGAATATTATGCAACTAAAGGAAATAAGTAAAGACATTTACGATTTGGACGCATGGCTTGATGAGGGGCTTGGAGCGGAAGGAACTCCAGAACGTGAGAAGAACCGCGAAAAGGCATGGGAGGAGTATAATGCCCAAATATTGTTGGAAGCCCGTAAAAATGCAAGGCTGACACAGGCAGAACTTGCAAAACGTATTGGTGCAGATAAAGGTTATATTTCAAGAATAGAAAGAGGACTGACAGTTCCTACAGTTGCTACACTTTACAAAATAGCAGCAGCAATGGGAATGACCGTAGAATTACGTCCTTTATAACTACCACCGCCTCCTTTTATAGTGGTACCTCAAACAGGTGCGTAAATGTGTTGCCATGCTGTAAAAAGTATGAACAGACGGTGAATCCACTTGTGAGAGAGGTTGTGTTGGTAGTCATATAAAAGTGAGATAAAAGAATAAAAAAACAGGAGCCTTCGGCACTTGCCGGGGGCTTTATAGTATGCCATCAAGTGAGGTCACAATTCCTGCATGAGGATATGCCTCAAGTTCTTCGCGTGTAGTCATCCCGTGTAGCACTCCTGCAAAATCGACTCCTGCATTGCGTGCCGTTTCCGCATCCACGGTGCTGTCGCCGCAATACAGAACATCGGCTGCTTCTAATTCTAAATGGCTTATGGCGAACGTCAGTCCTTCGGGCGATGGCTTAGGTGTCTTTACATCCTCTCCACCTACTATTATGTCAAGAAATCCTTCGGGAAGTTTCTTTCCTAAGAGCTCCATGATTCTGTATCTGTACTTTGTGGAGATTATCCCTATTCTTGCTCCTCTTTCCTTAAGGCGTGACAGTACATCAAGTGTTTCCGGAAACAGTACGGTGTTGGCAGTCATAAGTCTGTCGGCCTGTGCTACATACTCTTTGCGGTAGGCTGCTAAGGTTTCTTTATCGTCAATGCCTGTAAGAATGGTGAACGATTCTTCCAGAGTTTTTCCTATGGTTCGTTTTATCGATTCATCGCTGATGCCGTCATGTCCGTGCATGGCAAGTACGTTTCTGAAACACATCACTATGCCGCGCGATGAGTCGGCCAGTGTATAGTCGAAATCGAAAAGATAAGCCTTGTAAGTTTTCTGTATCATTTGTAGTTTAAGTTTTTATTTTGTGTAAAGATAGTACAAACAAAGCTCTATCCAAAGTAAAACATATGTTTTTGTTTTCAATTTGTAGGTTGAATGATTTTTTTGTAACCTTTATAGGTTTACGTTTATGAATATTTTCTGAATTTTTTGTACTTTTGTTCCGCTTAAACTAATTTAATTGCTTAAAAAAGAATGGGAGGTTTTTTTGGTACAGTCTCTAAGGCTGAATGTGTGACCGATTTGTTTTACGGCACAGACTATAATTCTCACCTGGGTACGAAGCGTGCCGGAATGGCTACTTACTCTGCCGGTGAGGGTTTCATGCGCTCTATCCACAGTTTGGAAAGTTCTTACTTCCGCACCAAGTTCGAACCGGAACTGTCACAGTTCAAGGGGAATGCCGGTATAGGAGTAATAAGTGACACCGATCCTCAACCTATTATGATAAACTCTCACTTGGGCAAGTTCGCTATAGTGACAGTGGCAAAAATCAATAATGAAGAGGAATTGGTGGAAGAGCTTCTTGCATCAAACATGCATTTGTCTGAAATGAGTATGGGTAAGACAAACCAGACAGAGCTCATCGCGCTACTTATTGTTCAGGGAAAGGATTTCGTGGATGGTATAGAGAATGTATTCAATAAGATAAAAGGTTCGTGCTCTATGCTTATTCTTACTGAGGATGGAATAATCGTGGCACGCGACAAGTGGGGACGTACGCCAATCATAATAGGTAAGAAAAATGGTGCGTATGCTGCTACAAGCGAGTCAAGCAGTTTGCCAAACCTTGATTTTGAAATAGATAAATATGTCGGCCCGGGAGAAATTATCCGTATGCGCGCCGATGGACTGGAGCAGATGCGCAAACCTAATGATAAAATGCAAATCTGCTCTTTTTTGTGGGTTTATTACGGATTCCCGGTATCATCTTATGAAGGCAGAAATGTAGAAGAGGTACGTTTTGCATCAGGATATAAGATGGGACAGACTGACGATTCGGAAGTGGATTGTGCATGTGGTATTCCTGACTCTGGTGTAGGTATGGCTTTGGGATATGCCGAAGGAAAAGGTATCCCTTATCACCGTGCGATAGCGAAATATACTCCTACATGGCCTCGAAGCTTTACTCCAAGCAACCAGAACTTGCGTTCGTTGGTGGCTAAGATGAAACTTATCCCTAACCGTTCTATGTTGCAGGGAAAAAGACTCTTATTCTGCGACGATTCAATAGTTCGTGGTACTCAGCTTCGCGACAATGTAAACATCCTTTATGATTACGGAGCAAAAGAAGTACATATGCGTATTGCATGTCCTCCGCTGATTTACGGATGTCCGTTCATCGGGTTTACTTCGTCGAAGAGTGATATGGAGCTTATTACCCGCCGTATAATCAAGGAGATAGAAGGTGACGAGAATGCTAAGCTTGATAAGTATGCTACTACTGATTCGCCAGAATACAAGGAGCTGGTGGAACGCATCAGAGCACGTTTCGGACTTACTTCTTTGAAATTCAATACAATTGAAACTCTTATCGAAGCTATCGGATTGCCTAAGTGTAAGGTTTGTACACACTGTTTCGATGGTTCAAGTTGTTTCTGATACAAACAGAAAATGATAATACAAAAAAGACTCCGTTCGGTATTGCCGGCGGAGTCTTTTCTAATTATGTTATTTTTGATTAGAATGCTTCTGTCATATTTACATAGAACAGATTTTGCTTGTTTATGAAGTCCCTGCCTATGTCAAGTCGGAAGTTCATACGTGGCTGCACTTCCACTCTCAGTCCGATTCCTGCATTCGGAAGAACTCCTTCTATTCTCGTTGGATTAGGCCCCATGAAGCCGGCACCACCCCAAACGACGTAACCAAGGCGGTTGACAATCTTCTTCCACAGGTTACTCTTGTCTGTATTGAACATTTGTCTGTATTCCAACATTGCAAGGTGTGAGGACTTGTCGCGGAACTGTCCCATGTAATATCCGCGCAGGTCGAAAGGGGTACCGCTAAGAACATATTTGTTCAGAGGTATATTGCTGCCGAATACGTTTTTGCTTTGTACTGTCCATGCCAGAACTTTTCTCTTTCCTACGGTTTTATACTGTCTGTAGTCTAACTCCATACGGTAGTAGTTGTCATCGCCTCCAAGCCATTTCTGGTACATTATCCCGCGGAAGTCAAAATACAGTCCTTTGTATGGATTGGCTGGGATGTCGCGTGTGTCATAGCTTAACAGAAAACCTAATCCTGAACTGAAATTGCTGTATCCGTCGGCTGTTCCTCCGGCTGCTATGTAGCTTTTATCCAATGTTATGCCTTCTGCCACATTCATCATATGGTCGTAGTTCAAGTCTATCTGAGGACCGGCAAAGAAGTTGCTTTCCTTTATGCGGAACAGAAACCATGGATTAATCTGCACTCCGCTGTATTTATATTGGCTTGTCTCTTTGCCGCGGACATAATTCTTGTTTGTCGTATATCCCACTCCGTAGTAGTTTTCCTGGGTATTCTTGTAGATGAACTGTCCGAAAATACGGAATCTGTCGTTCTTGAAGAATAACTGTGGTTTTACTACTATGTTAAGTCCACCGTTGAACAACAGTGCTACTGAGGCAGGAACAACTGAACGCCTCATAGTGCTGTCCTTGGGGTTCATACTGAAAGTGACCAATGCACTACCACCTATAAGCAGTCCGAAGTCCGGTGTGTAACTCGGGCCTCCAAGGATGTTGTAATGTACGTTTCTGTTTGCTTTCTTTTGTTTTCTTATCTCTTTCTTGCTGAATACGGCTGTTGTATCGCCGGCTATTGGAATACCGTGTTTTACTATCTCTGCTTCTTGTCCTGATGCAGTGAATGGAAACGCAATGAAACACGCTATTAATAATAATGTAGGATATAATTTCATTCTTGTATATTTTAGTGCAAATGTACAAAACTTGCTCAATAGTTTACTGTTCTTTTGATAATACTTTTTGGTTATTATGACTTATTTCTTTTTAAATGAGTTTTATAGTATGAAAAATTACCAAAAAAGGGATGTGTCGTTTTGTTATTAGAAACCATTTTTTTAACTTTACATCAATGAATAATTAACATTGATAGCATCATGACAGTAATAGACAGATTTTTAAAGTATGTGACTTTTGATACTCAGTCGGACGAGAATACAGGCGTAACTCCAAGTACCGCTAAGCAGATGGTTTTTGCAAAGTATCTGCAGAAGGAACTCCAGGAGCTTGGACTTGAAGATATAACTCTTGACGAAAACGGTTATCTTTTTGCTACTCTGCCTGCCAATGTGGACAGACCTATACCTGTGATAGGATTTATAGCACATATGGATACAAGTCCTGATATGAGCGGTGAAAACGTCAAGCCTCGTATCGTTGAAAAATATGACGGTACAGACATTATTTTATGCAGTAAGGATAATATAGTTCTTTCTCCTTCGCAGTTTCCTGAACTTCTTGACCATAAGGGTGAAGACCTCATTGTGACAGACGGACATACTCTCCTCGGTGCCGATGACAAGGCTGGTATAGCTGAAATAGTATCGGCTGTGGCATATCTGAAAGAGCATCCGGAAATCAAACATGGAAAAATCAGAATAGGTTTCAATCCTGATGAGGAAATAGGGCTTGGAGCACATAAGTTCGATGTAGAGAAATTTGGTGCAAAATGGGCTTACACTATGGACGGTGGCGAAGTGGGAGAACTTGAATTTGAAAACTTCAATGCCGCTGCTGCCAAAGTGACGATAAAAGGAAGAAATGTCCATCCGGGATATGCCAAGAACAAGATGATAAACTCTATGCTTGTGGCAAATGAATTTATGGCTATGTTGCCGGCTGATGAAACTCCTGCCACTACTGAAGGTTACGAAGGTTTCTATCATCTGGTAGGAATGAAGGGCGAAGTGGAACAGTCGGAACTGTCGTATATCATTCGCGACCACGACAGAGAGAAGTTTGAAAACAGAAAGGCTTTGGTTGCAGAATGTGCAAAAAGAATAAATGAGAAATATGGCAATGAAATTGTAGCTGTGGAGCTTAAAGACCAGTATTACAATATGCGTCAGGAAGTGGAACCGCTGATGCACATCATCGACATCGCTTTCGGAGCAATGAAGGAAGCCGGAGTAGAGCCTAAGGTTAAGGCTATCCGCGGTGGTACTGACGGTGCGCAGCTTTCGTTCAAGGGATTGCCTTGTCCTAATATCTTTGCCGGGGGACTGAATTTCCACGGAAGATATGAGTTCGTTCCTGTACAGTCTATAGAAAAGGCTGTAAAGGTAATAGTGAAAATAGCTGAGCTTACGGCTAACAGATATTGATTATTGTAATAAGTTTGTGGGTTTGTAGGTTTCTAAGTTGGTAATCGTAAACTTATAAACTGATAAACTCACAAACTTACAAACTCATAAACTTAAAAACTTAAACTTATACTTATGAAAACAACTCCTTTTACAGAGAAGCATATACCTCTTGGAGCTAAGATGCACGAATTTGCCGGTTATAATATGCCTATTGAATATTCGGGAATTATTGAAGAACATCTTACTGTGTGCCAGGGGGTGGGAGTTTTTGACGTTTCCCACATGGGGGAGTTCTGGGTTAAAGGACCGTCGGCTCTCGAATTTATTCAGCAGGTTACATCGAATAATGCAGCTGTTCTTACTCCGGGAAAGATTCAGTACACATGTTTCCCAAACGAAGATGGAGGTATAGTGGACGACCTTCTTGTCTATGCTTATGAGCCTGAGAAGTATATGCTTGTGGTGAATGCCGCCAATATAGAAAAGGACTGGAACTGGTGCGTTTCGCATAACACTGTCGGGGCTGAACTTGAAAATTCGTCAGACAATATCGGTCAGCTTGCTATTCAGGGACCGAAGGCTATCAATACACTGCAGAAACTGACTGATGTAGTTCTTGCTGATATTCCATATTATACTTTTAAGGTTGGAGAGCTGGCAGGTGTGAAGAATGTCATTATATCCAACACCGGATATACCGGAGCAGGAGGATTTGAACTTTATTTCTATCCTAAGGATGCGGAGAAAATATGGAATGCCGTGTTTGAGGCAGGAGAAGAATTCGGTATCAAACCTATAGGCCTTGGAGCACGTGATACTTTGCGACTTGAAATGGGATTCTGTCTGTATGGAAACGATATCGATGATACCACTTCGCCTATAGAAGCCGGATTGGGATGGATTACCAAGTTTGTGGACGGAAAGAACTTTACAAACCGTGCTGCTCTTGAGAAACAGAAAGCCGAAGGTGTCAGCCGTAAGTTAGTTGGTTTCGAGATGATAGACAGAGGCATCCCAAGGCATGGCTATTCTCTTACAGATATGGAGGGGAATGTTATAGGAAATGTAACCTCGGGAACCATGTCGCCTATAAGGAAAATAGGTATAGGTATGGGATATGTAAAGACTGAGTTCTCAAAACCGGGAACTGAAATATGTCTTGACAATCGTGGCCGTAAACTGAAGGCCGTAGTGGTGAAACCTCCTTTCAGAAAGTAAAGCTATTGTCTTTTTGATATAATAAAGCGGAAGTTTATGTGATATTTAGCATAGACTTCCGCTTTTGCTATTATTTTATTTAGTAATTTTGCACGAGTAATAACTATTTATAACGATTATGTCACATTTGGCTCCTTTGATAAGCGATTTGGCTCTGATATTGATATGTGCCGGTATTATGACTCTTGTATTCAAGAAACTGAAACAGCCTTTGGTGCTTGGGTATATAGTCGCCGGTTTTTTAGCCAGTCCTCATTTCACTTTTACTCCTTCAGTGACTGATGCCGACAGCATCAAAACATGGTCTGACATAGGTGTGATATTCCTTTTGTTTGCCCTTGGACTTGACTTCAGTTTCAAGAAACTGATGAAGGTGGGAGGCTCGGCGGTGATTTCTGCCTGTACCATCATTCTCTGTATGATAGCTGTAGGAATATTTGTGGGGTGGACTTTCGGGTGGAAGCAGATGGACTGTATCTATTTAGGGGGTATGCTTGCCATGTCGTCCACTACCATTATATATAAGGCTTTCGATGATTTGGGCATCAGGCAACAGAAATTTACCGGTCTTGTTCTCAGTATCCTTATTATAGAAGATATTCTTGCCATTGTGCTTATGGTTATGCTTTCTACAATGGCTGTAAGCAAGAATTTTGAAGGTATGGAGATGGTAGGCAGTATCCTGAAACTGGTGTTCTTCCTTATTCTTTGGTTTGTGGTAGGTATGTATCTCATTCCTACATTTCTAAAACGCTCGCGCAAACTGATGAGTGACGAAACTCTTCTGATATTCTCGCTCGGTATGTGTTTCGGAATGGTGGTTCTTGCTGCCAAAGTAGGATTTTCTCCTGCATTCGGGGCATTTATAATGGGGTCCATACTGGCTGAAACTCTTGATTCGGAACGTATCGAGAAACTTGTTGCTCCCGTAAAGGACTTGTTCGGAGCAATATTCTTCGTGTCGGTAGGTATGATGGTCGACCCAAATCTTATAGTGGAGTATATATGGCCGATTGTTGCCATAATAGTAGCTATATTGCTCGGTCAGACTATATTCGGTACAGGTGGTGTACTTCTTTCCGGACAGTCGCTCAAGACATCCATGCAGTGTGGTTTCAGCCTGACACAGATAGGCGAGTTTGCATTTATTATCGCATCGCTTGGTGTCAGCCTTAATGTGACGAGCGATTTTCTGTATCCGATAGTAGTTGCCGTATCTGTAATAACCACTTTCCTTACACCTTATATGATTCGCCTGTCAGTTCCGGCATATAATTTTGTAGATAAACGTATGCCTCCTAAGTGGAGAAATCTGATAGACAGGTATTCAGGTTCAAGTCAGCCGGCCAACTATCACAGCAACTGGAAATCACTGATTTATGCCATAATAAGAATTACTGTGATATATTCTGTGCTGACTATTGCAGCCATCTTTATATCTTTCAGTTTTATCGTGCCTTTGCTTGTTGAAACTTTGGGCGACAAGTGGGGACGCTGGGCTGGTGCGGCTATAACTATAGTTCTTATTTCGCCTTTCCTTAGGGCTATGATTATGAAGAAAAATCATTCAATCGAGTTCAAGAGCCTTTGGAAAGACAGCAGATTCAATCATGCTCCGCTCATTTCGGTAGTTATTCTAAGAATTGTGATAGGTGTGATATTTGTAATATATGTCATAAATCACCTGTTCCAGGCATCTGTGGCCATTGTTGTGGGAGTAGCTATAGTGGTTGTACTTACAATGATTTTCTCACGTTTCCTTAAGAAACAGTCCATTCTGATGGAAAGAACTTTTGTTCAGAACATGAGGTCGAAGGATATGTTTATGGTGTACAGAGGAAACAAGAAGCCCGAGTATGCCGGTCGGCTGCTCGACAGGGATATTCACCTTACAGATATCAAGATTTCTGCAGATTCGCTGTGGGCCGGCCTGACGCTTATGGAACTTAATTTAGGTAAGAGGTTCGGGGTACATGTCGCATCAATCATAAGAGGAACACACAGAATCAATATACCGGGTGGACAGACAAGGATATTTCCTGGAGATACAATACAGGTGATTGGTTCCGACTCGCAGCTGTCAGCCTTTGCAGAACACGCTGAGGCTATTTCTGAAGGCTGCGTAGACGATGATTTCGAAAAGAAGGAAATGCTTCTCAAGCAGTTTGTGGTGACAGAAAACTCCAAGTTTGTAGGAAAGAGCATTCGTGAGAGTGGAATAAGAAACAGGTATCACTGTCTTGTAGTGGGAGTGGAGTCTTCGGACGATATGTCTTTACATCAGCCCGATGTTGATGCAGCACTGCAGGAGGGAGATATAGTGTGGGTAGTAGGAGAGGAATCTGCTCTGAATTCTCTGTTCGAGTCTTGATAGTTTATTCCTGTATATAACACTTAAAAGAGTAAAAAATATATCTGAAATAAACTGTATATTATTACAATATTGATACAGTTTTGTATCTTCGTAATATTATTAACCTTATTTTTATTTTATGCCTTTATACAGTTCAATCAGATCTTTGATATTCTTTTCTCTCTTCATTACACTAATGGCAGCATGTTCGCAACGCAAGGAGGCCGAGGTGAAACGTGCTGTTGATGTTTTGTCCGAAGTAAAAGATTTATGCGATAAAGACAGTTTCCCAAGGAATGATTCAATATTGAACTTTCCTGTAAAAGTCTTTATTCGTGAAAATATGGACTCCTGCCTTGCAGTAGCATACTTTTGTCAAGGAGAAATCAATCAGAAGAATTTTTATCTTTTAAGGGCCATAGACAGTTATGTGCAGGCCGGTGAATTTGTGGGTAGTGATAGTCTGCTGAATTTTAAGATAAACCTTGAATTGGCCAAGATTTATCGCTTCAAGATGCGCCATGACATGGAAAAGGAGTACATAAACTCTGCAGAACAACTATTGCATTCATTGCACGATTCGTTGGCAAATGTTGAGTTTCTAAAGCAGAAAGCCTTGTATTATCAGAGTATGAAAGATATGCCTGAAGTTTATTCCACTTTACGGACTGCATTGGGTTATATAAAGGAAAATGATTATAAATCCATGTCTGATATATACAGACTCCTCTCTCATAGTTATATGTTGTCCGGAATGTCCGACAGTGTAGTATATTTTGCGGACAAAGGACTTCAGACGTGTTCTAATCCAAAACTGAAATCGGAATTATATATTCTTAAGGGATTGTCATATTCTTCTGAAGGTATGCCGGATTCGGTCATGCATTATATTCTTCCAAATATCTATTCTGTAGATATGTTGTCGCGTGTAAAAGCTTACAGAGTCGTGTCCGAAATGTACGACGGCCTTGGCATGGTCCAGCAGTCGCATTTGTATCTTAAGAAACATACTTTATCACTTGATTCCCTTATCCTGGATAGGCGTGATGAATTACTTGAGAAAATGCAAGGCATACATGAATATAAACTTCAGAAGGAAAGGGCTAATAAGGCAGAAATGCAGGCAGCGTCAGACAAACTGTTGTTTACGAATTTTGTTCTGGCTGCTCTGATTCTGATTATGATTCTTTCTGTTCTGCTTCATTATAACAGATATAACAAGCGTAAGTTAGCGGAGAAGTTGAGAGAGGAAACCTGCCTGAAAATGGAGGAAACTCTAAAAAGACGTGATATGGAAATATCTTTGGCCAACAAGCAGGAAGAGTTGCGTCAGAAAGAGATTGAGAAGTTAAACAAGAACATAGATTACTATAAGCAGCTGAACAATGTAACATTGCCTATAATAATGCGCAGGCAGAATGCCCAAGGCGCTTTGCATCTTTCGGATGATGACTGGAAGATTATAGTAGGCAATGCCGATGCATGTTTCGATATGTTCTCGCAAAGGCTTAAGGACTTGTGTCCGCAACTTACTGACGATGAAATACGCTTCTGCTGTCTTGTTAAAATGGAACTTCCGATGTCTGTCCTGTCTGAAATCTATCATATAGCAAAGGCAAGTATCTCGCGTCGTAAAATGAGACTAAAGGAGAAAATAGGTATAGAAAGTGTCAGTTTTGATGAATTTATCATAGGATTTTGATGGGGTGTTTTCTGATATGTACATCATAAAAAATCTCAATACGTTGATAATAAGCTAATTACATTGCTTATGTGTACATCTGTTTTTATTACTGTATAATGTTTTAATCTCTATATTTGCAATGTAATAAAAACACAAAAACACCCATATATTTTCATTCTATATCTTTAATCGCTGGAAAAGCCGTATCTTAATATCTTTGCTCATGGATATTATTGATACGGCTTTATCTTTATTTCTTTAGAAAAAACTTTTATTCTTCAGAATCATTGTCTTCGTCATCATCGTCGAAGTCAAAGTCAAAATCATCGAAATATTCAGGTGTAAAGAAATCATCAAGACTGCGTCTGTCTTTCTTTGTTGGTCTTCCTGTTCCTCTTGCGCGGTCGATGAACCCGCTTATTTTGCTCATTTCAAGAAGTTCGTATTGTTCCGGAGAGGTTACGTTTTCCATTATTTCCGGTACCAGTTTGGCTCCGACACGCTTTTCAATAGCCTGTAAAACCTTAAATGAATATGTTATCGGGGCTTTTTTTACATTGATAATATCTCCCGGTTTTATCATTCTTGACGGTTTGGCCTGTGCTCCGTTAATGTTAACCCTTCCTTTTTTGCAGGCTTCAGCAGCTATGGTTCTGGTTTTGAATATTCTTGCTGCCCATAACCATTTGTCTATTCTTGCTTCTGCCATACCTTATTTGTTGTTATATTGGTTCATTGTGTTGTTCAGTCCTGCCAGACAGAAACTCTTTATTATTTCACCAGCCAGACTGATTCTTTCCGGAAGTATTTTCTTGGCTTCATCGTCAAATTCTCCCAATACGAAATCTATCTGTCCGCCTTTCGGAAAATCATTACCTATCCCGAAGCGTAAGCGTGAATAGTTTTGTGTGCCCAATGTGGCTGCTATGTGTTTCAGTCCATTGTGTCCTGCATCGCTGCCTTTACCTTTGAGTCGCAGTGTTCCTATCGGAAGAGCCAAATCGTCAACGATAATAAGCACATTCTCCAATGGAATCTTTTCCTGTTGCATCCAGTAACGGACAGCATTGCCGCTCAGATTCATATAAGTGGACGGTTTGAGCAGGAGCAGCTGTTTGCCCTTCAATGACATGTTTGCCACTGCACCGTAACGCTTATCGCTAAAAACAATATTGGACGCCTTTGCGAGGGCGTCCAATACCATAAATCCTATATTGTGACGGGTATTACGGTATTCATCACCGATATTTCCCAATCCTACTATCAGATATTTCATTAAATATGGATTTGTTGTTTGTATTAGTTTGTTAGACTATTACTTATTTCTTACCAGAAGCTGCTGCTGCCTGAGCACCACGAGCTGCACGAGTCAATTTAACTGCACATACAACTGCTTCTTTTGCATTCAGAATCTGCAATCCTTCGTAGTTCAACTCACCAACTTTGATTGTCTTACCAAGACCCAAGTTTGTAACGTCAACGATAAGTCTTTCAGGAATAAGATTGTACAAAGCTTTAACTTTAAGCTTACGAACCTGCAATGCCAATTTACCACCGGCTTTAACACCTTCTGCAAGACCTTCCAATTTAACAGGAACTTCCATTACGATTGGGTTAGATTCGTCAATCTGCAAGAAGTCAACGTGAAGGATTTTGTCAGTTACAGGGTGGAACTGGATATCTTTCATGATAGCAGTTACAATCTTGCCATCGATGTTCAAATCTACAACGTAGATATGTGGTGTATATACCAAGTTACGCAAACCGTCGTTTGTTACAGTGAAGTGAGTTGCTACCTGGTTACCTTTTTCGTCTTTGTTGATTCCGTACAATACACATGGTACACTGTTGCTCTTGCGAAGTTCGCGAGTTGCCTTCTTTCCAGTTTCAGTTCTCAAAGAACCTTTGATTTCAATTGATTTCATTTTCTTAAAATTTTTTGTGTTACTCTAAATTAAGTAGATAATAATAATTTGCTTAATTCGCCATCACACGATGTGGTATACACACGATGAATTTAAAAAAGCGGTGCAAAGATATGCCTTTTATTTTTAATGGCCAAACAATGTATCGTTTTTCTTCTTTATTTATATATAATATAGTTCTTATTGATTGGATTAAAACATTTTTTTCAGAAGTCGATATCTATTTTAATGTCAGACGAAGTGTTGAAACCGTTTTCTTCACTTTTTTCAGTCGTTTCATTGTTCTGATAATCTGAAGTGTTGTTATCATCTATAAATTTGATTGCTTCCTGCAGTCCGTTCAGGAACTTTTCAAAGTCTTCCTTGTATAAGAATATTTTATGCTTTTCAAAACTAACAGCAGGAGAATTCCCCTCACCTGTGATTACTTTTTTACTTTCAGTTATTGCAAGAAACATATCATCTTTTTTGTTCTTTCTTACGTCAACGTAGTAAATTCTTTTTCCTGCCTTTATGGCTTTAGAGAATACAATCTCTTTGTCTGTTTCAGTCATACTTTTCTTTTTTAAATCTTCCATAGTCACTATATATAATAAATAAACTGTGCCCAAAGTTGAATATTTTTTTTTTATGTTCAAAGAAAGTGTGTATAGAATTTAATCTAAAAGTGAAAAAAAATAGAAAAATGCGGACTAATATTGCTTGTAACGGATAAAATGCTTAATTTTGTGCCCTGAAATTTCATCTTATTAATATGATAAACAGAGTTCTTATTCGTCTGAAAATAGTTCAGATTATTTACGCTTATTATCAGAATGGCGGTAAAAACTTGGATACTGCAGAAAAAGAGTTGTTCTTCAGTTTATCCAAAGCGTACGATTTGTACAATTATCTATTGCTTCTTATGGTGGCTGTAACGCGGTATGCAAATAAGAAAATTGACGCCGCAAAGAATAAATTAGCACCGACTAAAGAAGAATTATCACCTAACATGAGGTTTGTGGAAAACAAGTTCATTGCACAGCTTGAGATAAACAATGACCTTAATGCATTTGTCGTGGCTCAAAAGAAAAACTGGGACAATGAAGAAGACTTCGTGAAATCTCTTTACGAGAAAATCCAGCAGAGTGATATCTATGCAGAATACATGGCTGCAGAATCGACTACATACGATGAAGACCGTGAGTTCTGGAGAAAAATATATAAGAATCTTATCTTTAATAATACTGAACTTGATGAGGTCTTGGAAGACCAGAGTCTTTATTGGAATGACGATAAGGAAATAGTAGATACTTTCGTGCTTAAGACAATCAAGCGTTTCGACCCTAAGAATGGTGCCAAGCAGGAACTTCTTCCTGAATTCAAGGATGAAGAAGACCAGGATTTTGCCCGTCGTTTGTTCCGCCGTGCCATAATGAACGAAGAGTATTACCGTCATCTGATAGGTGAGACATCAAAGAACTGGGATTTGAACCGTGTAGCTTTGATGGACGTGGTTATAATGCAGATTGCGCTTGCTGAAATCCTTAGTTTCCCTAATATCCCTGTAAACGTTTCTCTGAACGAATATGTGGAGATAGCCAAGTTGTACAGTACTCCTAAGAGCGGTGGCTTTATCAATGGAACTTTGGATGCCATAGTTAATAAATTAAAAAAGGAAAACAAGTTGACAAAATAATGATATATTTGTCCTCGCAACGAATATTAATCAAATTATAAAAGAAAAGTTATGAATTTATTGACAGTAACGCTTGCGGCTCAAGGTGGAGCAGATTATTCTTTCCTGATAATGATGGTGGCTATATTTGCCATTATGTACTTTTTCATGATTCGTCCACAGAACAAGAAGCAGAAGGAAATTGCCAATTTCCGTAAAAACCTTGAAGTTGGCCAGTCTGTGATAACTGCCGGAGGTATTTATGGCAAGGTAAAAGAATTGGAAGATAATGCCGTTATTGTGGAGATTGCTCCAAGCGTAAAAATAAAGGTAGATAGAAATTCAATCTATGCTGATGCTCAGGCACAGGTAAATAAATAAAATTTTTATTGCGCTATGTTGTTCGGTAAAAAGAACATCAAAAATATTTTTAATAATTCTATAGACAAAATCAGAGACTTCCTGCTTACTGAAAAGTGCAGGGAGTTTTTGATTTTTTTGTTTTTTGTAGCCATATCGTTTGGCTTCTGGATGCTTCAGACATTGGACGGAACATTCGAAACTGAGTTCAGTATTCCGCTCAGGCTTAAGAATGTTCCCAAGGATGTTATCATTACATCCGATTTGCAGGACGAGGTCAAGGTAAAGGTAGAGGACAGGGGCACAGTCTTGCTCAATTATATGCTTGGAAGGTCTTTCCTCCCGATATCTATAGACTTCTCGGATTATGAGAATGCCTCATCCCGTGTGCTTCTGCCATCGGACGATTTAAGGAAAAGAGTGTCATCACAGCTTAATGGAACCACTAAGCTTTTGTCTGTTTATCCTGATTCTATAGGTTTTGTCTATTCTCATGGGAAATTTAAGAAAGTTCCTGTGTCTGTATCAGGAAAAATAGCACCGGAGATACAATATTATATATCTGGCATAAAGCTGTCGCCGGACTCGGTTATAGTCTATGCTCCGTCTGAAGTCCTTAAAACCATACAGACAGCCTACACCATGCCGTTCGATTGTGAGAACCTTACTGAGAATACTTCTTATAGAACAGCTCTGAAGAAGATAGACGGGGCCAAATACGAACCTTCATATTGCGATGTGTCGGTTTTTGTGGATATGTATTCTGAAAAGACTGTAGAGGTTCCGGTAGTTGGCGTGGATTTTCCTGCAAATAAAACTCTTCGTACGTTCCCTTCGAAGGTCAAGGTTACTTTCAAGGTCGGTCTTTCTGAATATTCGTCAGTCGATGCCGATGATTTCTTTATAGGTGTAAAATATGGAGATTTGCTGAAAACAGGAAAGGATAACGTAAACCTTGAAGTTACAACCACCAATCCTCACGTTTCCAATATGAGAGTAATCCCATCCAGTGTCGATTATTTGATTGAAGAATCCATACTCAATATCCGATAATGAATTGCAATTTAATAAAATTAGGTATAACAGGAGGCATAGGTAGCGGAAAATCATTTTTCTCGAATCTTTTGCGGGCTAATGGAGTGCCTGTGTTTGACTCCGATTCGGAAGCCAAGAAACTTATGGTGTCCGACGAGTCAATAATCTTTGCGCTGAAAGCCTTGCTTGGCGACGGAGTATATGTAGATGGAAAGATAAACAAACCGATGCTTGCATCATATATCTTCAGTTCGTCCGATAATGCGGAAAAGATAAATTCTATAGTCCATCCGTGTGTGAAGAAAGCGTTCCTTGCATGGGCTGATGAATGCTTTCGTTCCGGTCATAATATAGTGGCTATAGAGAGTGCTATCTTGTTCGAATCCGGATTCAACGATATTGTAGACAAGGTCGTTATGGTTCATGCCCCTTTCGAGGTGCGCGTTTCCAGAGTTATGGAGCGCGATAATACTTCTAAGGAAAAGGTTATGGAGCGTATAAAATCGCAGATGGACGATGAGCGGAAGCTTTCTCTCTCAGATTTTGTAATAGAAAACGATGGAGTGAAGTCGCTTGAGGAGCAGACAGATATGCTGTTTTCCGGTCTTGGGCGTATAAAAGATAATCAATATCTTGTGTAATTCAATTGTGAGTTGTATTTTTGTTCAATAATTAATAATTAAAACGATATAAATATGTTGAAAACTATTTTGGCTATATCCGGTAAACCAGGATTATATAAGTTGATTTCACAGGGAAAGAATATGCTTATTGTTGAAGCTTTGAGTGCAGACAAGAAACGTTCACCTATCTATGCTTCTGATAAGGTTATTTCATTGGGCGATATCGCTATGTACACTGACGCAGACGAAATTCCTTTGTCTGAAGTTCTTGAATCAGTTAAGACAAAAGAAGGTGGTAATGTAACATCTTTGGACTATAAGAAAGCTTCTGATGAAGAACTTGGTGAATTTATGGCAGCTGTTCTTCCAAACTATGACAGAGACAGAGTACACCTCAGCGATATAAAGAAGCTTATCCAGTGGTACAATCTTTTAGTATCAAACGGTGTTACTGAATTCGTAGAAAAGAAAGAAGATTAAACGTATCCTGATTTAAAGCATACAGGAATCATGCCTGTAAATGCTGTTTTAAAAACGCTTCGTCATTTTGACTTAAACGCTTCGTCGTTTGGGATAAAATGACGAAGCGTTTTAATTTTGCTATAAGTATGATTTTGATTTCACTTGTTATTGATGATCTGAGAATATTGTAGTAATTAATTTTTAATTGAAAATTTGATTAGTTTTTGTTTTTTATATATTATTTAAAATGATAATACTATATCTTTGCAAAAATGAAATGTATTTGTAATTTACATATTTCATATTTATTAAGGAACTTGTTTCTTTTATTTAGAAGAATAATTTATTAATAAATGTTAATCGGTAAATCGTAATGTATGAAATCAGAATGGAAAGACATAAATAGTTTAATGGCAGGTGATGAACGTGCTTTTATAGCTTTTATGGATCATTATTCTTCAATTTTATATCATTATGCTTTTAATATTGTCCATCAAAAAGAATCGGCTGAAGAAATCGTTAGTGATGCTTTTTTTGAGGTCTGGGAATCAAGAAAGCAGTTGGACAAGATTGAGAATATTCAGGGTTGGCTTTATCGTATTGTTTATAATAAATCTATATCTTTTCTTCGTAAAGAGAACAGGCAAAAAGGAATAGTACCATTAGACGAGTTGGAGGATTTTACATTTGAATTATGCTTATCTCAAGAAGAAAAATTAATAGAGAAAGAAAAACTTGTAAGTTTAAATAAGGCAATTTCATCTCTTCCTTCTAAATGTCGTCATGTACTTTATTTGGTAAAAATCGAAGGAATGTCATATGCAAAGGTTGCAGAATTACTTAATATTTCTACAAAAACAGTCAGTAACCATTTGACTTTTGCTATGAAAAAACTTATAGAAGTGTTAAAAGATGATTTGATATTACTCATATTATTAATAATGGTCCATAAGTAGATTTCTATAATCTGTCTTATGGACCATTTTTTATAAATTAACAATTGAATGGATATATGGACAAGCCATACGTTATCAATTTGTTATATTAATTTTTTCTTTGAGTGGTAAATTTTCAGAAGAGGAACCAACAAGAATCTCAAAATCCCCATTTTCTACAATGAACTGCTTACTGTCAATATCATAGAATGCAAAAGCATCCTTGTCAAGCAGTATTGTGATGTGTTTGGTTTGACCTTTCTTTAAGAATACTTTTTCAAATCCTTTCAACTCTTTAATAGGACGTGGAACTGATGATTCACAATCACTTACATAAACCTGGATTACTTCAGCTGCATCCATCTTTCCCGTATTCTTTATGTCAAGGCTTACTTCTACATTAAACGAGTCTTTCTTTTTAAGTTGTAGGTTGCTATAAGAGAATGTGCTGTATGACAGTCCATATCCAAATGGATAAAGTGGTCGTTTCCCTGCACGGTCATAACCTCTATAGCCAACAAAAATACCTTCGGCGTATTGAACTCTCTTGTGTGGAACATTACGCTTGTCATAATAGTTGTTGAATGTAGGATTATCTTCCCATTTTTCTTCTATAGAAATAGGTAATTTACCACTTGGAGATATTTTGCCTGTTAGTATTTCTGCTATTGCTTTTCCACCTTCCTGTCCCGGATACCATGCCATAAGAATAGCTTTGACTTTATTTCCCCAGTTGCGGAAGTCTATGCCTCCTCCTGAATTTATTACTGTTATTACATTATTATGTACTTTTGTTACTTCATCAATGAGGAACTCTTGACCGTATGGCAAAGCAAATGGTCTGTCAAATCCTTCAGATTCTATATTGCTGTCAAATCCTAAGCACATAACTACGTTGTCTGCTTTTTTCAATTCATAATTCAGCAGTTTTTTATCCAACATACCTG
Organism: uncultured Bacteroides sp.; assembly: GCA_900544075.1. GTDB lineage: Bacteria > Bacteroidota > Bacteroidia > Bacteroidales > Bacteroidaceae > Phocaeicola. Next base: position 19,418 of record UQTJ01000003.1, read on the forward strand.
CCTGAAATTTGATAGTAGCTTCACCTACATTCTCAAAATAATCTATCTGCAACTGGTAAATACTGTCTTTTTCCACTTGCATGAAGGCGTTTCTTGAGCTTAAGGCATGATTTCCCCAGTCTCCTGTAATTGTTTTTCCATTGACTAATATTCTGTATCCGTCATCTCCTGAAATCTGGAAGCGTATAGTTCCGCTTTGTTCAGCCTTATAGATACCTTTCCATTGTGCGGAGAAATGGTCATCCTGGATGTCAGGATATGGTGAACCGTATTTCCATGCATAGTTTATTTTTGTAGTGGTTTCCTGATGGCAAGGTTTACCGGATAACTTTTTGTCTTTAAAATAATATCCTGTAAATCCTTGAATCTTCATACTGTTGTCTGTAAAAATGTTTTTCGAAATATCTTTATACAGTATGCTGTCCGATAAAAGTGTTATTTTTTTATTACCTTTTATTTGTACCATACCTTCGTAAACTGATACAGTGGAATAAGGAGTTACAAATCCACTGCCTCCACCTGTAGGAATCATGTCTGCATTAGGACCGATAATTAAAGTGTGACCTTTCTTAAGCGGTAGTGTATTGTCATCATTTTTTAGCATAACAATACCTTCTCGTGCCAATTCTAACGCAGTAGCCTTTGATTCGGCGTTATCTTTTTCGATAGATTTGTCCTCTTGTGGATTGTCAAATAAGCCGAATGTTATCAGTGTTTGCAGGATATGCTGTACTTTTTCGTCTATGGTCTTTTCTTTGACTATACCATTCTCAATGACAGGAATGAGTTTTTCTTTTACCATAAATTTGCCTATAGGCATTTCCAAGTCAAGTCCACCATTGGCTGCACCTACTGTAGAATATACCGAAGTCCAGTCGGACATGAGAATTCCTTTAAAGCCCCATTGTTTTCTCAGAATTTCTATGTTCATCCATGCATTCTCAGTGGCATGTACTCCGTTTACAGGGTTATAACTGTCCATTACAGCTCCTACACCCGCTTCTTGTACAGCTTTACGGAATGCTGGGAAATAAATCTCCTGTAATGTACGTTCATCCACATCTGAACTGGCGTGATGTCTGCTCCATTCTTGATTGTTGGCTGCAAAATGTTTAACTGTAGCAATAACTCCTTTATCCTGTACTCCAAGGATATATTGCTTGGCTGTTTCACTGCTTAGATAAGGGTCTTCACCGAAATACTCAAAATTTCGTCCGCATAAAGGCGAACGGTAGATGTTTACACCTGGACCTAACAAGATACTTACACCTCTTGCCTTGGCATCTCTTCCAAGTCCGTTTCCTAATTCTCTTACCAATTCTCTGTTCCATGTAGAGGCAGACAGGATACCGGAAGGATACATTGTACTTTGAGTGTTGTTGCGTATTCCTTGAGGACCATCTGCCATTCTGATTTCAGGAATACCTAATCTTGGTATAGCTCTGATGTAGAATGACCTGACTCCGGAAATGTAATCAATCTTTTCCCCAAGAGTCATTTTCTCGACTAAGGCTTTAGCCCTTTGCTCCGCTTCTGGAGTAATTCTCACCTGTGCTGACATAAAACTGAATGTGCAGCTACATAGCAGTCCGCAGACCACTTTGTGTTTTAGTTTCATTTTGTTTAAGTTTAACGTTATAAAAAAATTGTCCAGTGGCAAAGATAATATTTAAATTATAAAATGATAAGCTGTGTAATATTTTTTTCTTTTTATTAGAAAAATAGAATGTATTTTATGAGTTATAATCATTATTATGGAACAGATATTTATTTTTATGCATGAACTAATATGATATAGAATATACTTCTTTAATTCTATTATTTATCTGTATATTTGTTTTTATCATTCTAAAATTTGTAAGTTAAACTAATTCTATGTAATATTGCATTCGCTGAATTCTCTTATATCATTTCTTCTATTTCTGATACTGAACTTCATTTTATTTTTAGGGGATAATAATGTATATAATTAAATGTGATATGAAAAAAGAGTTTTATATTGTAATTTTAGTGTTTGTGTTTTTATCTCATTCAACGGCTTTATGGGCTTTATCTCCTAATTTTAAATTAGAAATATCTGAAGTAAAGCGTTTGGTTAATCGGACTTGCCGATGGCAGATGAATGCATATCCAAATATGGATGAGAACAGAATCTGGAAATCTGCCGGAGATTTAAGTTGGGAAAATGGAGTTTTTCTTTCTGCATTGTCACGTTGGGCTGAATTTGTTAAAGAACCACAGATGATAGAATGGTATGAAAGTATATGTAATAGGAACTATTATGGAACCAGTCAGAATCGTTTGTCTATTTATCATGCTGATGATTTTGCTGTATGTATGATGTACGTAACACTTTATAATAAGGTAAGGAATCAGAGAATTCTTCAGCATACTCAGGCTCGTCTGGACTATACTATTAATCATCCATCTGAAATTCAATTTGGAGATACAACAGCATGTAAATATGATAGATGGACGTGGTGTGATGCTTTGTATATGGCTCCCCCTGTATATGCGGCATTTTCGCGTATTACAGGAGATAATTCTTATTTGTATTTTATGGATAAAGAATATTGGGCCACTTATGAGTATTTATTTGATAAAGAAGAGCAATTGTTCTATAGGGATGGTAGCTATTTTGATAAGAGAGAAAAAAATGGTAAAAAAGTATTTTGGGGAAGGGGAAACTCATGGGTAGCAGGAGGCTTGTGTTTATTGTTGGAACAGATTCCTTTGGATAGTCCTTTGAGGGAACGATATGAATCTTTGTTGATAACTCTTTTGAAACGTATTGCACCTCTTCAACGTGACAATGGTTATTGGTCAGCAAGTTTACTCGATCCGGATGCTTACCCTAATCCGGAAACAAGTTCAACAGGTTTTTTTACTTTTGCTCTTTTTTGGGCAATTAATAATGGACTTCTTCAAGAAGACATATATATTATAAATGCTATGAAAGGTTGGCAAGCTTTAAAGAAAGCAATAAATAATGATGGAATGTTAGGGTGGGTTCAACCAATCGGTGCTAGTCCGGAAACAGTCACACAGAATATGACAGAAGTTTATGGCGCGGCTTCATTAATGCTTGTCGGTGAGCAATTAATACGATATTTGGAAAAAAAATAACATTAATAGTTTTTTTTCTATTGTATTGATTTATAGCAAATTAACAAGTATGTGCTATCTTATTTTGTTTTTTATTACAAAAAAAAGAAAAATCTACTAGGGAATTTTCTTATTACTTGCGTCTATACTTATAGAAAACCCTAAAAGAATGAAGCAAGATAATCAGAAATCATCAGAGGAATTGAAGCAGAAGTTAGATTCTTTATTTGAAAATTATAAGAATCCGGACTTTGATAATAGCTCCATTGTCGAGAAGACATTGGTAAAAATTCGTCGTGAACGAATTCGTCACCGTGTACATTTGTTGTGGGTGTCTTCTTTTTCTTTGGCAGCATCTGTTTTTATTGGCTTTGTAATACATTATTTGCTTGGATTATCTTCTGATTTAACTGATACGGATATTCGCCAGTTAGCAAACAGTATGCCAGCAAATGAATGTGAGGAAGTTATATTGGTTACTCCAAAAGAAAGACTACAACTTTCTGAGAATGCATTTGTACAGTATGATGCACAAGGAAAAATGCAGGTAAATGGAGAAGAAACCATAAAGGAAGAGCATCCTGATAAAGAACTTGAATATAGTCAGCTTATAGTACCTGCTGGTAAGCGTGCACGTTTGCAGTTGGCTGATGGAACTCATTTGATGCTAAATTCTATGTCTCGTGTAGTTTATCCTCAGCGTTTTGATGAGAAAGAACGAAGAATTTATGCGGAAGGTGAAATTTATCTGGAGGTTGCGCCAGATAAGGCACGTCCTTTTATAGTAGAGTCTTCTGGTTTTGATTTGAAGGTTTTAGGTACAAAGTTTAATATCTCTACTTATGAGGCCTTGAAAGAAACGCAAATAGTATTAGTTGAGGGGTCTGTAGAGGTGACAGGAACGGATAAACATAAGGCTGTGTTGAAACCAAATGAGTTGTTGAGTCTTGAAGAAGGTAAAATAGTTGACTGTCGTTCCGTAGATGTAGCTGATTATATAAGTTGGACAAAAGGATGGATTCATTTGAAAGGAGATGATTTGTCTGAAGTTATAAGTCGTTTACAAATTTATTATGGTGTTTCAATTTCATGTGATAAGTCACTTTCTAATGAAAGAATATACGGAAAATTGGAATTGAAAGAAAATTTGGATGACATGTTGTATAATATCCAGCAAATTATACCTTTTAAAATACACTCTTCAGCTGAAGGGGGTATAGAGTTAATAAAATAGTTTTAATTTAAATTTTTATGCCTATGAATGATACTTGAGAACACATTTTGAAAAATTAAAAACGGGAGAATATGGTAGTATTCCCCCGTCAACTTGGACAATTTTTTTTTCTTAAAAAGATTCTAAATCTTTAGACGTTAAACCTTAAAAAGAAAATTTTATGGTAAAGAAACCAATTTTTTTACACATAAGAAAGAAAGTTCGCTTTTTTTTAGTATTAAACACTTTTTTTATTATTCCGAACATTACATTTGCGGAATCAAAAATTTATTGGAATGCACAAACTGATGTATTTTCAATTCAATCAATGTCAACAATTCGTGAAGTCTTGGATTGTATAGAGGCAAATAGTGACTATATTTTTGTTTATTCTAAGGAAGTAAATTCTCGTTTGTCAAATAAAGTTTCTATTTCAACTTCAGACAATAATATAGACTCAGTTCTTGATGAATTATTTGAGAAAACGGATTTGGAGTATAAGAAGAATGGACGACAAATTATTATATCAGCTCCTACTCCTCAACAGCGTACAAATAATTCTTCAAAAAATAATATAAAGGTAACAGGTAATGTTACGGATGAAAAGGGAGAGCCACTAATAGGTGTTACTGTTGTATTAAAAGGAGATTCTACTGTAAATACAATAACTAATTTGGATGGTATTTATTCTATAAATGTTCCTAATCGTCACTCTGAATTATCGTTCAGTTATGTAGGTTTTGTTCCTAAAACTATAGACGTAGATGGTCATTCTGTATTAAATGTTGTAATGGTGGAAGATGTTGGACAACTTGATGAGGTTGTTGTTGTTGCTTATGGTGCTCAAAAGAAAGAGTCTGTTGTTGGATCAATAACAACTGTTGCTCCTGAGAAACTTCGTACAGGAACTACTCGTTCATTGAGTAATAATTTGGCTGGAGTTGTTTCTGGAGTTATTGGAGTGCAGAGGTCAGGTGAACCTGGTTATGATAATTCATCGTTTTGGATTCGCGGTATTAGCTCTTTTCAAACAGGCACAACAGATCCTTTGGTTTTAGTTGATGGTATTGAAAGAGATTTGAATAATATTGATCCAGAAGAAATTGAGTCATTTTCAGTTTTAAAAGATGCTGCGGCAAGTGCTGTTTATGGTGTACGAGGTGCTAATGGTGTTATTCTTATTAATACCAAAAGAGGACAAGTAGGAAAGCCTCGTGTTGTTGTTAAAACAGAATTCGCTATGACTCAACCTGTTCAGTTGCCTGAATTTTTGGGCGCTGCTGATTATATGCAAATATTGGATGATATTCTTTTAGATACAGGACAACAGCCCAAGTACACTGATAGAATAGAGAAAACTCGTTCCGGTTATGATACGGATTTGTATCCGGATGTAAATTGGATTGATGCAATTTCTAACGATTATGCATCAAATGAACGTGTTACCGTTGATATATCTGGAGGTAGTGAACGTTTGAAGTATTCTTTTGTTGCGGCTGTTTATAATGAAAGAGGAATTTTAAAGAGAGATAAGACTCACGAGTGGGATCCTTCTTTGAAATTACAACGTTATAACGTACGTTCTAATGTTGACTTGAAATTATCTCCTACAACTCAAATGCGTTTTAATCTTGGTGGTTATTTACAAGATAGAAATTCAACAACCAAAAGTATAAGTGAGATTTTTTCTAAAGCCTTTTTAGCTGTACCTCATGCGTTTCCTCCTCAATATTCATCAGGAGAAATACCTACTACTGAAGAACCTAATGTTTGGGCATGGGCCACACAGAGTGGTTATCAAAGAACTAGTTCAAGTAAAATTGAAACATTATTTTCTTTAGAGCAAGATTTAAAATTTGTAACACCAGGTTTAAAGGTAAAAGGAACTTTTTCGTTTGATAGGTATTCTTCTGGTACAGTAAGTCGTGGAATGAATCCTGATTATTATAATCCAGCTACAGGACGCGATGATGAAGGTAATCTAATTATTTCAAAGAAAACTAACGGAGATAATTTTTTAGGTTATTCTAAAGATGGTGATTATGGAAACAAAAGTATATATATGGAGTTAAGTCTTAATTATGATCATACTTTTACAGAGAAACATGCTGTTTCCGCCATGTTGATGTTTAATAGGAGAAATTATGATGATGGAAGTAAATTGCCATACCGTAATCAAGGATTTGCAGGACGAACATCATATACTTATTCAGGAAAGTATGTAGCAGAATTTAACTTCGGATATAATGGTTCTGAAAATTTTGCTCCTGGTAAACGATACGGTTTTTTCCCTTCTGGAGCTATTGGATGGATTATTTCTGAAGAGGATTTTATGCAACCAGCAAGAAAGGTTATTTCTAAGTTAAAACTTAGAGCATCCTACGGTCAGGTTGGTAATGCTAATTTAAGTGGTCGTCGTTTTGCGTATTTATCTACTATTGCTGATTCTTATAATGATCTGGGAATGTATAAATGGGGAGAAGATGGTAGTTTTAGTCGTGTTGGTATGGCTGAGGGTGAGTTTGCTGTTCCTGATTTGACTTGGGAAGTTGTTAATAAGGCAAATCTTGGTTTAGAATTAGGTTTATTTAATGGAATGCTTGATTTATCGTTGGATTATTTTGATGAAAGACGAAATGGAATCTTTATGCAACGTGAATCAATACCATTGACAGCAGGATTTATAAAACAACCATGGAGTAATTTTGGAAAAGTTACAAATCGTGGTGCTGAAGCAGCTTTGAATTTTAATAAACGTATTGGTAAGGATTTGTTTTTAAGTGTTATGGGAACATTTACTTATGCTCATAATGAAATAACTGAGCAGGATGAGGCAGATGCAGTTGTAGGAACAAATCGTGCCAGAACTGGACATCCTATTAATCAGTTATTTGGATATGTCGCAGATCGTTTGTTTACTGAAGATGATTTTGTAGATGTTGAAAATGGTATTCTTAAAGAAGAAATACCAGCACAAAACTTCTCTTCAAAACTCCGTCCTGGAGATATAAAGTATGTAGATGTAAATAAAGATGGAAAGGTAGATGTGTTTGATCAAACAGCCATTGGAGGTACAGTTGATCCGGAAATTGTGTATGGTTTTGGGGCTAATCTTCAATATAAAGGATTTGATTTCGGAGTATTGTTCCAAGGCATTGGAAGAAGTTGGAGGATACTTTCCGGTTCTATCATTCCTGGATTTAATCGTGGTGTAACTGGAAATATGTTTACTAATGCAGATGATCGCTGGACAGTAGAAAATCCGAGTCAAGATGTATTTTATCCAAGATTAGATGATGGTATAAATAAAAATAACAGTGAAGCATCTACTTGGTGGTTAAGAAATATGAGTTTTTTACGTTTGAAGAATCTGGAGTTAGGCTATTCTCTACCAAAAACTTGGATGCAACAAGCTGGTATGGATGGAATTCGCTTCTTCTTGCGAGGATCAAACTTGTTTACTTTCTCTAAATTTAAATTATGGGATCCTGAGTTGAATACTAATAATGGTGCTGCTTATCCTATAATGAAATCTATTTCTGCTGGTTTTGAAATTAAATTTTAATTGAATTCTATATGAAAAAATATATAAAAATTGCTGCTTTGAGTTGCTTTGCTTTATTCTCTATGTCATCATGTAATGATTATTTGGATAAAGAACCAGATGATCAGTTAACATTAGAGACTGTATTTGAGAATAAAGAAAATATGGAAAGATGGTTAGCTTTTATTTACCAGGAACTTCCAGAATTTTATACATATGACGGACCGGATGCAATTGCTGATGAATTGACTCCTTCTAAAGGATGGGAATCGCAAGGATTTAAGGCTATTCTTTATCAGAAAGGTAACTGGACGGCTGATAGTCCTGGAGTCATAAGTTATTGGACTACATTTCCTAAAGCGATTCGCTCTGCCTATCAATTTATAAAATATGCACATGCTGTTCCGGGAGTTACTGAACAGGAAGTTGAATACATGAAAGCTGAATGTCGCTTTTTTATTGGATATTTTCATTCAATGTTAGTTATGACATATGGTTCGGTACCAATCATTCGTGAAGCTGCTGAATCAGCGTCATCTGATAATTTAATGCTTAAGCAAGAACCGTTTTACGATGTAGTTGATTGGGCTGCTAATGAAATGCTGGAAGCATCGAAAGTGTTACCATCGTCTTATGATGAATCTCAAAAATATGGACGTGTTACTTCAATAGCCTGCCTTGCAATGCGTGCAAGATTGTTACTTTTTGCTGCAAGTGATTTGGTGAATGGTAATCCCGACATGGCTGATATTGTGAATTGTGATGGAACACCTATTTTTAGCAAAGAAAAAGATCCACAAAGATGGAAAGATGCTGTTGACGCTTGTCAATTACTTATTGATGAAGCTGAAGATGCTGGTCATAAGTTGCATATGGAGTATCTGACAGATGGAAAAACTATTGATCCGTTTCTTTCTTATCAGAACGCTTTGTTAAAGCGAAAAATTGAGGGAAATAATGAAATTCTTTTTGCTCGAACAATGGATTCAGGTGGATATTTTGATAAACAATGTACTCCACGTGGTATGGGATTAAATGGAGTAGGAGCTATCTGTGTAAGTCAATCTTTGGTTGATGCTTTCTTTATGGATAATGGAAAAATGCCTATTTTGGGATATAATTCTGATGGCTCTCCTATTATTAATCCGGAAGTTGACAACTACTATAGTGAAAGTGGATATACAACGCAAGATGAATATTATCTTACAAATTGGATTTATGGTTCAGGAAATGGTAGTGCTACTGCAGATCGTAATTTGATTGTTGCAAAAGATACATACAATATGTACGCTCATCGTGAACCAAGATTTTATATATCAGTAATGTATAATGAAGAATACCATTGGGTAGGCAAACGTAAATGTGATTTCTTTATGGATGGAAAGGATGGAGGTCCTTCTCATGATGCTCCTTGGACTGGATATATGTGTCGTAAGAGAACTGACCCTACTGCAAATCCTAAAGAAAATAGTGGAACATATAAATCGCGTCATGGTTCACTTTATCGTTTGGCGGAGGCTTATTTAAGTTATGCTGAAGCATTAAATGAATGGAGTATAGAAAATGGAACATATGCTGCAAATCTATCTGAAATATTGAAGTATGTAAATAGAATAAGACAAAGAGCTGGTATTCCTCAGTATGGTTATGCGGATGGGGAAATTGAACCTCCTACAAGTGGTGAAGATATGAGAACTCTAATACGTCAGGAAAGAAGGGTTGAATTAAATTGCGAATGTGGATTGCGTTTTAATGATTTGAGAAGATGGAAATTAGCTGAAGATTTATTGGACGGTGATTTCTATGCCATGAACGCATATGCACAAGCTGGAAATAGGGATGATTATTATAAAAGAGTTGTTTATGAAACAAGAAAATTTATAAGTTATTGGTTCCCAATACCTCAGGATGATATTGATAAGAACACCAATTTGCGTCAAACCCCTGATTGGATTGCTGGTAATTGATATATTAATTAATTTAGATTAATCATGAAGAATAAATATAGTTTTAAAGAGGCTTTCTTACTTTTATTAGTAGGAAGTTGTATGATAGGTTGCAATGAAGAAAATGATGTTAATCCGTTGGACAATCGCTCAGATTTGGTTATAGAAGCTTCTGCGACTGATATTAAATTGAATGAGGATACTCCTAATGATATTGCATTGACTTTGAATTGGACAAAAGCTGATCCTATTTCTTCGGAATATTCGTTGTCTTATATTTATAAAGTGGATTTGGCTTCTAATGATTTTAGTGATAATACTCTTATAAAGGAGTTCGTTGATGGTGAGTCTTCTAAAAGTTATACTCATAAAGAGTTACAACAACTTTTGACAGATAAATGGGAATTAACTCCTGGTACAACAACAACTTTGTCTGCCCGTATTATAGGATCTTTGGAAGGACCAAAATTTGTTAAGCCGGAAATTTCCACAGTTTCAGTAAAAATCCAGACATATATTGAGAAAGAATTTAAGGCTGATAAACTTTATATCTCAGGAACAGCCGTTGATGGAGAGGATATTGAAATTAGACCAATGGTTAGTAATCCTCTTAGATATGTTGGTATTGTATCGTTAAAAGCCGGTAACATAAATTTCCCAATTGTTTATGAGGATGAGAATAAAGTTAATGTGATTTCTCCTGTTGTTGCGGAACAGACTATTCAGGGAGGAAAAGAACTGGAAGCAGCTGTCAAAAGTGCTGAAAAAGCGGGTGTTTGGGTAATTCCTGAATCAGACACTTATAGGGTTCTTGTTGATTTTGAACATCATACGGTTTCAATAGGGTTTGCGAGTGATTATATAACCGCTGATAAGATATTTGTATCTGGAACTTGTGTTTCTGAAAAACAAGAAATGACACAGACAATAGAGAATGAAAATCAGTATGCTTTCCATGCGGAACTTAAGAGTGGAAAAGTTTATTTCCCAATATTATTTGATGGTGAAGAATCAATGGCTATAGCTCCGGAAACTGGTGGAGATTTTACTGATGGACAAGAAATGTCTTTTACAATCAAGACTCCGGAAGAAGCAGCTAATCATTCATCATGGAATATTAATAAAACAGGTATTCATCGAGTTGTCATTAATATTGAAACGAAGAAGATTACCATTTATTCTCCGGATACTGATCCTCAGCCTAGAGAGATTACATGGAGTTATAATAATAATGATGTTACAACTGTTGTTGAGAGAGTATATATTTGGGGACCATATGATGGTTGGAAAACTGAAAATCCAAAACCAAGTACCCCTTGGGATACAGGTTTTAATTTAGCACATTCTATGACACCAAGTTTGGCTAATCCTTATTTATTTATTTACAAAGGTGAAAAACTTCCTCGTCAGAATTCTGTAAAGGATAAAGATGGAAATTCTCATCCTGGAGGATTAGTGTTTAAAATAGGAGTACAAAGTGCTGGATGTTATGCATTTGGTTCAACTGCAGAAGCTTTAAGAGGCTCATATGATGGTTGTCTTGATCTTACCGAGGCTGATTTAGGAAAAAAGCAAACTGTTGTTGAAGGACAAGAACATAATAGGTATGCGTTCTTTAGTATTCCTACATCAGTAAATTATGTGGAACTTGATATTCAAAATTTGACGGTAATTTTTGATGCGAAATAATTAAATTAGCAATATACAAAAGCCGTATCAAACTTGTCTTTTGAGATTTAAGTTTAGATATGGCTTTTGTTTTAAAAATAATAGTATGAATGTAAAGATAATAGTGTGGTTAATATTATTGGCCATGTGTAGCATGAGTCAAATTTATGCAAAAATAAAAAACGATACTACGGTGGTCGTTCAGCCTGATGTCAATCGTATCTTGCGCAATCCTTTATCAGGATGGGTTATTTATGCTTCAATGAGCAAGGATGCATCAGAATTTTGGAACGAATATGATCATATGTATGTACCTGATTTAAAAAAAGAAGTAAAACTTTCAGATTATGCCCATACATTATATATCCGTGCCAGTTGGACTGATTTTAATCCTAATGATGGTGAATATGGATGGATTACTAATTCTAATTTGAAAGCTTATATAGATGGGGCTTATAAAAGAAATATGCGTTTAGCTTTCCGCATTGTAGTAGATAGTCGTGATAAAGCTTCTGAGTTTACGCCTCAGTTTGTGAGAAATGCAGGAGCTAAAGGATTTATTAGTAGAGGTAAATGGTCTCCATATCCGGATGATCCTATTTTCCAGAAATACTATACAAAGTTTGTAAAAGCTTTGGGAAAAGAATTTAATGACCCTAAAAAAATGGAATTTATAGATGGTTTCGGATTAGGTAAATGGGGGGAATATCATACATTGTTATATTCTACAGGTGATGAAAATCCAAAGAAAGCAGTTTTCGATTGGGTAACTAATTTATATTCAAATACATTTGATAAAGTGCCAGTTATTATTAATTATCATCGTTGGATTGGTACTGGAAAAGATTGGGTTGATGATGAACATTATGATATTGATAGTGAATCAATGTTGGAAGAAGCAATTGCAAAAGGTTACTCTTTACGTCATGACGCATTTGGAATGACAACATATTATGGAAGTTGGGAGCGTAAATTTGCAGAAAAATATCGTTATGTCCGTCCTATAATAATGGAAGGAGGGTGGATTGTGAAAGCTCATCATAGCTTTTGGAAAGATCCTCGCGGTTATAAAAATCCTAGAGATGTGCGTCAAGGAGAATATGATGACAGTAAGGAAGCTCATGTTAATATGATGGATTTACGTTTTGGTGGAGAGACATCTTCCTGGATTAATGATGCGTTTGATTTAGTTCAGCAATTTTTAAAAGAAGGTGGGTATCGTTTATATCCAAGTTCGGTTTCATTACCACAAAAGGTGGGTTCTGATAGAAATGTGGAAATTGAGCATGTTTGGCAAAATGTAGGGTGGGGATACTGTCCTACAAATATTCCTCAGTGGAATCAGAAATATAAAGTAGCTTTTGCTTTATTGGATTTGAAGGATAATGTAAAATATTCTTTTGTAGACAATAGTACTGATTTATCCAAGTGGACAAAAGAACTGCCTGTAAAATATGAATTTACTCCTGATTTGTCAAAAGTAAAGAAAGGTAATTATGTTTGGGCTGTAGGATTAATAGATAAGACAAATGATAATAAAATAGGTTTGGAACTATCTGTTGATGAAGAGCTTCTTGTCAATGGATGGCTGAAATTGATTGATGTTGAATTTAAATAATAATATTATGAAATCTGATGTACAATTTTTTAGAATAGTAACTCGTTCGTTTGTGGGTGGCGTATTTTTGACTCTATGTTTGGCTGGATGTGGAAAAAGTGATGTGGTATCATCATCAGAAGATGAACCAAATATAGATATAGAAGGCAATGAATTGGTTGAAATTGAACCTGATAGATCTTTAATATTACATAATCCTTTTACAGAGTGGGTCACTTATGCAAGTATTGGAGATGGGGCTTCTACAACATTTTGGAGTGATTATGATAATATGCACACATCAGAAGGTAGTGTTGTAAAGGTATCAGACTATTCAAATACTTTATATTTACGTGGTGCCTGGGCTGATTTTAATCCTGAAGATGGGGTTTATGCTTGGGAGGATGAATGTACAACTCAAGCTTCAAAACGTTTAAAGGGGTTTATGGAAGAGGCTGAAAAAAGAGGTATGAAGTTGGCTTTTACGTTTGTTGTAGATAGTAGGGATAAACATGATAATTTTACGCCAGCGTTTGTTAAAGATGCGGGTGCAAAAGGATATGAAACTGTTACAGGGTCAGCTACAGTGTGGTCACCTTATCCAGATGATCCTATATTCCAAAAATATTATGAAAAATTTATCTATGCTTTAGGAGAAAGATTTGATGATCCGGATAAAGTCCAATTTGTCAGTGGTACCGGCCTTGGAAAATGGGGGGAATATCATACTGTATGGTATTATGGAACAAAAGTTGAAGGTAAAGAAGAATTGCCAATTCGTGAGTCTGTTTTTGATTGGGCTACATCTTTATATGCTGATGCATTTAAAAGAGTTCCATTATTAATTAATTTTCATCGCTGGATTGGTACTGGTAGAGATTGGGTAAATGAAAGTACATACGATGAAGATACTGAACGTCTGATAGGAAAAGCTGTAGAAAAGGGATATTCTTTAAGACATGATGCTTTTGGCATGCATCCTTATTACGGAAATTGGGAACGTGAATTTGCACAAAAATGGTTTTATAAACGCCCAATAATTATGGAAGGAGGATGGGTCGTTGGAACTCATAGGTATTGGACTGATTCTGAAGGAAAATACAGAGAAGGACATCCTGAAGATGTTCGTAATGGTGAGTTTAAAGATGCACAGGAAGCTCATGTTAATATGATGGATTTTCGTATAGGGAACGAGACAGAAACATGGTTTGGTAAGAGCTTTGATTTAGTAAAACGTTTCGTACAAGAAGGAGGCTATCGTTTATATCCAAGTAAAGTGTCTTTACCAACGACAATGGAAAATAATACTTCTGTTACTTTAGTACATTATTGGAAGAATATTGGATGGGGGTATTGTCCAACAAATATGCCACAGTGGAAGAATAAATATAAAGTAGCTTTTGCTTTATTAGATACAAAAACGGAGAATGTTAAATTTATGTTTGTTGATGATAAACCAGAAGCGTGTGATTGGATTTTAGGTAACGAAAAGGAATATATATTTAATACAAAAATAGAAAATATACCTACAGGAAATTATATATGGGCAGTTGGTATTATTGATATGGAGAAAGAAGACCCTACGATTGGTATTAAACTTTCTGTATCTAAGAATGTGACATCTAAAGGATGGTTAAAATTAAGGGATGTTATAGTTAAATAGTATGTTACGGTATATTCTTTGTTTTTGGGTTGGATTTTATTTTCAATTAGCTTATTCAAATCCAATTTTGCTTGAAGCTGAAAGTTTCAGCGATAAAGGAGGATGGAAAGTAGATCAGCAGTTTATGGATCAGATGGGGTCTCCATATCTGCTGGCACATGGAATGGGAGTGCCGGTTGAGGATGCTAAGACAAAATTAAATTTCCGGGAAAAGGGAACTTATCATGTATATGTACGTACGTATAACTGGACATCTCCGTGGTATAAAGGAAAGGGTCCGGGATGCTTTAAGATACAGGTAGCCGGTAAAACATTGCCTACAGTATTGGGATGTGAAGGCGAAAAATGGACATGGCAGTATGCCGGAAAAGTTAATGTAAAAAGCGGTGAAGCAACTGTGGTACTGAAAGACATGACAGGCTTTGACGGACGTATTGATGCCGTTTACTTTACTACAAAGAAAGATATTGTTCCACCTATGGAAGGAAATGAATTGGCGGATTTTAGAAAAAAAATGCTTGGTTTGCCGGCGTTCCCTAAAGAAGTTTCTTCGTATGATCTGGTAGTTGTAGGTGGAGGAATCGCCGGAATGTGTGCGGCTGTCACGGCTGCACGTATGGGGTGCAAAGTCGCTTTGGTTAATGATCGTCCGGTTTTAGGCGGTAACAACAGTGCTGAAGTTCGTGTACATCTTGGCGGATATTCTGAGATTGGACCTAATGAAGGATTAGGCAGAATGTTGCGTGAGTTTGGTCATTCTAAAAAAGGAAATGCACAGCCGGCAGAGTATTATGAAGATGATAAAAAGCAGAATTTTATAGAAGCTGAGAAGAACGTTACGTTATATGCCAACTATAGGGCTGTGTCTGTACAGATGAATGGGACTGAGATTTCATCTGTTGTAATCAAACATATAGAAACGGGAGAAGAAATTTGTTTAAAGGCCGCTTTGTTTTCAGACTGTACAGGAGATGGTACTATAGGTTATTTGGCTGGAGCTGATTTCCGCATGGGCAGGGAATCAAGAAGTGAATTCGGAGAATCATTGGCTCCTGAAAAGGCTGACAGTCTGACTATGGGAGCTTCAATACAGTGGTATTCAAAGGATAATGGTAAAAAGACTGTTTTCCCTAAATTCAATTACGGAATGGAGTTTAACGAGAATAATTGTGAAAAGGTAAAGATGGGTGAGTGGACTTGGGAAACAGGTATGAATAAAAACCAGATAGATGAAGCTGAACTTATAAGGGATTATGGCTTGTTGGTAGTTTATTCAAATTGGAGCTTCTTGAAGAATGAATGGAAAGAAAAGGAAAAATACCGCAATTTGTCTCTTGATTGGGTAGCTTATATAGCCGGAAAACGTGAATCACGCCGTCTTATGGGTGATTATATCTTGAAACAGGATGATATAGACAAGGGAGTGTTCCATGAGGATGCTTCATTTACAACTACCTGGAGTATAGACTTGCATTTCCCTGACCCGAAGAACTCGGAACTTTTCCCGGAACAGGAGTTCAAGGCTGCTACGAAGCATCTGTTTATTCATCCTTATGCAGTACCTTATCGCTGTTTGTATTCGCGTAATGTGAACAATTTGTTTATGGCCGGACGTAACATCAGTACTACTCATGTAGGATTGGGAACAGTCCGTGTAATGCGTACAACAGGTATGATGGGTGAAGTTGTAGGTATGGCAGCTGCATTGTGTAGTCAATATGGCGTTTTACCACGCGAAATCTATCAGCATCACTTACCGGAGTTGAAGAAAATGATGAAGGAAGGAGCCGGACTTAAATCGGAACTGCCGGATAATCAACGTTTCAATTTACCAAACAAATTATTGGAAAAGCCAAGTGCATTAGAATAAGATTCATAGGTATTAGATAAATAGAATATCGTTATTTATAAATATTAATATTGTTATATAATGAAACGAAAAAAATGCATAGTTTTTGTCGCTTTATTTTGCGGCTTTTTACATAATAATGTACTTGTTTATGCTTCTTCTGAAAATTGTTATGGTTCGTTAAAAAATGATACTCTATATATAGGAAACCAATGTGTTGAAAGAACTTTCCTTTGGAATGGTGGAAACCTGAAAACACTTAGAGTGGAAAATAAACTGTCCGGATGGTGTGAAAATACTTATTCTAACCAACCTGATTTTATGATTACGCGTAATACTGATGCGGCCGGCAATGGAAAACTTTCTACTGAATGGGTTAAGGAGACTGTAATCAATCCGGCTTTTCTGAAAGTGACGGTTTCTTTCTCGTTAGGTGGGATGGATGTGCAACGTGTATATAGGGTTTATGATAATTGTCCGGTCATTGGGTGTGATACCTATCTACGTGGAACTCTGAACAGCGTTTTCGGTGAAAAGCAAGAAAACGTTGCTGATAATAAGAATATTGAATCTACCAAAGATATGAAATCTTCTCAGGTGACCGCAATTCTTGATCGATTTGCATTTAAAGGACAGCATTGGCATACAAAGACAGTTGAGTTTACTGATGTGACAGATTGGAATAATAATTTAGTATGGACAAGAGACTTTATTCCTTATCGGAAATTGTCATATCGTGGAAATATATTGTTTGCTGAAAATGGCGAGAGTAAATCGGGATTTTTTGTTTTGAAAGAAGCTCCTTGTTCCGGAGTTCAATTGGCATATAAAGGTGCTGATTTTATTGCGGAATTCGGTCATTTTATGGTAACAGGTATTGGAATAACAGAAAAAGATATTTCACCTGAAAAGTGGACACGTACATACAGTTGTGTTTTAGGTGTTTATGACGGTACAGAATTGGATGCTTTGAAAGTCTTGAGGAGATATCAGAAGAATGTAAGAATTTTGACTAAAGGACGTGATGAAATGGTGATGATGAATACATGGGGAGACAGAAGTCAGGATACCAAGGTTAACGAGGAGTTTTGTTTGTCAGAGATAGAAAAGGCTGCTCGTTTAGGCTTTACGCATTTTCAAATCGATGACGGATGGCAGGTCGGAAAAAGTCCTAATTCAGCTTTGGCAAAAGGTTCTTTCAAGAATATATGGGACAATCCTGATTATTGGAAACCGGACCCTAAAAAATATCCTCACGGATTAAAACCGATAGTTGAAAAGGGGCGTAAGTTTGGAGTAGAAGTTTGTTTGTGGTTTAATCCGAGTGTACAGAATGATTTTGCCGAATGGGAAAAAGATGCACAGGCCATAACCGAATTATATCGTAAATACGGAATAAGAGTTTTTAAAATTGACGGTGTGAATATTCCTACAAAGAGAGCAGAGGAAAATCTCCGGTGTTTGTTTGAGAAAGTATGGGAGGATACCAATCATGCTGTTGTTTTTAATTTGGATGTTACAGCCGGTAGAAGAGGTGGATATCATTTATTTAATGAATACGGAAATATTTTCCTTGAAAACCGTTATACGGACTGGGGAAATTATTATCCGTATTGGACTTTGAGGAATTTATGGATGCTATCCAAATATGTTCCGACAGAAAAACTGCAGATAGAATTCTTGAATAAATGGAGAAATCCTGACAAGTATGGTGATGATATATTTGCACCTTCTCATTATTCTTTTGATTATTTGTTTGCAATATCTATGGCAGGACAGCCTTTGGCTTGGATGGAAGCTGCTAATCTTCCTGAAGAAGCCTATGGATTGAGTAATCTTGTAGAGGCATATAAGGATATCAGTTATGATTTTCATTCCGGAATAATCCTGCCAGTTGGTGAAGAACCTTCCGGAACGTCATGGACTGGTTTCCAGTCGTTGAAGGAAACTGGTGAGGGGTATTTTCTTTTTTTTCGTGAGAATAATGAGGACAATATAGGTAAAATTGAAACATGGTTAAAAGAAGGGGAACATGTTGAATGCACTCTTGTATTAGGGGATGGTAAAACACAAGACTTTCTTGTGAAACATAATGGGGTTTTAGAAATAGAACTGCCTAAAAAAAATTCTTTTGTGATGTATAAATATAAAATAAGGAAATAATATGATTAGTAAATTGCGTGAAGCATGGCTGTTTGTATTGTTGGTAGTAAATAATAAGTAACATGAGAATAAAGAAAATTTTATTGAGTTTGTCATTAATTGTTTTTTCCATCTGTTTGGGAGCGGCGGAACAAGCTATGATAAATGTTTATGGGAGAGACTTCCATTTGTTGAATGGAAAATGGAATGTCATCGTTGATCTATATGATCAGGGGCGTCGTATGGAGGTCTATAATAATAGAGTTCCTCAAACTCAAGAAGAGTTTTATGAATATTCATTTGAAAACGGAATGAGGTTGAACGTACCTGGAGACTGGAATTCACAATCATCAGAACTGAAATATTATGAAGGCACAATCTGGTATGGACGTCATTTTGAGGCAAATATTTCTCCTGATAAAAGGCAGTTTCTGTATTTTGGTGCTGTCAGTTATCGGTGTCGTGTTTATTTGAATGGACATGAAATTGCTTCTCATGAGGGAGGATTTACTCCATTTCAGGTGGAAGTTACTGATGTCTTGTCAGAAGGTGATAATTTCCTGGTAGTGGAAGTGAATAATACCCGTTCGGTGGATGCTATTCCGGCAATGGCATTTGATTGGTGGAATTATGGAGGAATTACACGCGATGTTATGCTGGTGACTACTCCACGTCTGTTTATCCGTGATTATTTTGTACGTTTGGATAATGTACAAAAAGATTTGATACATGCCACTGTTGCTTTATCTGCAAAAGGAGTCCGAGATGTACGGATTGAAATACCAGAGTTGAATATTGAGCGTACACTTCAAACAAATGAAGAGGGTGTAGGTTCGATTTCGTTAAAGGTGCGCAAGTTGGAATTATGGGAACCGGAAAAAGCACGACTATATAAGGTCGTGATAACTTCTGAAGAAGATAGAATAGAGGAAGAAATAGGATTTAGGCAGATAACAGTGGATGGAACACGTATTTTGGTTAATGGAAATCCTGTGTTTATGCGTAGTATATCTTTTCATGAGGAGATACCGCAACGTATGGGCAGGGCTTTCTCAGAGGCTGATGCTTCAATGCTGTTGAATGAGGCTAAGGCTTTGGGTGTAAATATGATTCGTTTGGCACATTATCCGCAAAATGAATATACGGTAAGAATGGCTGAGAAGATGGGTATTATATTGTGGCAGGAGATTCCTATTTGGCAGGGAATAGATTTCGAGGACAGAGGTACTATGGAGAAGGCTCAGACTATGCTTGGCGAGATGATAAACAGGGATAAGAATCGCTGTGCGGTGTGTTTTTGGGGAGTGGCGAATGAAACCAAGCCTTCGGATGCCAGAAATTCTTTCTTGTTATCATTATTGGAAAAGGCCCGTTCGATAGATCGTAGCAGACTTTATGTGGCGGCATTTGACCTTGTTTACTTCAATAAGGAAACACGTCATTTCGAGATGGATGACCCGTTTACATCAAACTTGGATGTGGTGGCTGTGAACAAATATATGGGGTGGTATCATCCTTGGCCGTTAAGTCCTGAAGAAGCAATTTGGGATGTGGTTCCTGACAAGCCTCTTATTATTTCTGAATTTGGAGGAGAAGCATTGTATGGGCAACATGGAGACGAGGAGGTAACTTCTTCATGGAGTGAAGAATACCAGGCTAAACTGTATAGAGATAATATCGAGATGTTCAATCATATTCCTAATCTTTGTGGAGTTTCACCATGGGTATTGTTTGATTTTCGTTCCCCTTTCCGCTTCCATCCGACAAATCAGGATGGATGGAATAGAAAAGGATTGCTTTCCGATCAGGGATTACGTAAAAAGGCATGGTACATCATGCATGATTATTATCAAAAGAAAAAATATATTAAATGATGAAAAGTATAAAAGTTTTATTAAGTACCGTTTTATGCTTTTGCATATTATTGGTAGAGAATGGTTATTCAAAAAATATTACAGAAAATTCTAAGATAATTAAGATTCTTTCAATAGGGAACAGTTTTTCACAAGATGCGGTAGAACAGTATCTGCATGAATTGGGAGAAGCAGAAGGTTATCAATTTGTTATAGGAAATCTTTTTATTGCAGGTTGTTCTTTAGAACGTCATGTGAAAAATATAAGGAAAGACGCGGCAGCGTATGATTATCGTAAAATTGGGTTTGATGGTAAGAAAGTTCATCATGGTAATATGAGTATTTCTAAGGCTTTGGCCGATGAAAAATGGGATTACGTTAGTTTGCAACAGACCAGTTCTTTCTCTGGAATGTACGATACGTACGAAACATCTCTTCCAGAATTGTATGGGTATGTAAAAGAAAGGATAGATAAGCGTTCTAAGATTGTTTTCCACCAGACATGGGCTTATGCTAAAAATTGCAGGAATACCGGGTTCAAGAAATATGATAACAATCAGATAACGATGTATAAAGCTATAGTGGAAACGGTAAAAAAAGCAGGTAAACTTGTGGACTTTTATCGGATAATTCCTTCCGGAACAGCTATACAAAATGCCCGTACTTCTTTTATTGGAGATCATTTGAATCGTGACGGATATCATCTTGATGTAAATGTCGGACGTTATATTGCTGCTTGCACCTGGTTTGAAGTATTGACCGGAAAGAATGTAATAGGCAATAAGTTTGTACCTGAAAATGTTTCTGAGGAATATCGTGAAATAGCACAACTGGCAGCACACGAAGCTGTCCGACATCCTAATAAAATCACAGATCTTTCTTATATAAAAGATAACTCGTTATACAAAAATCCTTCTGTTCCTGTTGATATGAGAGTGAATGATTTGTTGTCACGTATGACTTTAGAAGAAAAAATTTACCAATTAAATCAATATATATTGGGAAGGAATAATAATGTAAATAATATTGGAGAAACAGTTAAAAACATTCCTGCAGAAATAGGTTCTCTGATTTATTTTGAGGCTAATCCAAATATGAGAAATTCAGTACAGAAAAAGGCTTTGAATGAATCTCGTTTGGGAATTCCTATTTTGTTTGGTTATGATGTTATTCATGGATTTCGTACCATTTATCCGATTTCACTTGGACAGGCTGCATCGTGGAATCCAAAACTTGTGGAGAATGCATGTGGGGTTGCGGCTCAGGAAGCATTCACCTCAGGAGTAAATTGGACATTCTCTCCAATGGTGGATGTGGCACGTGACGGACGCTGGGGAAGAGTCTCTGAAGGTTATGGAGAAGATCCTTACGTGAATGGAGTTTTTGCAGCTGCCTCAGTCAGAGGATACCAGGGAGATACTTTGTCTGCTAAAAACAGGATTGCAGCTTGCTTAAAGCATTATGTAGGTTATGGGGCATCAGAAGCTGGACGTGATTATGTTCCGACAGAAATCTCAAAACAGACTCTTTGGGATACTTACTTGCCTCCTTTTGAGGCTGGTATAAAAGCTGGAGCTGCAACTGTAATGAGCGCATTTAATAATATAAGTGGGATTCCTGCATCTGCCAACTATTATACTTTGACAGAAATTTTAAAGAAACGTTGGAAACATCGTGGCTTTGTGGTTTCTGATTGGGATGCTGTAAAACAGTTGATTACTCAAGGACTTGCGGCTAATGAAAAAGAAGCTGCATGGTATGCTTTTTCTGCCGGATTAGAGATGGATATGAAGGATAATTGTTATCAAAAACATTTGGGTAAACTGGTTAAGGAAGGAAAAGTCTCTATGGCTGCAATAGATGATGCTGTTGGACGAATATTACGGTTGAAATTTGAATTGGGATTGTTCGAAAATCCATATACTGAAGTATTACCAGATAACAGTCGTTTTTTATTGCCGTCAAGTTTGAATGTAGCTGAACAGCTTGCTCAAGAGTCGATGGTACTATTGAAGAATGATAAAGGTGTACTCCCTTTGAAAAAAGAACAGAAGATTGCTTTTATTGGACCAATGGCTAATAATCGTTTACATTTGTTGGGCTCATGGTCTGCGCATGGAGATGAGAAAGATGTAGTATCTATTCTTGATGGTATCAAGAAAGAGAAAGGATTTATCGAAAAGAATATATTATTTGCTGAAGGATGCGGTTTTGATGGTAATGATCAGAGCAACTTTGCTGAAGCAATAGGTGTTGCTGAACAAGCAGATATAATAATAGCTTGTTTGGGCGAAAAGAAGACTTGGAGTGGAGAAAATGCATCCCGTTCTGTTATATCACTTCCACAGATACAAGAGGAATTGCTTGAGAAACTGAAAAAAACAGGAAAGCCATTGGTCGTATTACTTTCAAGCGGACGTCCTTTGGATTTGTCACGTATAGAGCCTTTGGCTGATGCTATGTTGGAAATATGGCAACCAGGTGTTACGGCCGGAACCGCTGTTGCAGGAATTCTTTCCGGCAGATATAACCCGTCAGGGAAATTACCTATAACTTTCCCTTATACAACAGGTCAAATTCCTATTTATTATAATCAGCGTAAAAGTGGAAGAACACATCAAGGTAAATATCAAGATATTACAAGCGAACCATTATATTCATTCGGACATGGATTAAGCTATACTAAACTTGAATATGGAGCATTGAAATTGTCTTCATACAAAGTTAGAAGAGGTGATACATTGCGAGCTGAAATAGAAGTGAAAAATACCGGTGATTATGATGCCAAAGAAACTTTATTATGGTTTATATCCGATCCGTTCTCTTCAATAACACGTCCTGTCAAGGAATTGAAATATTTTGAGAAGAAGGAAATTCCAATTGGAGAAAGTAGGATATTTACTTTTGATGTTGATTTGGAACGTGACTTTGGTTTTGTCAATGAAGATGGTAAACGTTTCCTGGAAAATGGTATATTTTATATTATTGTAAAAGACCAAAAGGTTAAGGTTGAACTTGTTGATTAATAAATAAAATATGAAATATAGGTGTGTGGTCATAATATTGGCCAGTTTAAATTTTCTGTTTGGATATTCCCAACGTATTGAGAGTTTGCTTGAGAATAACTGGAAGTTCGTTAAAGGGGAAGTATCAGGAGCACAATCTGTTACATTTGATGATACGGATTGGGAGAGTGTGACAGTTCCTCATGATTGGGCAATTTATGGACCCTTTGATAGAAATAACGATTTACAGAATGTAACTATAGTGCAGAATTTAGAGAAAAAAGCGTCGTTGAAAACTGGACGTACCGGCGGACTTCCATATATTGGAATAGGCTGGTACCGGACTTCATTCAATGTGCCTGACGGAAAACGTGCTACTTTGGTATTTGATGGAGCAATGAGTGAAGCTCGCGTCTATGTTAATGGGGCTGAGGTCTGTTTTTGGCCATACGGATATAATTCTTTTTTCTGTGATGTGACAGAATTTTTACATGCAGATGGAAAGAATAATACTCTTGCTGTAAGATTGGAGAATAAACCACAGTCGTCACGTTGGTATCCAGGGGCTGGATTGTATCGTAATGTACATCTTTTAGTTACTGAAGAAATTCATGTGCCTGTTTGGGGTACACAAATTACGACTCCGTATGTTAGTGATGATTTTGCGTCTGTTTGCTTACGTACTAAAGTTGAAGGGGCTGAACTGAAAGAATTGACTATAGTAACAGATATTATATCTCCTGATAGTGTTGTAGTCACTTCAAAAACTACAAAAGGCTATCTTGATAACGAACGGTCTTTGGTTCAGAATTTTATTGTTGAAAATCCTTATTTATGGTCTCCTGAATCTCCCAAGTTGTATGTGGCTGTCTCTAAAATTTATTGCGAAGGAAAACATGTGGATACATACTGTACACGTTTCGGAATCCGTTCTATTGAATATATAGCGGAAAAAGGCTTTTATCTGAATGGTAAACATCGTAAGTTTCAAGGTGTATGCAATCATCATGATCTTGGACCTTTAGGAGCGGCCGTCAATAAGTCGGCATTGCGATATCAGCTTTCATTGTTGAAAGATATGGGTTGTGATGCCATCCGTACCTCACATAATATGCCTGCTCCGGAGTTGGTGGAATTGTGTGATGAAATGGGTTTTATGATGATGATTGAACCTTTTGATGAGTGGGATATTGCCAAATGCGAGAATGGATACCATCGTTATTTTAATGAATGGGCAGAAAAGGATATGGTAAATATGCTTAGACATTATCGTAATAATCCCTCTGTGGTAATGTGGAGCATAGGTAATGAGGTGCCTACACAGTGTAGTCCTGAAGGATATAAGGTCGCAAAATTCTTACAGGATATTTGTCATAGGGAAGATCCTACACGTCCTGTTACATGTGGGATGGATCAGGTTGACTGTGTTTTGAAGAATGGATTTGCAGCAATGTTGGATATTCCAGGAATTAATTATCGTACTTCACGATATAAAGAGGCATATGAAAAATTACCGCAAGGTTTTATTTTGGGATCAGAAACAGCTTCTACAGTTAGTTCAAGAGGCGTTTATAAACTTCCGGCTGTAGAAAATTTCAGTAAACTTTATTCTGATCATCAATGTTCATCATACGATTTGGAAGCATGTACATGGTCTAATATTCCGGATGTTGATTTTGCTTTAGCGGATGATTATAATTGGACTTTGGGACAATTTGTGTGGACTGGTTTTGATTATTTGGGAGAGCCTTCTCCTTATGACAAAGATTCCTGGCCTAATCATAGTTCAATGTTTGGTATTATAGATTTAGCTTCCATACCTAAAGACCGTTATTATTTGTATCGTAGTGTGTGGAATAAAGAGAAACATACGTTACACGTACTTCCTCATTGGAACTGGGAAGGATATGAGGGTAAAAATGTACCTGTATTTGTCTATACAAGTTATCCTGCTGCAGAATTGTTTATTAACGGAAAAAGTTTTGGAAAAAAAGAAAAGAGTAATTCTTTGCCTGAAGAACGTTACCGTTTTACATGGTATAATGCGATTTATGAACCTGGTGAAGTGAAAGTTGTTGCGTATGACAAAAAAGGAAATATCGTTGATGAAAAATCAGTTCGTACATCAGGGCAATCCAATCATATTGAACTTTTACCATCACGGACAGTGTTGTCTGCAGACGGAAAGGATTTAGTTTATATAACATTGCGTGTTGTAGATAAATATGGTAATTTGTGCCCTCATGATAATAGTCTTGTAACGTTTGATGTAAAAGGAGCAGGGATATTCCGTGCTTCTGCCAATGGAGATCCGACTTGTCTGGATGCTTTTCATTTACCACAAATGCATGTTTTTAATGGAATGCTTACATTAATAGTTCAATCTGGTAATAAACCAGGAGTCATTGAAGTTAAGGCTCGCTCTAAAGGGTTGAAGACTGCTAAATTGAATTTATTTGTTCGATAGAATATCTCTTAGACTTTATTAGCAATAAATAAACTAAAAATGAAAAACTCCATTTCACCAACTTCTGTGAAAGAAGTGAAAGTGAAATGGAGTATTTTTTATGAAGAAAATAATATCTTTATCAAACTAAACTGAGAGAAGCATTTTTAATTTTCTTACAAGGTAAGCCGGAAAAAGTGATGATATATTAAGTAAAATGAGTGTAGCTAATATGATATAATCTGCCAAATCCTCTAAATTCTATGAGATTTGGCAAATTATGTGGATTATTTGTATTATATTTGTGAAAATAAAATTCAATACTTATGATAATCGGACGAAAAGAAGAGCAAAGAATATTGCTTTCGGCAGCTCAGTCGGAATATTCGGAACTGATTGCTGTTTATGGTCGTAGGCGCGTAGGTAAGACATACCTTATCCGTGAAACTTTTGGCTATAAATTTACATTCCAGCATACAGGCTTGGCCAACGCTAAGACAAAAGATCAGCTGTTTAGTTTTGCCATTTCACTTCGTGATGCGGGTTATGACGATTGCCCCACACCGCAATCGTGGTTGGAGGCATTCAGTCTGTTATCTCACTTCTTGAAAAACTCGACAGATGAGAAGAAGATTATTTTTCTTGACGAACTTCCGTGGATGGATACTTCTCGTTCAAATTTCATTTCAGCGTTTGAACATTTCTGGAACGGCTGGGCATCAGCTCGCAAGGATATTGTTTTGATTATATGCGGGTCAGCCACATCGTGGATTATCAATAAGGTGATTGATGACCATGGAGGGCTTCATAATCGTGTGACGCAACGTATTGCCCTTCAACCGTTTACTTTGAAAGAGTGTGAGATGTTTGTCAAAAGCAAGGGGCTTGAAATGAACCGATACCAAATAGCTGAGTGCTATATGGTATTGGGTGGCATACCGTTTTATTGGAACTTGCTTGAAAGAGGGCTTAGTCTTGCCCAAAATATCGATAAGATTTTCTTTGCCAGAAATGGAAAATTGTCAAATGAATTTAATCTGCTTTATGCTTCTTTGTTTAAGTCGCCTGAACAATACATAGATGTCGTAACAGCACTTGGCAGGAAAAAGGTCGGTATGACTCGTGAAGAGATTATAACTGCAATCGGCAAACCGAGTAACGGAGCATTGAGTAAAGTACTCGATGAGTTGGAATATTGCGGATTTATAAGGAAATACAGTGGTTATGGTAAAAAGACAAAGCAGGCAATTTATCAGTTGGTAGATAATTATACGCTCTTTTATTTCAAGTTTATCCGGGAAAACAAGAACAATGATGAGCATTTTTGGTCAGTATCCATCGATTCTGCAACGCATCGTGCGTGGAGTGGTTTGGCTTTTGAGCGCCTATGTATGGCTCATACGCAGCAAATCAAGGCCGGACTGGGCATTTCAGGTGTATTGAGCAATATCTACTCTTGGCGAAAAGAGGCAGATGAAAATGGCGAAGGAGCACAAATTGATTTGTTGATAGACCGCAATGACCAGGTGGTAAATATCTGCGAAATGAAATACTCTTTGTCGGAATTTTCTATCGATGCAGAATACGAACGCAATCTCCGTAATAAAAAAAGCGCATTCATCGAAGCTACAAATACCCGCAAAGCAGTACATCTTACTATGGTAACTACTTACGGAGTCCGTCATAATTCCCACTCAGGAATAGTGCAAAGCGAGATAACATTAGAGGATTTGTTTGCTTAGTAGAAGTAGAAATGTACTCCATTTTGCTTGCTTCTGTGAAGGATGTGAAAGTGAAATGGAGTATGTTTTTTAAGAAGAAAATAATATACTTTGTTGTTTTAAACCGGGAGATGCGTTTGGCGGAAGGAAAAATCAGGCAAAATCCGCTCTGTAACATTGTTGTGTCGTAATTAATGACTAACTTTGTATGATAACTTATTTCGAATAAAAAACATGTCCGAAACTCAGCTATTGTCCGATATATTGAATGGTTCTCCATGTGCGGAGCTTTTGCGCCTGCGCAACAGGGAGATTATCATATTGTTTCTATATGAAACTTTTTATAAGCATAGGGAACCTGTGGCTTATGATTCATTGAAGATGCGACTATCCGATTACCTTTCATCCATCAATTTGGAGAATGACGAGGAGAATGATATAAACGTGTTCGACTCGTACGACGAGAAGGCATATAAGTATATTCAGAAATGGACGGACAAAGGTTTTCTCCGCAATTATCAGGAAGAAAGCGGAGAGGTGTTTTACGAGCTTTCGTCATATTCCAGCAAGGTGATAGACTGGCTTCTCAGTCTGAAGAAGGATGAGTTCGTTGGAACTGAGTCAAAGTTTATGAACCTTTACGGACAGATAAAGGAACTTGTAGAGTTTACCAACGAGGACCCTGAAGAACGTATCCATATGCTGGAACAGAAAAAGATGGAGATAGAACATCAGATTCAGGGTCTCAGGGCCGGCGAATCTGCCATGGTCTATGAAGACTATCAGGTACTTCCACGTTTCCGGGATATTACCCGTACGGCAAAGGAACTTCTTTCAGATTTCAAGGAGGTGGAAGACAATTTCAAGTCAATTACAAAATCCATCTATCAGAAACATGCCGAGGGAGATGTGTCGAAAGGTGATATCCTGGGATATACGTTCGATGCGCTCGACAAGCTTCAGGAAAGTTCTCAGGGAAAAAGTTTCTATGCTTTCTGGGATTTCCTTATGACGCCATCCATGCAGGATGCCTGGGATCATATGGTGGATGATTTGTATCATTCCATAGATCCGTCGCAGATACGTCAGGAAGATATGTTCCTGAAAAACATGAAACAGTATCTCTATAACAGCGGAAAGAAAGTATATCAGGCAAACGACAAGATGGCTGAAAAATTGAGCCGTATCATCTGCGAGAACAATAACTCTCAGTCGGCTGCATCGAAACGTGTGATTCAGGACATACAGTCGGTACTTCTTCAGTTGGCAAGCCAGAATATAAAACCCGATGTGTCGCTTGAACTGGAGACAATGCCGGAAATTTCCATGCCTATAGAGAGAAAACTTACTCTTGAAAAGACTGATGATGTGGACTACAACAATGTGATAGAAATAGCCAGTGCGGACATTTCAGAGGCAGAACATGCGGATAAATTGTTTGTAAGTCACGGTGTTGACCGCGCTATATTGAAACAGAGAATACATGATTCGTTGAAGCACCGCAAGCAGGTATCTCTGTCCGATGTGGTAGAGGAGAGTGGAGGTCTGGAGAAAGGACTGGCAGAGCTGTTCGGATATATCAGTGTGATACGCGGGTTCAGGCATACTATCAATCCCGACCGCACACAGGTCATACCGTTTAACAGCGAGTTGAAGAAATCAATTGTAATACCGGAAATTATTATCTTAAAATGAATATAGATTCTATAATAGCACCTTACGGACGTACCGTTGTACGCCTGCTTAAAGGTCCCGTTGAAATGACGGACACTAAAGCATGGGAGGATATCCTGAACTATCAGTCGGAGATAAACAAGTATCTCATGAACATAGGTATAGAACTGATAGTAAAACGAGACGAAGGCTTTGCATATATCAAGCAGATAGTGGATGATGAGGACAAGACTACAGGACTTATTCCCCGTCAGCAGCTTGGTTTCGAGATATCAGTCATTCTTATAATTCTCAGACAGATGCTTGAAGAGTTCGACAGCAATATGGATGAGCTTTATTCCACAGAGTGTTTTGTTAGAGCTGACGATTTGAAGGAGAGAATAGAGATATTCCTTCCGGAGCGTTTCAACAGAGTGAAGCTACTCAGCGAGATAGATACATATATCACCCGTCTGGTGTCGCTGGGATATCTGAAACTGATAAAGCGCGACAATGTGAATACATATCAGATTCACAGAATTATAAAAGAGAAAGTAACATTGGACAAACTACAAGAATTTAAGGATAAACTGCAAGAATATGTTGAGTCTGTTTAGTACCGGTTCCGATACGTCGGGATTTCGTCTGAAATACATGGAGATATACAACTGGGGAACATTCCATGAAAGGATTTTCCGTATGGAGCCCCAGGGAAACAATGCCCTGCTTACGGGAGCAAACGCTTCGGGAAAGAGTACCATAATAGATGCTCTCCTCACTCTGATGGTACCTGCCAAGAAGGACAGGTTCTACAATCAGTCGTCGGGAGTGGAGAAGAAAGGTAACCGAACAGAGGAGACATACGTCTTGGGTAATTACGGAAACATACAGCGAGACGGCGAAAGCGGTGCCAGCACACAGTCATTGCGCGACCATTCGGCATACTCAGTGCTTCTTGCCACTTTTACCAATACCGATACACGTGTGGTTACTGTGTTTCAGGTTCGCTGGTTCTCCGGCGGTGAGTTGAGGCGTACTTTCGGTCTGGCTCATTGTGAACTGGATATAAAGACCGACTTCCAGCCATTCGATGGTAGGGGTAATTGGCGCCGCCGTCTGGAAAGCTCGCATAAGGGAAACCGTACCATGGTGGAATTCTTTGAAGGACCAGTGGGTTATGCCGACCGTATTACACAGCTTTTCGGTATGCGTTCCGTCAAGGCCCTTTCTCTTTTCAATCAGATTGTGGGTGTGAAGGTACTCGATGATTTGGACGATTTTATCCGTACCAATATGCTTGAAGAACAGAATGCCGAGTCGCAGTATATAATGCTTAAAGACAGTTTCAAGACTCTGATGGAGGCAAAGACCAATATCGAAAAGGCAGGAAAACAGATTGAGATGCTTACTCCTATATCGGAATATGCAGACGAGATAAAAGAATATATCCAGAAAATCAAACAGCTTTCCATGGACAGGGAAAGCATTGATTACTGGTTTGCCCGTAAGACTATAGAACTGGGTAAGGAACGTGTTGATTCTTTGGAACAGGAGCAGGAACGTCTTGAAAAAGAGGAAAAGAAACTCCGTGACGACGAGGACAGAATGCGTCAGGACGAACGTTCCATAGCTCTTGCCATAGAGAATGATGAGGTGGGCAGGAAGATAAAGGAAATGGAGCAGGAAATCAAGCGCCTGGAAGAACTCCGTGATGAGCGCGTGTCTCGTATGGATGAATATAACTCGGTGGCATCTGTTCTTTCGCTCAATACTGACCCTGACAAGGATACTTTCATAAGTCAGCGTGACTCTGTGTCAGGACGTCTGGAAAGCATGAATGCAGGTATAGAGCAGAAAATCAGAGAAACCATAACTTTCGAAAATGAAAGAAAAGAAATCGGTCAGAAGATAGATGAGTATATCAAGACCATTGACTCTCTGAAGAAGAACAAGAACAATATTTCCGGACGTGAATCAGAGATACGTGAAATGATTCTCGAACATACCGGAGCCTCTAAGGATGAGATACCTTTCATCGGTGAGCTGATAAAAGTAAATCCTGCGGAAATGGAGTGGGAGGGTGCCATAGAAAAAATCCTTCACAATTTTGCATTGCATCTGCTTGTGCCTGACGAGTATTATCATGAGGTAAACAAGTTCCTGAATTCCAACGACCTGAAAGGAAGGATTACTTATTACCGCTATCGCACTTACAACTCGCTTGCAGGTATGGAAACATTTACAGCTGACGATGCCAGACTGCTCGACAAGATAGAAATACGTCCAGACTCTGAATATGAGGAGTGGATACGTGATACCATATTCAATAAATATAACTATGCGTGCGTGGAAAATCTTGAGGAGTTCGAACGCTATCAGGAAAAGGCTGTTACGCGTGAGGGACTGATAAAGTTCTCGCACGACAGGCATGAGAAGGATGACCGTCCTCAGGTAGTGAGCAAGGCAAATTATATCCTCGGATGGGATAACCAGGACAAGATAGCCCTGCTGCAACATGAGATAAAGGAACTTCAGCAGAAAGACATAGAGCTGATGGCTAAGCTGAATGATATAAACTCCGAGAAACAGAAACTCCAGTATGATTACGACATGAGCAAGAAACTGGTGGATATGTTCAAGGATTTCGATGCCGTAAACTGGAAGGAATACGCAACACGTCTGCAGGAGAAACTTTCCGACAAAGCAGAGCTGGAGAAGAACAACAATACCATTCAGGCTTTGCAGAAACAGTTGGAGCAGGTGCGTCAGGCAATACGCAAGATTTCTCTTGAGGAGATACGCGACAAAGTCAGTCAGATTTCTGATATAAAATTCAAGATAAAGGAAACGAAACATAAGATGGAAGAATGTCAGAAGTCTATTTCATCAATGCGTTCTATCCTTCTTTCGGACTTTGAGCAGGCTTACGAAGAACTCAGGAACTGTACATATGAT
Source organism: uncultured Bacteroides sp. (assembly GCA_900544075.1). Taxonomy (GTDB): domain Bacteria; phylum Bacteroidota; class Bacteroidia; order Bacteroidales; family Bacteroidaceae; genus Phocaeicola. The sequence continues at coordinate 51,778 of UQTJ01000003.1, forward strand.
GACCTGGATAAGGAGTATAAATCATTTATCAGTCGTAATGACCGTGAGAAAGGTAAGTTGTCGACAAAAAAACGGGAAGCGGAAGACAAGGCAAAGGATCATATCCGCGATTTTAAACATCCTTCGGAATATATCACAGAGAAATTCAAGGACTGGCGTTCGGACGTTAATGCCATGCCTGAAGCAGAAAATATTGACTTGATAGACGAGTACCAGGAAATGTTGTACCGTCTGCAGAAAGAAAACCTGCCGAAATACGAAAAGCAGTTTGACAATTATCTGCAGAAAACGCTTACCGACAAGGTCGGTGATTTCCGTATGTTCTTTATGAACTGGAAGAGTGCTATAGATGACAATATCGAAATGCTTAACGAGTCACTCCACGGCATCGACTATCGCAAGCAGCCTGCTACATATATACAGCTTGTGATGCAGAAAAAAGTAAATGAAGAGGTTAAGGAATTCTGTAAACTGATGGATGAGGCTATGCCTAACATTCAGAAAATAAATTCTACCGTGGATGGGCGTAAAATCCATTTCCGCGAGCATATCCAGCCTTTTATGGATCGCTTGGAAAATGAGGACTGGAGAAACAGGGTTATGGACGTACGTTCATGGTTCACTTATAAGGCTGAGGAGTTCAACCGCAATACAGGAAATAAGGAAACCACATACGAGAACATGGGACATTTGTCGGGAGGAGAGAAAGCCCAGCTTACTTATACCATCCTCGGTTCTGCCATAGCCTACCAGTTCGGATTGACGAAGAGCGGAATGCAGGATAATTCGTTCCGTTTCATAGCCATCGATGAGGCTTTCAAGGCACAGGATGAGGACAAAGCACGCTATCTGATAGACCTTTGCAAACAGCTTCACTTGCAGCTCCTTGTCGTTACTCCTAACGACAATATACATATAGTAGAGAACGATATCTCGTATGTGTATTTCGTTGAGCGTAAGGAAGAAAAGACTTCATGGCTCTACAGTATGCCTATTGAGCAATGGAGGGCAGAGAAGAATCCGGGAACATTGTTTTAAAACTATATAGCCTATGGTAACTCCTGAAGAAATAAGAAAGAAAGCGCTTGCAAAATATCCTTCTTTTCTGAAATATGAGTTTGTCTCTAAGGAAGAGGATTTTTTCCCGCTTGTTATAAGATGTGACAAGTCTATTGATTTTGCATCATTGAAGGAGCTTGAACAGGGAATTACATGTCTTTATTCATCTTCTAAGGAGAAGAAGGGCTATGGTTATGAAGTAGAATATGTGGAGCGAAACACAAAACTTTTCGGAAAGCAAAGTGTCCCTCTCAAAGTATTTTTCGTTACTGAGTCCGATTTCCTAAAGTTTACCGGAATGGATGAACACACAGATACGTTCCGTAGTGTTATGGAAATGACTGTTCAGGAGTTTCCGGAGCTTAAAGAAACATTGGTGAAACATCATTCTCTGGTAGTAAAATATTTTGACGAATGGGAACAGATAATGAAGGTTTTCCGTTTCTTCCGTTTGAACCCAAAACCAGGAAAGTTTGTCAGGGAACTGAATATAGGTGTGCATACCAAGTTAGTGGAGGAAAGTAAGGATATTTTACGTCCTTTGCTTGACGTGATAGTGGGAGATGATGTGAATACTGAAGCCAAGACATTTTTCGGCCGTTTTAATCTGAAGGAAGGTGACCCGGAAGTTGCTTTCCGCATAACAGACAGTGAACTGTGTATGAGGTATATGTCAGGTTTTACTTATAATAAAGTGTTTGTGTGTGAGTTTGCACGTTTCAATATTCCGGTAAGGAATGTAATAATTGTGGAGAACAAGCATAACATGACAAAGGTGATTGAGCTTATCCCTGAGATGAAAAACACACTGGTGGTGTGGGGATGCGGATATCAGGCAACTGTCCTTAAGGATGTAGCATGGCTAAATGATGTCAATCTTTATTACTGGGGAGACATTGATGCACAGGGGTATGAGATTATGGCAAACGTCAGGAAATATTTTCCTCACATGGTTAGTATTATGATGGACAGGGAAGCTTTGTCTGTCCATCCTGTATGTGTAAAGGGAACAGACAGCAGGATTAAAAAAACGCTTGAACTGTTGGGAGATGAAAATGAAATTTATAACTTTGTGAAAGAGACCGGTCTCAGGTTCGAGCAGGAACTTCTGCCTGAACGTTATGTGGAGAGTTGCCTCACAAGGTTAATCTGACTAAAATTTATAGCTTATGGAAATTGTACATGACGAAGCAAAGAAACAGTTTAAGGTAGAGGTGGACGGTTATACCGCTCACGTAGCTTATCAGCTTACTGAGGATGGCGGTCTTGACATCCGCCATACCATAGTGCCGGAAGAAATAGGCGGACGCGGAATAGCATCAGCCCTTGTAAAGGCGGCATACGATTATGCACGCTGCAAATGTCTGAAACCGATAGCTACATGTGCATATGCTGTAGTATGGCTACAGCGCCATCCGGAATATCAGGGCGATGTTAGTTGTGATTATGGTGGTAAGGGAACTTGCGCAGTCTGAATGATTGCGCAATATAATATTTAAATCATATGGTTTGATTTTAACCATTTCTTTCCCGGAGGTGTAAGACACCATATCAGGAATATTACACAAGGTAGTCCTATGGCTGATAAAACAAATACTGCTTCCATTATTTTTCCTCCTTTTTATTACTTAATACTAAACCGGCTAAGAGTGTGGAGCAAGCTACTAATAAACCTAAGACATATATTAATAATTTGCTTTCGCCCAAATCTTTAAATAAAGATGCTATTACTATACCTGTCAACACATATTTTGAAACATTTATAAGATAAGTTCCTAACTTCTCTTTCCACATATGTATTATATTTTAATATAAAGACAAAAATAAAAAACATCTGTCAACTTTGCAAATTCTTTGTAGAATAGTTAATTATCTTCTATTACAATACCCATCTTTTTCATCAGGAAGCACGCATTCATATTTTGGGCTATACCTTCACGTATTTTGTAACTGAAGTATAGCTCATTGTTTTTTATATCAGCTTCAAAACAATAATTCCTTATTTGGTCTGGGAAGTATTTCACCAGTTCACCAAGCAGCAGGTCGTGAGTGGCAATTATACCGTTTGCCTTTAGAGTCATGAACTGGCGTATAAGGCTGAATGAGCCTTTCTGCTTGTCCGTAGAATTTGTTCCTTTAAGTATCTCATCGAGGATGATAAACAGTTCCTCTCCATTGTTAAGCATATCTATAATTCTTTTCAGACGTTTTAGTTCGGCAAAGAAATACGATTCGTTGTCGCTTAAAGAATCCGATGTACGCAGACTTGTTATTAGCTGTGCAGGATGGATTTTCATTCTTTTGCAGCACGATGGCGCACCTATACATGCTAACAGATAGTTCACTCCTATGGTCCTGAGATATGTACTCTTTCCGGCCATATTTGCTCCGGTGATAATCAGAAAATATGGTCTTGATGGAATCAGAGCATTATTCTTTACACATTGTTCTTCTGGCATTAGCGGATGTCCAAGTTCTTCTGCATCATAGCAGAAAGGAGTATCTGTAATTTCAGCGAACTTGTAATCCGGATGATTGTATGCGAACGTTCCCAACGAACAAAGAGCGTCTATTTCTCCAACAGTTTCCAGCCAACCGGAGAGGTATTTCCCATATCTGTCCTTCCACGCCTCAATGCGTATCATCTGGCGTAATTGAAAGAACATACTTCCTTCTAATATAACGTATAAAATCTGATTGTTTCGCAAGTCGAGTCTGTCCAGTTCCTTTGTAAGTGCATTCAGCGCATCTGCAGGTGATTTCCCGTCTATCTCCAATCGTTTTACAATATCTTTTATACCCTCTGCGTTCCATTCTTCGCTTTGTGCCAATGTTATCAGACGGGCGTATGTGCTTAGTGTCTTAAGCTTTTTGCCATACTCCTCCTGAAGTGCTGTCGCACGTTTTATAACACTGAAACTGAGTATCACGAATACGGAGAAAACCAGCCCGAACCATGACATGGATATTATATTGGCCAGTCCGCATACCAATAGTATTATGTTTACTGATGGTACCAACCATATCAGAATTCTTGCCCAAGTGGATTTTGTGAGAGAACTTTCTGTTCTGGCCCATTTTTGTATATCGTTGTCATCACTGTTTTCACTCCTGTTTATCAGTCCTGTAATGGCAAATTTCAGTCTGAAATCATTTCTTGTGGAAAGATCTTTTATGCAATTCTGTCTGTTCTCTATATCTTTCTTTGTGCGTAGATGATTTTTTATCCAGTCTGCCAAAGTCTTTTTTCCGATGTGTGTACAAGTACGGTTTATGGCTTGAAATAGCGATTTGCGACCGAATATGTCGAGGTCGAATGAATATAGATGTTCTGTATCGGAAAACTCTTTTCCATCGTCAAAAACAGAGTAGTCATTATTTAGTCCTTTCAGCTCCTTTTTAAGAATGTCACCCTTTACTTCAAGCCATTGTTTGCGCATGAAGAAACGGTTGTGCACCTTTATCATTATAAGAAAAGGAATAAGAGTACAGCAAACTCCGATTATGATAGTCTGCGCATTGTAGCTCCATAATGCGATGACAGTTGATATACAGCCTACGAAGAGAAGTATCCTTATGATACTTATATATAATATGGTTTTGTTTACCTTGTTTAAATTCTGATTAGTGTCCGATAAATTTGTGTTATACCATTCCTGCGGTTTCATGATTCTTGTTTTTGTTTTGCCTGCGAAGATAATAAAGTTTTGAAAGTCCGTTTGCTTTATGTAGTGAATTTCATTTATTTTGTGATGTAATATAAATCAAGGTTAAGAAATGAGGTTCAGAATAGAGAGAATGACGGAAGGTGAATACCGGAGTCTGAATATTGATTATGGATTTTACAATACGCCGGTAGGAGAACTCCTGGTGGCATCAACATCACGCGGTATTTGCTGCATAGAGTTTGCCGATGACCGGAATGAGGCTTTGCAACTGCTTTGCAAAAGGTTTGCAAAATCTTTTCAACAGATGCGTCATACAGAGTTTCACGACTTAGCATTGCGCTTTTTTTGTAAAGATGGACATCTGGTCTCAGATGAAATTGTCTTACATTTGTATGGTACGGATTTTCAGATAAATGTTTGGAGAGCCTTACTTGAAATCCCGTTTGGAGAAACTTTTACTTATAGTGACATAGCAATGGCTATAAATAATCCTCGGGCATTGCGTGCTGTCGGAACTGCAATAGGCAGAAATCCGGTAGCTGTGATTATTCCGTGTCATAGGGTATTGCGCTTCGATGGCGGAATTGGAGGATATTACTGGGGAATAGAGAAGAAGAAAATGCTTTTGGAGTGGGAGATTTGTTGTAGGAATAAAAAAATAAGGAGCTAAGCTTTTGACTTAACTCCTTGATAATCAGTTGTCGGGATGACTGGATTCGAACCAGCGACCACGCGCCCCCCAGACGCGTACTCTAACCGGGCTGAGCTACATCCCGAATGCGAATGCAAAGGTAGTGCTTTTTTTATAATTACCAAACAATTACAGCCCTTGTTTGCGTCTGATAATTGAATAGGGTTATCCCATTGTTTCACAATAAAAGTCGAGACTTTCGAAAATTTCTTCTTTAGAAACAGTCTGGTTTATATTTATTTCTCCAATATTGCTCAGTAAAGTGAAATTTATAGAGTCTGACGATTCATTCTTTTTATCGTGTGTCATGAATTCATAAAGCTTTTCATAATCTTTGCATGAGAAATGAAGCTTTCCGTAATGTTCCTTGATGAAAGTTGTGGTTTTCCACAGTATGTCTTTAGGAAATCCGGATTTGATGTGCGAAAGATATAGTTCGCTTACCAATCCCCATGCTACTGCATATCCGTGCAAGGAAGGATGTTCACTCTGCAATGAGAAACTTTCGAGTGCATGACCTATGGTGTGTCCGAGATTTAAAGATTTCCTGATGCCTTTCTCGCAAGGGTCCTGTTCTACCACTTTCTCTTTTATCGCTACTGATTTTGCTATCATCTGCTGAAGCAAATCGTAATTTATATCATTGCAAAAATCGAATTTTATGAGTTCCTTCCAGTTTTCTTGATTGCTGATAAGTCCGTGTTTAAGCATTTCTGCATATCCTGACATAATATTTTCATTGTCAAGTGTTTTAAGGAACTCACTGTCTATAATAACTTCTGATGCAGGGGCAAATGCTCCTATCTCATTTTTCAGTCCGTTGAAGTTTATGCCTGTTTTTCCTCCTACTGCTGCATCAACCATCGAGAGCAGTGTAGTCGGGATGTTAATGAAAGGAATACCTCTTTTAAAAGTTGCGGCCGCAAATCCTCCGAGGTCGGTAACCATTCCTCCACCGAGATTAATCATTAAAGAGTGTCTTGTAGCACCGCTGTTGCTCAGTTTGAGCCATACTGAAGACAGTGTTTCAAGAGTTTTGTTTATATCTTCTACACCTATAGTTATATGGGTGGCATTTTTAATAGCACTGATATTTTCTATTACAGGCAGACAATTCCTGTATGTATTATTGTCGGTAAGTATGAATAACTTATCATACTTGTGAGATGATATAACCTTTTCGAGGTCATTACATAAATTATTGCAGATTATAACTTCCTGTTTACTCATATTTGTACTGTTTTGTTGGCAAAAGTAGAAAAAAAGTTAGAAAGATACTTCTTTACGCTTACAAATAATTAATTTTGTATCTTGAAATTTAAACTAAATGATAAATAAAATATGAAAGGTCTTTTTCCAACTTCTTTCCGTATTCTTGGATATGCTCTTTTGGTGCTATCCGTTTTTGTTCCTATGCTGATGTATATGTTCGGTATGGTACAGACAGATTCAAGCCTTATTTTAGTTAAACTTGGTTCTAAATCTGTTATATGGATTTCTCTGTTCTTTATATTTTTTGCAAAGGCGGACGATGAAGATGAAGTGACATCCTCTCTTCGTGTCAAAGCCATTAAGTTTGCTCTGATAGTATTGGGGATATATTATCTCGTAGCCCTTGCCATTGCAGCTGTAGAATTGAATTATCAACGTGCTGATAATTCTATCGGTATTTTCTATATGGTAATGAATGTTATATGCTTTGAATTTCTGCAGCAAAAACGTAAAATAGAGAAAAGATTTAATAGAAAAAGCTAAAAAAACGAATCACTTTTAAACTTTTGCTTGATATTACTATCATATGCATATTGAAATTAATTTATTAAAGTATGGAATGATAGTTTTTGGACTATGAAAATTAGGGTTTTGTGTTTTTTGATAGGAGTATTTACTCCTTTGTTAATCTTCTCTCAGGGAAGAACTTCTAAGGGAACTGTTTCGGGGACGGTAGTAGATGCGGATGACAAAATGCCAGTCATGCAGGCTACGGTTCAAGTATTGTCGCCTAAAGACAGTACCATGATTACAGGAAATATCACAGATTTAGATGGAAAGTTTTCGCTAAGTGCCAAGTTCGGCAAGTATTTGCTTAAAGTTTCTTTCGTCGGTTATAAGCCTGTTTATAAGGATATTGAACTGACAAGACAGAAACCTAAGTTGGGAGTGGGCAGTATAGAACTGTCCTCTGATGCGATTATGCTCGAAGGAGCTGTAATTGTAGCTCAGGCACCTGAGGTTACAGCTGTGGCGGATACATTGGTCTATAATTCATCGGCATATCGTGTTCCTGAGGGTTCGGCTCTCGAAGAACTTGTAAAGAAACTGCCTGGTGCGGAAATTGATGATGAAGGAAAGATAACCATTAACGGTAAGGAGATTACAAAAATCATGATAGACGGTAAGGAATTCTTTGCCGATGATCCTAATATTGCTCTGAAAAATCTTCCGGTTAATATAATTGACAAATTGCGTGCGTACGATAAACAGTCGGACATGGCCAAAGCTACAGGAATACAGGATGGTGAAGAGGAAACGGTGCTCGACCTGAGTGTAAAACCCGGTATGAATAAAGGATGGTTCGGTAATGCCGATGTGGCAGGAGGTACACACGATAGATATAGTGCAAAAGTGCTTGCTAATCATTTTTATGATGGTAACCAGTTTACGCTAATCGCTTCGTCCAATAATGTCAACGACAATGGATTTCCCGGTGGGGGAGGTGGAGGCGGATGGAGACGCCAGAATGGTCTTAACACTATACACATGGCCGGATTCAACTTTGCTACTGAAACCGAGAAGTGGAGGAATAACGGTAGTGTAAATTTCAATCTGAAGAATTCTGATATCAGAAGCAAGACTGCATCCGAAACTTTCGTATCCAGTACTTCGAGTTCGTTTACAAATGCAAAGAATATGCAGGACAACAGAAATCTGAATCTTACTGCTGACTTCAGAATTGAATGGAATCCTGATACTACTACAATGGTACTTTTCCGTCCGAGAATCCAGTACGGAGACACTGATAATGGAACAAAATCGAACACTTATACCTTTAATCAGGACCCGGTATATTCTACAGACGAACTTATAGACGCTGATGAACAGGACAAACTTACAGAACTTGTTCCTGAAGAGAATATGATAAATACAATCATCAGAAACAGTCTTTCGCGTTCCAATTCTTTCACTCACGGAGCCTCTTTGATGTATAACAAGCGTTTGGGTAAGACCGGCAGAAATATTACTCTTCGTGGATATTACAATTATACAGATAGTAAATCTGAACAGTTCTCTACATCCGAAACCAATTACTTCCAGAAATCACCGGAAGAACAGTTGGAGATTCTGAACCGTTATATCACTACTCCGACAAAGAGTTACAACTACAGTGCGAGAGTATCTTACAGTGAGCCTATAAGGAAAAACATGTTCTTGCAGTTCAGCTATAATTTCCAGTATAAGAGAAATCAGTCTGACAATTCCACATACGATATGCCAAACGGATGGACTGTACCGCAGGGACTTGCCGGAGATACTGACGGGGTATATAACAATGACTTAAGTAAGAATGCTGTATATGATTATTATAACCATCAGGTAGATTTGTCGTACAGATGGATTACAGAAAAGTCTCAATTCAATTTGGGAGTTTCTTTACAGCCTCAGCATACAGAACTTGATTATAAGAAAGGAGATTTGGATACAGTAAGCGTGCGTAAGGTATTTAATTTTACTCCTACATTGGACTTCAGATATAAATTCTCAAAAACAAGCCAGTTGAGAATCGATTATCGCGGACGAAGCTCTCAACCAGGTATGACCGATTTGCTGCCTATCGAGGATAATACGAACCCGCTTAACATAAAGCAGGGTAATCCTAATCTGAAGCCGGCTTTTACCAATACATTGCGTGTACACTATAATACATTTAATGTTGATACTCAGAGAGGATGTATGAGCTATATATCATATAATAATACTCTGAACAGTATTAGCAACAGAAAAACCTATAACGAAACTACCGGTGGATATGTTACAAGGCCTGAGAATATAAACGGCAACTGGAATATATTTGGAATGGTGGGTGGAAATATAGCCCTTAAGAACAAGAAATACACCATCAATACATTTACTACTACCAGATACAGCAATATGGTAAGCTATATCAGCAGTAAAGAAGTAACAACAAATTCGGACAAGAATGTTACCAAACAATTGAACTTGGGTGAAAGACTCAGAGGTACTTACAGGTCCGACTGGTGGGAAGTTTCTTTGAACGGTTCTATAAATTACATGCATTCCAGAAACAGCTACCAGGCATCAAGCAATATGGACACTTATCAGTTCTCATATGGCGCAAGTACGAATATCAATCTGCCGTGGAATATGTCGATTTCTACAGACCTTTCGCAGAATTCAAGACGAGGCTACACCGATGAGTCTATGAACCGTGACGAACTGTTATGGAATGCCCAGATATCACAGAACTTCCTGAAAGGAAATGCTGCAACAGTCAGTATCCAGTTCTATGATATCCTTCAGAATCAGAGCAACATCAGCCGTGTGATATCAGCTGCTATGCGTTCCGATTCGGAATATAATGCCATCTACAGCTATTGTATGGTGCATTTTATTTATCGTCTTAATCTTTTCGGAGGAAAGCAGGGAGGACGTCCTATGGGAGGTTCTGGATTTGGTCCTCCGGGACACGGCCCTGGATTTGGTCACAGAAGATAACATAGTCATACAATACAGACTGCATATGTCATTTATCTGATGTATGCAGTTTTTTTATTACAATATACTGAAATCAGGTCCATAATAAAATAAAAAAACGTATATTTGTTTTTGACCTGAATGTAATATGATTATGAATGATATATTCTTTACTTTCTTTTATTTCACTTATGGGTTGCTGATATTCTCTACAGTGGTATTTGTTGTTCTTGACAATAGAAATCCGGTCAAGACTATGGCATGGATACTGCTCCTCCTTTTTTTGCCAGGTGTGGGACTGATTCTGTATTTTTTCCTTGGCAGAAGCAACAGACATGAAAGGCTTATAAGCAGAAAGGGATATTCACGTCTTATTAAGCGCCCTATGGCTGAATATCAGTTACAGGAATCGCTGAATATAGACTCAGGCAAATCCGTGATAATGTCACTGTTCAGAAATGTAAACGGTGCTCTCCCTTTTGAAGGAAACAGTGTGGATTTGTTTACGGACGCAAAATCAATGCTTCTCTCCTTGATAAAATCTATCCAATCAGCAAAGCATCATGTGCACATCGAGTTTTACATCTTTGAGAATGACTCTGTAGGCCGTTTGCTTAGAGATGTTCTTGTCGATAAGGCTAAAGAAGGGGTAAAGGTAAGAGTACTGTATGACGATGTAGGCTGCTGGAAAGTAGACAAGGAATTCTATGAATATATGCTTTGCGAAGGTATAGAAGTCCAGGGTTTCCTGAAAGTAAGATTTCCGGTTTTTACGTCGAAGGTAAACTATAGAAATCACAGGAAGATTGTAGTCATTGACGGAAAGGTAGGTTATATAGGCGGTATGAATATAGCCAACCGATATGTCTATGGCTTTGATTGGGGTATTTGGCGTGACACTCATGCCAAGATATCCGGTAAGGCCGTATATGGATTGCAGACAGCGTTTCTGATTGACTGGTTTGCTGTGGAACGCTCATTGATTACATCTCCGGAATATTTTCCGAAGCATATTGAAACAGAGAAATCAGATTTTATTGGTTCCAAAGTCGCTTCCTGCAGTTCAATAGCTCAGATTGTTACTTCAGACCCTGTTGGCAGATGGCGTGACATTATGCAGGGCTATGTAATGGCCATAAACAGTGCAAAGAGCTATGTTTATATTCAGACACCATATCTGTTGCCCACAGAACCTGTTCTTACTGCTTTACAGACAGCGGCCCTCGCAGGAGTCGATGTCAGAATAATGATACCGAAGCGTGGCGATTCGTGGATAATACATAAAGGCACTATGTCATATATTGACGAAATGCTTGAGGCAGGAGTAAAGGTATATATGTACAAAAAAGGATTCCTCCATTCCAAACTGATGGTATCGGATGATGTTATATCCACAGTAGGCTCTACCAATATGGATTTCAGGAGCTTTGAACATAATTTTGAGGCCAATGCCTTCTTCTACGATAAAGAAACGGCATTGGCCATAAAGGAAATATTTTTGAAAGATATAAAGTCTTGTCTGTTGCTGACACCGAAAATATGGAACTCACGTTCTGTCAGCAGTAAGATAGCCGAATCTGTTATTCGTTTGTTTTCTCCTCTGCTGTAGTAAGTACGTTTTCTTCTTTTGTCTCTTTTCTGAAGAAGGAGAAGTTCACGCTGCCATAGTATCTGTGTTCTATAAAATTGGGATGCGACTCAAAGCTCAAGTCTTTTCCATGCTCAAGAACAAACAGTCCGTCCTCTTTCAGCAAGTCAAATTTGAATATCATGTCAGGGATTTCTGAAAGTCTTTCCAGCGCATATGGTGGGTCGGCAAATATGAAATCGAATTTCTCGTTACATCTTTCTATGTACTTGAACACATCACCTTTCAGAACAAAACATTTGTCTGTCTTTACCTCTTTCATTATCTTGTTGATGAAAGAGAAGTGCTGCGGGTCTTTTTCTACAGAAATCACCTTGTCACAACCTCTTGAAACCAATTCTATACTTATGCTTCCTGTCCCTGCAAATAAGTCCAACGCAGTAACACCATCTTCGAAATCAATATAATTGTTCAGTACGTTGAACAGATTTTCTTTGGCAAAGTCTGTTGTAGGACGTGCTTTGAAAGTGTGTGGTACGTCAAATCTTCTTCTTTTGTATATTCCGCTAATTACTCGCATAAAATTAATGATTGAATGTCAAATGGTATGTTGTCAGTTTCTTTTGTTTCCGAATCCTTAAGCTCACTGAGTGGATTGATGCCGTACAGGTTTTTTATGTACTTTTTCAGATATGTCATAATCTCTTTTCTTATTTCATCAAGCCCCGTTATGTAAAGCTCGTCCTTTTCCTGGTCAAATCCAAGCTGTTGCCATATATTGAGAATGAAATAATTTATATCATTCGATGAAGGTGATGAATAAGTGTTTACAATCTGAAGTTTTCCTTTATCAAACCCTATGATGTCGATAGAGCCACGGTTTATGTTCGTATATAGCTTCTTTTCACTTCCCGTTTTGCTTCTGAGTGTGAGATGTTCTATCTGCGGACTTACCGACGAAAAGAATCTTGCACCCGGAAACTGCTCGGACAGGAACACGTGTGTGAGCTTGTCCAATGAAAAGATTATAACAGAACTGCTGTTGCTCAATACATTGCATAACACGATTTCGTTCCTTCGTTCCCTGACGTTCTGATAAAAGATATAGTCCATGGATTCATCTTCAAATATATCCAATGGAACTATGGTATAGCGTGGGGAATGAACGAGGATGTTGATTTGTCTGTACTTCTGCTTAAGCTCTTCTGTGGCGGCAAGGAAAGACTTCACATTTGCTGCCATCGAGCGTTGCGTATTTATAGGGAAAGTGCGGAAATACACGTCATTCCCTGTTGTTGGGTCATAGATAGAAAAAGAAAATCCATCCGTACTCAGACGGATGGATAATGAATATTGTTCTGTTTTATTAAAATCTAACTTATTGGTCATGAGGATTTATTATTCCCAGTTACCGGCATTGTTGTTTGGCTGTTCGATATCACCTACTCTCAAACCGCAGTATTTACCAAGTTTAGACTGCATATCTTTCAGGTTAGCAAGTTCCTGATTGTTGATACCTTTCAGATATACATCATATGCAACCTGTGCCTGGAACAAGTTAAGAGGAGCACCTGATTTCATAGTGTCTTTGCGGACTGCCATTTCGAATTTAGCACCGTTACCGTAAGGAACGTAGCAAAGAGAATCTGGGTTGAATCCCTTTTCGAAGATAGTGTCAAGTACAGCTACCCACATTGTGTCACGACGGAAGTCCTGTAATCCTTCTTTTTCAACTTCTTTATAGTTACCTGTTTTTTTAGCCTTGTTGATGATAGCCATAGCTTTCTTTTCAGTCATACCAGCTTCAAGCTGAGCATCTGTCAAAGCACCAACCTTAAGGATGAATGGAAGTTTTGCAGTTTTAACGAAGTCAATCAATGAATCGAAATCTGCAGTGTAAGCTCCCTGGTGCATACCACGGTATTCCTGCTGTGCCTTACGGATGTCGATAAGACGGGCAATGATTGCTTTTTCTCTTAAATCTCTTTCTTTGTCAAAGTTAATTGGACCCATAACACTGCCATAGCAGATGTAAATCAAACCTACAACGCAGGCTGCTAAAACAAGATTAATAACTGTTTTCATGATAATATTATTTTTTTAGTTTATATTCGTAGCGCAAAAATAGAATAAATAACTTGAACAACGTAAATATTACTCAATCTTTTTATCTACTTTTATGTTAAATAACTATTTAACGCAACAAATTAAGCGAAATTTTTGTTACCAACCAACAGAAGAGCAAGAAAAAGCTATGAAATGTATAGCAGATTTCTTGTCTGAGCCTAAAAATGATACTTTGTTATTACTAAAAGGATATGCCGGAACAGGTAAAACCACTTTGATAGGGGCGGTAGTGAAAACCTTGTCAGAGATGCGTGCCGGATATGTGCTTATGGCTTCCACAGGTAGGGCGGCAAAAGTCTTTTCGCATTATTCCGGCTTTCCGGCTTACACCATACATAAGAAGATTTACCGTCAGAAATCTTTTTCGAACGAGCTCGACAATTTTTCCCTGAACGATAATCTTCATAAAAACACATTATTTATAGTAGATGAGGCTTCCATGATTTCGAATGACGGCATTTCCGGTGCTGCTTTCGGGAGTGGAAGGCTTCTTGACGACCTGATAGAGTATGTATATGCAGGCCAGGGATGCCGCCTTCTGATAATAGGCGACGATGCACAGTTGCCGCCTGTAGGCGAAGACGAGAGCCCTGCCTTGTGCGCCGAAGTCCTGCGCGGCTACGGACTTGATGTCACAGAATGTATCCTAACGGAAGTTATCCGTTATTCCGGCAGAAACGGGATACTCACTAATGCTACCATGCTTCGCGACCGGATGGCTGCCGATGACATTTACGACCTTCCTCTTTTATCTCTGAAAGGCTTTGAAGATATATCTTCCGTGCCCGGCAGTGAACTGATTGAGGCGATAAACTCATCCTACAATGAAGTAGGTATGGATGAAACCATGATAATATGCCGCTCCAACAAGAGAGCCTACTTGTATAATAAGGGAATAAGAAATACAATCCTTTATCGGGAAGATGAACTTAATACGGGCGATATACTGATGATAGCCAAGAACAATTACCATTGGACGGCTGACTGCAAGGAAATGGACTTCATAGCCAACGGAGATATTGCAGTGGTACGCCGTGTACGCAGGACACAGGAAATGTATGGCTTCAGATTTGCTGATGTAATACTGTCTTTTCCAGACCACAATGACATAGAGTTTGAGTTGAAGATATTGCTCGACACCCTCCATTCCGATTATCCTTCACTCTCGAGAGAAGACAGCGACCGCCTGTTCAATGCCGTAATGGAAGACTATTCGGACATAACCAACAAGCGTGAACGCATGAAGAAACTCAAGGAAGACAGCTTCTACAATGCCCTCCAGGTGAAGTATGCTTATGCAGTGACATGCCATAAGGCACAGGGCGGACAGTGGAAAAGAATCTTTATCGACCAGGGATATATCACCGAAGATACCTTTACTCCCGATTATTACCGCTGGCTGTACACCGCACTGACCAGAGCAAGCGAGAAGCTATATCTTGTCAACTGGCCCGAAAGTCAGACTGAATAAGCCGGTAGGTGAGTGCGGCCTGTACGCTTCCCCTTACGAACAGATATATGATGAATGCCATCCATAGCGAATGATTCCCCATGGCACTGTCTGATATATAATATGTAAAGAAAAATGCCATCGAAGCCACGAATATCGAGCGCAGCATAATGCTGGTAGCCGTGGCTCCGATACATATTCCGTCGAGTATGAAAGCCAGGAATCCGGCAAAAGGTATTGCAAGCACCCAGTAGTAATATTCAGATGAATTCCTTATCACATCCGTGTCGTCAGTGAGCAGTTGCAGGAAATCCTTTCCCCCTGCACTATATAATAAGGTGAAAAATACGGCTACCCCTGTTCCCCAGTAGAGCAGATGCCTTACAGTCCGGCGCAGAAGCAAGTTGTTCCGGCTTCCCACGTGTTTGCCCACCAAAGCTTCTCCGGCATAAGCGAATCCGTCCATTATGTACGAGAATATGGTGAACAGCTGCATAAGCAGAGTGTTTACGGCCAGTGTAGTATCGCCGTATGCTGCCCCAGATGAAGTGAAGAATACAGTAACCGCCACTATACACAAAGTCCTGAAGAAAATATCCCTGTTAACCCTGAAGAACACCGACATACTGTTCCTGCTGAAGATATGTCCGGCAGATATATCCCAGTTATATTTCTTGGTGTATTTAAGTCCCAAAAGCACAGCCATCAGCAATCCGGCATATTGTGCAATCAGAGTACCGTATGCCACACCTTCTATCTTCATTCCCATTCCCTTGACAAAGAAAAGGCTTGTAGCGATGTTTATTACGTTCTGTGTTATGGCTATGAACATCGGGTATCTGGAATTCTGCATACCTAAGAACCAGCCTGTGAAACTGTACAGTCCCAAGACAGCCGGAGCACCCCATATGCAGATATGGAAATATTCCGATGCGTACATTTTTACCTCTTCGCTTGTGTCGATAAATAGAAAAGCCACACTGACAATCAGCGACTGTAATGCTATAAGCACGGCTGCCAACAGTACACTATGCTCATAGAGCGTATCAGAATGTTTCTGCATTCATTGTCGCTTCCTCTGCCGTATGCCTGCGAGGTCATACCTCCGGTTCCCATTCTCAGGAAACCGAAAATCCAGTAAATCATATTGAACAGCATTCCTCCAACGGCTATGGCACCGATATATGCCACATTCCCCAAATGTCCGGTTATGGTAACATCCACCAGTCCTAATAGCGGCACAGTGATGTTCGATATTATCGATGGTATAGCTATTTGCAGTATTTCCCTGTTAGTCTGATTCATGTTTGAGTGTATTATATAATGTATTCCACCTCCTTGAACAGATATTTCCTCACGTTTCCTTCCCTGTCCTTCAGTATAAAACGTCCGTCTTTTTCTATATCCTCTATCGTGGCTTCGAACTCTCCGTTTTCATCTCTGTATCTGTGGAATCCCTCTTTTCTGTATATAGCGTCAAAATACTTTCTTCTGATACTCTCGCTTTCGCCATTCTCATACATACGGTAGTAGCAGCTTGCATGTTCCATTATCTTGTGCAGAATGGTTTCTGCATCATATTCCTGCCCCGTAATCTGTGACAGTGAAACAGGGTTTGGAGCGTTGCTCCTGAATACTTTCTGATTCAGGTTTACCCCTGTTCCGGAGATGGAACGCTCTATGTTCATGCCGCTCAAATCGTTCTCTATCAGCGTTCCGCAAATCTTCTTGTCCATCCAGTAGATGTCGTTGGGCCATTTTATTCTGACTCCGTCTGTGTACTCCGACAGGGCGTCGAACAGTGCAAGAGCCGTAATCTGCAGCAGTATGAAGTGTTCTTTGGCAGGTAGCTCTTTCGGGAATACCACGAAGCTGAACAGAAGATTCTTTCCGTCTTCCGATTCCCATTTGTTTCCGCGCTGCCCTCTGCCGTCAGTCTGGAAGGACGAATATACCGATGTCAGATTTTCCGTAACACCTTTGGAGCAAATATCAGCAAGGCTGACATTAGTTGATATAGTCTGTGGTATATATATAGGTTTAGGGTAATTCATTGTTTCTTTGTTTTTTTATTATAAACTTCACCACACAGGCGATATAAATGCATCTTCAATATGCTTTATTCTGAAGTCACCATCATGGCCTGTGACAGATATTATGTCGAACCTTACATTAAGGTCAATCATATTCTTTTTTATATATACATCGGCTGCATTTATTATCCTTCTTATCTTCTTTTCGGATACGGTGTCCTCAGGTTCTCCGTACATATTTGTACTTCGCGTTCTTATTTCGGCAATAATCAGACAGTCGTCTTTCCTGGCTATAATGTCCAGTTCAAGCTTTCTCCATGTCCAGTTTCTTTCTAAAATCTCATATCCCTTATCCTGAAGAAACCGGCAAGCCATGTCTTCTCCCATTTTGCCTAAAGTATTATGTTGAGCCATTTTGTCATTTTTTGCAAAAATACTCATTTATTTTTTCTTAATTAACCGGAAGTAGATTAATTTTGCACTTCGAATGGTAGCAAAAGGTAAAACAAGAAAGAGAGTTCCGTCATCCGTTCCACCGCGCAAGCAGCGTATGGTATGTCTGATGAGCGACGAAGAAATCCGCATTGTAGAACGTTATCTTGAAAAATACAAGATTACAAACAAGGCGCGATGGCTTCGCGAAACCGTATTGACACATATCCATCAGCAACTTGACGATGATTATCCCACTCTTTTCAATGAACACGAAATGCGCAGATAGGTTATGGCAGACGATAAATTCTATATGAAGCAGGCACTTGCTGAGGCGGAACGTGCGGCAGAGAGGGGAGAAGTTCCTGTTGGGGCAGTAGTAGTTTGTCGCGACAGGATAATAGCCCGTTCGCATAACCTTACGGAAACTCTCAACGATGTTACAGCCCATGCCGAGATGCAGGCCATAACTGCAGCCGAGAATGCTTTGGGAGCGAAGTATCTTAATGACTGTACACTTTATGTCACAGTGGAACCGTGTGTGATGTGTGCCGGAGCCATAGCATGGTCGCAGCTTGGTCGCCTGGTTTATGGAGCTTCTGACGAGAAGCGTGGTTTCATGAAATATGCTCCCGATGCTCTTCATCCAAAGACGGTTGTACTGTCCGGCGTTATGGCCGATGAGTGCGGACAGTTTATGAAAGATTTCTTTAAAAAACGCAGATAAAAGTTCGGATAAAATAACCGATAAAAATACTTGTTTTAAAACGCTTCGTCGTTTTGACTTAAATGCTTCGTCGTTTGAGTTAAAATGACGAGGCGTTTTATTTAAAACTCTGAAAACTCTGTTTTCGCTTTGTATTTCACTCTGTTTGCACTATCTTTGTAAGTGACAATATAGTCCACTAATTTTTAATTCTCCATCATGAAATATCCTATAGGAATACAGAGCTTTGACCGTATAATAGAGGACGGTTTTGTATATGTTGATAAGACAGATATGATTTACAGCTTAGCGAAGGACGGTTCTATATATTTCCTCAGCCGTCCCCGCCGTTTCGGCAAGAGTCTTCTTGTGTCTACTCTTAAGAACTATTTCCTCGGCAGGAAGGAATTGTTCAAGGGATTGAAAATTGATGCTTTGGAGAAGGACTGGAAAGTATATCCTGTGTTTCATATCGATTTCAATGGTTCTAATTTTATGAAGCGTGGGATATTGGAGAATCGTATAAACAGCTATGTGTCCGATTGGGAGAAAGAGTATTCATTGGACTCCGGAGATATAGAAGCGGACCTTGGTAACCGTTTTTTAAAGGTACTTAAGGCTGCCTACGAACAGAGCGGCCTCCGTGCAGTGGTGCTTATAGATGAGTACGACAAGCCAATTCTCGATGTGTTGGATTATGACAAGGGTCTGGAGGAGGAACACCGCAACATTCTGAAAGGTTTTTATTCCACTTTCAAGGGTGCTGATGAATATCTTCAGTTTGTTTTCCTGACCGGAGTGACTAAGTTCTCGCAGGTGAGTGTGTTCAGCGGTTTCAACCAGCCTAAGGATATAAGTATGCATGCCAAATATGAGACTCTTTGCGGTATCTCTCAGGAAGAACTTGAAAGTTATTTCAAGGAACCGATAGAGGAGATGACGGAGACTTACAGATGCTCGTATGCAGAAATGTTGAACATGCTGAAATCGCAGTATGACGGTTATCATTTCAGCGACAGAATGACTGATGTGTATAATCCTTTTAGTCTGCTCAACGCTTTTGATTCCGGCAGGGTTTATGATTACTGGTTCAAGAGTGGTACTCCGACGTATCTTGTACGCCTGTTATCCCACTCTAATGAGAATATGAACGAGATAACCGGTAAGTTTTATTCCCCGGAGGAATTTATAGACTACAAGGCCAATGTCGAGCAGTCATTGCCTATGATATACCAGAGCGGCTATTTGACGATAAAAGAGTTCGATATTGAAGAGGGGACGTTCCTTCTTGATTTCCCCAATAAAGAGGTGAAACGCGGTTTTCTTACGATAGTTGCTTCATCTTATTTTGGTAATAAAAAAGAAACAGCGTCATGGATAAGGACGGTGGTCTCACAGTTAAAGAAAGGCGAACTCGACGACTTCCGCACAGGTATGACTTCCTTCCTTGCAAGCATCCCATATACTATGCGACGCAAGGAGAACGAGCGTGAGAAGGAAAGGTATTTCCACTATACATTCTATCTTATCATGCGCCTTATAAGTGTCTATACAGTCTATACGGAGAAAGTCCAAAGTAATGGCCGTGTAGACTGCATCGTGGAAACTCCTGGTTATGTCTATATCTTCGAATTTAAGCTCGACGGAACGGCAGATGAGGCTCTGCGTCAGATAGAGGAGAAGGGGTATGCCCGTGAATATGAGTCTGACAGCCGTAAACTGTATAAGATAGGTGCTGTATTCTCGTCCGAAACGGGGACTATAGATGAATGGAAGGTAGAATAAATTGCATATTTTGCTCAATCATTGAGCAGATTTTCATGAAAAATGCTCAATGATTGAGCAAATATAGAGGATGTTGAAAAGGAATTTATTGTGAAAGAGAATATTGAATACGGTTATGGCATAATTAAATCTTCGAAAACTTAGTTTCTGCACATTAATCTACAAAATTTACCATATATTTTGTATTATATGATTTAAAGATGTATTTTTGCACACAGATACAGATGGTGTGCAATAGATTGAAGATAGTATGACAGTATTAAAGACCAGAGCCAAGTTAGTGGATGTAGCCCGACAGCTTTTTGCCAAGAAAGGGGTTGAGGATACTACTATGAATGATATAGCTATTGCTTCCAAGAAGGGTCGTAGGACGCTTTATACTTATTTCAAGAGTAAGGAAGAAATATATATGGCTGTGGTTGAGGCTGAAATAGAAATGCTGTACGAAACACTCCACAAAGTGGCTCAGAAGGATATTTCGCCCGACAAAAAGATACTGGAACTGATATTCACACATCTGGAAACCACGAAGACAATCGTTTACAGAAACGGAACGTTGAGAGCCGATTTCTTTCGCGATATATGGAAGGTAGAAGCGGAGAGAAAGGATTTTGATATGAAAGAGGTTGCTCTTTTCAGAAAGATTCTTCAGGAAGGAAAAGATTCCGGAGTGTTTGACATTGATGATGTTGATATAACGGCTTCAATCCTGCATTTCTGCATTAAGGGTATAGAGGTTCCTTTTATCAGGGGACAGATAGCCGAAGAACTTGATGATGAGACATCGTGGCGTTATGTGAAGAAAATTGTCTACGGAGCACTTGGCTGCAAGGTATAAGAATGATAAATGACAGTAATATTTTAAACTAAAATAATTATGGGATTATTAACTGGAAAAACTGCTATCGTTACTGGTGCTGCTCGTGGTATCGGTAAGGCTATAGCATTGAAGTTTGCTGCTGAAGGAGCAAACATTGCGTTTACTGACCTGGTAATCGATGAGAATGGTTTGAACACAGAAAAAGAAATTGCTGCTTTTGGAGTAAAGGTTAAAGGCTATGCTTCGAATGCTGCAAACTTTGAAGATACTGCAAAGGTGGTAGAACAGATTAAGGAAGAATTTGGTTCTATCGATATCCTTGTAAACAATGCCGGTATTACTAAGGACGGACTGATGATGCGTATGAGCGAAGCTCAGTGGGATGCTGTTATCGCTGTTAACTTGAAATCAGCATTCAACTTTATCCATGCTTGTACTCCAATCATGATGCGTCAGAAGAGTGGTAACATTATCAACATGGCTTCTGTAGTAGGTGTACACGGAAATGCTGGTCAGTGCAACTACTCTGCTTCTAAGGCAGGTATGATTGGTCTGGCTAAGTCTATCGCTCAGGAACTTGGTTCTCGCGGTATCCGTGCCAATGCAATCGCTCCTGGTTTCATCATTACTGAAATGACTGCACAGCTTTCTGACGAAGTTAAGGCTGAATGGAACAAACGTATTCCTTTGCGTCGTGGCGGTACTCCTGAAGATGTTGCAAATACTGCTTTGTATCTTGCTTCTGACTTGTCTGCATATGTTTCAGGTCAGGTCATACAGGTTGACGGTGGTATGAACATGTAATTTTCATATACGATATGATTAGGGCACAGACTTCGTTGTATAATGAAATCTGTGCCTGATTTTTTATAAATACATTTCTATGACTGTAGTTTACGAAGACAATCATATAATAATAGTCAATAAGACTGCCTCGGAAATTGTTCAGGGCGATAAGACCGGTGATACTCCGCTTTCTGAAACTGTAAAACAGTACTTGAAAGAGAAGTATAACAAGCCTGGGAATGTCTTTATCGGTGTTACTCACAGATTGGACAGGCCTGTAAGTGGACTGGTGGTGTTTGCGAAAACCAGTAAAGCTTTGAGTCGCTTGAACGATATGTTCAGAAACGGTGAGGTGGAGAAAACTTATTGGGCTGTGGTGAAAAATACTCCGCCGGCAGAAGAAGGTACTCTTGTTCATTATATGGTTAAGAATGAAAAGCAGAATAAGTCGTATGCCTATGATAAGGAGGTGAAAGGCTCAAAAAAAGCTGTTTTGGATTACAGGCTGATAGGCCATTCGCAGAATTATTTTCTTCTGGAGGTAAATCTTCACACTGGTCGTCATCATCAGATACGCTGTCAGTTGTCTAAGATGGGATGTCCCATTAAGGGTGATTTGAAATACGGATTCCCACGCTCTAATCCGGATGGAAGTATTTGTCTGCATTCGCGCAGGGTGAAGTTTGTTCATCCGGTGTCGAAAGAGATTATAGATGTAACAGCAGAATTGCCGTCCGGAAACTTGTGGAATGGATTCGGAATATGAAAAAAATAAAAGAGCATGCTTCACAGCGTGCTCTTTTCGTTTTTAACACATAGGCATCTTCATTATCATAAGATTGTAGTCTTTGTATGTTTGTGAGATACAATCTCAGAAAATTTAATTCTATGGGGTTGGGTTTTGTGTGTTTAGCTTAGTTTTATCTAATTGTAAATCTTATTCGTTATTTATATTTGCAAAGGCCGTGCCATAAATAATGGATAGTATTTACTTTGTTATGACTCAGATAGTTATAAAAAATATTCCACAGTCAGGCTTGTTTCTGACTGTGGAATATTGTGTGGAGAGTGTGGAAAATTTCCACATTTTATTGTGGAATATCGTAATGTTTCAGCTTGTTGTAAAGCGTCTTTCTGTCTATACCGAGCAGTGTTGCGGCTTTCGATTTGTTGTTTCCGGTCTGTTTCAGTGCGTTTATTATAAGCTGTTTTTCTGTTTCTTCCTTGTTTAGCGAAGAACCTATAATGACCTGATTCTGATTGTCGGACTGCTTTTCGTTCGGTTCCTCGCCAAGTTCCAGTGGGGTAATGAATTCTCCTCTGGCCAAAAGAGTAGCTCTTTTTACAATGTTCTTTAGTTGTCTGAGGTTGCCGGGCCATTGGTATTCCTGAAGTATTTTACTTGCTTTGGCATCGAAACCTATCAAGTCTTTGTCAAGTTCCTTATTGGCCTGGTCTAAAAAGAAATTGGCAAACAGAAGAATATCTTCCGGTCTTTCTTTCAGTGAAGGCATCCGTAGGGTAAATTCGTTTATTCTGTGATACAAATCTTCTCTGAATGTTCCTTTTGCTATACCTTCCTTGAGATTTTCGTTTGTAGCACATACTAGTCGTACGTCGACTTGTATCTCTTTTGTGGAACCGATTTTTCTAATTCTTCTTTCCTGAAGGGCACGGAGCAACTGTACCTGTACCTCATAACTCAGGTTTCCTATTTCATCAAGGAACAGTGTACCGCCGTTTGCTTCTTCAAAAGCTCCAGTTTTATCTGTAAGCGCACCGGTAAATGAACCTTTAACGTGTCCGAAAAATTCCGAAGCTGCAAGGTCTTTGGGAATAGAACCGCAGTCGATGGCTATGAATGGCTTGTCGCATCGTTTGCTCAGTTGATGTATTCTGTGGGCCACATATTCTTTTCCTGTTCCGCTTGCACCGTTTATCAGGACTGACATCTGTGTGGGTGCTACTAAATTGACGTAACTGTATAGTTGTCTGGCAGCTTCACTTTCTCCTTCCAGGAAGTTGTTGCTGTATTTTTCTTCGGATGTTTTCTTGACCGGAGCCTGTTTTTGCACTTTTCCGGCAGGGGATGATGATTCCAGCGCCTCATTTATCTTTTTTAGCAGCTCGTCCGGCTGTACCGGTTTCTTGATATAATCTGTAGCTCCAAGCTTCATGGCTGTAACTGCATTCTGAATCTCTCCGTAGCTTGTCATCATTATGAATGGAGTGTATATTTCAAGCTCTCTCATCCATGTGAGAAGCTGCAAGCCATCCTGGTCGGGAAGTCTCAGGTCTGACAATATCAGACTGAAATCCTTTGATGATATAAGTTTACGGGCCTTGGCACATGTGCCGGCTGTTTCCACATCAAAGCCTTTCTTGCCCAGCCATGTCTTTAGCATGGTAGAAAAAGTGAGGTCGTCTTCAACTATTAAAATTGACGGAATCATATATTGCAAATGTTTTTATTTTTACAAAGTTAATCTATAAATTTCATCCTTATGGTTTTGTAATTCCTATTTTTATAAATATTATCTAAATAATATATCTTGTGGTGTCTTTTTTGTTTTTGTTATAAGTTACTTTTTCTTTATGTTATGATTTATTCCAAGTCTACTTTTGTGAAGAATTAAAATTCTGTCTATCTTTGTTTCCGTATTTATACGGTTTCTATAAAATTAAAGACTATAAAAGATGAAAAGATTATTTTCCCTTATCTGCATATTAGGCTTTGTGGCTACAGTATTGAATGCACAGCCTCAGATATCATTCGATTCCAAATCACAGGATTTAGGGTATATATTATGGAGAAATCCGGTCACTGTAAAGTATGCATTCACCAATACCGGTGACAAGCCTTTGGTTATTTCGAATGTTACTGTTTCATGCGGATGTATGAAGGCTGACTGGAGCAAAAAGCCGATAGGAGTTGGCGAAAAGGGTGAGGTTACTGCTGTGTTCGATGCAGAAGCTATCGGAAAATTCTATAAAGAGGTAGGAGTGTATTGCAATGCCTCTAATATACCGCTGTATCTGGATTTCTCAGGAGAAGTGACTGCCGACCCTAAGGATTATGCCTATACGCATAAGTTCGGTTTCGGTGCGGTAAGGACTGATAAGGATGAGATTGTGTTTGATGATGTCAACAAAGGTGACAAATCTCAGTTTGAAATTCTTGTGGCAAATACTTCAAACAAGGCGTATAATCCTGTTCTGATGCATCTGCCTCCATATTTGTCGGCAAAATCGGAACCGGAAGTGTTAGGCTCGCAGAAAAACGGTAAGATAACCGTCACTTTGGATACAGACAAACTTCCCAAGCTTGGTATCACACGTACCACAGTGTATCTGTCCAGGTTTATGGGAGATAAGGTGAACAGCGAAAATGAGATTCCCGTATCGGTAGTCCTCTTGCCGGACTTTTCATCCAATACAGAACAGCAGAAACTGAATCCTCCGGTGGCAGATATCAGTGCAGTTACACTTGATTATCCGGGACTGAAACCTAAACAAAAGAAGACGCAGACTGTTATAATTACAAATACCGGTAAATCAAATCTTGAGATACTCGACTTACAGGTATTTTCTATGGCTCTTAATGTAAAGCTTAACAGACATATCATTAAGCCGGGCGAGTCGGCAAAAATGAAAGTGACTGTATTGGCAAACAATCTGTCGCGTTCGAAAGGTAAGCCGAGGGTGCTTCTGATAACAAATGACCCAAAGAAGCCGAAGGTGACAGTAAATATAAATGCTGACGTTATAAACAAATAAAATATACCATTATGGAACATCCTGAAAACAATGAAGAATATAAGGGACTGACTGTCAATCAGGGGGTGGAACAGCCTTCGATTGTTAATCCTTATATAAATCTCAGAAACAGACCGAAGAAACGTCAGTTCTCTGTAGGCGAGTATGTAGAAGGTATAGTAAAAGGTGATATAACGATGCTTAGCCGTGCTGTAACTCTGGTGGAAAGCGTCAAGCCGGAACATCAGGTTTTGGCTCAGGGGGTGATAGAAAAATGTCTGCCTTATTCCGGAAACTCGGTCAGAGTGGGTATCAGCGGTGTGCCGGGAGCCGGTAAGAGTACTTCTATTGATGTTTTCGGACTTCATGTTCTTGAAGAAAAGGGAGGCAAGCTTGCAGTATTGGCTATTGACCCGAGTAGCGAACGTTCCAAAGGTAGTATTTTGGGGGATAAGACCAGAATGGAGAAACTGTCTGTTCATCCAAAGTCTTTCATACGCCCCAGCCCTTCGGCAGGTTCGCTTGGTGGAGTGGCACGCAAAACCCGTGAAACCATCATCCTGTGCGAGGCAGCAGGATTTGATAAGATATTTGTAGAAACCGTAGGAGTAGGGCAGAGTGAAACAGCCGTACATTCCATGGTGGATTTCTTCCTCCTAATACAGCTTGCAGGAACAGGTGACGAACTGCAGGGCATCAAGAGAGGTATAATGGAAATGGCCGATGGAATTATCATCAACAAGGCTGACGGTAATAACGTGGAGAAAGCCAAGCTTGCAGCTGCGCATTTCCGCAATGCACTTCATCTTTTCCCAGCTCCTGAATCAGGATGGACTCCACAGGTTCTTACATATTCCGGATTCTATAATATCGGTGTAAAGGAAATATGGGACATGGTATATGCCTATGTGGACTTTGTGAAGAAAAACGGATATTTTGATTACAGAAGAAACGAACAGGCCAAATACTGGATGTATGAAACTATAAACGAACATCTTCGCGACAGTTTCTATCAGGACCCGTTGATAGCCGATATGCTTGAGATAAAGGAAAAAGAAGTTCTGAACGGTCAGGCCACATCGTTTACGGCAGCAAAGAAATTGCTTGATGTTTATTTTAACCAATTAAAGAAGTAAAAAGTTTTTTATATAAGATATGCAGGATTTTGTTCATCTACATGTTCACACCCAATATTCTATTCTTGACGGACAGGCTTCAATTCCCAAGTTGGTCGATAAGGCTATTGCCAACGGAATGAGAGGTATAGCCGTTACAGACCATGGTGCCATGTTCGGTATCAAGGAGTTTTTTAACTATGTAAACAAGAAGAACGGAGGAACAAATGGTGAGATAAAGGATTTGAAGAAGAAAATAGTCGCTCTCGAGAAGGGAGAAACTGAATCTGAAAATCCGGAAGAGGAGTTGGCTGAATGCAGAAAACAGTTGCAGGCTGCCCAAGACAGACTCTTCAAGCCTATTATAGGATGTGAGATGTATGTTGCTCGTCGCGGACTTGACAAGAAAGACGGCAAGCAGGACCAGAGTGGTTATCACCTTGTAGTCCTTGCAAAGAATCTTAAGGGATATCACAATCTTATAAAACTTGTGTCCAAAGCATGGACGGAAGGTTTCTATATGCGTCCGCGTACTGACCGTGCAGAACTTGAAAAGTATCATGAAGGACTTATAGTATGTTCTGCATGTCTTGGTGGAGAGGTTCCGAAGAAGATTACAGCCGGACAGCTTGAAGAAGCCGAAGAGGCTATTCGCTGGTATAAGAATCTGTTCGGTGATGACTATTATCTTGAACTTCAGCGTCATAAGGCAACTGTGCAGAGGGCAAACCATGAAGCATATCCTTTGCAGCAGGTTGTCAATGCAAAACTGTTAGAGTACTCAAAGAAATATAATGTAAAGTTGGTTTGTACTAACGACGTGCATTTTGTGGACGAGGAAAATGCCGAAGCTCACGACCGACTTATCTGCTTAAGTACCGGAAAGGACCTTGATGACCCTAACCGTATGCTTTATACCAAGCAGGAGTGGATGAAGACACGAGAGGAGATGAATGAAATCTTTGCTGATGTGCCTGAAGCATTGTCTAATACAGTAGATATCTGCAACAGTGTAGAATTCTATTCTATAGACAATCCACCTATCATGCCTACGTTTGCCATTCCTGAGGACTTTGGCACAGAAGAAGAATACCGTAAGAAATTTACCGAGAAAGACCTGTTTGATGAATTCACTCAGGATGAGAACGGAAATGTAGTAATGGACGAGGCTTCTGCAAATGCCAAAATCAAGAGGCTTGGTGGTTACGAGAAATTGTATCGTATTAAGTTGGAAGCTGACTATCTTGCAAAGTTGGCATATGATGGTGCTCGCCGCCGTTACGGTGAGGTACTTGATGATGAAGTTAGCGAACGAATAAAGTTCGAACTGCACATCATGAAAACCATGGGTTTCCCAGGTTACTTCCTTATAGTGCAGGACTTTATCTCTGCTGCAAGAAATAAGCTTGATGTATCTGTCGGTCCCGGTCGTGGTTCCGCAGCAGGTTCGGCTGTAGCATACTGTTTGGGAATCACACAGATAGACCCGATTAAATATGACCTTCTGTTTGAGCGTTTCCTTAATCCGGACCGTATCTCCCTTCCCGATATCGATGTGGACTTCGATGATGACGGACGCGGACGTGTCCTAAACTGGGTGACAGAGAAATATGGACAGGAAAAGGTGGCTCATATCATTACATACGGTACTATGGCCACTAAGCTGGCTATTAAGGACGTAGCACGAGTGCAGAAACTTCCTCTTTCAGAATCGGACAGACTGTGTAAACTTGTGCCGGACAAGATACCGGATAAGAAACTGAATCTTCCAAATGCGATAGCTTACGTTCCTGAACTTCAGGCTGCAGAGGTTTCTACAGACCCTATCCTTAGAGATACCATCAAGTATGCCAAAATGCTTGAGGGCAACGTGCGTAACACCGGTGTACATGCTTGTGGTACAATCATTTGTCGTGACGATATCACAGACTGGGTTCCGGTAAGTACGGCTGACGATAAGGAAACGGGCGAGAAGATGCTTGTTACCCAATATGAAGGTTCGGTGATTGAAGATACCGGTCTTATCAAGATGGACTTCCTCGGACTGAAGACACTGTCCATCATAAAGGAAGCCATAGAAAATATAAAGCACAGCAAGGGCATAATATTGAATATCGATGAGATACCGATAGATGACCCTGCCACATATAAGTTGTATGGCGACGGACGTACAATTGGAACATTCCAGTTTGAATCTGCCGGAATGCAGAAATATCTTCGCGAATTGGAACCCTCAACATTCGAGGACCTTATCGCCATGAATGCCCTCTATCGTCCGGGACCTATGGACTATATTCCGGACTTTATCGACCGTAAGCATGGACGTAAGCCTATCGAGTATGATATACCTATCATGGAGAAGTACCTTAAGGATACTTATGGTATTACGGTGTATCAGGAGCAGGTCATGTTGCTGTCGCGTCTGCTTGCCGACTTTACCCGAGGTGAGTCTGATGCCCTCCGTAAGGCGATGGGTAAAAAGCTCCGCGATAAGCTGGACCACATGAAACCTAAGTTCATCGAAGGTGGAAAGAAGAACGGTCACGACCCTCAGGTGCTCGAGAAGATTTGGGCAGACTGGGAAAAGTTTGCTTCGTATGCGTTCAACAAGTCGCATGCCACCTGTTATTCATGGGTAGCATATCAGACTGCATACTTGAAGGCCAACTATCCGTCGGAGTATATGGCTGCAACAATGAGCCGAAACATTGCCAACATCACCGAAATCACCAAACTGATGGACGAATGTAAGGCTACAGGTATCAATGTATTGGGTCCTGACGTAAACGAAAGTGAGCTGAAATTCTCTGTTAACGGCCGTGGCGACATCCGTTTCGGTATGGGTGCTATAAAAGGCGTTGGAGAATCGGCTGTACAGAGTATCCTTGAAGAACGCAGAAAAAATGGTGAATTCAAGAATATATTCGATTTTGTCCAGCGTGTGAACCTGTCTTCATGCAACAGAAAGAATATTGAAAATCTTGCTCTTGCAGGAGGATTTGACAGTTTCCCGGGAATAAAGCGTGAGGATTTCTTCGTTAAGAATGCAAAGGAAGAAACATTCGTGGAAATTCTTGTAAGATACGGAAACAAATATCAGGTAGACAAGGCTGCTGCCACTAACTCTCTCTTCGGTGGAGAAATGGCTGTAGAGATTGCAACTCCTGAGATTGTACCGGCTGCATCGTGGAGCGACCTTGAACGTCTTAACCGCGAACGTGAGTTGGTGGGAATATACCTTTCTGCACATCCGTTGGATGAATACGCCGTTGTTTTGGAGAATGTATGTAATGTTCATATGGCAGATTTGGCCGATTTGACACCATTGCAGAACAGAGATTTGATACTCGGCGGGATAGTGACCGGAGTGCGCGAAGGATACACCAAAACCGGTAAACCATACGGTGTTGCAAAGGTAGAAGACTATTCCGGAGTAGCTGAATTTGCATTTTTTGGCAATGAATGGGTAGAAAAGAAGAACTTTTTCAGCGAAGGAATGTTTTTATATATGCATGGCAAGTGTCAGCCGAAACAATGGAAACAGGATGAATGGGAAGTTAAAATCAATACCATTGAGCTTCTGCCGGATGTGAAAGAGAGAGTGATTGAAAGAATAACCGTCAAGGCACCGCTTTCATCGATAGACGAAGAGTTTATCACAGAGTTTGGTTCAATAGTGAAAGATAATCCCGGAAATGCAGAACTCCTGTTCTACATAATGGACGATGACGGACAGATGTATGTAAATCTTTCTTCACGTACCATCAAGGTTTCGGTACAAAAAGATTTGATTAATTATTTAAAATCGCAATCAATGTTGGAGTATAAAATAAATTAGTCTATATTTGTTGCAAATAACTGATAAACTTAAAATATATAAACTTAAAAACTTAAATAATATGGCATTAAACATTACAGATCAGAATTTTGAAGAGATAGTAGCAGAGGGTAAACCTGTAGTATTGGACTTTTGGGCAACATGGTGCGGTCCTTGCAAGCAGATTGCTCCATACATCGAAGAACTTGCTGAAGAATATAAGGACACTGTAAACATCGGAAAGTGCGATGTAGACGAAAACTCAGACCTTCCTGCACAGTTTGGAGTGCGCAACATTCCTACAGTGCTTTTCATCAAGAATGGTGAAGTAGTGGAAAAACAGGTTGGCGCAACTACCAAGCAAGCTTTGGCTGAAAAGTTGAAAGCTATCCTCTAATAGTATAGGACTTTATTAATCATTAAATACTAACAACTATGGCAGCAGATAACGAATTTTTGTTGGAAGATGAGGACGATGAAAAAACCATCGAGTTCATCAAGAACTATTTGCCTCAGGAACTTAAAGAAAAGTTCACAGACGACGATTTGTATTATATATTCGACCTTATAGTGGAATATTATACCAACAGCGGATGCCTGGATGCTCAGCCTGATGAAGAAGGATATATCAATATCGACCAGGATGAGATAGTAGATTATATCATCAAAGAGTCAGCCGAAGACGGTATGGGACCATACGAACCGGAAGATGTATTCTTCGTTGTTCAAGGCGAAATGGAATACGGAAACCAGTTGGGTGGGGTAGAATAATATATACTATCAGATATTTGATAAAAGCCGGTAGGGAGAAATCCTTACTGGCTTTTTTGTTCTGTATTATTGTCCAGTCTTTATAACCCTGAACAATTTTACGGGTATTGACTTCTATTTTGCTATACTTAATAAAATACAAGCTATACATTTGCATCCGTAAACAAATGAAATATACAATGAAAAACTTATTAGTTATAGGTGCAGCAGCTATAGCTGCAGGATGTACAGGAGTAAATGAACAGAAACCAAACGTTATAGTAATATTGGCTGACGATTTGGGATTTGGAGATGTTAGTGCTTACGGCTCCAAAACTATTTCCACTCCTAATATAGACAGTCTTGCGAATGGTGGTGTATGTTTTACTAACGGATATGCAACATCTGCAACATCAACTCCAAGCCGGTATGCGCTTATGACGGGAATGTATCCGTGGAAAAACAAGGAAGCTAAAATACTTCCAGGTGATGCACCGCTTATAATAAATGAAAACCAATATACCTTACCCAAAATGATGCAGTCGGCAGGATATGCTACGGGGGCAATAGGAAAATGGCATTTAGGTATGGGTAATGGAAATGTTGACTGGAATAAAACTGTAAGACCAGGGGCAAACGAAATAGGATTTCAATATTCGTGTCTTATAGCAGCAACAAACGACCGAGTGCCGACTGTATACGTAGAAAATGGAAACGTTGTAGGTCTTGATCCGTCAGATCCTATTTCTGTAGATTATAATAAAAACTTTGACGGTGAGCCTACAGCTCTTTCCAATCCCGAAATGCTTAAAATGCAATGGGCACACGGGCATAACAATTCCATTGTAAACGGCATTCCACGTATTGGCTATATGAAAGGTGGAAAATCTGCATTATGGAAAGACGAGGATATGGCAGATTATTTTGTAGGAAAAGTAAAGACATATATCACCGAACATAAGAATGAACCGTTCTTCCTCTATTATGGATTGCATGAACCACATGTACCTCGTGCTCCACACCAGAGATTTGTCGGAAAGACAACAATGGGCCCGAGAGGAGATGCAATAGTTGAGGCTGACTGGTGCGTAGGCGAGTTGCTTTCACATCTTGAAAAAGAAGGAATATTGGAAAATACCATAATAATATTCTCCAGCGATAACGGTCCTGTCCTTAACGACGGATATAAGGATGGAGCACCGGAGATGGTAGGCGAGCATAAACCGGCTGGAGGATTGCGAGGCGGAAAATACAGTCTTTTCGATGGTGGAACACACGTACCGTTCTTTGTTTACTGGAAAGGACATATAAAACCGTTAAGATCCGGTGCGTTGATTTGCCATATGGATATAATGGCATCGTTGGCCGAAATGTTACATATTGATTTGCCTGATAATCTTGACAGTGAGAATCATCTCGATGCATTGCTCGGCAAGTCTGATGTAGCCAGAAAAGATCTTGTAGTCGAAGCTCAAGGCCGTTTGGCATATAGAAATGGTGATTGGGTAATGCTTCCGCCATATAAAGGTTCGGAAAGAAACCTTACAGGAAACGAGTTGGGAAACCTCGGAGAATATGGTTTGTATAATTTGTCAGTGGATTTTAGTCAGGATAACAATGTGGCTGCCGATAATCCTGAAATAATGGATTCCATGCAGTCAAACTTTTTTGAAATAGTAGATGGGTATTATAATGAAAATGTAGAAGAAGAACCTTTAAAGTAGTTTATTAATTCTGTAGGTGTTAGTTTTTTTACAAAGGTATAAAAGATTGTTTTTACGAATAACAGATTGTTTTTTACAGATTTAGGACTGGGTACGGATAGCAGTGAGAAATGATTTATTCCAGCTGTCCTTACTTCTTAGAAATATTGTTTATTATATGCTTTTTAATATATAGTGTAAACATGCTTCCTTATATATGGACAATATTACTGCTTTATATTCTCAAAGCTTACATAAATTTGTGTCATACTTAAAGTTTAAAATATGAAAAAGTTTTTTCTATCAGCATTATTCTTTACATTATTCTTTTCAGCATGTTCTGAAAGACAGTTGCCTCTTGTCAATGAGGCCGATTTTAATACTACGGTGGATGGTAAACCTGTTGATTTGTACACCTTGTCCAACAGTAACGGACTTACCATGCAGGTAACAAATTTCGGATGCCGTGTAGTGACATTGTTCACTCCCGACCGTTTCGGCAATATGGAAGATATAGTTCTTGGTTATGAGAATATCGACAGATATGTACACAACAAAGGAGAACGCTTTCTTGGAGCTACAATCGGTCGATATGGAAACCGTATAGCTGCCGGAAAATTCACTCTCGACGGTAAAGACTATCAACTTTCTACCTTCAACAACGGCCAGTGCCTTCATGGTGGCGACAAAGGTTTTGATATGGTAGTATGGAATGTTGATTCCGTAGCAAAGGATTACATTCTTTTTTCATATCTTTCCAAAGATATGGAAGAAGGTTTTCTAGGAAATCTTTCCGTTAGAATGTCGTATCAGCTGACAGTCGACAACGAATTCAGAATAGAGTATTCGGCTACTACGGACAAGGCTACCCCTGTAAACCTTACACACCACTCATTCTTTAATCTTAAAGGTGAAGGAAACGGAACCATCAACACACATGAGCTTTATATAGCTGCTGACAGATATACACCTGTTGACAGTGTATTGATACCTATAGGCGAACTTGCCGATGTCACAGGTACACCTTTTGATTTCCGTAAACCATTAGCCATAGGTTCTCGTTTAGATGAAAAAAATGAACAACTGGATAATTGTAGAGGCTATGATCACAACTTTGTCCTTTCTCGTACATCCAGTTCCGACCTTGAACTTGCTGCAACAGTTTATGAACCTTCAAACGGAAGATATATGGAGGTTTGGACTACAGAACCAGGATTACAGTTCTATGGCGGAAACTTCTTTAATGGAGAAACATTGGGAAAATCCGGCAAGCCTTATAAGTATCGTGAAGCATTTGCTCTGGAAACACAGCATTTCCCGGATTCGCCAAATCAGGAAGGATTTCCTTCTACCATACTCCATCCTGGTGAAACTTACAGACATGTTTGCGTTTATAAATTTGATGTAAAATGAATGGTATAATGTATATAAATAAAACATTCACATTCATAGGTGCCGGAATATTAAAAAATGAGCTATACATATCTGTAGGTCACATTAAGAACACAATTTGAACATTTCTACTGCTAATTTATGATTTATTTCTATTCGAAAAGATAAAGAAAAAATACTTTTGTCGTGATGTATTCTTTGAATTGTTAATATTTAAAACTTAATTTATGGAAAGTACAAAGAGAATCCCCTTTTTATTTTGTCATTCAGTTTTGCATTACTGCTTCAATGTTGGCACAGCAAACGATTGGAGTAAATACCTTACATAATCGGATGGTTTGTTTTCATTTTTGAATTTAGAGGTCTTTTAAAATAGGAATCTGATTTTGGAATGTTTACGAGAGAAAATTTTTTAGATTAAATATTCAGTAGTAATTTAAAGTTTTTGTTTATATGAAAAAGAGATTATTGTTAACTTTTTTATCGGTTTTATCTATAATTCCTACTATTAGAGGTCAGGAAATAGGAGCGAATTTTAATGAATCAATCAGTGAGCCTCTCAAGCAAGTGAATTTATTGAAAAAATCAGGAGTAACTTGGGTTAGAGGTTTTATAGACTTGCCATTGCATTTATTGGAAAATGAAGGTGAGGAAGGAAAACAGAAGATAGTGGGGGTAAAAGAAGAAGTGATAAAGAACTATCAGCCAACCTGGGATTTTATACAGGCAAAAAAAATATTAGGTGATAATGTTCATTTTATTTTAAGTCTTAAAATACCTTTTGAAAGATATGAAGAAGGAGTTCCAAAAGTTGATTCTGAAGAAAAGAAGCATTTATATAATTGTGTAAAATTATTATTGGAAACTTACGACTTGGCTAAATATATCGATATATTGGTAATGGGAAATGAACCAATGTGGGAACATGAAGGACTTTCTGATGCTGATGATTATTACAAATTTCTGAATGATTTTGCTGATACTTTGACAGAATGGAAAAATGAGAAACATTGGAATTTTGAAATTTTTGCCGGTTCGTTAAATAGAACAGCTGAGCTACATAGAGGAAATAAAATCATCCAAAAGGTGATGCAGGTCGTAGAAGACAATGTTAATATTTCAGGTCTGGATTTGCATGTACATTCCTGGGTAGCTAAACAGGCAGAGGATGATATGAAATGTGCGAGAGAAACTTATCGAATAACAAAAAAGATAATAAGTACAGAGTTCTCTGTTGTAAATAGTTTTAAACCTAAAGAGACTTTAGGACAATGGGGAACAGCGCATGGTTATCCTTCTACAATGAAACTCTATGAATATTTAAATCAGGCACAAACAAGATGTAATCAAGGAAATCCTGTGCCTTACGATGAATTTTTAAGTGTCATTCATAGTTTTGATTGGTATCCAAAACATTGGTATAAAACTTTCTATAAAGCATTTAAAAAACATAACGTTTATGCTATAACAGGTAGATTTTCTTGCACTCCCGGAAATTTATATACTGAAAGCACTGTTTTATGGGATTTAGGTTCTATATATTCATCTCGTTTTATGGGAACAGGTATTGATGGATTGCAGAATCCAAGTCCTTTGGTTTGGCCTGATTTTATAGAATGTCAGAATGGACTTATTATGAAGAATCTTGTTGTTACTCAGAATTCAGTATTCTTTGAATGGGGAAATATGAGTTCTGATAATATTAAATTTAAACTTCAATATTATGACAATGAAGACTCTGATATTTCCGAAGGAGATATTCAGGAAAAATACACTTTAATAAAAGGACTTAAACCAAATACTAAATACAAGATATCATTACTTGATGGAAATAATCCAGATGAAGTTATTTATACAAGAGATTTTATAACCGCCACATCTATAGAAAGTAATTATAAATCATTGAAAGTTACGGATACAGGTGATTATATATTTATAAGTCTGAATAATATTTCAGATGATGTAGAAGGAGTTAAATTCTTTTTGGATGGGGTTGAGATAAGTGAGGTACAGACATCCTTAAATGGACAAGAACTAAGTGCTGTTATAAACTATGGTGATGGAACTAATGAAGTAATATATGTAAAGTTGTAATATTAATTGTTTATATATGAAAAAAATATCTACAATATTATTGATATCTGTTTTATTGGTATCTTGTTCTAATGAAATAAAAGTCAAAGTAAACGAAACAGAACGTAACTTTACGGAAATTGTAAATGTGGGAGTATATTCTCTTGATGGTTCATTTTCATATGAATATGGAGATGACATTCAAATGTCAATTAATAATCAGAAGTTTATATTCAGATTGCAAGAATCGGATTTGAGCTCTTATGTAAATATTCAGTTTCAATCTGCATTTAATGCTGCAGGAGAAACAGTTGAACCTGTTTTTGACAAAAAGAATATTACAATAGATTTTGCCAATCAAAAATTTACTGTAGCTAAAATAGATGCAGGCAAGGTCTGGTTGTCGAGTGAGAAAATTGGTATAGTTCTACCTATGTTTAATAATTGATATTAATCTTATGAGGAAAATATTTTTTGTATTGGCTGTGGGTATTTTATTTTCTGCTTGCCAAGGAGAAATTTCTGGTTTGACAGAAAATTATGAAAATAACGGTCTGTCTCAAGATGTGGAAGATAATGTTGAGGTGTCTTTACTGCAATCTGATTTTATTAAATATGATATGACTGATAAATCAGATAGAATATATCAGGTTGTATTGGAGAAGTCTCATAATGTAAAACGAAATCTGGGATTTCTCTTCGGAGCTTCCAAAGTTAAAGTTGCATTCAGATAACTAAATTATGTATATACAGATGAAAAGGATAATTTTTTTTATAATATTATTGAATATCATACACGGTTCATTTTCCAAAAATATCAATGAAATATTTTTGGCCGATCCTACTGTTTATTTTGAAGGTGGTAAATATTATCTGACAGGTACATATAGTGCTGATCCGGTAAAATTTGTAGTATATGAATCCGATAATCTTTTAGAATGGGAGGAAAAAGGATTATTGTTGATGAAAGGTGATGATACATTTGGAGAAAAAGGTTTTTGGGCACCGCAAATATTTAAAGATGATAATAGGTACTTTTTGACATATACGGCGAACGAGCAGACTTGTTTGTCGGAATCCGGAAAACTTTCGGGACCATATAAGCAGAAAGAAATCGGACCTATAGATTCTTCAGCAAAGAACATAGATTCTTATCTGTTTAAAGATGATGATGGTAAATATTATCTTTATCATGTACGTTTCAATAAAGGAAACTATATTTGGGTTGCAGAATTTGATATTCAAAACGGTAAAATAAAAAAAGAAACTTTGAAAAGATGTTTTGTGAATACACAAGCATGGGAAAATACTCAAAGCTATAAATCAGCTCCAGTTATGGAAGGTCCTACCGTGATAAAAATTGATAAGATGTATTACTTGTTTTATTCTGCCAATCATTTTATGAGTCGGGATTATGCAGTAGGATATGCTGTTTCAGAATCACCATTTGGTCCGTGGAAGAAATATTCGGGAAATCCGGTTATACACAGAAGTATAGTAGGAGAGAATGGTTCCGGTCATGGAGATATATTTAGAAATGAAAAAGGTGAATATCATTATGTATATCATGTGCATAATAATGATTCAACTGTTAATCCAAGAAAGACAAGAATTGTAAAACTTAATGTGGTTAAACAGAATGGTTTCTTGAATTTTTCGGTATTAAAGGGTAGTGTAATTAAACCTCAAGTAAAATAATGAAATTTGTTAACAATTAAAAGCGCATTTATGAAAGAAAAGAGACTTTATCTTCTGTTCTTTTGTTTTTGTTGTTCGTTTTTGTTTATGCAGAATATATATGGACAACAAAATACATGGAGTGGAAAGATTATTGATGCTACAACAAATGAGCCTCTAATAGGGGTTAGTATTTTGATTAAAGAATCTTCAACGGGAACAGTGAGTGATTTCGATGGAAACTTTACGTTTGGAGGAAATATCGGTAATACAGTTTCAATAACTTATGTCGGTTATAAACCGTTAGAGATTAAATTAACAGGCAAATATGATTTAGGTATTATTAAATTACGTGAAGATTCAGAAACGCTTGAAGAGGTCGTAGTTGTAGGATATGGTGTACAAAAGAAGGCCTCAAGTGTTGGATCAATTACATCTACCAAGGGAGATGACCTTCTAAAGGTAGGTAGTGTTAACTCTGTGTCAGAAGCATTACAGGGGCAAATGCCTGGTGTCATATCAATAAATTCTACCTCTAAGCCGGGTGCAGATCAGGCATCTTTATTCATTAGAGGTAAGGCAACGTGGGGTGATGCTTCTCCTTTGGTATTGATAGATGGTATAGAACGTAATTTCAACGATGTTGATGTTAATGAGATAGAATCTATATCTGTGCTTAAAGATGCGTCGGCAACTGCTGTTTACGGTGTAAAAGGTGCGAATGGTGTCATACTTCTTACTACAAAACGTGGTAAAGAACAGAAACCATCCATTTCTTTTTCATCAAACTTTGGATTTAAACAAACATCAGCAGCACCGGAATTTGCTGATTATCTTACTTCTATATCACAGTATAATAAAGCTCAAGCAAATGACGGTACATGGAATCTGGTTCCTGAATCAACAATTTCTGCATGGAGGAATGCATATGCTACAGGCAATTATGGACCATATAATGATGTCTTTCCGGAGGTTGACTGGTGGGATGAGATTGTTAAAAATGTAGGTTATCAACAGAATTATAATATTAATGTACGTGGTGGTACAAAGATTATGTCCTATTTTGTTTCTTTAGGTTATCTATATGATGGAGATATATTTGACACAAAACAACAGAATGGGTATGATCCGAGCTTTTATTATAGAAGATATAACTGGAGAAGCAATTTTGATTTTAATATAACAAAATCAACCAAATTGTCTGTTAATGTAGCCGGTAAAATGGGATATCAAAATCAGCCTGCTTATAGAGAAGGTGATAATGACCAGTATTTTATTGGAACATTGTTGGCTGCTCCATCAAATGAATTCCCTATCAAGTATTCAGACGGAGTATGGGGTGATGGTGCTTCGCAGGATAAGAATCCTATGGTTTCATTGTATGATACCGGTAGCAGAACCTATAAATCTTATCAGGGATTTTATGATTTTATATTAGAGCAAAAACTCGATTTCATAACTAAAGGTTTGTCTTTTAAGGCTTCTTTATCTTATACAAATTATTCAAACTGGGCTTCAGAGATTGTTAGAGGAAAAATTTTGGGAAATGATGATTTGAATTCTTTGTGGTCGATTGTAAGAAATTATAGGGAATATGATTATGCAAATCCAATATATAATGAAGATGGAAGCATATCTTACAACTATACGACTAAAAGATATCCAAGCGATGTTGCACCCGGCGATTTGCCATTAGCCGGTTCCTACGATATGTTTGATGGTTATGGGCGTAAGTTATACTATGAACTTGCAGTAAATTATGCGCGTACTTTTGGAGATCATTCTGTGACAGGTTTATTGTTGTTCAATAGAAAAATGAACGAAACTACTACAACAAATGTAATGGATTTTCCTGCATATGAAGAAGATTGGGTCGGAAGGGTTACATATAACTGGAAAGAACGTTATTTGGCTGAATTCAATGGCGCTTATACCGGTTCTGAAAAATTTGCACCAGGAAAGCGTTTCGGCTTCTTCCCTTCAGCATCCATAGGTTGGAGAATTAGCGAAGAGCCATTTGTTAAAGAAATAACAAAGGGTGTATTATCAAATTTAAAGGTCAGGTATTCATATGGAGAAGTAGGTAGTGATAAAGGTGCATCACGTTTTAATTATATTCAGAGTTTTGAACAGATAGATGGTAATGCCCAATTTGGTCTTAATCAGACGACAAACTGGGGACCTCTATATAAAGAAGGAAAGCTTGCCGATCCAAACTCAACATGGGAAAGAGCTGTAAAACAGAACTTAGGAGTAGAAATCGGACTTTGGAGTAAATTGAATATAACATTAGACTTTTTTGACGAGAAAAGAGACGGTATCCTTATGGAACGTAGAACTGTTCCTTCATGGGGTGACAGTGGAATCGCTTTTCCTCAGGTTAATTTGGGTAAAACCAAAAATCATGGTATGGAGCTTGATATCTCATGGAATGACAGGATAAATAAGTTTAATTATTATGCGAAATTTAATTTTGCTACAAGTGAAAGTAGAATAGTATTTAAAGATGATCCTATAAATGAATACGATTATAACAAGGATGCGGGAAAATCTATCGGGTATGTAAAAAAATATTTAGCAACCGGTAACTTCCAGTCGTTGGACGATATTTATAATTCAGCTCAGTCATTAATAACAAATGGTAGACATAATACTTTGATACCGGGAGATTTGTATTATATTGACTATAACGGTGACGGCTTTATTGATGTTAATGATAAAGTCCCTGTTAGCCAACTTAATTATCCTTTGACGACCATGGGGTTGACATTAGGAGGAGAATATAAAGGATTTGGTTTTAATATGTTGTGGTATGGAGCCTTAGGTGTATATAAAGAAGCTATTTCTGCTTACTTATGGGATTTCCCAAGTTCAAATATAAAGGCGCAGCCTAATACTTACGATTGCTGGTCACCCGATGATCCGCTTCAGGAAGGACCTGTTAGACCAAGTTTACATTTGCAAAAAGCATATAATTCGGTAGAAAGTACATATACTTATACAGACCATTCATATTTGAGGTTGAAAAATATAGAGGTTAATTATAGTTTCCCAAAGAAATGGTTATCTCCTTTGAGATTGTCTAAATTACAGATTTATGTAAATGGTTCTAACTTACTTACATTCTCAAAGGCTGATTATAGAAGAGACCCGGAAACAGGAGGACAAAATGTATATCCAATGGTTAAACGTTATAATATAGGTTTTAGATTAGGTTTATAATAAAATTGATTGATATGAAAAGATTAACATATTATATTACAGTCCTATTGCTTGGCTTTTATTTTACAAGTTGTGAGGATTATCTTGATAAATCTCCAGATGACGGATTGAGTGAGGAGGATATCTATAAAGATTATGACTCTTTAAGAGGGTTTATGGATAGAATATTTAAAGATGGTAGTATTCTGATTTATAATTATGGTATAAATGAGTACGAAAATGTAACAATTAGTATAGGAAATTTATCAGATGAATATGCTTCTGTACGTGATATGGCACCATCTCAATTTGTAAATAATGGTAACTGGTTGGAAAATGCCGGAACGCGTTTTGAAATAGGCAGTAAGGGGGCTACTGCAATAGGTAGAGCTTATACCGGACTACGTATAGTAAATAGAGTTATAAACGGTATAGATAAAGTAAATGATATAACTCAGGAACAATATAATAAACTTCTTGGACAAGCGTATTTTTTGAGAGCTTATTTTTATTTTGAATTGATAAAAAGGTATGGAGGAATGCCAAAATTTGATCAATTATGGGGTGCCTCTGATGATTTCGATATTCCAAGAATGACATA
Source organism: uncultured Bacteroides sp. (assembly GCA_900544075.1). Classification (GTDB taxonomy): domain Bacteria; phylum Bacteroidota; class Bacteroidia; order Bacteroidales; family Bacteroidaceae; genus Phocaeicola. The sequence continues at coordinate 93,721 of UQTJ01000003.1, forward strand.
TCTGGAATCAAATGAGTGGATGCAGGATGATTTGGATAAAGCAATAGAATTACTTCCTGAGAGTTGGCCTGAGTCAGAGCATGGTCGTCCGGATAAAGTTTCTGCACTTGCACTTAAGACTATGACTCAGGTGTATGCTTGCAGTCCTTTGATGCAAAACGATTTAAATACTATAGAGGATAAAGGATATAATACAGCTTTGGCTGCAGAGGCTGCTGTAACTGCACAGAAAACGATAGACATGATAAATAATCATTCATATTACAGACTGATGGAACAATCAGAATATCGAAGTATATATCTTATGCCAAACAGTAATCAGTTTGCACAACCGGAGTATTTGTGGTTTCACAGATGGCATCCAGGAAACTGGTCTGCTTTTGTCAGAGCTCAATGGTTAACCCAACCTTATGATGATAAAACCGGTGGAGAAGGTACACCATACAATGCTCCTACTCAAAACATGGTAGATATGTTTGAAAGACAAGGAGAAGATGGTTATTATTACCCTATTTCAGATTCTCGATCAGGATATGATGCTGTTAAAGGTACTGATCCGTATTCAAAAAGAGATCCGCGTCTTGCTAACAATATACTTGTTCCCGGTGAAGCATGGGGAAAAGATAAGTCCGGTAATCAATATTACATTACTACATATTCAGGAGGATATTCCGAGAATTTTATTGCAGTAACACCTGTAACTCAAGGTGGACAACAAACAGGTTATATGTGTAAAAAATTTATCTGGCCGGAAGCAACTATGACATTGTATGGAGCTGCTGGATTTAATCTTTATAGGTTAGTTTCTGTATATATCAGAGTCGCTCAAGTATATTTGGATATGGCAGAAGCTTCATATGAGGCTACAGGCAATCCGGATAAACTCGTTCCGGGATGTTCATTGACGGCACGTCAGGCTCTAAACGTTATAAGAAACCGTGCCGGAATAGGTGATTTGCCGGAAGGTGTTGATTTCAGAGAAGCTTATCGTCGTGAGCGAGCAGTTGAACTAATGTTCGAAGGACACAGATGGTATGATATAAGAAGATGGATGATAGCAGAAGATTTGTTTAGTGAACCTAATCCGATAAAAGGAGTTAAAGCGACACCTATAAATCATAGTTATTCACCGGATCAACTTATCAAAGCCGAGGCCTGCAAATATAAATTGACAGACTTTGTATATGATTATATTTCACTTACCTCTGAGGTGAGAGTTTTCAATAAAAGAAACTATTGGTATCCATTACCAAAGGATGAAGTTGCTTCATTGAATAATTTGCAACAAAATCCAGGTTGGTAAATAAATATGATAAAAGTATGAGAGTAAAAAATATGATAAGCTTTATGATACCCTTATTGGGGCTTCAAATATCAGCAAATGCTGATAATATTGTAACTGCTGATTCATTAGTCAGCAGAGCCGATGGCGGTATTATCCTAAAAGAACATGAGGTAGGTTTCAGTTCAAAAATTGATAATAAATACTTTTCAAGCTATCCTGATGTTATATTTACTAATTCCTTACAGGGGAAAATGGCCGGTCTTCAGGTTCGTTCTACTGTAAATGGTTTGGGAAATAATAATCCGGAGATATATATACGTGGCTTACATGGTATGGACAATAATACAGCCATTGTAATAATTGATGGAGTGGAAAGGCCGCTGGATGACATATTGCCTGAAGAAATAGAAAGTATAGAGGTCTTAAAGGATGCAACAGCTAAAATACTGTACGGTTCTCGTGCGGCAAATGGTGTCTTATGGGTCAAAACAAAAAGAGGAAAAGCTAATTCGCACATTTATAGGGCTTCAGCAGAAATGGGACTTTCACAGATGACGAGAACTCCGGAGTTTATTGACTCTTATAATTATGCTAATCTTTATAATGAAGCAAGGATTAATGATGGTTTACCTGCTTTTTATACACAAGGCCAGATTCAAGGTTATAATAATTCTATCGGAGCGACGGATTTCTTATACCCAAATGTAGATTATTATGATACTTTTCTTAATAATGTATCTAATTACCAGAAAGCAACATTTGAAATGAATGGTGGAACAGACCGTGTACGTTATTCTTTGGTTGCAGGTTATATAGGTGCCGGTGGTTTTGAGAAGGGTGCATATGGTACAAGTTTGAATAGAATGACTTTAAGAGGTAATCTGGATTTTAAAGTTGCTGATTTCTTAACTATATCTGCAGATGTTTCTGGAAGACTTGAAATGAGGAAAACCGGTCAGCAAAACAGTGCAAATGTTTTTTCGGCATTGTCTTCACATAGGCCCAATGAATATCCATTATTGATTAATCCTGACGATGCCGGATTAACTCAAAGGGAGGATGGTGTTCCTTTGTTCGGTGCAAGTCAGTTAAGAAATATGAACTTGTATGCTGAAATGATGTATGGAGGTTATATCGATGAACGGTATACAAGAGGACAGACAAACATTGGTTTTGATTTTGATTTAGGAATGATTACAGAAGGTTTGGATGCAGGAGCGTTTTTATCGTTTGATAATTATGACAACCTGATACTAAATTTGAACAAAACTTATCCTACATATTCAATAGATCATTATATCAATTCAAATGGGGAGCAGGACTATCTTATCACACAGTTGAAAAAAGAAAGTATTAGCACTTCCAAGAATCGTAGTACAACAACTCTGCAGCAGGTTTTAGGATGGAATGCTTTTATTGGTTACAACAAATCTATTGGTAAAAATAATGTAGGTGCCCGTTTGACATATTTGTATAATAACACTTCTACTCAAGGTTCTGGTCAGAATGTTATAAATACTAACTATTCATTACGACTTAATTATGGTTATGACAACAAATATTTTGTTGAAGGTGATTTGGCTTTAATGGGAAGTAACAGGTTTGCAAAAGGGAATAAACATTTTCTATCTTCAGCAGCCGGCGCTTCATGGGTTATTTCTAATGAAGACTTCCTGAAAGGAAATGAAATAATTAATTTCTTAAAGTTAAAAACAACAGTAGGACTTTTGGGATTTGACAGAAGTACAAACTACCTGTTGTATGAACAGTCCTGGTCTCAAGTGAATGATCAGTTTAACTTCGGACCAACAAACAATGGTGCTTTAGCTTATGTAACCACTTGTGTAAGAAGAGCTAATGATCATCTTAAATGGGAGAAATCTGCAGAATGGAATTTAGGTTTTGAGGGATTGTTCTTTAATAATCGCTTATATACTGAAATGAATTATTTCCGTGAATTGCGTTCGGATATAATTGGTTCGGTTGATTCTACTTATGGAAACTATTTGGGTGATTTTGTTTATGTTGATAACATGGGTAAGGTTTTTAATCATGGATTTGAAGCCGATTTATCATGGAAAGATAAAATAGGTAACTTCCAATATACTGTAGGAGCTAATATCACTTGGACAAAAAATAAATTGATACAATGGAATCAGGTAATGCATGATGATGAATACAGGTATTCAATTGGGAAATCTACTGATGCTATGATGGGACTTGTTTCAGAAGGACTGTTTGGTAAAGATGTGAGTTTGGACGGACATCCTAATCAGTCATTCGGTGATTATCAAATAGGTGATATAGCCTATCAGGATTTAAATTCAGATAAAATAATTGACAACAGGGATGTTAAACAAGTCGGAAATTCATTTCCACGTACAACGTTAGGTATAGATTTGGACCTTAAATATAAGTCATGGGGGTTATATATACAGGGATACTCAGAATTAGGTGTAAATGGATGGGCTTCGAATGCTTATTACTGGAATTACGGAGAAGGAAAGTATTCTGTTTTGGCTCTGGATAGGTATCATCCTGAAAATAATCCTAATGGTACATACCCTCGACTTACAACAACAGAAGGAAGTAATAATTTTAGGAATTCAACATTTTGGCTCGTTAATAAAAACTTCTTCCGTTTAAAAAATATAGAGCTGAATTATACATTTAATAAATTTGCGACTTCATCAGTAGTTTCTGAAATTAAGGTTTTTGCAAGAGGAAGCAATTTGTTTGTCCTTTCGTCTGTTAAAGACCTTGACCCCGAATTGCTTAATGCAGGAGTTGTTAATTATCCTGTATGTAGAAACATAACAGCCGGAGTTTCATTTGTTTTCTAACTATAAAAAATGTAATTATGAATATTAAGTATATATTAAGTGGAATTTTATTTACTTTTGCATTTTCCTCTTGCGAAGATGTTTTGAGTACCAAAACTACTTTTGAATTGGAAGATGCAGATGTATGGCATGTGCCAGATTTGGCTAAAGGAGTCCTTCATAAAGCATACCAAGGAATTCAGACACGGCCTGATTGTTTTGACAATAATTTTTTAGATTGTGCAACTGACAATGCTGTTACAAACGTGTATTCTTCCGGAGTCTATAAATTGGGGTTAGGAGGAATTACATCTATGGATAATCCTATTGCAAATTGGGGAAACTGTTATAAAATGATTGAGTATATTAATTCATTTCTTGAAAATGGTTTGACTGATAATACATTATATAATAGGGTAGATAAAGAGAAAGACAAAAAAATTAAGGAAAGGTTGCGTGGAGAGGCTTTGTTTCTGCGTGCATGGTGGCATTTTGAATTACTTAAAATGTATGGAGGTAAAGGAACGGATGGTGTGGCTTTGGGAATACCTTATCTCGATCACTTTATCACACAAGAAGAAGCTTCAAACAAAGGTTTGTTCGTGAGACCCACTTATGCTAAAACAATAGATTGCATTATTGATGATTTGGATGAAGCTATGGATTTATTACCATCTGACTATACATCATCAGAGGAAGAGTTTAATAATCAGCAGATGGGTAGAGCAAACAAACTGGCTGCTGCTGTTTTAAAAAGCAGGGTGCTTGTTTATAGTGCAAGTCCAGCTTATCAAGATGATGATATAGTAAAAATAATAGGGATGGGACAATATGAAATATTAAATCCTGATTATTATAAATCGAAATGGGAGATTGTGGCAATGGAGATTAATAAAATATTGTCAATGCAGGGTTTTGAGGATTTTACAATCCTCAATAAGACAATGATAGCAGATGCGGGAACTACTCCGTCAGATGATTTTGTATTTTATAAATATTTTAATACAAATGCTTTGGAAAAACAGCAGTTCCCTCCTTTCTATTATGGAAATGCCAATACAAATCCATCGCATAATTTGGTAATGGCTTTTTGTTCAAAAGAGAATGGTTTCCCTGCATACGACTCTCGTTCAGATATTGATTATAATGCCGAAGGTTTTAATATGATAGATGATTTATATTCAAAACTGGATAATAGATTCAGATTGAATGTTTATACTCATAAGATGCCTTTTGGGGATTCTGGTGAGAAAATAGATATATTGCCTGGAAGAAAAGATTCTAAGGAGTATAGTGAAAATGCTTCCCGTTCAGGGTATTACTTGGCAAAATTTGTTTCTGCAAAAGCCAGTATGTTGAATCCCACACAGACACAAACCTCACCTCATTACAATCCTTTGTTGAGAAAAATTGAGGTTTTTCTGAATTTCGCTGAGGCTGCCAATGAGGCTTGGGGACCAACAGATAAGAAATCGTGTCTATATTCAGCATACGATATAATGTCAGATATTCGTTCAACTTCTACAGGTATTAATGATGACCAGTACCTTGAGAGTGCCTCAACAGATGAAACAGAATTCAGAAAACTGATTCAGAATGAACGACGCATAGAGTTTGCATTTGAGAATCAAAGATATTTTGATATGCGTAGATGGTTATTGCCTTTAAATGAAACTGTACAGGGAGTTTCTGTTTCATTGAATGATAATAATGATGAAGTGTTTACTGTTTTTGATGTGGAACAACGTAAATACGAGATAAAAAATTACTACACACCTCTCCCTTATGATGAAGTGGCTAAGAACAGTAATCTTGTGAATAACTTCGGATGGTAATACATTAATAAAAATATGAGTATATGAAATATTTGAATTTTATAATTGTCTCTATGTTTGTCTTTTTTACTACTTCATGCTATGAGGATTTTGAAAAAGACTTTGAAACTACCTATACTTATTTCGCATCGCAGAAACCTTTAAGAACACTTGTTGCAGATGCAGATATGTCGATTAAGGTAGGAGTGGCTTTTGCAGGGAAAAGAGAAGTCAATCCTAATGATTGGGCAACTTTTCAGATAGACAATACTTTACTGGATAATTATCCTGATTTGGAGTTGATGCCTGAAAAGTATTATCAATTGGCTGATAAAGGAAAAATGACTGTTACTAATCCTAATCTTGCTATTGCAGATGTTGAAGTAACTTTTTCAGATGAGTTTTATAATGATAATGCAGCTTTAAATAAGTATTATGCTATACCTTTCAGGATTACAGGACATAATCAGGATGAGATAGCTAAAGATGCAAACGGTAATCTGAAAGATTATAGTATTGTTGTTGTAAAGTTTGTCTCAAAATATCACGGAATCTATTACCGTAGAGGAAAGAAGACAAATTTGACTGATGGAAGTGTTACGGAATATTATAATAAAGATTTAAGCCAGAACGAGGTTGTTTCTTTTAATTCTTTAGGAAGATATGAAGTTCAAAGACCGGGATTTGATGTGCTCAATGATACTGGAATGTCTATTAATCTTAAAGTTAATGAGAATGGGAGTGTTGATATTACAGCCGGCGGAAGTGTTAATATATACGATGCTATAGCTGTACTTGAAACGGATTCTGAGTCATTGGAGTTTACGGGCGAACAACCAAAGTTTGTACTAAGGTATAAATATCAGAAAGATGGTGTAGAGTATCTTGTGGAAGAAGAATTGATAAGGAGACAAAACCCGGAAGATGATTTAAGGTTCCAGGAATGGTAATTGAAGTATAGTTTTATGTTTATATAAAATAATAATACCATGGATATAAAAAGTTTATTTTATACAATAGGTTTATTCTCATTGTTTTCTTTTTCTTCTTGTAATAAAGAAGAAGTGGTTGATAATGATGAAACGGTTATTGAGGCGGAAGAATATCTGACTATTAAAGAATTATCGGAAAGTGGAATATCAGTCCCGGCAGATAAGGGTGTTTACGTCCTGAAAGTGGAATCGGATAAAGAGTGGACTGCAAGTTTGGATGATGATTGGTGTATTTTGTCCACAACATCAGGGGTTGACTATACTAAGGTTTATATAGGATTCAATGAGAATGAATGGAACATAGAACGTTCTATGTGCTTGACATTCAAGATATCTGATGAAGAAATATATTCAGTATCGTTAAAACAAGAACCTGCTGAAACAGTTTTCAATTTTGAACCTCAAGTTATAAGTATTATAAAAAAGGGGCAAACGAAGAGTGTCGCAATTGAAACTACAGCATTTGAATGGTCTGTATCATGTTTGGATGAACAGGGGAATAATGTAGGCTGGGTTACAGTTGATGGTGGTTCGGAATCATATAGTGGTAGTCAAGAACTCACGTTTACTGTTACTGAAAATAATTCGGAAACTTCACGTTTGGCTTATTTGGTCTTCAAGTCCGGAGAAAATGTTTTTGAGAACAAGTTGACCATTGAACAGACAAATATAGGCAATGTTTTTGATGATTTCAGTTATCAAATAAATGATAATTCTCAAGGACTTACATTATCATGGAATAAGGTTGAAGGTGCTTCATACAAATTGACCTTGGCTACTGATGAGCAATATACCGATATTATTGATAATTACAACAATAAGGATATTGATTCGGAAGCCAGCAATACCTTTAATTTGTTGTCTGTGCAATATGGAGATTATATGGGCACTGTCTATGCCAAGATTTCAGGAGTTTGTGGTACGGATGGTTTTGAAAAGGAATTTACTTTTAATACATCATTCGATGCGGAAAGTGGTGATGGCTCTTCCATAGACCAAGCTATTATTATAAAAAATAGCAGACATCTTAATAATATTACAGGGATATCCACAGAGAACAAGTATTTTTTACAGAAGGCCGATATAGATTTGCAAAGTCAGAGTTTTACGCCATTATGTGCAGAATTAAGTGCCTCAGATTATAACGGTGAGTTCAAAGGTACATACGATGGTGGAGGATATAAAATTGGCAATATTAGTTTTAATAGTTCCGGTAGTAATGTTGTTGGATTATTTTCTACTATTGCTGCAAATGGAATTGTTAAGAATGTTACACTAAGTAACATAAATATTACTGCAGGTAATTTTGTAGGTGGAATTGCCGGAAAATGTTTTGGAACAATTGAAAATTGTATCGTTGAATCAGGAAGTGTTACCGGTAATGCCAGAGTAGGTGGAATAGTGGGACAGCTTCCTTCCGGAAAACCTTCTGTAAAGAAGTGTATAAATAAAGCCGATGTAAAATCTGTTATGACTTCAGGTGATTCATTTGTTGGAGGTATTGTTGGACAGAGTGACCAAATAACACGAGGTACTGTTATTATATCTCAATGTGGTAATGAAGGAGAAATTTATTCACCATGCAATTTCGTTGGAGGTATTATAGGCCGTTCTGTTATTAAGTCTGAGATTAACCAGTGTTATAATAAGGGAAAAGTAACAGGTGCCAGCCTTGTTGGAGGTATATTAGGTCAGTCTAATGCTTTGGTATTGCAGAATTGTTATAATTCAGCAGAAGTTATAGGAACAGGAACAGCAGAAAAGCCAAATGTAGGTGGAATATTGGGTAATTCTACAAACACAGATATGATAATTAAAAATTGTTACAATGTAGGAACAATAACTAAAGGATATGGTTTAACAAAAGGAGGAGATAATGATGGTAAAAATATACCTTTGACATCTTGTATAACATTAAGCAATGCTGCTGCAAGTCCTGTATTAAATGTTGCACCAGGAGGATATGAAGTAAAATCAGCCTCTGAAATGAAACAGCAAACTACTTATAACGGATGGGATTTCACATCTATATGGTCAATGCCATCGTCTTCCTATCCTAAACTAAAATGGGAAAATTGATATAAATAATTTAATGTAAATGTAGGAATACCGGTATTAAAACTCTTTATACCGGTATTTTTACTATACTCATATTCGTAAAATTTATGATATTTGATTTTGGTTAAAATCTAAAATCATTTCGATATGAACGTAAAAACTTTATTAGGGTGTAGCTTGGTTACTTTACCACTTATGGTAAATGCAAAAAAAGAATCTCCTAACGTGATTGTTATATATATAGACGATATGGGAATCGGTGACATAGGATGCTATGGAGGCAGGTTTGTTCCTACTCCAAATATAGACAGATTAGCTGCTGAAGGCCTTGTATTCAGTCAATATTATTCAGCTGCACCTGTCAGTTCTCCATCCAGATGTGCACTTACTACCGGTCGTTTTCCTCTTGCCTTGGGTATAAATACTTTCCTTGAGAAGAAGGCTGCCAATAAGCGTTGCGAACAACGTGATTATTTGGCGGCTTCAAATTTTTCTATGGCAAGAGCTTTCCAAAATGCCGGATATGAAACGGCTCATATAGGAAAATGGCATATGGGAGGTGGAAGAGATGTGAAAAACGCGCCATCTATTTATGAATATGGTTTTGATGAATATGTATCTACATATGAAAGTCCTGATCCTGATCCTGTTTTGACAGCTACGGATTGGATATGGTCGGCTAAGGATAGTATAAAAAGATGGAAACGTACAGAATATTTCGTCGATAGAAGTATTGATTTTATCAGGCGTAATAAAGATAGGGCTTTTTTCTTGAATTTATGGCCGGATGATATGCATACTCCATGGGTTCCTGAATCTTTTGCTAACCAGAAAAGAATGTGGAACGATGAAAAAGCATTTATCCCGGTACTTAAGGAACTTGACTATCAGATAGGACGGCTTTTGGATGCACTTGATGAAATGCAGTTGACAGAGAATACTCTGATTATATTTTCGAGTGACAATGGGCCTTCGCCGAGTTTCGATGCCTTGAGAACCGCAAGACTAAGAGGTACGAAAAACAGTCTTTTCGAAGGTGGAATAAGGATGCCATTCATTATAAGATATCCAAAGAAGATACAGAAGGGGATAGTTAATGATAAGACTGTTTTATGTTCTGTCGATTTATATCCGTCTTTATGTTCTATAGCAGGTATAAAAAAAGAGAAAGGATACAAGGGTGATGGTGAAGATATGTCTGATGCTTTGTTAGGAAAAAAGCAGACTGTAAGAAAAAAAGACTTAATGTGGGATTTTGGCCGCAACAAATATTTCATGTTTCCAAAGAGTAAATACGATAAGAGTCCGCATCTTGCTATAAGGCATGGAAAATGGAAATTATTGGTCAACTCTGATGGTACTGATATGCAGTTGTATAATATGGATGTAGATAAGTATGAACTGAATAATGTGGCTCATTCATATCCGAAACTTGCAGAAGAATTGAAAAATAAGGTTTGTAATTGGTTTAGTGAAAACAGAATGCAGGATTGAAAATAATAGATAAAAACAAGTGTAATTTCACTTTCACATCTTTCACAAGCTCATATATTTTACTTCGGGGTGTCGGGGAATTTATTCCCTTGACACCCCGAAATTTCCAGGTACAGCAGTATAGATAGGATGCTTCCTGTAGCCGATATTCTTAAGTTTGCCCTCCGAAAGAAGGCGGTTGATATGTATGCACGCCATATATTTCGTGATGGAGCATTGGTTCTGAAATTCGGCGCGTGTGATGGTACTCTTCTTCTTGAAATGCTCCGTCAGTACGCCGATAATCTCAATTTCCGATATCGGGTCTGAATGCTTTCCCCTTGATTTAACTCTATGACACAGGTTTTTGCGTACCCTTTCCGTCAGTTTCTTGTCAGGATTGATGTTCACTGATTTCAGAACGATGTCAGAACCGTTCTCCTTGCCGCTGCTTTCGTCCAGTCTTGACTTGAGGCTTATGTCGAACTGGCACAGCCCGTCCAAATGCACTATTTTTCCCTGCTGGAGCTGGAAAGCTATTTCGTCCTGAAAGGCTACTATTACGGCATGTATATCGGCCGGTGTAAGTGTACACTGCTTGCTTATGGCTTTCACTATATTGTCGGTATCTACCGTCTGCCTGTTGCAGATTCTCACGTGGTATTTTGATTTCTGAAACTCGGAACTTTTGCCCGGATTTTCATAGAAGTCATATTCGATTGTATCCATTCTTCAAGAATTGTTTTTATATTGTTTGAAATGCTTAAAATCTTCTGTTGTCTGACAGCTGTCGGACAATTGTCTGACACGTGTCAGACATACGTTTGACAGCTGTCATCCATGTGTTTGACAGCTGTCAAACAATGTAGATTTACGCCCGTTTGCATCGTTTTTCCTATGTGTTCAGGTTCATTTACAAATGTAATCAAAATCGTCGTATTTTCAAGCAGAAAGTTTCTGTTTTTCTTGATTTCCCCATGTTCTGTTTAGTAAATTTGTCGTATCGGACAAATAAACTTAATATTATGACAAGAAGAAAAAAAGACAGAAAAGTAGAGGAAATCTGCAGAATGTGGATTGCCGAAAAAATGCAGAAAGAGGTTTCTGCTGCAAGAAATGAGGAGAAAAGAAAGAAGAGTGACGTTTACCTGCAGGAGAAGTTGGCGGAAAGGTATGAGTTCAGATACAATATGCTGACAGGCCAGGTGGAATACAGGGTGAAGGAAGATGCCGGCAGCGAATTCTGTATCTTGGACAAACGTATGCTTTATACCCTCTGTCTGGAAATGCGCGAGTCGGGTATAAACTGTTGGGACAAGGATTTACAGCGTTATATCTTTTCGTCGAGGATAGATGAATATCACCCCATGCGCGAGTATTTCGGCAGTTTGCCACAGTGGGACGGCCGACAGAGGGTGATGCCGTTAATACAGAGGATTACGGATGTAGATATCTGCTGCAATGCTATGTTCAGGTGGTTTGTAGCATTGGCAGGTCAGTGGATGGGATTGGATTCCGGTTATGGCAACAGCCTTGCTCCGCTATTGGTTAGCAGTCTTCATGGTGTAGGCAAGTCCACTTTCTGCCGCAACATTGTGCCGGATTCATTACGCCGTTATTACACCGACCTTTCGGATTTGGGGCAGAAGGGAAAGATGGAGCAGCGTCTTGTCCAGAACTGTCTTATAAACCTTGACGAGTTCGACAAGATTCCTGAGAGCAAGATACCTCTGCTGAAAAATCTAATGCAAGTAAGCAGTGTTTCCGTCTGCAAGGCATACCAGAGCTATTTCTCAAGCTTGCCGCGAATAGCATCTTTCATCGCTACATCGAACAAGACTGATTTGCTTACAGACCCTACGGGCAGCAGGAGGTTTATATGTGTCAAAATAGACGGCGAGATTGACAATTCGCCTGTATCGCACAAGCAGCTGTATGCAGAGCTGAAGTATTACATCGAACATGGCGAACGCTACTGGCTCACCAAGGATGAGGAAGCGGAACTTCAGGAGCATAACAGGTCTTTCCATAGAGAGAGTCCTCAGATGGAGCTGTTCCGTTGCTGTTTCGGCCGTGGAAGGAAAGGCTGTGGCGAATGGCTTAATATCAATGAAATAATAGAGGTTCTTAAATCTACCGAACATGAGGTGATGCGCCGTGTCAATCCGGTGATGATGGGCAGGGAACTGACTGCCGCCGGAGTGGAGAAAGAGCACCGCAGGGATGGGAACTATTATTTTGTGATGAGGAGGTGATATAAAGAAAAATACCCCATTTCTCTTTCGCAGTGTGAAAGATGTGAAAGTGAAATGGGGTATGAATTATGTTAGTTTCTGTAAGCTAAGTCTTTGTTTCAGTCAGAATTAATAAAACTTTCCCCAAAAAAGAAATAGAGTTTTATAAAAGTATTAGTTAATTTTGCACTTGCCACTTGACTCTTTAATTATATAAAGAACATAAAGAATTTTGTTAAATATGATTTATTATATAAATTTGCATTATCCAATGTGGATTAATACTAACTAATTATGATTCGCAGTTTATATTTAGAAGGCTTTACATGTTTTGAAAAAAGTAAAATCTCTTTTAGTAAAGGTATTAATGTCTTTATAGGGCGTAATGGAACGGGAAAGACTCATATAATGAAGTGCATGGCTGCATCAATGAAAGCAAATGCTTTGTTTGAACAGTCAACATCAAAGACAAAAGATAAATTTGGAGATTTGTTTACTGAAAAACTGTTGGGTTATTTTAAACCTGATTTACTTGGTCATCTGGTTAACAAATACTCTGCAGGCACATCTTCTGTAAGACTGGAACTGGATGGAGGTGAACTTGCCTATACGTTTGGAGAAAAGGCATTGATCGCAAAAACAGATAATAACAGTTATATTGAGCAGCCTCATTTTATTTATATTCCACCAAGGGAAATGCTTTCTCTTTTTGAAGGTTTTATAAGTCTTTACGAGAAAAGGGAGATTTCTTTTGATGAGACTTATTTGGATCTCGCAAAATCAATGGATGTAGCTCCATTAAGAAATGAGGCTTTGAAAGAGGTTATGGAGATGCTGAATCCGCTTCTCGAGAAATGGAATATAAATGTAATCAGAAAAGGGAATAGGTTTTATGTCATAGACGAGGGAAAAGAATATGAAGCTCATTTAGTGGCTGAAGGGTTAAGAAAGTTAGCTACTATAATATACTTGTGCATAAATGGTGAGCTGAGATCTGATACAGTTCTTTTCTGGGATGAGCCGGAGTCAAATATGAATCCTACATTGATATCTGTTATAGTAGACATGCTTATTGAATTGTCAAAACGTTTTCACGTACAGATATTTGTATCAACACACGACTATCTGTTATCTCATAAATTGTCAATGTATGCAGAATATGCACCGGAAGAAAATCCGGAAATGAGATTTTTCAGTCTGTATAAGACTGGACACAATGTCGAAATGGAGGTTTCAGATAAACTGATAGACATAAATCATAATCCTATACTTAAGGAGTATGCTGTGTTTTTTGATTTGGAAAACGATTACATAAATAAGCGTAATGACAGAATTTAAAGAGAGTGGACTTGTTTTTAAGTTCAATGATAAATGGGAGGTCTATCAGTTGGACAGCGAAGCTGACTACAGAGAGAAAATCTGCAGACAGATACCTGGAACACGTAGTATAGATTTTATTGGATTTAATGAAAAAGATAATCTTCTTCTTTTTGTTGAAGTAAAGAGCTTTAGGGGATATGCTAACCGTACTAACGTACAACGCCTGACAGGTGAAAATGATGATATAACAATAGAAGTTTCACAAAAAGTTAGGGATTCTATAGCTACTATTGTTGGTGGGGCAAGAAACTCTACTAATATTAGAAATGTTTGGCAGAAATATGTACATCATTTAAATACTAATAAGAAAATGATGGTTATAGCGTGGGTTGAGTTGGATGTTAATACTGAGAACTTGTTATTACGTGCAAAAACAAATCTGTATACAAGAAAAAGAGAGCTGAGAAAACATCTCACATGGCTTACGTCGGATGTGCAGATAATGAATACAAAAAACTATAATAACGAGGTTGAAGGTATGGAGGTTTATATTGATAATTGATAACTGAATTGCTTGAATAAAATTTAAATGAATAAGTCCCGTGGCTGTGATAGTCACGGGACTTTTATTTGTTATGAAGTAATCTGTTTCAGGAATTCCGAAGGAGTGATGTCGAATTCTTTTTTAAAGCATTTTGTAAAGTAGTTAGGATCGGACATTCCTACAGCATATGAGGCTTCGGAAACATTCATTCCGTTCATCAGATGCGTGCGGGCTTCTTTCATTCTGATAGTTCGCATAAACTGGGTGATGGAACATCCGGTAAGCGATTTGAGCTTGGTATGAAGGAGGCTGCGGCTGATGTGCATTTCGGCGGTGATTTCTGTGACACCGAAATCTTCCTGAGAGATATTTTTCATAATGAGATCAACCAACTCTTTCATGAATTTCTCATCGCGTGGATTGTTTGTCACCTGAGTGACATTCATCTCTTCTGCCTGTTTGAAACGTTCTATTACCTTGCGACGGTTGTTCTGAATGTTTTCAATCAGCAGTTCCAGGTTCTGTGCATTGAATGGCTTGGCTATATATGCCTCGGCACCGCATTTGTATCCTTCTGTGTGGTCTTTTTCGTCTGTTTTGGCTGTGAGAAGTATAACAGGAATGTGGCTTGTACTTACATCCTGTTTAACTAACCTTGTAAACTCAAGTCCGTCTACTTTTGGCATCATGATATCGGATACAATAATGTCCGGAATACGTTTGGAAAGCATTTTGTATGCTTCTTCTCCGTTGAAGGCACGCATGACATTGTATTTGTCCTTGAAGATATCGCAAATGTATTCGTTCATTTCCTTATTGTCCTCTACTATCATTATGGTTTCCTTGTCGTTTTTCTTTTCTTCATCTACAAGCTTGTCAGGAATCAGTTCTATAGTGTCGCGCATTCGCTGGTTGTATTTCCGGATCTCATCCTGACTGATGCTTTCTATGGCTTTTTCATCTTCGGTATAGGCATTATCGGATACGTTTAATGTGACGGTAAATACGGTTCCGACTCCTACTTCGCTTTCCACTTTTATATCTCCTTTGTGCATTTGTATCAGTGAACGTGTAAGTGACAGTCCAAGTCCGAAGCCTTCTCTGTGGTCTTTTTTTTCGACCTGATAATAACTTTCAAATATCTTGTCAAGCATTTCCTTAGGAATACCTCTTCCTGTATCTTTCACAGATATGACTGCGTATGTGCTGTCGTTATCTTCTTTCAGGTGTGCGCTGAGTGTGACTGTATCTCCGGCTTGGGAGTACTTGAACGCATTGGAGAGAAGATTGTACATTATTCTTTCTAATTTGGAAGGTGAGAACCACACTTCTTTTCCGTTATCTTCAAGATTGAGGGTAAAGTCTATTTCTTTTTCCTTTGATACTATATCGAAGATGTGTGATATCTCGCTTAAGAAACTTATGATGTTGCCTTTGCGCACAGTGATATGCATCTGGTTCATTTCTATCTTACTGAACGTAAGTATCTCATCTATGAGATAGTGCATACGGTTGGCGTTGCGGTATATCGTTTCTATGTTCTTTTTGTCTTTATTGCTTATTTCGTTTTGTGTAATCAGTTTCTGTAGTGGTGATAGGATGAGTGTCAACGGTGTTTTCAGGTCATGAGAAATGTATGTGAAGAAGTCGGTTTTCTGTTTGTTAAGTTTCTCTATATACATTCTCTGGTTATGTTCATTTTCCAATCTCATCAAAAGTCTTAAACGTGATTTGGTATATCTGTAGGCTGCATACAGGCATAGTATTACAATGATTGTGTATATCATATATGCCCATATGGAAAGATACCATGGTGGCAGAACATTTATTTTCAGAGTGGCAAGACCATTTTCATCCCATTCTGTACCGTTGTAACCGGCAATGATATTCAGTGTATATTTACCGGCAGGCAAGTTTGAAAGTCGGACTTGATGCTGATTGTCAACATATTGCCATTCCTTATCCAAACCATCAATATACATTTTGTATTTTGTACCATAAGTATATTGGTAATTCATACCTGAGTATTCTATCCTTAAAGATTGTGCTTGGGAATGTGATAATGTAATTTCTTCTATTCCTTTATGCGTCTTTATTATATTGTAATCATTATTTAATGGAGATACTATTTCTGAATTGCTTATTATGTCTGTTATTTCTACTTTGAAATTTTGTTTTTTTCTTTTGATGAGTTCCGGGAAAAATGAAATCATACCGTTTATGGTTCCCATAAAAATTTCTCCGTCTTCCGACTTGAATGCGGAAGAGTAATTGAACTGGTTGGTAGGAAGACCGTCGGATGTGGTGTATCTGCTGATATACCAATTGTTCATGTTTATTCTAATCAGTCCGTTGTCTGTTCCTATCCACATGTTATGGCTGCCGTCCTCTATTATTCCTTTTATACCATTTGAAACAATAAGTTCTTTGTTGAAAGTTTTAGAGATTTTATATTCTTTGTCAAGGATGTAGATGCCATTATTGTTTGTTCCTACCCATAGATATCCTTTTGAGTCGCGGTATATATTTGTAACGAATAAATTTTTAAGTGGAAGTAAATGTAATGTATCTAATTTGAATGTTTCTGAGTTTAGACGGCAAATGCCGTTTTTTCTCGTTCCTATAAGAAATGTTGTATCTGTTTCATTAAGACTGCAAAATGATGTTATTGTGGAAATTCGTTTAACAACTTGTTCTTTATTAATATGGTAAATTCCATTCGGACCACCATAAAAAATTTTATTATTGCTACTTTCTGTAATAAAGAATGCAGATGATAGATATGCTTCTTTTTGATTGAAAACATTACACTTTTTTGTTTTCTCATTATAATTGACAATACCGTTGAGAAATAATCCTATCCATAGTGTGTTTTTTGAATCGTACATTAAAGAATGTATATTTTGAGTGTTAATATTAAGGTTCTTAAAAACTTGTTCAGATTTGAAAATTTTCTTTTCATTGTTCATTATATTGAGTCCGCCATCCTCTGTAGCTATTAATTCTCTTCCGTTTTGAGAACCAATTATTTGTCTAACAGCTTTTCCACTAAGATGGTTGTCGGTATTACCATATGGGTAGATACGAAAATGTTCGGATCCTGATATGTAATAATTAATACCTCCAAAATAAGTTCCTATCCATATATTTTCATCTCTGTCTTTGTATATGCTGTATATTGGAGAATCATTAAGTTTACTAATATTTCCGTATGTATCTTCATAATGTTTTATAATGTTGTAATGTTTATTATCAACAATGTATATACCATATTCTGTTCCTATCCATATATTTGAATCAGAGTCTTTGGTAGAATAAAACATATCATTGTGTTTTATTTGTTTAGGTAAGTTATATATTGTATTTTCTAAAGTGTTATATAATATGATACTTCCATTAAAACATGCCAGAAAAGTCCTTTTGTTTACACTTTGTATATTGCTAATGCGACTTCTGTGTGTTTTAAGTACAGGAGGTATCGGACTGAATTTGCCTGAATTAAGATTGTATCTTAAAAGTTTGTTTTTGCATTCTATCCACAAGTTTTTGTTTTCGTCCTCAACAATGTTTCTTATGTAGTTTTTATTGTGAAGTATATATGGAACAAATTTGTCTTCAGATAATTCGTATCTGAAGACACCATTGCTGCAACATGCCAGGAGCATACCTGTGGAAGTAGTGAAAAATGATACGTCATTTCTTCTGTTACCTTTGATATCGTATGACTTGAAAGTTTCAGTAATATTATTGTATGAACAGATTCCTTCGTCTGTGGAAATCCATAGTTTGTTGTTTATTGTGTCTGTGTATAGCTTGAATATAAAATCATGACGTAGGCTTGTTGTTTCATTATCAGAATGGTAGTAGTGTTTCAACGAATAACCATCGTATTTACACAGCCCGTTTCTTGTTCCGAACCAAAGGTAACCCTGATTGTCCTGAGTAATTGCGTTGACTGTATTGTGCGGCAATCCCTCGGCAAATCCTAATTGTTTGAAACGGATGTTGTCGTATTGAATTTGTGATTTTGTTAATGCGACGTTTAGTAATGAGAGTATCGCAAACAAGAAAAATCTTCTATAGTATTTCATTTTTTAATGGTTTATATTTTATTCAAAATTAAGCATTTATACTGCTTTCTTTTAGTAATTATGTTCTACTGTATAGAATAAATGTTCAATGAAAGGTATATGTAGGTGTAAATAGTACATATTTCTTTTTAAAATTGACATAATTACCCTTTTATATGCATTTAAATAATCATATTTGCAATATTAATAAAAATGCCATGAGAAATATAATTATCAAATCTTTAATTTGTGTTTCTGCATTTAATGCAGGTGTCTTGTCCGCTTTAGCTCAGGATAACAATGTCTATGGTACATTGTGTATTGACAAAAGTAGAAAAAAAAATGTATCTCCGGTAAGATATGGGTTTCATTATGAGGAAATAGGCATGATGGGTGAAGGTGCGCTGCATGCTGAGTTGGTTAGAAACCGTTCATTTGAAGAAGCAACTCCACCGGCCGGTCTTGCCGTTAAAGACGGATATTATGTGGATATTCCTGCACCTAAATCGGATATGAAGCATGTATATCATGTAGATCCGTTGATTGGATGGACCACCATGCCTCTGTCTTATTCCCCAATTTTCATTGACCGCACAAAAGAAAATCCGTTGAATAAGAATAACACATATTCAATGCTTGTGAATGTGGTAGATGAAATATCGGGCAAAAGCAATGCCATGATATTGAACAGGGGATATTATGGAATGAACTTCGTAGCAGGAGACAAGTATGATTTATCTTTCTTTGTCAGGAATATCAATAATAAGGGTAATATAAAGGTTTTTCTCGTAGATGAGAATTGCAATAGGATTAGTAATGAGTATATAGTGGAAATCAGTGGTAAGGACTGGCGGAAAAAGGAAGTCAGTCTTATTGCTGACAGTAACTGCAAGAGAGGTATGTTGGCTATACAACCTATGAAGGTCGGAAAATTGCAGCTTGACGTAGTATCATTGTTCCCTCAAAAGACTTGGGATAATGGAAAGTCGGTTTTCAGAACTGATATAATGGAGAATCTTAAAGAATATGCTCCTGATTTTATCCGTTTTCCGGGAGGGTGTATTGTGCATGGTGTAAATACGGAAACAATGTATCAGTGGAAAAAAACTATTGGACCTATAGAAAACAGACCGGGGCAGTGGAGTAAGTGGGCACCTTATTACAGAACTGACGGTATAGGATATCATGAGTTTTACGAATTGTGCGAGTATCTCGGAGCTGATGCCATGTATGTTACTCCTACAGGTATGGTATGTACAGGATGGGTATGGAAGCAGAAAGACGGCTCTTACACTCATCCGGAAGTGGAACTGGATTATTATATACAGGATGCTCTTGATGCAATAGAATATGCAATAGGCGATGTGAATACGAAATGGGGAGCTGAACGAGCCAAGAACGGTCATCCGAAACCTTTCCCGTTGAAATATGTGGAGATAGGAAATGAGGATTTCGGACCTGTGTACTGGGAAAGATACGAGAAGATATATAATGCGCTTTATGCAAAATATCCGCAATTGATTTATATAACCAACAGTATAATAGGCAAGGAAAACAAAGACAAAAGAAAGGATATAAAGAATTTTCCGAATCCTAAAAATGTAAAGGTGTTCGACGAACATCATTATCAGCCTATAGAGTGGGCATGTAATGACCATTATAAGTTTGATGCTTATAAGAGAGGTGAGGCTGATTTGTTTATTGGTGAATTGGGGATAGATGGAAAATATCCTGTTAATATCCTTTCTACCGGAGTGGTGAGAATGGCTATGGAAAGAAACGGTGACCTGAATCCGATGCTTGCCGAAAGACCGCTAATGAGAAACTGGGATATGATGAATCATGGATTTCCGAAATCAATGCTGGTTAATGGTGTTGACAGTAGCGTTAAAACTGCTTTATTTTATGTCTCTAAGCTTTTTAGAGATAACAAGATTGATAAGTATATATCATCTTCTGTGAAAGATTTCAAGGGTATGCAGAGAGTCTTTACTACGTTAGGATATGACTCAGTAAAAAAGGAATATGTGCTTAAGATTATAAATCTTTCTGAAAAAGAATTGGTATTGAATACGAAAGTGAAAGGCTTTGGCAAGAGTGTTAATGCAAGTAAATGTGTTCTCAGATTGAAACCTGGGGTTAATAATACTCCGGAAAATCCTGAATTGGTAAAACCGGAATACAGTGACGAAAAGTTGGAACTTCAAAATAATATGGTAGTTTCTCCATTATCATTGACCGTATATCGCTTTAAATAATATATGTATGTAAAGAAGTAGTACTTAAAAGAAACGAATATAATTATCATTTTACCAAATAAACAAATTACATTATGAATTACAAATCGTTATTTATAGGTGTTATTGCCTTTATGGGAGTTGCGGCCTCATGTAATGCTGGGGAGAAAGGGAAATACGGTGATGCGGATACCAGTAATAAGGAATTAAGGGTTCCCAAGTCTGTAAAACCTGCGTTCGATTATTGGATGCGTGACACATGGGTGACATTAGGTCCGGACGGATATTATTACATGACAGGTACTACAGCCGATCCGAACAGAAAATTCGTAGGGCAGATACATTGTTGGGACTGGAACGACGGATTATATCTGTGGCGTTCGAAAGATATGAAGAATTGGGAAAGCAGAGGATTGATATGGTCGATGGAAAAGGACGGTACTTGGCAGAAAAATCCCAAAGTATACAAGAAAGGGGAAAAGTATGCCAGGAAATCTCTTAATGGTGATCCGTTGGACAATAAATTCCATGCAGTATGGGCTCCAGAAATGCATTATATCAAGAGCGCGAAGAACTGGTTCATAGTGGCCTGTATGAATGAATCAGATGGTGGACGTGGTTCGTTTGTGCTTCGCAGTACAACAGGAAAGCCTGAAGGACCATATGTGAATATAGAGGGAAACAAAGACAAAGCTTTATATCCTAATATAGACGGTAGTCTGTTTGAAGATACTGACGGAACTGTTTACTTTGTAGGTCATAATCATTATATAGCAAAGATGAAGCCTGATATGAGCGATATAGCAGAGGATTTTGTAAAAATGAAGGAATCGTCATACGATCCAGAACCTTATATTGAAGGCGCATTTATATTTAAATATGAAGGTAAATATCATCTTGTACAGGCTATATGGGCACACAGAACTAAAGAAGGTGATACTTATGTGGAGCAAAAAGGTGTGACAAACAAGAATACAAGATATAGCTATGACTGCGTGATTGCTACAGCTGACAATGTGTATGGACCGTATAGTAAAAGATATACAGCTATCATTGGCGGTGGACATAACAATCTGTTCCAGGACAAGGATGGTAACTGGTGGGCTACAATGTTCTTCAATCCACGCGGTGCCCAGGCTGCAGAATATAAGGTAACATGTCGTCCTGGATTGATACCAATGGTATATGCAGACGGAAAATTCAAACCGGAACACAACAAATAATAATTATATTATTATGGAAAGAAATTTATTGATTGCGGGGGGACTGGCTTTTGCCGGTATGCTCGCAGCAGAAGAAAAGCCTAATATTATTGTAATATTGGCCGACGATCTTGGTTTTTCAGACCTTGGATGTTATGGAGGTGAAATCAATACTCCTGTATTGGACAAGATGGCTCAGGAAGGGCTGAGAATGACACAGATGTATAACAGTTCGAGAAGCTGTCCTTCGCGTGCCAATCTGCTCACCGGACTTTATCCACATCAGACAGGTTTGGGACATATGGATGCTCAGCGTCCCGCTTGGCCTAAAGGGTACGCTGGTTTCCGTTCAAATTCGGATAATGTTACTATCGCAGAGGTATTGAAAGATGCAGGATATTTTACTGCTATGGCAGGTAAGCTTCATTTGGGCAAGAAGACAAATCCTATAGCAAGAGGCTTCCAGGAATATTATGGCCTTTTGGGTGGATTTGATTCTATGTGGAATCCTGACGTTTATACACGTTTGCCAAAAGACAGAACACCAAGAAAGTATGCTGAAGGCGAGTTCTATGCAACAAATGTAATTACAGATTATGCCATAGACTTTATCAATCAGGCTAACGAAGAAAACAAACCTTTGTTCCTGTACTTGGCTTACAATGCTCCTCATTTCCCGCTACATGCTCCGAAAGAAGTAATAGACAAATATGTAGACACCTATATGCAGGGATGGGACAAAATCAGAGATCAGAGATGGAAGAGAATTGTTGAACTTGGACTGCTTCAAGGTAAACCTAAGTTGAGTCCGAGAGGGGTAGTACCTGAGAGTTTGTTTATGGATGAAACTTATGATTTGCCAGCATGGGACTCATTGACTAAAGAACAACAGACAGATCTTGCTCATCGTATGGCTATTTTTGCTGCTATGGTGGATATTATGGACAAGAATATAGGTCGTGTGATGGATACATTGAAGAAGAATGGTGAGTTGGATAATACATTCATCATTTTTATGTCTGATAATGGAGCTTGTGCAGAATGGCATGAGTTTGGCTTTGATGGTAAGACCGGTACTGAATACATTACTCATACTGGTGCCGACCTTGAGAAAATGGGTGGTCCGGAGTCTTACATTCATTATGGTACAGGTTGGGCAAATGTAGGATGTACTCCATTTACCCTATATAAGCATTTTTCTCACGAAGGGGGTATTTCCACTCCATGTATAATCCGTTGGGGGAACCATGTAAAGAATAAGGGCGGTATAGATTATCAGCCGGCCCAGTTCTCGGATATCATGTCGACCTGTTGTGAACTTGCCGGGACTACATATCCTAAGGAATATAAAGGAAGAAAGATTACTCCAACTCCGGGTATGTCTATCCTTCCTATAGTCGAGGGTAAGAAAATGCCGGAACGTTATATCTATAACGAGCACGAAGGAAACCGTATGATTAGAAAAGGTGACTGGAAACTCGTGTCTGCAAATTGCAGGGGTGACGAATGGGAACTTTACAATATAAAGGAAGACCGTACGGAACAGAATAATCTGATAAAGAAATATCCTGAGATGGCAGCTGAACTTGAAAAGGCATATTTCGAATGGGCAGACAGAAGTGATGTGCTTTATTTCCCTAAGGTATGGAATACGTATAATAAGGCAAGACAAAAAGATTTCAAAGTGTACAAGGACAGATAATAATGAAAAACATAAAGAGAATGAAGAAAAGTTTATTGGTTTTAGGTTTGTGTGTTGCTTTACACACGAATGCTGTAGAAACAGTATGGTCTCCTAAGGGGGATAAAATAAAAACAGAATGGGCAGACAAATTGACACCGGATAATGTCTGGCAGTCATATCCGCGTCCACAACTTAAACGTGCTGAATGGGTGAATCTGAATGGATTGTGGAACTATTCAGTAACAGGGCATGATGTTAAAAAGAAAAGTGTGGAATACAGTGGACAGATATTGGTTCCGTTTGCTATAGAATCTTCTTTGTCAGGAGTAATGAAAAGTTTTCTTCCTACGGACAAACTTTGGTATAAAAGAAACTTTTCTATTGATGATAAATGGAAAAATAAGGATATAATTCTACATTTTGGTGCAGTAGATTATGAATGTCAGGTGTGGGTGAATAATAAACTTGTCGGCTCCCATAAAGGAGGAAACAACCCATTCAGTTTTAATATTACAAAATATTTGAAACGTAATGGAGAGCAGACTGTGGAAGTGTCAGTAGTAGACCCTACTGATACAGAATCTATTTCAAGAGGAAAGCAGCAATTAGACCAAAAAGAAATTTGGTACACTCCTGTATCCGGTATATGGCAAACTGTGTGGATTGAAGCTGTGAATAAAACTTGTATTAAGCAGGTTCTTCCTGTGGCTGATATATATAAGAAATCGGTAAAGTTGTCTTTCGATGTAGAGAATTCCAATGGTAAAGAGGATATCACAGTAGATTTATTGGATAACGGAAAAGTTGTTAAAACAGTAAAGGGTAAATCAGGTGATGCTATGGAAATACCTGTTCCGAATGCCGTTTTATGGACACCTTCTTCTCCTAAACTTTATCATATAAATATAAGTATGAGTAAAGGCGGAAAAGAAATAGACCGTGTATCGAGTTATTTTACATTGAGAAAGGTAGATATAAAAAAAGATGATTGTGGATACAAGCGTATTTGTCTGAATGATGAGCCGGTTTTCCAGATGGGAACTTTGGATCAAGGCTGGTGGCCTGATGGTTTGCTCACTCCTCCATCAGAGGAAGCCATGCTTTATGATATTGTTCAGCTTAAAAAGATGGGTTTCAATACTATTCGTAAGCATATAAAAGTAGAACCGGAACAATATTATTATTATGCAGACTCTTTAGGAATGATGATGTGGCAGGATATGGTTTCTGGATTTGCTACTTCAAGGAAAAATGTAGAACATGTCAAAGCTGATGCAAAAGAAGATTGGAATGCTCCGGCTGAACATTCGGCTCAATGGCAGGCTGAAATGTTTGATATGATAGACAGATTGAAATTCTACTCTTGTATTACTACATGGGTTGTGTTCAATGAAGGTTGGGGACAGCATAACACTAAAGAAATTGTAGAAAAGGTTATGGATTATGACAAGTCCCGCATAATTGACGGTGTAACAGGTTGGACAGACAGAGGGGTTGGTCATATGTATGATGTGCATAACTATCCGGTATCTTCAATGGTTTTACCAGAAAATAATGGAGACCGTATTTCTGTATTAGGTGAATTTGGTGGTTATGGATGGGCCATTGATGGTCATCTTTGGGATACTTCTAAACGAAATTGGGGCTATAAGAACATAGATGGGGCTATGGCTTTGATTGATAATTATGGAAGATTAATGTTTGATGTGGAATCTCTTGTTTCACAAGGATTGGCAGCTGCAATATATACTCAGACCACTGATGTGGAAGGAGAGGTTAACGGACTTATGACGTATGACAGGAAGATAACAAAAATACCTGTTTCTCTGTTGCATGCTATGCATAGTAAATTGTATAAAGTCAATTCTTCTAAGTCGGAAATTCTTATTGTTGATGGACAAAATGGAAAGAAACATAAAGCTGTCATTTCTATAGATGGAGCAGAAAAGCAAGAAGTCTCTTTGCCATTTCCTATAGAAAAGAAAGGGGTAAAAGTTTGTTCGGAAACAGATTTTGAATCTGACAAAAAATACGAAAATCTTTCATTGTGGTTAAATGTGGCCGGTGATGTAAAAGTTTGGCTTAACGGAGTTGAAGTTTTCAACCAAAATGTAGTTCAAACAAGACATTATAACCAGTTTAATTTGAGTGATTATGCTGATTATCTGAAACTCGGTAAGAACAATCTAAAGATTGAGGTTAAAGCAAATAAAAAAATGAAATTCGACTATGGGCTAAGAGCATTCTAATTATGGTTAGATTATAATTTTCAGAAAGAGTATAAAAGTTGGGATTTTTCCTGACTTTATACTCTTTTTCTTTTAAACCTTTTCTCACTTTATCTATCTAATACACAAAAGGCATTTGAAACATTTATAAATATAAGTCATTCCTAATGAAAAACATTTATCTGATATTATCTATCCTGTTATTATTTCATTTTGATGTGTTCTCGCAGAATGCTGTGGCACTTAGGGGAGTAGTGTCTGATTTTGATACAGGAATGGCGATAGAGTATGCCACCGTGCAGTTGTTCTCAATGCCTGACTCGACACTTGTGTCAGGCGTGGTAACCAATAAGGATGGCTCGTTCTGCTTGCGTTTGTCGAAACCTGGAGCTTATTTTGTGGCGGCATCTTACATAGGGTATAATTCGTTCTGTAAACAGTTGTATTATAAATCGTTACCGCGTAATGACATTCAGTTGGGGCAATTGAAACTTTCGTTTGATGCCATCATGCTTGATGAAGCAGTCGTTACGGCCGAAGCTCCTCCCGTCAAGGTAGAGGAAGATACGGTATTGTATAACGCTTCGGCTTATAAAGTATCTGAAGGAGCTGTGCTTGAAGAACTGATAGAGAAACTGCCTGGCGCGGAAGTGGACGATGACGGGAAAATCAAAATTAACGGACGTGAGTTGAAGAAGATTATGGTTGACGGTAAGGAGTTTTTCGGCGGCGACATGAAGACGGGGCTTCAGAATCTTCCGGTAGAACTTATCGACCAGCTTAAGACGTACAGCAAAGAATCGGACATGGAGAGGATGACCGGTATAGACGATGGCGACGATGAGGTTGTACTCGACATCAAGTTCAAGAAAGGAAAGAATAAAGGGTGGTTTGGGAACCTTGATGCGGCAGGTGGAACACATGGTAGATATTCTTCTAAAGTAATGCTAAACAGGTTTGTCGATGATACGCAGCATTCCGTCATAGGAACTGCCAATAATGTTGGGAATAGGAACTTTTCGAACAGTTCGCGTGCCAACTGGAAACAGAACAACGGTCTTGTGTCTGCATATAATGCAGGATACAATATGGCCATAAAGAATGAGAAGTTGGAAATAGGAGGTAGTGTGCAGTGGAAAGGAAGCGACAAGGATGTACGTGGAATAAATTCAACGGAAAGGTTCTATTCTGCAAGAAGCACTTTCTCTAATGCCAATAATATCAATAAAAGCGGCTCCGGAAATATCAGGACCGATTGGCGTCTGGAATGGAAACCTGACCAGCTTACGACGATACTTTTCAGACCTGTCTTTTCATATTCGTCTGATGATAGCAGGCAGAGTAATGTTTCAGGAAGTTTCAGGGCAGACCCGGGTGAGGTGGTAGATAATCCGGGTAATTATCTTTATCCGAAAGAAGACGATGAACTGGAGAAGGCTTTAAGGAAAATCCGTATCAACTCATCTGCGGT
Source organism: uncultured Bacteroides sp. (assembly GCA_900544075.1). Classification (GTDB taxonomy): domain Bacteria; phylum Bacteroidota; class Bacteroidia; order Bacteroidales; family Bacteroidaceae; genus Phocaeicola. The sequence goes on from UQTJ01000003.1 coordinate 121,155, forward strand.
GAATAATTCGTCTCTGGTGAAAAGAATTAACGGCAGCGCATCGCTTACACTGAACAGGAAGATAGGAACCGGCGGACGTAACATAGGATTAAGGCTTGGAATGGGTGTAAACGAATCGGATAATGACAGATTCCGTGATTCTGAAACTAAATATTACCGTATAAAGAACTCCATGGGTGAAGACTCGGTGGCATATCGCCGTCAGCTTATTTCTACGGAAACGGAAGGCAGGAATTACAGCGTACAAGTCACATATAGCGAGCCTGTTGTCAAGTCTGTATTCCTGCAATTCAGCTACCAGTTTCTTTACAAGAACAATTTCAGCGGAAAGTCAACATATGATTTTATTGATTATGATGGCTGGTCTCTCGAACAGGAATTGCCGCAAGGTTATGAATCATGTATGATTGACAGTCTTGGGAAGGATGCCGATTATAAGTATTTCAATCACGACATATCCATGACAGTGCGAGTGGTAAAAAAGAAATACAGGCTAAGCGTGGGGATTACGATGCAACCGCAGAAGTCTGTTTTGTCATATCGCCTTGGTGAGGCGTATATGGATACCACAAGGCATTTGTTTAATTTTGCACCGAAGATAGATTTCAAATACCGTTTCTCGAAAGTGAGCCAGTTGCAGTTCAAATATTATGGCAAGAGTTCCCAGCCGAGTATGGAGTCGATGCTCCCTATCGAAGACAATTCAAATCCGCTGAACATACGCGTCGGTAATCCCGGGCTTCTGCCTTCGTTTACCCACAATATTCGATTAGGGATGAACACCTACAATAACGATCACCAGCGTTCTGTCATTATAAACGCCAATGCCTCTGTCGTTCAAAACAGTATCAGCAACAGCACGATGTATAATGAAGAAACCGGCGGACGCATAACCATGCCAAGGAATATAAACGGGAACTGGAATGGAAACCTTTCGGTCGGATTCAATACAGCCCTGAGGAACAAGAAGTTTACCATTCATTCCAATACATCTTTCCGTTATAGGAATAGCGTAACTTATATTTATGAGAATTCCACCAAATCTACAATGAAAAACACCCTTTCCGAAACAGGACTTAATGCCAGATTGAGCGGCGTGTTCAGGAATGAACTGATGGAGCTTTCAGCCAATTCGTCCTTTGGCTATACCTTTGAGAAAAACGAACTTTATCCTGAGAATAATCAGAGGCCATATACTTTTTCTTATGGATGTTCCGTCGCATTCAATCTTCCGTGGCATGTAAGTATAATGTCGGGAATTGTAAATCAATCGCGCAGGGGGTATGACGATGAGTATTTCAACCGCGACGAGCTATTATGGAATGCCCGTCTATCTAAATCATTTTATAAGGGTAGGGCGATTTTAAGTATAGAGGCGTATGATATGCTTGCCCGTAAAAGCAATATATCAAGAAGTTTGAAATCCAATGTGCGTTCCATTACCGAATATAACGGTGTGGACAGTTATATAATGGCCAATTTTATATACAGGTATAATTTTATGCGAGGTAAAAAAAACAGATGAGGAATGCCATGCTACTTTATGTATGTGAAGTTGTTCTTCTGAAATAAAAATAAAAAACAATTTCGTCGCCATAAAAAAACTTCGTATATTTGCACCCACTATGGTGAAGTATCTGTTTCTTTTATACATCGCATTGGGGATATACCTGGTTTCGGGTGACTATTCCACCGTATATGACAGTCATGAGTATGAAAATACTTGTGTGGCTGAATGGCAAAATGATACGGTGATAATCAATCATATATTCAGAGGTTTGTCCGAAAAAAAGGAGATTGATAACGAAAGAGTAAATTTATTGTTTCAATTTTGTATCGCAAATAACAATGTTTATAATAGCGGACGTTCCACTTTGTCTTATAAGTTGTTAAAGACTTATTCTAATGCTTTAGACATAACCCATTTACGGAAAATATTCTTGCCGGAAGAAAAGGTGACATCTTATTTCTCTTTTTTACTCTTCACTCGTTACTCGGACAATTATTATATTTATCAAATCAAACGTATTTTGATTTAGCATAAATTATAAGGTTGGTGGGCCGTTTTTTTATTCATATATGTTTCCTGAAGATTATTGATACGGGATTATTGTTCCGGCCTGCCGCAATATGAAAATTAAATTCTTTTTTATATGCTAATATCAATTTATTTACATGGATTTTTTACTGGATTTTATCTTTAATATAGATCGACATTTGATTGAAATAGTCCAAACATACCATGCATGGACGTATATTATATTATTTTTAATTATTTTCTGTGAAACAGGTTTGGTCGTTACGCCATTCCTTCCCGGCGATTCATTACTGTTTGTTTCAGGTGCTATAGCCGCTCTTCCCGGTGTTCCGCTGGAAATCAATATCTTGGTTTTGATACTATTGGTCGCTGCCATTTCTGGTGATTCTTGCAATTATATTATAGGCCATTTTTTTGGAAAAAAGTTGTTTGGCAGGAAAAATTCTGGCATATTCAAACAAGAACATTTGGATAAGACTCACGAGTTTTATAAAAAATATGGAGGTAAGACAATCATCATAGCACGTTTTGTGCCAATCGTTCGTACTTTTGCTCCGTTTGTGGCAGGAATGGGGAAAATGCATTATTATTTTTTCATGATATATAATGTGGCAGGTGGTGCTTTATGGGTTGTGTTATTCTGCTATGCCGGATATTTTTTCGGAGACCTGCCTTTTGTACAAAATAATTTGAAACTTCTTATAGTGGCAATCATTGTTATTTCCATATTGCCTGCCATAGTGGAAGTAGTAAGAACCAAATTGAAATTAAAGAGATAAATTATAAAAACAAATTAATCAAACAGGAATTAAAATACAGTGTATATTTATGAAAAATTCTTTTTTTAGCCGATTTGCGCCGCAGGAACCCAAGTTCTTTCCGATGTTAAAACATTTGTCGGAGATTCTTATTTATTCTTCAAACTTGTTAGTAGAAAGTTTTGAATATAATACACCGGAAAAACGTAGTGAATATTACAAACGTATCAAAGATGTCGAGCGCGAAGGCGATAAACAAACTCATCAAATTTTTGATGAGTTGGGAAAAACATTCATAACGCCTTTCGACCGTGAGGATATTCATGATTTGGCATCAACGGTAGATGACGTGATAGACGGTATAAATAGCTGTGCGAAGCGTATAACTATTTACAATCCCCATCCGATTTCTGACAGTGGTAAGGAACTGAGCAAGTTGCTTCAGCAAGAAGCGATTTATATTGGAAAGGCGATGGATGAACTTGAAACGTTCCGTAAGAAACCTGCCGCATTGCGTGAGTATTGCGAGAAATTACATGATATTGAAAATCAGGCAGATGACGTATATGAGTTGTTCGTAAAGAAATTGTTTGAGGAAGAGAAAGACTGCGTGGAATTAATCAAAATCAAAGAAATAATGCAGGAATTGGAAAAAACCACAGATACAGCCGAGCGTGTTGGGAAAATATTGAGAAATCTTATTGTTAAATATGCATAAAGGCAGGGAAAATACATGGAATTATTAGTTATCATCATAGTATTGGCTTTGATATTCGACTATATCAACGGTTTCCATGATGCGGCCAATTCAATAGCTACCATCGTTTCAACAAAAGTTCTAACTCCTTTTCAGGCTGTGATATGGGCCGCGTTTTTCAATTTTGTGGCTTTCTTCATTGCCAAATACATTATTGGTGGTTTCGGAATAGCCAATACAGTGTCTAAAACGGTTGTAGAGGATTTCATAACTTTGCCTATAATATTGTCCGGTGTCATTGCTGCCATAATATGGAATCTATTCACGTGGTGGAAAGGCATTCCTTCCTCTTCGTCCCACACTCTTATTGGTGGATTTGCAGGGGCTGCCATCATGGCGCATGGTTTTGGGGCTATTCAATTGAGCATAATATTGAAAATTGTAGCTTTCATCTTTCTTGCTCCTTTTATCGGAATGGTGATAGCCTTTGGTTTTACTTTGTTGGTGTTGTACATATGCAGACGTGCGCATCCTAGTACGGCAGAATTATGGTTTAAGAAATTACAACTTGTTTCTTCTGCCTTGTTCAGTGTAGGTCATGGATTGAACGACTCCCAGAAAGTCATGGGTATCATTGCTGCTGCTTTGATTGCGGCTCATTCGGAAGGCCTTGGCATGGGAATAAACAGCATTAATGACTTGCCTGATTGGGTGGCTTTTGCCTGTTTTACCGCTATTTCTTTGGGTACAATGTCCGGAGGGTGGAAAATTGTAAAGACAATGGGTACACGCATTACAAAAGTGACACCTTTGGAAGGTGTTGTCGCAGAAACTGCAGGAGCCTTTACTTTATATTTGACGGAATTCTTGAAAATACCTGTAAGCACGACCCATACAATCACTGGAGCGATAATTGGCGTCGGGGCTACTAAAAGACTTTCAGCGGTACGTTGGGGAGTGACCAAAAGTTTGATGACTGCTTGGATTTTGACCATTCCTGTCAGTGCCATATTGGCTGCTGCAATATATCAAATAGTTCGTTTTATTTGATTATAAAAAATATTATGCAGACTCCAATATTGATGTTTCTTCAAAGGTACATCAATATTGGAGTTTCTTTATCCGTTTGTGTCTATCCGTGAAGGTTATATTTTGGCTAATCGAAAATGATTTCCGGATTTATATTCTTCAGTATTCCGACCATTTCATTTCTGTTTTCTGGTGCAAGACATGTTTTTTTCCCGTTCTTTTCTTCTACTATGGTGTCATATGGAATATTCAGGGTAAATCTTTTTTTGTCTTTCAATAAGGTGATTTTTTTTATTTCCGCGATTTTGATTGACTTTGATTTGAAATCTTTCACATTGAGTATCCCGTCTGTGATATTGTATTCCGTGTTGTATATGCGTATGCATGATGTGAGTGCCATAAAAATGAAACAAGCGATAAATGCTACCAGGTTGTCTATGTTTTTTTCTGATAACAATACCAACACTAAACATAAAGCTATCGCGGTGACTGAATACATCATTGACATCCAAATGCAGCTTTTTGCCTTTTCCGACATTCGTGAATTGAAAGTTTTCATTTTATAAATGGTTTAATATGTTTTTTTAATGCAATAAAACAGTGTTTAAACAGTATTTAAACGGTATTTAAATTCTGTTCAACATTGCAAAAATAGCGAAAGGTAAGCGTAAAGTCAAATTATAATTCAAGTTTTCAGGTTTAGGTTTTGGCAAATTGCGTCATATTTTATCCCGAAATAGATAAAAAACATGATTTATAATCTTTTAGCATAAAAAATGCAGCATTTACGTTTATAAGTTGTTTCTTTATATAAACATATAGGTTTAACCAAATCAAAAACATATGAAGAGATATTGTTTGTTTGTGGGATTGATGGTGATGCTCATCATTTTCCCTATATCCGTGGAAGCACGTAATTATGACAAACTTTGGAAGGAGGTAGAAACGTTACAGGAAAAGGATCTTCCGCGTTCTGTCATAGAAAAATCGGAAAAAATATTTTCATTGGCCGTGGCGGATAAGAACTTGCCTCAGATGATTAAGGCTTTCATGGTCTGTTCAGAATATAAGGTGAGATTAAGCTATGACAGTCTTCAAATTCAGAAAGACAGACTGAGGGAATGGACTGCATCGGAAACTGATGTGATGGGTAAGGCCGTGCTTAACAGTATTATGGCAACGATGAGTGCGACGGATATTCCTTTGCAACTCGATTCCATAATATCATGTTTGCGCTTGTCGCTACAGGAAAAAGATTTGTTGGCATCACGTTCGGCGGCTTTGTTTTATCCTATAGTTGTTTCGAAAGAACTTAGTAAAGAATATTTTGATGATAATATGTATGATTTCCTTGCGCGTCAGGCCATACGTACGTTACTCTCTGTTCCGGCAAGGGGAAATGAGCAAAAAATACATAACGAGATAATAGGTATTTATGATTCTCTGATAGCTCTGTATTCGGATGTGGACAGTCCGTATCGTGACAGGCAGGCAGAAGCATTGACACGCGAGGCACGGCTGGTTTATCTTTCCGGATATTGTGTATATTCAAAGGATAAGCTTTCTTCCGATGATGCAATAAACGAATTTAAGAGGTTAGCCGCTGAATATGAGGATATTGATGTGTATTGTGATATAGTGCTTAAACTAGCTTCCAGATATATTGGCCGGAATAAAAATGTTGATGCGATGTCTGAAGTAAAGAAAGCTCTTGCTATTTATCCTGATACGGAGTGGACGGATGAACTTGAAAGCATGAAGAAATCCATTGAGTCTCCCTATCTTGATGTAAAAATCCCTTTTGTTTACCCTGGATATAAGACCGAGATAGAAGTGTCGTATAAAAATATCACCAGTGTGACAATGGAGGCCTATAGATTGGGACTTTCACCGAATTCAGAAAGATTGCGTGACAGGAAAAACTATGGACAGCTTGTCAAGAAACAAGGTAGCCGTGTAGCTGTGAATAATTATACTCTTCCTCCTACTGCTGATTATAAAACCAGAACAACAAGCTTGGAGTACAAATTGCCGGATGATGGTATATACATATTGAAATTGTTTTCAAAACAGAAACCTGACGTGGCTAGTTACGAGGTGGTTTACGTATCTCAATATCAGTGTGTGGTCTTACCGTTGCCTGGAGACAAGAAAGAGCTTGTGGCTGTTGACCGTATGACAGGACATCCTGTTCCTAATGCGGAAATAGTATCTTATGCGCAGGATAACGGCAAATATGAAATAAATAATATTTATCAAACGGACGAGAAGGGTTGCGTGACGGTGAGTTTGGCAAAGGATAAGTTGGAATATTTTAATGTGCGCACTCCGGGTAATGATTTCATGAATATTTCTAGCTTTTATTCTGCCGGACATTTCCTGAATGCGGGCGATACGGAAGCCGGTGAGCAGACGACAATATTCACTGACCGCTCCATTTACCGCCCCGGACAGAAAGTGTATGTGTCAGGAGTCAAATATATCCAGAAGGACGATTCTGTTTCTGTTTTGAAGGGGGAAGACGTCTGTGTAACACTTACGGATACTAACGGGAAGGAAGTGGAAAAGGTTAATGTGGTCACCGATGATTTTGGCGTTTACAGTGCTGAGTTTGTCTTAAGGCAGAATGCTATGCCGGGATACTTTGGAGTAAAGGCGGATAATGCCTATGGCAGTATAAGGGTAGAGGAATATAAGCGGCCTACTTTCGATGTAGTATTCGAAAAAAATGAAAAAGAATATTCTCTTGGTGATTCGGTACGGACAGAAGCTAAGGTGATGACCTTTGCCGGTGCTCCATTGCGGATGGCAAAGGTGGAATATAGAATAACCCGTGCATATAATATATGGTGGAGGTATGCTTGGAATGAAAGTGAACTTTTTACAGGAGAAACTATGACGGATGCCGATGGCAGGTTCCACATTGATTTCTGTTTGGTAAAGCAGGAAGGCGATACTGCGTCAGATTTTGGTGTTTATCATAGGTTTAATGTCACTGCTACGGTAACAAGCCTTTCCGGCGAGACGCAAGTGGGAGAATATTCTGTATCTGTAGGAGACAAGTCGTTGAAATTGAGTATATCGGGCCTGGCGGAAAAAGTGGCTAAAGAGAGGATGGAGAATATTAAGTTTGAGGCTTTCAATTGTGAAAGGATGCCGGTGGAAACAAACGTCAAGTATTTCATTTATAAATTGGATGGTGAAAATAATATAGTTGGGAAATCCGTATTCAGTGGAGAAGAAAAAGCCGGTAAATCTTTCGTGCCATATTCATTTAGTTCTCTTTCTTCAGGGAAATACCGAATGAAAATTTCCGCACTTGATTCCAAAGGATGCGAGGTGTCCGAGACTAATGATTTCGTTTTGTTCTCTCTTGCGGATACCGTCCCTCCTTTCAAGACGGTAGAGTGGTTCTATCAGGATGGTGCTTCTTTTGCCGATGGTAAAAACGTTGACTTTTATGTCGGTAGTTCGGATGATGATGTTTACCTTATGGTTGATGCGTTCACGGCAGGAAAGAGGTTGGATAGCCGCAGGATAATGTTCTCAAACTCAATACAGAAATTCAGTTATGGATATAAAGAAGAATATGGCGACGGCATTACCGTATGTTTTTCTTTCATGCGTAAGGGGGTATTGTATAAAAAGGTGATAAGCCTTGCCAAGCCTGAACCTGACAAGAAACTGGTCATTGCGTGGGAGTCATTCAGGGATAAACTCCTTCCTGGAAAGAAAGAAGAATGGAAGCTCACTGTCAGGGACAAGGACGGTAAGCCCGTCAGTGCTTCTGTGCTTGCATCTGCTTATGACGCTTCGCTGGACGAACTTTATCCCCATGATTGGCATTTCGGATTATCTTTCTCAAGAAAGATTCCTCGTGTCGTTGTACAGAGTCTGAGAACAATTGACAATCCTTATATGAGGGTTGGTTATGATTATATCAATATCAGCAATGGCATGGATTTCATCTTTGGTAGTGGTTTTACCCGGTTTATACCGTTTTCGTGGAACTATTATGGCTCTCGTGGAATATCCATTGGTGCATTGGCAGCGGCGGTACCGGGTTTGGCGATGAACCGTTATGACGACAAGCAATCCGGTTCGTTGTTGTACAAGAAACAGGCTGTTGCCGCAGATATGGCGGTTGAAGAAGAAATGTCGGTTGAAGGAGTTTCGTCTCATGAGGATGCCGGCAGAAGTCAGGCTGTTTCCCTTCGCGAAAATTTCGCCGAAACAGCGTTCTATTACCCGCGTCTGCATACGGATTCCACGGGAACAGTCACTGTGACGTTCGTTATGCCTGACGCCTTGACCAAATGGAATTTCAACGGTTTTGCACACACCAAAGATATGGATTACGGTTTTGTAAAGGCTTCGTTCACTACGTCGAAACCGTTTATGGTACAGCCCAATATGCCTCGTTTCGTAAGAGTGGGCGATGACTCTTCTATATCGTCATCACTCATAAATATGTCTGAAGGTGATGTTAGCGGAAAGGTGACTATGACCATGTCTAATCCTGTAAATGGCAGGGTGGTATATACCAAGACGAAAGATTTCAATGTCAGTGAAGGTGAAACCGGTGTCGTTGCTTTCAATTATAAGGTGACGGAAGGCATAGACGTATTGGTATGCACGATAATGGCTAAGGCTGGTGAGTTCAGTGACGGCGAACGTCATTACCTGCCTGTGTTGTCGGACAAGCAGTTGATAGTGGAGAATATCCCCGTGCAGTTGCGTGGAGATGAAACGAAGACTGTAGATACGGGCAAACTATTTAATGGTGGTAGCCAGACTGCCACAGGCAAGAAACTGACAGTGGAAATGACTGCAAATCCTCAGTGGCATGTGATTCAGGCATTGCCTGTACTTGGCACTCCTTCTTCTGATGATGCGATGTCATGGGCTACCGCATTGTATGCCAATTCGCTGTCTTTGCATATCGTCAGGTCAAATCCGAAAATCAAGCAGGTGTTCGATACATGGATGTTGCAAGGCAATAGCGACAAAGATTTCTGGTCGGAACTGTCTAAGAATGAGGAATTGAAGAGCATTATCATCGAAGAAACTCCGTGGCTGGCAGAGGCGGAAAATGATGCTGCACGGAAACAGCGCATAGCTTTGCTTTTTGATGTGAACGGAATGAAAGACAGACTTTCAACGGCTGTAACAAATCTGACGCAACTACAGTTGGAGGACGGTTCATGGCCGTGGTTCAAGGGTATGTCGTCAAGTCCATATATCACTCTGCAGATAGTGCAGTCGTTGGCAAGGCTTAAGAGTCTGGGAATAACATTCGATTCGCGGATGAACAATGTTTATCTGGAAGCAATCGGATATCTTGCGAAAGAGGCTGCCGAGTGGCATAGTCGTATGATAAATGATAAAAACACTTATGTGCCGCAGGATATGATAATGTATTATCTGTATATCTGTGCGATAGACAAGGATGCTGCACGTCAGGCAGATGCAAAGGTCAATTCATATTTTACGGATTATTTCATGGGCAAGTCTGCATCGCTCGATATACAGGAGAAATCCGTGATGGCCACCGTTATGGACGCTGCCGGAAAGGTGAATGATGCTAAGATGCTGTTGCAGTCGGTTATGGAATATATGGTTAGCAATGAAGAAATGGGGTCTTATTTCGATACCTACAAGGCAGGATATTCCTGGTGTAACTATAGAATACCGGCTCATGTATCTGCTATGGAGGCCATAATGCGTTTGGGAGAGAACAAGGAGGCTCTGCTTGATGATATGCGCCTATGGCTGTTGAAGCAGAAGCAGGTACAAGTGTGGGACACTCCGGTATCGTCTGTAAATGCCATATACGCTTTTCTTGCCGATGGAGGAAGCAGGCTCGATTCCACTTCTGTTATGACAGCAAACGTTGGCGGTGAAACAATCACTACTCCGGATGATGCGATAGGTCAGGTTTCTGTTTCTCTGCATGGCGAGGAGATAAATAATGTAAAGGCTATAACTGTTTCACGTAAAGGTTCCGGTACGGGATGGGCTTCTGTATATACACAGTGTCTTGAAAGTATGGATAAGGTGAAACTTTATGATGGCGACGGATTGAGGATAGAGCGCAAGTATATGTCCGGCGACAGGGAGATAGACCGTGAATCAGTATTGTCGGTAGGTGATAAGGTTACGGTATCCATTACCGTCAGTGCCGACCGTGATATGGATTTCGTAAGAATAAAGGATGAAAAGCCTGCATGTCTTGAAGCGGTATCGCAACTTTCGTCTTATTCATGGTCAGACGGACTTGGATACTATCGTGTAAACAAGGATGCGTCAGTGGAGTTTTTTGTTGACAGTATGCGCAAAGGTACTTATACTATCACTTATGATGCTTATGTCACTCGCTCCGGAAATTATGTTTCAGGTCCTGCATCTGTGATTTCGGTTTATGCGCCTCAGTTCGGTTCGCATTCCGAAGGATTTACTATGAAAGTTAAGTAAGTTTCAGAGCCTTTTTGAAGGTATAAAATAGGCCACGAAAAAATGCTTCGTCGTTTTAAATGAAACTCTTCGTCGTTTCAATTAAAATGACGAAGCATTTTTTTTACCATATATTAGTGGCTTTTTAGTATTGGTATTTATTGTAAACGAAATGTTACAGGTAGAATATATCTGGTTTTTACTATTTTACCTTTATGTACTCCGGGTTTCCATTTTGGCATGATTGAGATTACCCTTTTGGCTTCTTTGTCGTAGTATTCACCTTCTGATCTCATGGTTTCTATATCGCTGATGGAGCCATCTTCGTTTATTATGAACCCTACAATTACTCTATACTGTCCACTGCAACCGCTTATATAATCAAGGTTTCTCCCAATAAATCTGAGGCATTCTGTTACCCCTCCAGGAAACTCAGGCATCTGTTCAGGCGTAATGTATATCGTATCTTTTTTCTCGTTGATGAAATATTTTCCCTGTTCGTATTTCTGTGAATACGCTCCGAAACAGAATGAAAAGAAAATGACTGATAATAATGTTTTCATGGTATATTATATTTACTTTCTCCGTAAATGTATGAAAATAAGACTATTATTGCAAGAAGTATTATAATAAAAACATATAAAACAGTTTTTGTATTTTCCGGTTATTTGATGCTCAGAGAGGTCGGATTAAAATAACTTGTGAAATTTTTAGCCAATAGTGTTGTTTAATTAAAAATAAACCTATATCTTTGCACCGCATTTGAGAAAAACGCCTTCGGGGTGTAGCGCAGTCCGGTTAGCGCACCTGCTTTGGGAGCAGGGGGTCCCAGGTTCGAATCCTGGTACCCCGACAAGGTAAAAGAAATCAAATATGCAAAAACATCTTCGGGGTGTAGCGCAGTCCGGTTAGCGCACCTGCTTTGGGAGCAGGGGGTCCCAGGTTCGAATCCTGGTACCCCGAC
>UQTJ01000004.1 GCA_900544075.1 uncultured Bacteroides sp.
TCACCACCCGCAACCACACCTCCGGCGGCGACTATGTAACGGTGCGAATCGCCATTCCCGCCCAGACCTCCGAGGCCGGGCCGGAGCAACAGGCCGAGGCCGAGAAGCGTGCCGAACAGGCCCGCCTGGAGGCCGAGCAACAACAGGCCGAGAAGCAACGGGCCGAAGCTGAAGCACAACGAGCCCGGCTGGAGGCCGAGAAGCAACGTCTGGAGGCCGAGAAGCAACGCCTGGAAGCAGAGAAGCAACGCCTGGAGGCCGAACGGCAACGGGCCGAGGCCGGGCACCCGGAGCACGACTCCTACCACCTCGCCCTGCGTGCCAACCTGCTGCGCTGGGCCACCCTCACCCCCGACCTGGGTATCGAATGGCGCATCTGCCCGTCGTGGGGCATTGCCGTAAACGGCTCGTGGACATCATGGAGCTGGAGCAACAAAGACCGCCGCTATGCCCTCTGGGAAGTGGCTCCGGAAGTGCGTTACTACATGGGCGAGAAGAAAGCCTGGTATCTGGGTGCGATGTTCAAGGCCGGACAGTTCAACTACAAGCTCTCCGAAACAGGCAAGCAGGGCGACCTGATGGGTGGCGGCATCACCGCCGGCTACCAGCTGCGGCTGAACAAGGCATTAGATCTTGATTTCAACCTCGGTCTGGGCTACCTGAATGCCGACTATGAGAAATATGAAGTCATTGACGGTGTGCGAGTACGCCGCGGCAACGAGACAAAAGACTGGTGGGGCCCCATCAATGCCGGTGTGACATTGGTATGGAAAATTGGTGCAAGCCGAGCGCATTAAAGTTTACTTTAGAATGCGCGAGGCGCAGCCCAATTTATGTAAGTTGTTCTAAAAACGGAGAATAATCGAATATGAAAGCAAGACAATATATAAATATGATGGGAATGGCAGCCGCCGTGCTGCTCTCTTCCTGCGTGAAGGACACGCTTTATGACACGCCGCACCCCGACTACGGGAAGATTGCGGTGACAGCCGACTGGTCGGCCCGCGGTGAGGGCATCGACATACCTGCCACATGGACGGTCACCATGGGTGACTATACGGGCACGGAGACCGGTGCGACCCACTCGCCGGACTATCTTTTCAATCCGGGCAGTTATACCCTTGCGGTGTATAACCCTGCCGACGGCATTACGGTAAGCGGCACCACCGCTACCGTAGTTCAACAAGCAGAAACCGAAGCATTCATCAGCAACGCCCCCGGCTGGCTCTTCACATCCGTGCAGGAGGTGGCTATAGAAGCCGACACCGATTACGAGCTGACCGCCGCAATGAAGCAGCAGGTGCGTGAGCTGACGCTTGTCATCGAGCCTACCGGTGATGCCGCCGGACGCATCACGGAGATTGCAGCCAGCCTGACGGGTGCGGCCGGGACACTTGACTTCGCTACCGATACCTACGGAGCCGCTTCGAGCGTCGTGCTGCCCTTCACGAAGATTACCGAAGGAGCCGATGCCGGCAAGTGGACGGCCACGGTGCGGCTGCTGGGTGTGACCGGCACGGAGCAGCTGCTGACGGGCGAAATCCGCTATGCTGACGGCAACCCGCTCCCCACGACGCTGGAGAGCGACCTCACGGAAGCCCTCAAGGATTTCAACGCCGGAAAGAGCGAGTCGCTGACCCTCGGAGGCACACTGGTCGAGACCCCAGAAGAGACGGAATTTTCAGGATTCGAGATTACCGGATGGGAAACGGGGGACGGAGGCGACGTTAGCGCGGAAATGTAAGACAATTAACAATTAACAATGAATAAAATGAAGACTAAACACTTTGCACTCGCAGTGCTGGCATTGTCACTTGCCGCCTGCAACAATGAAAATGAGATTTTGAACAACGACGGCCCCGTAGCCGCACAGTTCACCGCCGACATCTATAAGGCCGTATCCACCCGCGTCAATTCGGAGGGGACCGGCTTTACCGACAACGACTGTATCGGCATCAACAGCGAAGACATCACCAACGTGCCCTACGTGAGAGAGAACGGCCAGTTCGGGCCCAAGGGTACAACCATCTATTTCAATGACACCGAAACGAAGACCTTCAGCGCCTACTACCCGTATAGGGAGGACAGCGAATTGCAGAATGGAATCGTGTCAGTCAACACCGATCAATACGGTCAGGGCCCCGAAATAGACTTCCTTTTCGCCTCGGGAGCCACGGGCAGCACCAGCAGCCCGACGGTGAGCTTCACCGGCGAGCATGCGTTCAAGCACTGCATGAGCCTCGTCAAGTTCAATTTTTTGGAGGGCGAAGGCGTTGACTTCAGCGAAAAAATTCTTAAACACTGCATGTTAAATGGTCTGAAGACTGTAGGCACTTTCAACACCACTACCGGTGAAACCGCCCTGACTGTCAACTATCCCTCGCCGATTACCATGTGGTTTGACGACGGCGCCACCACCTCGCAACTCTTCATTTTCCCGCAGACATTGGATTTTACAACGCCCCTTAACCTGAGTGTGGTGTACAACGGCGTGGAATACACAACCACGTTGCCGAAGCCATCCACGTCTAAGTTAGACGCAGGCTATGCCTACACCTATAACATCACGCTCAACAACAAGGGCATCACGGTGGAAGAACCGGAGATTACCCCGTGGGAACCCGGAAATTCGAACAATGTAAGCATCACGCTGTAAGCCCCACATACCACTCGGGTCACCCCGCACCACGATGCGCTCCGTGTCACCCCGCACCACGATGCGGGGTCCAGAGAGGGGCCTCTTGTGGGTATTGCCTTTGCCGGTATTCCCTGCCCGGGTATTTCTGGATTCCGCATCAAGTGCGGAATGACGGGAAGTACCGCGTCGTAGCGCGGTATGACGTGGAGCACCGCATCAAGTGCGGAATGACCGGGAGGGTATCCCTGGATTCCTGAAATGACATAGAAAAAAAGAAATATATAAATAAACTAATAATAAGATGAAAACCAACAGTTTTGTATTCGCAATACTGCTACTTGCCACGGCTGCCTGCACGAAGGACGAACTGGCGGACGGTGACCGTCTGCCCGAAGGACAATACCCGCTGGAGATAGCCCGCATCACCCTCGGCGTGGAGGGCGGCGAGGCGCAGCCGTGGGGCGCACCGGCGACGCGCGTCAGCGAGAACGGGGACGGCACGGGCAGCGTGTTCAGCGCGGGCGACCGGTTCGCCGTGCAGATAAACGCCGAGGAGGGCATCTACATCGTGCAGGACGACGGATCCATCAAAGCCGAGTCACCCCTGTACTGGAGCGACTCCGGCGAACACACCGTCACCGCCTGGTACCCCGCCACGGGCGGCACCCTCGACCTCGGCGACCAAAGTCAAAGTCTTGCCTACCTGCTGGGCGGCTCGGGCACGGGCGACTACCTGACACCCGTCACGCTGACCTTTGCCCACCGTCTGGCCAAGGTGCGCGTCACGCCTTCGGACGATGCACTCGGCGAGGTGCAGAGTCTTCAGCTCTATACCTACACACAGTGTACTTATGAAAAGGGCACGGTAGTGCAAGGCTCGCAAGAGGGCTGGATAGAGATGAAGAAGTGCGAATACACCGAGAACGGCAACGCCATCACCTGCTGGGAAGCGAACGTGGTGCCCGGCTACGAGATAACCAAGCTGATGGCGAACAACGACAACAAGGAACGCGACCTCTCTGCTGCCATCACCCCCGAGGCGGGCAGCTACTACAACATCACGCTGGATAAGGACAAGGGATATACCGACGACGGACAGGGCAACTACACCGTGACCTCCGCCGAGGGCCTGAAGAACATCGCCAAGCTGGTGAACGAAGAATGGAATTTAAGCATCGACATCACCCTGACGAGCGACATCGACCTCTCGGGCATCGACTGGACGCCGATAGGCATAGACTATAACCACCGATACGCCGGCACCTTCGACGGCAACGGCAAGACCATCACGGGGCTGACCGTTACGGGAAGTGACCAATATGCGGGCCTGTTCGGCTACATCGACACCGGCGGCAAGGTGAAGGACGTGGTGCTGGAGGGTGTACAGATAACAAGCGATAACAGTTCGGGCTATGCCGGCGGCGTGGCGGGATATTGCTATCGGGGCACCCTTGAAAACTGCTCGGTGTCGGGCAGCGTCAGCGGTAGCGGCAGTAGTAGCGACGTAGGCGGTGTAGTGGGCTACCAAACGGGCGGTTCCATCACCGGATGCAGCTCCTCGGCCACAGTGAAGGGAACGCAGCGGGCAGGCGGCATGGCAGGTGTGACGAATAATGGTGCCACCCTGACCGCCTGCTATGCCACAGAAGACGTGACCGTTGAAAGAACCCCCACAAACAACACCTATGCCGGTGGCGTGGTGGGATTCAACGGAGGAGGCAGCACTCTCATTGCCTGCTATGCCACGGGCAGCGTGACCGTTACAGGTGACGGAACCGGCTCTATCTATGTAGGCGGTGTAACGGGTGACAATTTTGCGAGTACCCTGACCGCCTGCTATCATGCTGCGGGAACTGTCAGCGGCCCGGATGGAGCCACAGGCGGCGTGGCGGGACGGAACTTCAAGGACTCCATGTTTGGTGGCGGTATCATCACCGCCTGCTACTGGGGAGGCAACGGCCAGGAACAAGGCATCGGTGAAGACCAGGTAGGTACCGGCGAAACCACCAAGGTGGACGGCACGGATGTTACCTGGAGATCAGCCATGACATCAATGAACGAAGCATTACAGAGTGCGGGCTCAGCGTGGTCTTATACAATAGGCGAGGACTTCTTACCCACACTGGAACAAGGGCAACAATAAAAGCCGGGCCCTAAGTTCGGCTGACAGATATATAGAACAGTAAATTACAGGGCATTATGATACGCAAGATACTGACAACTTACGCTGCACGGCTGGATGAATATCTGGCCCGCTCACACCGGCAGCCCGAAGGGGTGGCCGAGGTCGGGCTGATAGGCTCTGCCGGCGAGCAATGCCCCAACAAGCTGGTGGTCTCTCTCGTTAATCTGGAACGGGAAGCCAGCGGCGATGGCGGCTATATGCAGCGTGCCGCAACCGGCTATGCCGGCAGACGTCAGCCGCTGCTGCTGAACATGCACATCATGATGGCGGCAGTATATGAAGACAAACGGTATGCCGAAGCGTTGTCAGTATTGTCCGATGCACTCACTTTCGTTCAGTCGCTGCCCCGGTTCGAGGTCGGCAATTCATTGGAAAAGTGATAATAAGAAAATAACAGGAACTCCCGTTCCGCGCACGAGCATTTGTGCCCGGCAACATCATACAGACACCGCAGCCCGCTACCGTAAGGTCAGTGGGCTGCATTTTCATAGGAGAAATTATAAACAAAATGAGGTAAACCGCATGAAACAGAAAACAATAGCAACCAGGCACCTGCGCACCAAGATAGCGGCAGGATATGTGCTGATACTATTCGTCATTTTCGGCATCGTCTATATTTGGCTCAATGAACAGAACAGACAACAGGAATTGGAAGCTACTACCTACAAAATAAGAAGTCTCCGCAAGGATGTACACGAGGTATATATAAGTCCAGAACCTGCCGCAGCGAGCGTATAGACAGCATATGCCAGCTGCTGGCTGAAAAGGAAAAATTGCTGAATAGAATCATGCTGGTACTCTACGAACAAGAAGAGATAAAGGAAAAGATAGCAAGACATTACTGGATGCAGCGACATCATTCTGATGGGTGACCGCAACCGGCTGATACAGATAGCCAACAATCTGCTGAGCAATGCCATCAAGTTTACGGAAAGCGGTACGGTAGGACTGGACATTCGCCGGCTTTACCAACGTGCCCTACAAGAGAGAGAACGGTAAGTTCGTAACTGACGGTACGACCATTTATTTTGACGACACCGAAACTAAGACCTTCATTCCACATACAGCTGCCCCGGCGCAAGCGTCAAGCCGGAGCTGCCCATAGACAGAATGGTGCGACGACCGCTTTCGCAGGCGGCAGCACAAAACAAGCGTTCTTTAAAAGATTGTATAGGAAATAGAATGATTATTGCCGGAAAAGGGTTATTTTTGTTAGCGTAATCAAAAGAAAAAGAATACTATGGCAAAGAAATCGACCCTCCAGGTGAAAGGTACCACCATTAGGACCTTGCAGCATAATGGCATTGACTATATCTGCATCACGGACATCGCTCGCCAGAAAAATCCTGCCGAGCCTAAAGACGTAGTGAAGAACTGGATGCGACTGAAGAACACGCTGGAATACCTCGGACTGTGGGAGCAACTAAACAACCCCGCGTTTAAAGGGGTCGAATTCGACCCCCTTTTGGCGGAAGCGGGCAGCAATGCGTTTACCATGAGTCCTTCAAGGTGGGTGGAACTGACCGGGGCTGTCGGTATCCTGTCGAAAAACGGTGCCGGGGGCTTCGTGTTTTTTTATTGATAAAGGGATGGAAGAAATTGAAGTGGAAAGAAATAATATAAGATAAATACCGGTTTTCGGATATTTTCATTATTTTTGTAAAAAGTAGAAGAGAATACCGCTTAGAAACCCAACGACAACTAAAAACCAAGAACTAACCACCGGTAACCCGGTTCTTAATTAGCTTCGCTGACTTTTAGTTTTTAATTATTAATTTTTTAATTGACCAACATGAAATACCCGATAGGAATACAAAGTTTTGACCAGATAATCGAAGACGGTTATGTCTATATAGACAAGACGGATATGGTTTATAGTCTGGCACATGAAGGAAAGATATACTTCCTGAGCCGTCCTCGCCGTTTCGGGAAAAGCCTTCTCGTATCGACACTGAAAAATTATTTCCTTGGCAGGAAAGAACTGTTCAGAGGACTGAAGATAGACAGTCTGGAAAAAGACTGGAAGGTCTATCCTGTGTTCCATATGGATTTCAATGGAGGGGAATATACTTGCCCCGGTTCATTGAGAGATGCCATTACGGGTTATATATCTGATTGGGAAAAGGAATATAGCATAGAAGACGGTTCTATGGATATTAATCTTGGATTGCGTTTCAAGAGGATTCTGGTCAAGGCTCACGAACAGAGCGGACGCCGTGCCGTGGTACTTGTTGATGAATACGACAAGCCGATATTGGACGTTCTGGACGTTGACAAGAATCTGGAGGAAGAACACCGCAATATCCTGAAAGGTTTCTATTCTGTGTTCAAGGGGGCGGACGAGCATCTGCAGTTCGTATTCCTGACGGGAGTGACAAAATTCTCGCAGGTAAGCGTGTTCAGCGGTTTCAACCAGCCTTTCGACATAAGCATGCACAGCAGGTACGAGACGCTTTGCGGTATAACTCAGGAGGAACTGGATGCTACCTTCAGAGAACCAATGGAGAGCATGGCAAAGGCTTACAGGTGTTCATACGAGGAAATGAGAAACAGACTTAAGGCTCAGTATGACGGTTATCACTTCAGTGACCAGATGACAGATATGTATAATCCGTTCAGCCTGCTTAACGCATTTGCCACACAAAGAATCTCCGATTACTGGTTCAAGAGCGGCACTCCTTCATATCTTATCCGTCTGCTTTCGCATTCAGACGAGAACATGAACGATATCACTGGCAAGTATTATGCCCCAAAGGAGTTTATCGACTACAAGGCTGACGTGGAACAGCCTCTCCCGATGATTTACCAGAGCGGCTATCTCACGATAAAGGAGTTTGATATGGAGTTCGGGCTGTTCCTTCTGGATTACCCGAACAAGGAGGTAAAGGAAGGTTTTCTTTCATTGATAGCCTCAAAGTATTTTAATAATGGTGACGCAATATATCCTTGGATAAGGGAAGCCGCCGTTTTTTTGCGGAGAGGTGACACGGAAGGTTTCCGCACCGGTCTGACATCTTTCCTTGCCAGCATCCCCTACACTATGCGCCGCAAGGAGAACGAGCGTGAGAGGGAGCGTTATTTCCACTATACCTTCTACCTTATAATGCGCCTTATAAGCGTTTACACAGTTTATACTGAGAAGGTTCAGAGTCATGGCCGTGTGGACTGCATAGTCGAGACTCCTGATTATGTGTATATCTTCGAGTT
Organism: uncultured Bacteroides sp.; assembly: GCA_900544075.1. Classification (GTDB taxonomy): domain Bacteria; phylum Bacteroidota; class Bacteroidia; order Bacteroidales; family Bacteroidaceae; genus Phocaeicola. The sequence continues at coordinate 8,031 of UQTJ01000004.1, forward strand.
CAAGCTTGACGGCACTGCGGATGATGCTATGCACCAGATAGAAGAAAAAGGCTATGCCATGGAATACGGGTCGGACAGCCGCAAACTTTATAAGATAGGCGCTGTATTCTCTTCGGAAACGGGAACGATAGGGGACTGGAAAGTATTATAATTCCAGAATCTTCTTTCTGTACTCAGTCGGAGTAACTCCTGTTACTCCTTTGAAACACCGGTTGAAATGTACAGCCGATTCGAATCCGCATTCTATACTTATTTCACATATGTTGAAACGGTCGTCGGCAAGCAGTTTGCAGGCATAACCTATACGCATATCGGTGATGTACTGCTTTAGTGTTTTTCCGGTGTGGTCTTTGAAATATCTGCAGAATGCCGACGGATTCATTGCCGCATACGACGCTATCTCGTCGAGTGTGATATTGTCGGTGTATTTCTTGTTTATATAGGCCACAACCTTTTCAATTTTCTTGTTCTTGAACTCGGCAGGTACAGGGTTGTAGTTTGGTGATGCCGCAAATTCCCTTTTCTTTATCATAGACAGCGATTGCAGAAGGCGCAGAAAAAGTATGAGCTGTTCCATTCCCTCTGATTCTGGTATCTGTTTCAGTAATGTGGTTATCTCCGGTTTGTTCTTTACTGAAATCTTGACTCCTCTGTTCGATTCGTTCAGAAGGGTGTTGATGTTTATGAATTGCACGTAATGCGTGAAGGAATACTGCATGAAGTCTTTTTCAAACTGTATAATCGTACCGTTTACCCTTAGACTGTCATCTTGTCCATATTCCGGAGGATTCTGCATGCAGTGTGGAAGTGCCGAACCGAACAGCAGCAGAGTCTCGTCAGAATAGTCTATGATGCTATCGCCGATAATGCATTGTCCGTAACCTTTTTCCACATAAAGCATTTCATATTCGCCATGGAAATGCCATGGGTATGTGAATGACTTGTAGTCGTATGCCCTTGCTTTGATGGGGTTTGAATCGGATATGTGCAGTTGTTCGTTTACTATTCTTTTCATGGCTTCATGTCGAATTGTACTTAATGCAAATATAAGTAAATATCTTGCAAAAATAGGTATATATACTTATTTCTTTCTGTAGTATTTTTGCATCTAAGGACAATTTAAAACTTATATATATGAACAACATGTTTGATATTGCCGGTAAGGTAGCTGTTGTGACAGGCGGTTCCGGCGTTTTGGGTAGTAATATAGCTGAAGGTCTTCTGAAGGCCGGAGCTAAAGTCATAATCATTGGTGCTCATCAGGATAGGGTAGATGCGGCATTGGAACGTCTGAAAGCTGTGAGCCAGGATGTAGCAGGTACTGTATGTAATGTGCTTGACATCGAGAGCCTTCGTTCTGTAAAAGATACTGTACTTTCAAAATGGGGTCGTGTGGACTTCCTTATCAATGCAGCCGGTGGTAACATCCCTGGCGGTACGTTGACTGTCGAGCAGAATATATTCGACATGAAGGTGGAAGACCTTAACAAAGTAGTTGACCTGAACCTTAACGGTACTGTTTATCCATGCCTTGTGTTTGGTGAGATAATGGCAAAACAGCAGAGTGGTGTTATCGTGAACGTTTCTTCTATGGCTGCTTACGAGTCAATCACACGTGTGCCTGGATATTCTATGGCTAAGAGCGCTGTTGAAAACTTCACTCGCTGGATGGCTCAGGAAATGGCTATCAAGTTCAGCGAAAAAATCCGTGTCAACGCTATTGCTCCTGGATTCTTTATCGGCAATCAGAATCGTGCTATCCTGATTAATCCTGACGGCTCACTGACAGAACGCAGTAAGAAGGTTATTGCCAAGACTCCTATGAGAAGATTCGGAGATATCTCAGAATTGAATGGTGCTGTTCAGTTCCTTTGCAGCGATGCCGCAAGCTTTATCACTGGTGCTACATTGGCTATAGACGGTGGTTTCAGTGCATTCAGTGGAGTGTGATGTGAGTTTTTAGTTTTTGGTTTTTAGATATAAATTCTATACATTATGATGGAAAAAACTTGGAGATGGTTTGGAAAGAAGGATAAGATTACTCTTTCCATGCTGCGTCAGATAGGAGTAGAAGGTATAGTAACAGCTTTGCATGATGTCCCAAACGGCGAGATTTGGACTGTTGAGGCTATCAACGACTTGAAATCTTATATCGAGTCATACGGATTGAGATGGTCGGTAGTGGAAAGTCTTCCTGTATGCGAAGCTATTAAATATGCAGGTCCTGAACGTGACCAGCTGATTGAAAACTATAAAGTCAGTCTTGCAAATCTTGGTAAATGCGGTGTCAAGACAGTATGCTACAATTTCATGCCGGTAATCGACTGGGTGAGAACAGACTTGCAGCATCCTTGGGCGGACGGTACAAGCTCGTTGTACTACGACAGGGTACGTTTCGCATATTTTGACGTAAAGATTCTTCAGCGTGAAGGAGCGGAGAAAGACTACTCTGAAGAAGAACTGCGCAAGGTGGAAGAACTTGACAAAGTCATTACAGAAGCAGAAAAAGATGAGCTTATCGACGCTATCATCGTTAAGACTCAGGGATTCGTAAACGGAAATATCCGCGAAGGCGACAAGAACCCTGTAGCTATATTCAAGCGTCTGCTTTCTTTATATAAAGGTATAGACCGTGATGCATTGCGCGAAAACATGCGTTACTTCCTTGCTGCAATTATGCCTGTATGCGAGGAATACGGTGTAAACATGTGTGTTCATCCGGACGACCCTCCTTTCCAGATTCTCGGATTGCCTCGTATCGTTACAAACGAAGAGGATATTGCATGGTTCCTGAATGCAGTAGACAATCCTCACAACGGATTGACTTTTTGTGCAGGTTCTTTGAGTGCGGGAGAGCATAACGATACACGCGAACTTGCAAAGAAGTTTGCTAAACGTACACACTTCGTTCATTTGCGCAGTACAGCGGCTATGCCTGGCGGTAACTTTATCGAAAGTACACATCTGTCAGGTCGTGGACATCTTATTGACCTTATCAGAATATTCGAAAAGGAAAATCCTGGATTGCCGATGCGTGTTGACCACGGACGTATGATGCTTGGCGACGAAGACAAGGGCTACAATGCAGGATATTCATTCCACGGACGTATGCTTGCCCTCGGACAGGTGGAAGGTATGATGGCTGTGGTGGAAGATGAACTGAAAAACGGAATAGTTTAAAAATGAATAATTAAGAATTAATAATTAATAATGGGTGGAAACTGCATTGTTAATTTTTAATTCTTAATTTTTAATTGAATAATACCATGAATTCACAAGATAATAGAATGAAAATGACAAATTATCGCTGGACGATATGCCTTATGCTGTTTATCGCTACAACGATAAACTATATGGACCGACAGGTTCTTTCTCTTACATGGAAGGACTTTATTGCTCCGGAATTTAACTGGACTGACGCGAATTACGGAACGATAGCCGGTTTCTTCTCTATACTGTATTCTATCAGTATGCTTTTCGTAGGAAAATTTGTTGACAAGATTGGAACAAAGAAAGGTTATTTGTGGGCTATAGGTATATGGTCTGTAGGTGCCTGTCTTCATACTTTCTGTGGAATTGTTACAGCCGGAATATCTACAGGTACATGGGCTTTCACTTTCGAAGGTGCGCGTGAGGCTATTGAGGCTGCCGAAACTGCAGGTACAGTGATATGGAGTGTATCGACAGTAAGTATATGGCTTTTCCTTGCCGCACGTTCCATACTGGCGGTAGGAGAGTCAGGTAACTTCCCTTGCGCCATAAAGGTGACTGCCGAATATTTCCCTAAGAAAGACCGTGCTTTCGCAACCAGTGTGTTCAATGCCGGAGCGCAGCTTGGTGCCTTGCTCGCACCTTTCACCATTCCTGTCATAGCACGTTATATGGGTTGGGAAATGTCATTCCTTATCATCGGTGCTTTAGGTTTCTTCTGGATGGGATTTTGGGTGAGAATGTATGAAACTCCGTCAAAGCAGAAGAAGGTAAACAAGGCTGAGCTGGAATATATCGAGCAGGATCGTCTGTCTGAAGCTTCCGAAACTTCAAAGCCTGCAACAGAAGAAAAGAAGGAAAAGGGTATCAGTCTGTGGAAGTGTTTCACTTTCCGCCAGACCTGGGCAGTAATATTCGGACGCTGTCTTCCTGACGGAGTATGGTGGTTCTTCCTTTTCTGGGCACCAGCTTATGTGAAAGACGTTTACGGATACAGCTCAGACTCTACTATGGGTATGCTGCTTATCTTTACTCTTTATCTGATTTCAATGTTATCAATCATTGGCGGTTATCTGCCTACTGTGTTTATCACACGTCTTGGTATGAATCCATTCGCAGGACGTATGCGTGCAATGTTTATCTTCTCGCTGTTCCCGTTGCTGGGACTTTTTGCGCAACCGCTCGGAAATATATCCTGCTGGTTCCCTATAATTATAATAGGTATAATAGGTGCAGCGCATCAGAGCTGGAGTGCCAATACTTATACGGTAGTGAGCGATATGTTCCCTAAATCGGCTGTGGCAACTGTTACAGGTATCGGTGGTATGGCTGGTGGTATCGGTAGTTTGCTGTTCAATCAGGGGTCTGGTATCCTGTTCACTTATTCCAAGGAAACAAATATGTCCTTCATGGGCTTCGAAGGTATCCATGCCGGCTATATGATAGTGTTCCTTATAGCTTCAGTAGCTTATCTGTTCAGCTGGATAATGATAAAGATACTTGTTCCGAAATATAAGATAATTGAAATTTGATAATTGATTAATATGAGAGATTTTATAAATGAAGATTTTCTTCTGCAGAGTGATGTGGCAAAGATGCTGTATCATGAACATGCGGAAAAGATGCCTATCATAGATTATCACTGTCATCTTAATCCGAAGATGATAGCAGATGATTATAAATTCAGTTCCATTACAGAAATATGGCTTGGCGGCGACCATTATAAATGGCGTGCGATGCGTGCAAATGGAGTAGATGAAAAGTATATCACAGGTAAGGAAACTTCCGACTGGGAGAAATTTGAGAAATGGGCAGAAACAGTTCCATATACATTGCGCAATCCGCTTTATCACTGGACTCATCTTGAATTGAAGACTGCTTTCGGTATAGGTGAGACTCTGAATCCGGCATCGGCAAAAAGGATATACGAGAAGTGTAATGAACTGCTTGCTACTCCTGAATACTCGGCCCGCGGACTGATGAAGAGATATAACGTAGAGTCTGTATGTACAACTGATGACCCGGTTGATACGCTGGAGTATCATAAGGCTATTGCAGATTCCGGTTTCGAGGTGAAGGTCCTTCCTACATGGCGACCGGACAAGGCCATGAATGTCACTACAGCAGCCGAATACAGGGCTTATCTTGAAAAACTTTCACAGGCCAGTGGAGTGACAATCTCCAAGTTTGATGACTTGGTTGAGGCTTTGAAAGTGCGTCATCAGTATTTTGCCGATCATGGATGCAAGCTTGCCGACCACGGTCTTGCGGATATACCTGCTGCTGATTATACTATGGCTGAGATATCAGCGATATTCGACAAGGTATATGGCGGTAATGAACTGACTAAGGACGAAAAAACAAAATATCAGACAGCTCTGTTGATTATTCTTTCAGAAATGAATGCAGAGGCTGGATGGACACAGCAGTATCATTACGGACCGTTGCGTAACACAAATTCAAGAATGATGGCCAAGCTTGGTCCTGATACAGGCTTTGATACTATCGGCGATTTCAGATGTGCTGAGGCTATGGTTAAGATATTCGACCGCCTGAACTCTGAAGGAAAGTTAGCTAAGACAATAGTCTATAATATCAATCCGTCGGAGAATGATATGGTGGCTGCAATGATAGCCAACTATCAGGACGGAAGTGTGCCGGGCAAGATGCAGTTCGGTTCAGGCTGGTGGTTCAACGACCAGATGGGAGGAATGCTTCGCCAGATGAATGCTTTGTCTGAACAGGGACTTTTAAGCCGTTTTGTTGGTATGCTTACCGATTCACGTTCTTTTCTTTCTTATCCGCGTCACGAGTATTTCCGCAGAATATTGTGTAATATGATAGGCTGTGATGTTGATAACGGATTACTTCCCGAATCGGAAATGTGCAGGATAATGTCTATGATAGAAGATATATGTTATAATAACGCAAAGAATTATCTTGGACTTTGAATATATGACACTGTTTGTTTCGTGCCGCTGTGTTTGGAGTTTTTCCTGCCGCAGCGGCTTTTAAATTTCGCATAAACAGAAACCTCGGGCCATATCCTCACTTGCCTCCGAACAATATGATGTCCCGTTTCCTGTAAAGTTCCTAAAGTCTTTGATTTTTAAGTGTTTGATTGCTTTGTTTACCGAAGCGTTGTTTTGTGCTTATTTTATAAAATGTTCATAAATGTTGCTTTTTTTTCTTGTCATATGAATAAAAGAACTATCTTTGTATATGACGATAAGATACATTTAAAGAATAATACCTATGAAAAGAATTAGTGCACAAATAATCACATTATCTGCTTTTTCAGCTTTGTCTGCACAGGACAAACCAAATATCATAGTATTTTTAGTTGATGATATGGGAGTGATGGATACTTCCGTACCGTTTATTACCGATGCGACGGGGAACGTAATGCCGCAACCGTTGAATGATTGGTATCGTACTCCGAATATGGAGAGACTTGCGAATCGGGGAGTACGCTTTTCTACATTCTATGCACAAAGCGTAAGTTCACCTTCACGGACTTCAATTATGACCGGGCAGAATGCCGCCCGTCATCGTACTACAAACTGGATTAATGCAGAAAACAACAACAGGGATGAGTTCGGACCGTATGAATGGAATTGGAAAGGGTTGCGTTCTTCCGATATTACATATCCGGCATTGTTGAAATCGGCCGGTTATAAGACTATTCATGTAGGGAAAGCGCATTTTGGGTGTAATGACAGTTTCGGAGAGAATCCACGTAATATAGGTTTTGATGTAAATATAGCCGGTTCTGCCATTGGTCATCCGGGAAGTTATCATGGAGAGAATGGCTACGGATGGATAAAGGGACAGAGGGCAAGAGCTGTTCCTGACCTCGAACAGTATCACGGAACAAATACTTTCCTTTCTGACGCGCTTACTCTTGAAGCCATGAAAGAAGTAAAGAAGGCAGTATCGGAAGGAAAACCGTTTTATCTGAATCTTGCCCACTATGCTGTCCATACTCCATTTGAAACAGACGAGCGTTTTATAAACAATTATCCTAAGGGAGAGAAAAAGGACGATGCCCGTGCCTTTGCCACTCTTATAGAAGGAATGGACAAATCGTTGGGTGATCTTATGGACAATCTCGAAAAAATGGGAATCGCTGAAAACACAATGATAATATTTCTCGGAGACAATGGTGGGGATGCTCCGTTAGGTGGAGCAGCGGATTATGGTTCATCAGCTCCGCTAAAAGGAAAGAAAGGAGCCGAATATGAAGGTGGAGTGCGAGTTCCGTTTATTGCTTCGTGGTGTAAGCAAGACAAGTCAAACAAGTTCCAGAAGAGATTTCCTATTGCCGAAAATTATGTACAGACTCAGTTTGGTACTGTTATGGATATATATCCTACTGTGCTGGACGTTGCAGGAGTAAGTGTTCCGAAAGATTATGTTCTTGACGGTAGCAGTATGACCAAACTTTTTGCCGGGAAAAAAGATAAGCACAGAAGAGACGATGTACTTATTCATTTTCCTCATAATCATAGAGGCAGTTATTTTTCAACTTATCGTAAGGGTGACTGGAAGATTATTTATTACTATAATCCGGATAAGGATGGAGTACCTTCATATAGACTTTATAATCTGAAAGAAGACCCGTATGAAAAAACAGATCTTGCTTTGGATAATCCTGAAAAGCTGAATGAAATGTGCAGGATGATGATTGAAAGACTTAAGCTTGAGGGGGCTTTATATCCGGTCGGTAATAACGGCAGGACGCTGTATCCTGTAATGCCTGAATAATATACTTGTCTTTTTTATACTAATGAAACGCCATTTCTAACGGAACATGGCGTTTCTTTTAGTATGTGCGGTTTCTTATGAATTTTTAGCCTTGAAAGCCAATGCGTACATACGCATCTGTTTCACCATTGCAAGAAGTCCGTTGCTTCGTGTAGGAGAAAGATGTTCTTTCAGTCCGATCTTCTCAATGAAGTACAAATCGGATTCAAGTATTTCGTCAGGAGTATGTCCGGACACTACTTTTATGAGCAGGGCAATGATTCCTTTTACAATCAGTGCATCACTTTCTGCCTGGAATATTATCTTTCCGTCTTCCATATCAGCCTGAAGCCATACGCGGCTCTGGCAACCGTCGATAAGGTTTTGGTCTGTCTTGTATTCCGGATTGAGCGGTTCCTGTTCGTTTCCCAAATCTATCAAAAGCTGGTACTTGTCCATCCAATCATCGAAATCGCTGAATTCTTCTATTACTTCGTCCTGAAGTTCGTTTATTGTTTTCATCGTTATTTTGCTTTTTATGTTATTTCTCGTTATAAATCACCTGAAGTACAGTCTGTCCTACAGCCTGTAGGGTGGCACGGTCTATATTCTCCATTGTATCATCTATGGTATGCCATGTAGGATTGAAGCCTGTATAACTGTTTGTGTCGTAATGGATAATGTCTACACAAGGAATCTGCCTATATCGGTTCACGTAGATATGGTCGTCTGTTATTTCTCCACCTTTTTCCTTGATAAACATATTGCTGTAGCCAAGTTCATGTGCGGCATTCCATATTTTTTTCATTACGTTGTTTGCCGTACGTTGTGAGTAACCTTCATAGTAGAAAGTAGCGTTTTTACCTCCCACCATGTCGAGAAGTATTCCGTAGCGTGCCTTGTAGTTCGATACGTGAGGAATTCTACCCCAGTACTGTGAACCGAGACACCATGTATCTGCCTTATAGTTTCCTTGATAGAACTCCGGAATACCGTAATCCTCTGCATCGAAAAAGGCAATGTCAATACCTATTGCAGGAGATTGTATCTGAATCTGTCTGGCTATCTCAAGCAGTACTCCTACGCCGCTCGCACCGTCATTGGCACCGTCTATGGCTGTATGGTGATATTTTTCTTCATCGCTGTCGGCATATGGACGGCTGTCCCAATGTGCAAACAGAATCACTCTTTTTTTAGCTTCAGGGTTATATGCACCTATGATGTTGCGTGCTTTGAGCAGTGTTCCGTCGTAGGCTACAAGGTCTACATTCTGATTATATACCTTTGCTCCGAATCGTTCAAGCTCGGAAGCAAGATATTCTCCGCATTCTACATGAGCTTTTGTGTTTGGAACACGAGGTCCGAAATCTACCTGAGCCTTGACATAACTGTATGCACTGTCGGCATTGAATATAGGAACCTGTACACTGGGGGCAGATTCTTCTTTGCTGATTGAAGTATCGCTTTTCTTGCTGCTGCCACAAGCGGTAACAGATGCAGCATAGATTAAAATAAGCGAGCCTGATAATAACTTTCCAAGTATATTCATTTTGTAAAAATAATGTTCCTCGGCAAAGGTAAACAGTTTTGTCTTTTTGGCAAAATTATCGTTGTTGAAGTTGATAAAAGTTTAAGCTGCTGAACGGCTGCCGAACACTCAGTGAACATCTGCTAAACGAGTTTTAAATACCATTTAAATAGTATTTAAAAACCTTTTAAACATCATTTAGATGCAGCCTTATACCGGACGAACGGACTTCGAAGCTCGTTCGAAGTCCGTTCGAATATCGTTCACTTGGCGTTCACCGCCCGTTCACTAAGTTATTATTCCGCTTCTTTCTCTTTGATTATTCCCACACATAATGCACCTGCGATGAGTAGTACTCCGGCCAGTACAAGCATGTTTACTTCCGGTGGTACGCTTCCCGGAGTAGTGAATATTTTGAGAATCCATCCTCCTGCCACTGCTGCTATTATCTGTGGAACGCATATCGTACAGTTGAAAAGTCCGAGATAAGTACCCATATGTCCTCCGGTCAATGCATTAGTCAGAATTGTGAAAGGTAATGCAAGCATTGCAGCCCAGGCGCAACCGATAAGAAGGAATGAAACGAACAGTCCGTACTGGTCGTGTATGAACATTGTGGAAATAAAGCCCACGCCTCCCAATATCAGACTTAATGCATAGGCGAATTTGCGGCTCTTGAACAGAGGTAATACCATAGCCCAAAGCACCGAGCCTACAGCCTGTACGGCAAACAGTATGCCTACCCAGTCGCCGGCATTCTGATATTGGACAGACTGTGTGTCAAGTACCATATGTGAGATACCATCCTTGATTACTTCTACAGAAGGTGTGTTGAAAACACCTGCAGCTACAGTTCCGTTTGTGTATGTCCACATGAACATGAATGCAGCCCAGCAGAAAAACTGTACCAGTCCTACAGTCCAGAATGCCTTTGGAGCTTTGGCTAAAAGAACGAGAATATTGGCTTTTTCTTCTTTCGCTTCCTTTGTTATTCCGTGGTATTCGGCATACAGCTCTGGTGGGTATTCCTTTACTTTCACAGTAGTATATATCACACATATGATAAGTATTGCCGCTCCTATATAGAAAGAATATATCACAGAATCCGGAATAACGCCTTTAGGTGCAATATTGCTTATTCCAATTGCTGCAAAGATGAACGGGAAAAGATATCCGGCCAGGCTGCCTGCATTGCATAGGAAGCTCTGTATAGAGTATGCCAGACCTTTTTGTTTTTCGTTTACCATATCGCCAACCATCATTTTGAATGGCTGCATTGCTATGTTTATGGAAGTGTCAAGAAACATAAGAGAGAACAGACCGAATATCATAGCGACTGATACAGACATTCCGAAACTGCCGGCATTAGGCAACAGACACATTACGAGTACCGCAATGAGTGCTCCTACAAACAGATAAGGGATACGTCGTCCGAAACGGCACCATGTCTTGTCGCTCAATGCTCCTATAATAGGTTGTACTATAATTCCTGCCAGGGGAGGTAGTATCCAGAAGTAGCTCAGACTGTGAGGATCAGCTCCGAGGGTGGAGAATATTCTGCTGATATTTGCGCTTTGCAATGCGTAGGCTATCTGCACGCCGAAAAATCCGAAGCTAATGTTCCATAGCTTCCAGAAACTTAAATCAGGTATTTTTTTCATGGTGAATGTATTTTAAGTTCTTGAGTTTTTAAGTTTAACTTCGTTGACCTTTGGTTGTGAGTTTTTTAGTTTTAAGTTCTTGGGTTCTTAAGCTTCTCTACAGATTCATTACGTCCTGTTCAAAATTGTCTTTGTTTCCTTTCGCTTTGTTCCTTATCTTGCTTCTGTAATTATATACGGTAGCCAGAGAATAGCCAAGGAAGTGTGCAATACGGTTTGCGTCTGTAACTCCTAATCTTATAAGAGCAAAAATTCTCAGTTCAGTGTTCAGATGTTCATCCTTTTTGGGATATATTTTAGCATCATCTGTAAGCAGATTGTTGAAATCTTCCACAAAGTTCGGAAACAAATCAAGGAAAGACCTGTCGAATTCATCGTAGAACATCTTTCTTTCATCGCGCAGAAACTCTTCAGACCTTATAGCCTTGAAAAGTTGGTCTATTTTCGATGCCATTGCCAGTTTTTCCAATGAGCGTCTGTATTGTTCCAACTTTTCAAGATATATGACGCATCTGTCCAGATATTTTGCAATATACACTTCTTTGATTTTACCCGTTTGTGCCAGGCTTCTGTTTGCTTCTACTAATTTTTTGTTGGCATGATATAAGTTTCTCCTCATGACCGAAAGTTTTTTCATCCAGTAGTAGAGGTAGAAAGTAGCTATTATCAGCAGGAAAGCAAGGATACTTATTCCAATCAATAATCGTCTTATATCTTTTTTCTTTTCAGCTTCTTTCTTCTTATAAGCTTTGTCTATGATAGGATATATTTGTGTTACCTCAAGGAAGCGTAGTCTTGCATTAGAGGCTACTGCATCCTCCATAGAGCATGTAAGATATCTGTATGCCCTGTCAAGATCCCCTTGCTGGTATATCAGGTATGCGAGTTTCTGCAATGATGCATATTCGCGTTCAGCCATTTTTATATCCATGATGGCTGTTATGGCTAAATACTTTATCTGGTTCGTTGTATCGCCAAGTGCTTCATATGCTTCTGAAAGCGTATAATTGGCGTAAACATTACGTTTCATATCCTTTGACGACTGCATACATGAAAGCAGAAGATTTATAGCCCTGCTGAATTCACCGTTTATGATTAATTCTTCAGCATTGTTTATCTGTGAATCCATATCCGGGAGCTTCATCATGGAAATGGAATCACGATATGTTTCTGTTATTTTCTTATAATATTTACTTGCCTTTATATCTGCGGTATAATCGGCCAACCAGCCGTAACACGCTCTTCTTGTTCTGTAGTAATATCCTATTAGTCCGGGATTGGTTATTTTGCCAAGGTTGACTTTATCCAACTCTATTTCAGCTTCATTATACATACCCATCACTCCAAAAACTTCGGCCCGGTTGATGAGAATTTCATCTTCCAGTTCCGGCTTGTTCATCTGTGGAAGATAGCTATGTTTCATATTTATATAGTATAATGAAGAATCTGCCTGATAGTGCAGATATTCATAGAACAAAGCTCCACAAAGATCGTATTTCTCTTTTACATCGCCCGATTTCCTTAAACTGTCTTTTAAATGTGATATTTTGTCCTCACGCAGTTTATGGTAATACTTCTTGTTTGAAATAACTTCGTCGAGTTCTTTCAGTAAATTCTCGTTGCCGCTTTTTGCGACAATCATAGTCGGTAAAAAGAAAATATAAATAAGTGATATAAAAAAGTTTTTCATCGTCATTAATTTTAAGCGATTGCAAAAATATATCTTTAATGCAAAGATACAAATTCATATGGGTTAAACAAGAACTTTTAGGCATTGAAAATATTTATATTTTTCATTATATTGTTAATGGATAAAGTGTTTGTTATCAATATGTTATTAGTTTTACTGATTTACATTTTTCTTTTATATCGAAAAATCAATTTACATAAATCCTAAATTTGTAATATTACAATATTAATATAAAAATATCATGAAACAAACACTGTTAATCATTATGGCTGTATTATCATTTTTAGGATTCAAGACTCCGGTACAGGCCTCAATCAAAAAAGTGGCTCCAACATTTTGGTGGGCCGGAATGAAAAATACCGAACTTCAGGTTCTGCTTTATGGTGAGGATATCTCATCCTCAGACGTTAGCCTGACAAGTTCCGATGTATATCTGAAAGAAGTGGTCAGACAGGCCAATTCCAATTACCTTATACTTTATCTGGATTTGAAGGAAGCACGTCCTCAGAAATTCGACATAGTTCTTAAGAAAGGACGTAAAGTGACGAAAGTCCCGTACGAACTAAAGGAGCGTATCCGTAGGGGTACGGATATAGAAGGTTTTACTTCGTCGGATGTACTATACTTGATAATGCCGGACAGATTTGCAAACGGTAATCCGGATAATGACGTTATTCCGGGAATGCTTGAAAACAAGGTAGACCGTAATGAGCAGTTCGGACGTCACGGTGGCGATTTCAAGGGAATATCAGAACATTTGGACTATATTTCAGACCTTGGGGTAACTGCCATCTGGCTTAATCCTACACAGGAAAACGATATGAAGGACGGTTCCTATCATGGATATGCCATAACAGACTATTATCAGATAGACAGACGTTTTGGTACAAATGAAGAATTCTGCAATCTTGTTAATGAGGCTCATGGAAAGGGACTCAAGGTAGTGATGGATATGATTTTCAATCATTGCGGTAGTGAGAATTATCTTTTTAAGGATAGACCTCAGGATGATTGGTTTAATTTCCGTTCAAATTATGTCCAGACATCGTTCAAGACAGCGAGTGTAATGGATATCCATGCATCGGATTATGAGAAAGCTATTGCAACAGACGGATGGTTCACACAAGTGATGCCGGATTTGAACCAGCGCAACCGTCATGTGGCGCGCTATCTTATTCAGAGCAGTATCTGGTGGATAGAATATGCCGGTATAAACGGAATACGTCAGGATACGCATCCTTATGCCGACTATGACTTTATGTCAAGCTGGTGTAAGGAAGTTCTTGAGGAATATCCTCATTTCAATATCGTGGGTGAAACATGGCTTAACAGCAATGTACTTGTTTCCTATTGGCAGAAAGACAGTAAATTGGCAGTCCCTAAGAACTCAAATCTGCCTACAGTGATGGATTTCCCTCTCACCGACCTTATGAGCAAGGCTTTCGATGAAGAAACCACAGAATGGTCAGGCGGACTTTACAGACTGTATGATTATCATACTCAGGACCTGGTATATGCAAATCCGATGAATCTTCTTGTCTTCCTTGACAATCATGATACTTCACGCTTCTGCAAGAATGAAGAAGATGCAAAGAATATAGTACGTTACAAACAGGCTATTACTTATCTTCTTACTACACGTGGCATACCTCAGATATATTATGGAACAGAGATACTTATGGCTGCCGACAAGAGCGAAGGTGACGGTTGTCTTCGTCGTGATTTTCCAGGTGGATGGAAAGGTGATAAGGTAAACTGTTTCACTGCCGAAGGCCGTACAGATTTGCAAAATGAGGCATTCGATTATACACGCAAGCTTCTGAACTTCAGAAAAAACAATGAAGCCATTTGTAAAGGTACAATGAAACATTTCTCTATTTGCAAGGGAGTATATGTCTATGAAAGGAAATACAATGATAAATCTGTTGTAGTGTTTATGAACGGTACTGACGAAAAACAGACATTAAGTCTTGTTCCGTATAAGGAAATACTTCCTTCTTCTTCAGTTACAGATTTTATTAGTGGAAAGAATGTTGTTCTGGATGAAGAAATAACACTTGACGGTCGTGAAACTTTACTCCTGATATTCTAAAATCATTTATAAAAACACTGGATATGTGTAAGTGTTAAATATCACATATCCAGTGACTTAGCTGATAGAAAACCTTTAGAAAAGTTTATATTTTATTTCTAATTCGAGAAAAGCACAATTAAGAACCATACATTTGCACCAGAGAGTTTTTTTAACCTGATTACTAAACACTAAAATACCTGAAAAGCTATGAACCTTAAAAGTATTTTTTCATTTACATCATTAATCAGTTTTGCCTTGGTGGTGAATGCTCAGAAACTGACTTCTCCTGATGGCAATTTCATTATGAATTTCAGCCTTAATCAGGAAGGTGCGCCTGTTTATGAACTCACTTATAAAAATAAGGCTGTAATAAAACCAAGTACGTTGGGACTTGAACTTAAAAAGGAAGATGCCAATAAGAAAACAACTTTCGACTGGAAGGAGCGTACTGACAAAGATCGGCTGGATGCGAAAACCAACCTTATGACAGGTTTTACCATCAAAGATACAGAAACATCTACTTTCGATGAAACATGGAAACCTGTATGGGGAGAAGAAAGTGAAATCCGTAACAATTACAATGAACTGGCAGTAACTCTTGAACAGCCAGAAAACGACCGTCATATTATTATCCGTTTCCGCCTGTTCAATGACGGTTTAGGATTCCGTTATGAATTTCCTCAGCAGAAAAATCTTAACTATTTCGTCATTAAGGAAGAGCACTCACAGTTCGCAATGGCAGGCGACCATACCGCTTTCTGGATTCCCGGAGATTATGATACACAAGAATACGATTACACAACTTCACGTTTGAGCGAGATCCGTGGAAAAATGAAGGATGCCATCACACCTAATTCATCGCAATACGTGTTCTCACCAACCGGAGTACAAACAGCTTTGATGATGAAAACTGATGATGGACTTTACATCAATCTCCATGAAGCAGCATTGATAGAATACTCTTGTATGCATCTTAATCTTGATGATAAGAATATGATTTTCGAGTCATGGCTTACACCGGATACTAAAGGAGACAAGGGATATATGCAGACACCTTGTGTATCGCCTTGGAGAACAGTTATAGCCAGCGATGACGCACGAAACATTCTTGCTTCAAGAATGACTCTTAATCTGAACGAGCCATGTAAAATAGAGGATACATCATGGATTCATCCTGTGAAATATGTAGGTGTATGGTGGGATATGATTACAGGAAAAGGCTCTTGGGCATATACTGACGAAGTGCCAAGCGTGAAACTCGGTATCACAGACTATTCAAAAACCAAGCCTAACGGAAAACATTCGGCAAACACTGAAAATGTAAAAAGATATATAGATTTTGCTGCCGACAATGGATTTGATGCTGTACTCGTAGAAGGATGGAACGAAGGTTGGGAAGACTGGTTCGGTAAGACAAAGGATTATGTATTTGATTTCGTTACTCCTTATCCTGATTTTGATGTACAGGAAATTCACAGATACGCTGCAAGCAAAGGCATAAAAATGATGATGCACCATGAAACTTCAGCCTCTGCAAGAAATTACGAACGTCATATGGATAAGGCATATCAGTTTATGGTGGATAATGGATACAACTCTGTCAAGAGCGGATACGTTGGCGATATCATACCTCGCGGAGAGCATCATTACGGACAATGGATGGTAAATCACTATCTGTATGCAGTGACAAAAGCAGCTGATTACAAGATTATGGTAAATGCTCATGAAGCAGTACGTCCCACCGGAATATGCCGTACATATCCTAACCTTATAGGAAATGAATCAGCACGTGGAACAGAATATGAGTCTTTCGGTGGAAACAATGTTAATCACACGACAATTCTTCCGTTTACACGTCTTATCGGAGGCCCTATGGACTATACACCGGGTATATTCGAGATGGATTGCAGCAAGATGAATCCTACCAACAACTCACAGGTACGCAGTACACTTGCACGTCAGTTGGCTCTATATGTCACAATGTACAGTCCTTTGCAGATGGCTGCCGATATCCCTGAAAACTATGAGCGTTTCATGGATGCTTTCCAGTTTATAAAAGATGTTGCAATCGATTGGGATGAAAGTAAATATCTTGAAGCGGAACCGGGTGAATATATCACTATTGCACGCCGTGCTAAAGGTACAGACGACTGGTATTTAGGATGTACAGCAGGATATAACGGACATAAATCAGACCTCAAACTCGATTTCCTGACTCCGGGAAAGAAATATGAAGCCACTATTTATGCGGATGCCAAGGGGACAGCATGGAACAACAATCCTCAGGCATATACCATTACAAAAAAGAAAGTTACAAACAAATCTAAATTGAAACTTACAGCCGGAGTTGGTGGCGGTTATGCTGTATCAATAAAAGAAATTAAGTAATGATGTCTGAATATAATGTTTATATTTAAAAAGTTATATAAGCAAAGTTTCGTAAGGAACTCCCAACAGGGTAGAATTAAGGTATAGTAAAGTAAATTAAGAGAGATGTTTTATTAGGGTAGAAAGTAAGTTTTCAATAGGTATTCTTTAATTTAGGCTATTTATTAACATTTTAATTAAATAACAAATGAAAAGTAAAATCTTAAATTCTAATGGCAAGTTCCTGCTATTGTGTTTGGTAGGAATGCTTATGACTGTACAAGGCTTTGCACAAAGCATAACAGTCAATGGAGTAGTGAAAGACAAAACAGGTGAACCAGTTATTGGTGCAAATGTAGTTGTAAAAGGTACCACTAATGGTACGATTACTGATTTTGATGGAGTTTTTACCCTTCAAGCAAACAAAGGAGATGTTATTGTAATCTCATTTATTGGGTATCAGCCACAAGAACTTCAGGCTGCAGAACAAATTAATGTAATTCTACAGGATGACACGCAGTTGCTTGAGGATGTAGTAGTTATTGGCTATGGAACTGTTAAGAAAAGTGATCTTAGTGGCTCTGTTGTAGCTATAAAAGCTGAAGAAATGAATAAGGGTGCAGTGACTTCACCGCAAGAACTTATGATGGGTAAAGTTCCTGGGCTTTCTATAAGTCAAGGTGATGGGGGGCCTGGTTCAGGCTCTACAATCCGTATTCGTAGTGGAGCATCGCTTAATGCAAGTAATGATCCATTGATTGTGATAGATGGAATACCTGTATCTAATGATGCTGCTCCAGGTACATCAAATGCATTGGGAACAATAAATCCTAATGATATTGAGACATTTACAGTCCTTAAAGATGCTTCAGCTACAGCTATTTATGGTTCTCGTGCATCTAATGGTGTAATCATAATAACTACAAAAAAAGGGACTCAGGATAAAATAAAAGTTTCTTATAATAGTACTTATGCTTATAAAGATCCATATCAACGGTTTGAAACAATGAGTGCTAAAGAGTTTCGTAATGCTGTGACAACACAATACTTGGAAGGAACAGCGTTGGGAGATGCTGCTAGAGAAATTATTAATCTTTATCCTAATCAATCAACTGATTGGCAAGACGCTATATTTCAAGGTGGTATGAGTACCGATCAAAATATAGCAGTTTCAGGTAAGGTGGGTTTTCTACCGTTTAGAGTATCATTTGGATATAACAAGGAACGAGGAACGCTTAAAACTTCTGATTATGAAAGGTATACTGCCTCTTTGAATTTGAGTCCCAAGTTCTTTGATAATCATCTTAGCGTTGATATAAATGTTAAAGGAACAATAAATAATAATCGTTTTGCAGATTCAGGTGCAGTCGGTTCTGCTGCATTTTATGATCCGACAAAACCTGTTTACGGAATAGATCCGGTGGATCCTGCGACTTATAGTAAAGTTTATAATTATAATGGTTATTGGAACTGGAGTAACGGTGAAAATAATCCTAATACTTTGTCTGCGGTAAATCCTTTGTCATTATTATATGACAGAGATAATTCAGGTACTACAAAACGTAGCTTGGGTAATATTCAGTTAGATTATAAGATTCATGGCTTTGAGGATTTAAGGGTTAATTTAAATTTGGGATATGACGTAGCTAAAACTACAGGTCATGATTATGCAAATCCTGGATCTTATCAGTCAGCTAGAGATACAGACTTTAAAAATATAGGTCAAGGTAAAGACTGGAATAATATTCGTAGAAATCTCCTCCTGGATTTCTATATGAATTATGACAAAAATATAGAGTCGATTCAAAGTAATATTAATGTCATGGCTGGTTATTCTTGGCAGCATTTTTATTATAAGGATCATAATTTATTCAAGTCTAATGTAATGGATAATAATGGAGAGAAAGATGGTTGGACTTATAATGAAACAGAGGGTAAATATATAAAGAATAATAGTTATCCTTCTCCGTGGGAAAATTATCTAGTTTCGTTTTTCGGACGTCTGAATTATAGTTTAATGGATCGCTATTTATTGACTGCAACATTGCGTAATGATGGTTCCTCCAGATTTAATAAAAATAATCGTTGGGGATTGTTCCCATCTGCAGCTTTAGCATGGAGTATAATTAATGAACCATTTATGGAGAAAGCCAGAGACTTTATGTCCAATCTTAAATTGAGAATAGGATATGGAGTAACAGGACAGCAGGAAATAGGTGATTACCAATATATTGTAAAGTATGTATTGAGTACTAATCCGAATACAATGTATTTGAATAATTATCTTCTTAAACCTGATGGTTATAGTCCAAATTTGAAGTGGGAAGAAACTACTACCTATAATGTGGGTATTGATTATGGTTTCTTGAATAATCGAATAAATGGAAGTATTGAGTATTATCAGAAACATACAAAAGACCTTCTTAATAAAGTAAATGTTCCAGCAGGTAGTAACTATATAAATGAGATTATTGCAAATGTAGGATCTATGAAAAATGAAGGTGTAGAATTTAATATCAATGCTACTGCTATTCAGACAAAAGATTTTGCTTGGGAGCTTGGATATAATATTACTTGGAATACAAGCAAAATAACGAAACTTACTGCAGTATTCAATCCTGCTTATGAGGGTATTGAGGCAGGATCTGCTTCATATGGTAGTGGAACAGTTCTTCAAAGACATCAAGTAGGATATGCTCCATATACATTTTGGCTTTTCCAACAAGTGTATGATGAAGATGGAAAACCTGTACAGAATGCATTGGTAGATAGAAATAATGATGGTAAGATAGGTCCAGAAGATCGTTATTTTACAAATAAAAGTCCAATGGCTGATTTTTATATGGGGTTAAGTTCTCAATTTACGTATAAGAATTGGGACTTGGGATTTAATATGCGTGCAAGTATTGGAAATTATGTATATAATGCAAAGGCTGCTGATTTGGGCTCTTTGAATTCTTTCACAAATCAAGGTTCAATTTCCAATTATTATAGACCTGCAATAGAACAAACTGGTTTTACTTTAACTAGTTCTGCAGAACAAAAAGCCAGTGATTTGTTCTTGGAGAATGCTTCATATTTAAAGATGGATAATATTACTCTAGGATATACATTCAAGAAATTCTTTACAGACAAGATTTCAGGAAGAATTAGTGCTTCTGTTCAGAATGTATTTACAATAACAAAATATTCTGGAATGGATCCGGAATGTAGTTCTATTGACGAGAACATTTGGCCACGCCCTAGAACATTTACATTAGGTCTAAACTTAAACTTCTAAAAAATTGGATTATGAAAACGAAATATTTAAAATATTCAATATTAGCTTCTGCACTAACAGTTTTTAGTGGATGTATTGGTGACCTTGATGTCATGCCATTAAATGAAAATGTTATAACTGCCGATAAGGCATATTCTACACCAGAAAGCTATACCCAAGCTTTATGTAAACTGTATTCTGTTTGGGCTTTGTCTGGACAAGATGATCCAGGAGCGTCGGATTTAAGTGGAATGAGAGCCGGAGAGACTGTATTATTGCGTTGTTGGTGGACAATGCAAGAGTGTTCAACCGATGAAACCAATTGTGCATGGGGAGATAAATGGGTTTCTGAAGTAAATAAGTTAATTTGGAATACTGCCTCGGTTGAACCGCTGGAAGGTTTGTATCATAGGTCTATGTATATTGTAAGTGCTGCGAATGACTTTCTAAAAAATATAGATAATGCTCCTGAAGAGGTCAATAAAAAAGAATATAAGGCAGAAGCACGTTTCTGTAGGGCGTTGGCATATTATATATTGATGGATGCTTTTGGTAATCCACCTTTTGTTACAGAGACAAATATGCCGGAGAAACCTGAGCAGATAAAAAGAGTGGATCTTTTTAATTGGCTTGAAACGGAATTGAACGATCTGAAAAAAGATTTGCCTGTTAAATATAAAGTATATGGACGTGCAGATCAAGCTACAGTTGACGCATTGTTGGCAAGAATGTATCTAAATGCAGAAGTATATACAGGTAAAGCAAGATATTCTGACTGTATAACAGCATGTAATAATGTGATTTCTGCAGGATATGAGTTAGCTCCAAAATATTCAGAATTATTTATGGCTGATAATGGGGAAAACCCGAATACATTGAAGGAAATTATATTCCCTATTGTTAATGATGGTAATTCAACACAGTCATATGGTATTGGTGCTATTATTTTAGGCTCTAGAAGTGGAAAAGAAGGAAATGTTGAGAATTATGGTTGTAATGGTGGATGGGATGGATTCCGCTCTACAGGTAACCTTATTAGAGCTTTTGATTTTCAGTCTGCAGATGAAGCAAACTGGACTCCTGAAAATATTGTAGACTGTCGTGGAATATTTTATAATAAGGATAGAAGTTTGGATATTACTACAACTTCTATAGGAACATTTACTACAGAAGGTTGGGGGGTACATAAATTTACAAATTTAAATAGTGATGGTACTCCAGGGAAAAATGGAACTTTCCCTGATACTGATTTCCCTTTATTCCGATTGGGAGAAATTTATCTTATGTATGCTGAAGCTGTTGTCAGGGGTGGAGAAGGAGGAGATATAAATCTTGCTGTTGATTATGTCAATAAGTTAAGAATGAGAGGATATAATAATGATGAATCCCAAAAAATAGATGCTAATTGGTTGAAGGCTTCTGCTACAATAAATAAAGTAAGCACTACAACTATAGAATTTGGTAATATTCTAAACGAAAGGTGTCGTGAATTATATTGGGAAGCTTTAAGAAGAACAGATTTGATAAGATTTGGTTTGTTTACGTCAGATAAATACACATGGGCTGAAAAGGGGGGAGTTATCCAGGGTACAGGTGTTACTGATAAATACAATCTTTTCCCTATACCGGAAACCGATAGAAGCGTAAATGATAATTTACTTCAAAATGAAGGATATTAATTTTTTAAGACCTTTAAATTATGAAATACTTATATAATATATTAGGAGCATTATTTGCTTCAATTCTATTTTTTTCTTGCGAAAGTGATATAGAAAAAGTGGTATTTGATAGTACAAATAGTAAGCCTGTTACTCTTTCTGAGTTTGCAAATGAATTAGAGTTAGATATAAAGAAAGCAGATGAGACGGCTTTAGTACTAGAATGGAAAAATCCTGAAATAAAAACAAGTACTGGTCAGTCGGTATCTATTTCTAATACAGTTCAGATAGATTTGGCTCAAAAGAATTTTTCTAAAGTAATATCATTAGGAATGTATGATAATAATACAACCTCAATTAGTATTACCCATTCAAAACTTAATAGCCAAATACTCTCTTTATTAAATAGTTATGAATTGGAATTGAATACGGTAGATGTAGAGTTTAGGATAGTATCATCTATATCAGAGGCTTCAAAACGATTATTTTCAAATGTTATTACAACGAGAATTACCCCGTATTCCGGTGATATTGAATATCCTGAGGTTTTTGTCGTAGGTGATTATTCAGGATGGGGTGATCATTGGGACCAGGCTCAATCTTTATTTAGTTTTAAATTTGATTCACAATATGAGGGCGTTATAGGATTTGACGGTAAAGCACAAAACGGATTTAAACTTACTGGAGAAACAAACTGGGATAATGGTAATTATGGCTTGTCAGATGGAATTACACCAGAAAATGAAGCTAATGAAATAACTTTAGTAAATGATGGTGGCTCAAAGGATATAAGATGCTATAGTAAAGAATTCTATCATTTATCTTTCAATAAAGAATCTTTGATGTTGAAGAAAAATTTAAGTTTCAGTGTCATAAGTGTTGTTGGTAATGCAGGAGACGAAGTTTATGAGTGGGCAGACCCAAATAAAAATGGAAAAGAGGTTGATATGCAATTTGATCCTGAAAAACAAAGATTCTATGCAGATGTTAAGTTGGCGGATGGAGAAATAAAATTCAGAGCTGATCATGATTGGCCTCTTAACTGGGGGCTTAATGATGAAGGCTTGTTTACTCAGGGAGGTGGTAAAAATATAACTGTCAAAGCTGGAACTTACCGTATATACCTTAATCTGAATAATCTTATAAATCCTACTTATGAATTAAATTCAGGTGATTATAAGAAATAGATATAATTAAAATAATAAAGGGTATGTTTACATTTTGTATCCATACCCTTTTAAAATATATAAGGAAATATGAAATTAAACTATATAGCAATATTTACTATATTAAATACTATATTCACCTATAATTTCTCCGCTCAAACCGTTTCTACAGGAAAACTGACAGAATATTCTCAGTTCGAATCGAAATATGTTTCACCAAGGGACGTATGTGTATGGGTTCCGGATGGATATTCTCCTAAGAACAGATATGATGTGGTATACATGCACGACGGACAGATGCTGTTCGATGCAAAAACTACATGGAACAAACAGGAATGGAAAGTAGATGAAGTGGCGGGAAGTCTGATTGCTGAAGGAAAGATACGTAATAGTATTGTAGTGGCGGTGTCTAATATTCCAGAGACCCGTTATGGTGATTTTCTTCCGCAGAAAACTCTTGAATATTTGCCTGAGGGTACAACGGTACCAGATGACGTAAATTATAACGCTGACAATTATCTCAGATTCCTTGTAGAAGAAGTCAAACCTTTTGTAGATAAAAACTATTCTACCAATAAGTCCAAGGATCATACTTTTGTGATAGGGTCCAGCATGGGTGGTCTTATCTCTCTTTATGCATTGTGTGAGTATCCGGATGTATTTGGTGGAGCCGGTTGCGTTTCTACACATGTACCGATGGTTTTAAGCAAGACATTACCCAACCCACAGGCCGACGTTTGGGCTGAGGCTTTCAGAAAGTATCTTGCCGAAAAACTTCCTAAGGCAAACAGCTGTAAGATATATATGGATAGAGGCGATAAGACTTTGGACAGTTTCTATCCAGAATATCAGGATGCAATTGATAGTCTGATGAAGAGCAAGGGATGGAATACTTCTGCATGGATATCAAAATTATTCCCAGGTGCTGCACATACAGAAACGGATTGGGCTATGCGACTGAAATATCCTTTGCAGTTTCTTTTGGGGGATGAGCGTAAGGAGTCAATATCAAGAATTGATCCGCTTTTCTGGTGGAGTGGAATGAAGAATCCGGAGTTACAGCTTATGGTTTCGGGATGTAATATTGCAGACTATTCTCTTTCTGTGGATTATCCCGGTGTAAAGGTTAAGTCCGTTCATCCTATGGAAAGCCCCAATTATATGGTGGTATATCTGGATATTAAGGATGCAAAGCCCGGTAAGTTCACTTTGAACTTCAGTAAAGGACGCAAGAAACTGAAATATGATTATGAACTGAAGGAACGTGTTGGAACTCCAGAAGACAGAATAGGATTTGGTCCAGAGGATGTGGTATATCTGCTCATGCCTGACAGGTTCGCGAATGGTGATGAAACGAATGACCATTTGAAAATGAAATATCCTTATATAACGGACCGTAATAACCGTGGCGCTCGTCACGGAGGAGATATTGCAGGTATAATAGATAATCTTCCTTATCTGGACACTTTGGGAATAACGACTATATGGACTACACCTGTTCTGGAAAATGATATGGGAGAAATGTCATATCACGGATATGCTGCAACAGATTATTATAAGATAGATCCACGTTTTGGCACTAATGATGATTATGTCAAACTGGCATCAGAAATGCATAAACGAGGCATGAAACTTATAATGGATATGGTGTTCAATCATTGCGGCAGCCGTCATCCATGGGTTATTGATCCTCCTATGAGGGACTGGTTCAATAATTATGACCGTAAGGTTTATACCAACCATAATAAAGGAGTCTATTATGATCCGTATGTTGCAGATATAGAGAAATTCGAGATGACAGACGGATGGTTTGTGGATACAATGGCCGATATGAACCAAAGAAACGGTTTTCTTGCCGATTATCTTATCCAGAATTCTATATGGTGGATAGAATATGCCAAGCTTGATGGTATCAGACAGGACACTTATCCTTATCCTGATGTAGAGATGATGAAACGCTGGTGTGATGCTGTTATGGCTGAATATCCTAATATGAATATTGTTGGAGAGATTCTGATAACCAATCCTGTAGGTACAGCTTTCTGGCAGAGAGGAAGTAAGCTTAATCCTATAGATACAGGCTTGAAATCTGTTATGGATTTCCATTTGCAGTCTATAGCAACTAAGGCTTTCAATGAAGAGACTTCATGGAATACAGGATTGCAGACCATATTTGAACATTTTTCGTTCGATTTCTGCTATCAGGATATCTATAATGTAATGCGTCTGTATGAAAATCATGATGTTGACCGTTTTCTTCATACCGTTCCAGAGAATCTGGGTGCATATAAGCAGGCTGTTGCTGTATTGTTGACTGTTCCTGGCATACCTCAGCTATTCTACGGACAGGAGATTCTTTCATCCGGTACGACGATGAAACATGGATTCGAAGGCATACGTCCTGACATGCCAGGTGGATGGAAGGGTGACAAAGTCAATGTCTTCAAAGGAGAAGGTCTGACAGACATGCAGAATGAAGCATATCAGTATATGAAAACTCTTCTTCAGTGGCGTAAGGGAAATGAGGTGATTTCTAAAGGTACGATGAAGCATTTCATGCCAAGAAACGGAGTTTATGTCTATGAACGCAGGTGTGGTGATAAAAGCGCTGTTGTAATATTGAATGGTATTAGCAAGGACAATGAACTTTCATTGGAACATTATAAGGAAATTTTGGGAGATAAAAAGTCTGGCCGTGATGTAATAACCGGCAGAACAATTAATATTGATAATACACTGAAACTTTCTCCTAAAGAGGTCTTAATATTGGAGTTGTAGATTTTTAATTTATTTTGACGATTATATCATGATAAAACTAAAACAATTGATGACATTACCACTGATAGTAACTACTATAGGTTGTGGAGAAACTAATAGATATGAATCTTATTCCGACTATCCTTCATTCTCTACGGAATGGGAGGAGATGAGATACACTCCTGAGTCTACTAATTTCATGCTTTGGGCTCCTACGGCCGATGCCGTAAAAGTTAATCTTTTCGATGAAGGAATAGGTGGCGAACCGTCAGGCTCGTTAGACATGAAAAAAAGTGAAAATGGCCAGTGGACACTTGCTGTAAATGAGGATTTGCTTGGAAAATTCTATACTTTCAATGTACATGTAGACGGAAAATGGCTTGGTGATACCCCGGGGGTGATGGCAAAGGCTGTAGGAGTGAACGGCAAACGTGCGGCGATAATCAATCTTGACGATACAGATCCTGAAGGATGGGCGGACGACAAGCGTCCTGAATTGAAAAACTTCAATGATATCATTCTTTATGAGATGCATCACCGTGATTTCTCTGCTGATAGTCTGTCGGGTATTAAGAATAAAGGTAAGTTTCTTGCCTTGACGGAAGAAGGTACAAAGAATATCTATGGTCAGACTACAGGTCTTGACCATCTTAAAGAACTTGGAATTACTCATGTGCATATTCTCCCATCATATGATTATGCTTCGGTAGATGAAACTAAGTTGGATACACCGCAGTATAACTGGGGATATGACCCACAGAACTATAATGTGCCTGACGGTTCTTATTCTACGGACCCTTACAAACCGGAAGTGCGCATCCGTGAGTTCAAACAGATGGTGCAGTCGCTCCACAAGGCCGGTATAAGAGTTATTATGGATGTGGTTTATAACCATACTTTCAATACCGAAAACAGTAATTTTGAACTTACTGTACCCGGATATTTTTATCGCCAGAATGATGACGGAACATTCGCCAACGGTTCCGGCTGTGGAAATGAAACTGCGAGCGACCGTGAGATGGTACGAAAATATATTGTCGAGTCTGTGAAATATTGGGTAAACGAATACCATGTTGACGGCTTCCGTTTCGACCTTATGGGAATTCATGATATAGAAACCATGAATACCATTCGTGCTGAATTGGACAAAATTGATCCTACAATATTTATTTATGGTGAAGGTTGGGCTGCTTCAGCACCTAAATATCCATTTGAAAAACTTGCCATGAAGGCTAATACTTGGCAGATGCCGGGAGTGGCAGCATTCAGCGATGAATTCCGCGACAGTCTGCGTGGTTCCTGGAGTGACGATACAAAGGGTGCATTTGTAACAAACGGCAAAGGACATGAGGCGGGAGTAATGTTCGGTATAGCTGCGGCACTTCCTCATCCGCAACTTAAGGAAGCAAGAAAAGATATGCCTCCGTCATGGACTGCACAGCCGTCGCAGATGATAAGCTACATAAGCTGCCATGACGACCACTGTATAGGCGACCGCCTTATGCTTACTGCTCCAAAGGCTGATGTGAAACAGCGTATGCGCTTATTGAAACTTGCTGAAACAGCAGTATTTACTTCGCAGGGGGTACCATTCATTTTTACCGGTGACGAGCTTATGCGTGACAAGAAAGGTGTGAAGAATTCGTATTGTAGTCCTGATTCTATTAATGCGATTGACTGGCGATTGAAAAAGGAACATCAGGATTCATACGAATATATTCGTGGCCTGATAGCACTTAGAAAGGCTCATCCGGCTTTCCGTTTGGGTAGTGCAGAAAAGGTTTACGAACATCTTGAGTTCATAAATCCATCGGCCAAGGGTGT
This sequence comes from uncultured Bacteroides sp., assembly GCA_900544075.1. Taxonomy (GTDB): domain Bacteria; phylum Bacteroidota; class Bacteroidia; order Bacteroidales; family Bacteroidaceae; genus Phocaeicola. The sequence goes on from UQTJ01000004.1 coordinate 35,971, forward strand.
TGTGGCTTTCCGCATCAAAGGACAGCCCGAAGGTGAGGCTTGGAAAGATATAACCGTTATCCTGAATGCTACCAAGAAGAATGCCAAGGTGGAAGTCCCAGAGGGTACATACCGCATTGTCTGCCATGACGGAAAGATTAATCCTGAGAAAGGACTTTCTGACGTGAAGGGAAAAACACTTGTAGCGGCTCCTCAGTCGGCTGCTATAGCATATGTGAAATAAAATAATTATAATCTTCAAGCAAAACAGGACATGCTCCGGTCTGTACATAATACTGATTAGAGTATGTCCTGCTTATTATAACGGTCGTCTAAAATTAGTAAAAGATAGTTCGAACGTTGTTCGCTCTTCGTCCACCGGGCGTTCACAGCCCGTTCACTAACCATATTGGCCTCAGCCTGTCATTTTTGATAGTCTGTGGCCTTTATTATTTTTTTGTCTTGCATGTATGGTACATTACGCATCTTTTGGAGTTATTATTATTTAATGATTTGTCTGAGTATGAAAGCTTTTAGTCTGATATATATACTGCTTACGCTATTACTGACTTCTTGTAGCAAATATACCATTGAAGATGGTAGTGGGAGCGGTATGGACGTTAATATCAAGTTCCAGAAAAATGCGGCAGGAGAAGCTTTTGATATGGAATATCCTGTCAGAGTGTTCTGTACTGATGCGGCCGGAAAGAACATAATTGATAAAACATTCAGACAGGGGGATGAAATGAAACTTTCACTTGCGGAAGGTGAGTACGGTATCAGTGCTTTCGTTGGTATGAATGAAGAGTGTTATGTACTCAAGAAAGACATTGACGGAAAACAGATTGTAGCAATGAAAGATAGTTCAATGTCCGATAAGCCTCTAAGGGCTGCTCATACAACACTTCAGATAGACAAGCAGACGGATGTGAACATGGTTCCTGCGTATGTGGTGGCTTCGGCGGAAGTGGAGTTTACCAATATACCTTCCGGAGTAAAAAGCGTCAGTGTGAGTGTTTCTCCAGTATATAGCGGATATAATATAAGCGGTGGTTATGCTGAAGATACACAAAGCGGAATGATTCAATGTTATGAGAAAGACGGAAAATGGATTTCTGACCAGAAGTTTTTCTTTCCTGTAGAAAAGAGAAAGACCACTGTTTCTGTGAGTATAGACAGGGGTGACAAGGTGGATAATTACAGCTATACTATGATTAATGGACTCCAGCCTGGACAGCCTTATAAATTTACCGGTAGTTATGAAGGCGACGGTGGAGATAGTGGCAATGGTTTGAATATGGATGGCGAATTCCAGATAAGCGGATGGAATATGGAGGAAGAAATAGTGCTTGATTTGGAGGATGAAACTCCTGTGGAGGGAGGGGAGGATGGTGGAGATGGTGATGTCGATATTCCTGATTATGAAATAGAGACTTTTCTTGTTGACGCTATCCCGAGTGCTGATGTTATTTGGGGACCTTTCTATGTGTGGAAATCGGAAAAACACTCGGATGATGAGGCTATTGTGACAATTATTTCTCCGGATCAATGGTTTCAGAAGTTTGAAGGTAGTGATGCGCTTAATATATTGAATAGCCATGATATTGACGGTATGACAGGCTGGAGGACTTTCACAAAAGCTGAAGCAGAAGAATTTCATAAGGCTTTTTCGACAGACCTTAGCGAATTAAATTCATATCTTGAAGAGAACGGACATAATATTTTTTATACAGAAAACAGATACCTTTGCGAAAACGGCGAATATGCATTTAATATATTCGGCAGTACTAACATCAGACCGGCAGGGACAACCGTAAAATACTATCTCCGCCCGATAAAAACCATAAAACTTAAGCTCATAAAATAGCTGCAAAAACTTTATAAATAAAACGCTTCGTCGTTTCAATCTAAATGACCGTTCATTTTAGTTGAAACGACGAAGCGTTTTTTATTTGTGTATTTTTATCAGATATTCTTACTTTTGTTTTCTTCTGTTTTTACCTTTCTCAGCAGGTCGGATGCAAAGATGAAATTGTTCAGTCTTTCATTTGTAGCAGTGAATACATCGTCCTTTGTTCCGGACCATTCCTTGTGTCCCTGATAGATGTAAAGAATGCTGTCGCCTATACCCATAACGGAGTTCATGTCGTGTGTATTGATGATTGTTGTCATATTGAATTCCGTCGTAATGTCATGTACCAATTCATCTATCACTAATGATGTCTTAGGGTCAAGACCGGAGTTCGGCTCGTCACAAAACAGGTATTTCGGATTAAGAGCTATTGCTCTGGCTATGGCTACACGTTTCTGCATACCTCCACTTATCTCGCCGGGAAATTTATTTTCTGCATCAAGCAGGTTTACCCTGTCAAGACAGAAACGGGCACGGCGTACGCGGTCGCGGTAAGTATCTGTAGAGAACATGTCGAGAGGGAACATCACATTCTCCAGTACTGACAGAGAGTCAAACAGAGCCGCACTCTGGAATATCATTCCCATTTCCTTACGCAAAGTTTTTTTCTCGCGCTTGCCCATTTTCAGAAGATCTCTGTTGTCGTACAGAACCTCGCCTTTTTCCGGTGTCAGCAGGCCTACGATACATTTCATCAGAACGGTCTTTCCCGAGCCGCTTTGGCCTATTATAAGGTTGGTCTTTCCGTTTTCGAATGTGAAATTTATGTCTTCAAGAACCGTTTTGTCCTCGAATGACTTGCTTATGGATTTTACTTGTATCATCCCATTAATAATTGAGTGAGAACTAAATCGGAAAACAATATAAGAACGCTGCTTGATACCACAGCGTTTGTGCTGGCCTTTCCTACTGATATTGAGCCGCCGTCTACGGTATAGCCGAAGTAAGCCGATACGCTGGCTATGATAAATGCAAAGAACAGCGATTTGATGAAGCTACACCAGATGTACCACTCTATGAAGCAGTATTGCAGACCGAACTCAAGGTCGGTGGCGTTCATTATTCCGGCGAACCATGCCGTACAGAATGCTCCTATGATACCGGCAAAAATACTGAATATCACGAGGAACGGTATCATGGTCATAAGTCCGAGAATCTTTGGCAGTATGAGGTATGATGCCGAGTTTATACCCATTATCTCGAGTGCGTCTATCTGTTGCGTCACTCTCATTGTTCCTATCTCAGAGGCTATGTTAGAGCCTACTTTTCCGGCAAGGATAAGACACATGATGGAGGACGAGAACTCAAGAAGAAGGATTTCGCGGGTAGTATAACCCACAACGAAACGTGGCATCCACGGGCTCTCGATGTTCAGCTTAATCTGTATGCATATCACGGCTCCGATAAAGAACGATATAAGGAGCACTATACCGATGGAGTTTATTCCAAGCTGGTACAGTTCGTTTACATACTGTTTAAAATATACTCTTATCCTTTCCGGGCGTGAAAATACCCTGCCCATCAGGATGATGTATTTACCTAAAATGCTTATCGGTTTTATCATGACTGTTTTATAATTTGATGCAAAAGTACTGTTTTTTAGCTATTAAATAATAAAAGATAGGATGATTTTAATATAAATGACCATATAACCCAAGAATTTTACTACTTTTGTGCCCAAAATTGGCTATATGGAACAATTGAAAGATAAAGAATACGAAGATAAGTCGGCTGACATAAATATGCAGGCTGATAATAGTGAGAGCATGGTGCTTCGTACGGAGAATCTTGTCAAGAAATATGGTAAACGAACTGTGGTGAATGATGTTTCGATAAACGTCAGACAGGGAGAAATCGTAGGACTGCTTGGTCCGAACGGTGCAGGAAAGACTACTTCGTTCTATATGACTACAGGACTTATAGTTCCGAATGAGGGACATATCTTCCTGAACGATGAGGATATAACTTCTTATCCGGTGTATAAGCGTGCACAGAAAGGTATCGGCTATCTGGCTCAGGAAGCTTCCGTGTTCCGCAAAATGAGCGTAGAGGATAATATCGCTTCTGTGCTGGAACTGACAAACAAAAGTCCGGAATATCAGAAAGAGAAGCTTGAGAGCCTTATAGCGGAGTTCAGACTGCAGAAGGTGAGAAAGAATCTCGGTGACCAACTTTCGGGTGGCGAACGCCGAAGAACGGAGATTGCGAGATGTCTTGCCATAGACCCTAAGTTTATAATGCTGGACGAGCCTTTTGCCGGAGTCGACCCTATCGCTGTGGAAGATATCCAGCATATAGTGTGGAAACTGAAGGATAAGAATATAGGTATTCTGATTACAGACCATAACGTACAGGAAACTTTGAGTATAACCGACAGAGCTTATCTGCTGTTTGAGGGAAGGATTCTTTTTCAGGGTACTCCTGAGGAACTGGCCGAAAACAAAATCGTGCGTGAAAAGTACTTGAGTAATAGTTTCGTGCTCAGGAAAAAGGACTTTCAGATGCAGAATATACGTGAGTAATTCATACCCGCTACGGAGTGCTTGAAATTTTTTTTGTACTGACTTTTTGGTAGTTGCAAGATTAAACACTATTTTTGCACACCCCAAAAAGGTTTACACTTTTGAAAATAAGAATAATAATTAATATAAAACACTTAAGAAATGAATATTTCATTACAGAATGTAAGCAATGTAAGTGCTGTACTTACTGCGCAGATTGAAAAAGCAGATTATCAGGAAAAAGTTGAAAAAGCGTTGAAGACTCTTCGTCAGAGAGTTAATATGCCGGGATTCCGTAAAGGTATGGTTCCAATGGGACTTATCAATAAACAGTATGGTGTTTCAGTTCTTTTGGAAGAAGTTGATAAACTGTTGCAGGAAAAAGTTGGTGAATATATCCGCGAGAATAAAGTAAACATGTTGGGTACTCCACTTCCAAAGGAAAACAACGCTAACTTCGAAACTGACGAAAACTTCGAATTCTCTTTCGATATCGCTTTGGCTCCTGAATTCTCTATCGAATTGTCAAACAACGATACTGTAGATTACTATGATATCGACGTTACTGACGAAATGGTAGAACAGCAGGTTAATATGTACAGACAGCGTACTGCTAAATATGACAAGGTAGAAGACTATCAGGATAAGGATATGCTGAAAGGTCTTTTGGCTGAACTTGATGAAAACGGAAACACTAAAGAAGGTGGTGTTCAGGTAGAAGGTGCAGTTATGATGCCTTCATACATGAAGAACGACGACCAGAAAGCTATCTTCAACGGTGCTAAGGTAAACACTGTATTGGTGTTCAACCCATCTGTAGCTTTCGATAACAACGAAGCTGAACTTGCTTCTCTTCTGAAAGTTAAGAAAGAAGAAGTTGCTAACTACAAAGGTAACTTCAGCTTCCAGATTGAAGAAATCACTCGTATGATTCCGGGTGAATTAAATCAGGAATTGTTCGACCAGGTTCTTGGCGAAGGCAAGGCTTCTAACGAAGAAGAATTCCGTGCTCAGGTTAAGGAAAGCATCGCTACTCAGTTCGTTGCAGACAGCGACTATAAGTTCCTTATCGACTTGCGTACTTACACTATGGGTAAGGTTGGCAAACTGGAATTCGCTGACGATTTGATGAAACGTATCATGCTTGACAACAACAAGGAAAAAGGCGAAGAATACGTGAACGAAAACTACGACAAGAGCCTTGAAGAACTTACATGGCACCTGATTAAGGAAAAACTTGTTGAAGCTAACGGTATCAAGATTGAGCAGGCTGACATCCAGAACATGGCTAAGGAAGCTACTCGCGCTCAGTTCGCTCAGTACGGTATGATTAACGTTCCTGAAGAGTTGCTTGAAAACTACTCTAAGGAAATGCTTAAGAAGCGTGAAAGCGTTGAAGCACTCGTAAACAGAGCAATCGAATCTAAGCTTGCAGCAGCTGTTAAGGGTCAGGTAACATTGAACCACAAAGCTGTATCTGTAGAAGATTTCAACAAAATGTTTCAGTAATAAAATTCCAGGCTGAAGTTAATTGCTGAGGCTTATTATAATGGAAGAGGCTTTTAACCGAGGCTTTTCTGGTTGGTGCAAGCTCTTGTCCTGTACTCGGAAAAGAAATGGCTAAAAGTCTCTTTCTGTGTTTTTTACAAGTAAAATAAATAAAATTATGAACGATTTCAGAAAATATGCAACCAAGCATTTGGGTATGAGCAGCATGGTGCTTGACGATGTTATCAAGTCACAGGCCGGTTATCTGAATCCTTATATCCTCGAAGAAAGACAGCTGAACGTAACTCAGCTCGACGTGTTCTCTCGTTTGATGATGGACCGTATCATCTTCCTGGGAACAGAGATAAATGATTACACTGCCAATACTTTGCAGGCTCAGTTGCTGTATCTTGATTCTATAGACTCAAGCAGAGATATCTCTATTTATATAAACTCTCCTGGTGGCTCAGTATATGCCGGACTGGGTATTTATGACACTATGCAGTTCATCAGCAGCGATGTAGCTACATTCTGTACAGGTCTTGCTGCATCTATGGCTGCCGTATTGCTTGTAGCCGGTCAGGAAGGCAAGCGTTCTGCACTGACACACTCGCGCGTGATGATTCATCAGCCTCTTGGAGGTGCTCAGGGACAGGCTTCTGATATCGAGATTACTGCACGCGAAATATTGAAGTTGAAGAAGGAACTGTACACTATCGTGGCAGAACATTCGCATACTGATTTCGACAAGGTGTGGGCTGACTCGGACAGAGATTACTGGATGACTGCACAGGAAGCTAAGGAGTATGGTATAATCGACGAGGTTATGTCACGCAAGCCTTCTTTGTAAGCCCTGAAACTTACAAACAAACAACTAAGAACTAAATACTTATTGTCATTGGAAAATTCAAAAACAACAAGAAATAAGAACAGATGCAGCTTTTGCGGACGTACGGAGAGCGAGGTCGGTTTTCTGATAACGGGAGTGAACGGTTGCATTTGTGACTCATGCGTGGAGCAGGCTCACGAGATAGTGAAGGAAGCCAATATGCATTCGCATGCCGGAAAAAGTGGAAACTTTCGTCTGGAGGAATTGCCTAAACCGACGGATATCAAGAACTTCCTCGACCAGTATGTAATAGGTCAGGATGATGCAAAGAGATATCTGTCAGTGGCTGTATATAATCATTATAAACGTCTTCTTCAGGTATCGGACAATAATGATGTGGAGATAGAGAAGTCCAATATCATTATGGTGGGTGGTACCGGTACGGGAAAGACGCTGCTGGCACGTACGATAGCTAAACTATTGAAAGTACCATTTACCATTGTCGATGCAACGGTTTTGACAGAAGCCGGATATGTGGGTGAGGATATAGAAAGCCTTCTTACACGTCTGCTTCAGGTAGCCGACTACAATGTGGAGGAAGCGGAACGCGGAATCGTGTTTATTGACGAGATAGACAAGATTGCGCGTAAGGGAGACAATCCTTCGATAACAAGAGATGTGAGCGGCGAAGGTGTTCAGCAGGGACTGCTCAAATTGCTTGAAGGCTCGATTGTGAACGTTCCGCCACAGGGAGGTAGAAAGCATCCTGACCAGAAGATGATTCCTGTCAATACAAAGAATATCCTGTTCATCTGCGGAGGTGCATTCGAGGGTATCGAACGCAAGATTGCGCAGCGACTGAATACAAACGTAGTAGGATATAACTCTGTGAAGGAAGCTGTGAAGATAGACCGTAGCAACATGATGCAGTATATCGCTCCTCAGGACTTGAAGTCGTTCGGGCTTATACCTGAAATCATCGGACGTCTGCCGATATTGACATATTTGAATCCTCTTGACAGAAATGCATTGCGCAACATCCTGACTGAACCTAAGAACTCTATTATCAAGCAGTATATAAAGCTTTTGGAGATGGATGGAGTGAAACTTGTGTTCCAGCCTGAAGTTTTGGAATATATAGTAGACAAGGCGGTCGAATACAAGCTTGGTGCACGCGGACTTAGATCTATCGTGGAAACTATTATGATAGATGTGATGTATAATGTTCCGTCAAGCAATGTCAGCGAATTTGTTGTTACGCTCGAATATGCTAAAGAACAGATGGAGAAGTCAAATATATCCCGTTTGCAGTCTGTTTAAATATTGAAAGAAAAAAAATGCATGTTTTGACGATTTTTTTTCTTCATTTATTTGCGTAATATTGAAAGTTGTTTATAACTTTGTTACATAAGAACTTTTCAGTATATCGTAAAATCATTTAATTCATAGAAAGCAATGGCGGAAAAAATCAATTTGACAGAGCAGTTGAAGAAGTATTTCGGTTTTGATACTTTCAAAGGAAATCAGGAAGCTATAATAAGAAGTCTTCTTGAAGGTAATGATACTTTTGTATTGATGCCAACCGGGGGTGGAAAATCGCTGTGCTATCAGTTGCCTTCCTTGTTGATGGAAGGAACTGCTATCGTCATATCGCCGCTCATTGCGCTTATGAAGAATCAGGTGGATGCTATGCGCAACTTTAGCGAAGAGGATGGAGTGGCTCATTTCATCAACTCTTCGTTGTCAAAGTCTGCTATAGACCAGGTAAAAGCCGATATATCGTCCGGTAAGACCAAATTGCTCTATGTGGCTCCGGAATCCCTTACCAAAGAAGAGAATGTGGATTTTCTGAAGCATGTGAAAATTTCATTCTATGCCATTGATGAGGCTCACTGTATTTCGGAGTGGGGACATGACTTCCGTCCTGAATATCGCAGAATAAGGCCTATCATAAACGAAATAGGAAAGGCTCCGGTGATTGCCCTGACAGCAACGGCTACTCCTAAGGTGAAGATGGATATCCAGAAGAACCTTGGAATGACTGAGGCTAATGAATTCAAATCATCATTTAACCGTCCTAACCTGTATTATGAGGTACGACCAAAGACCAATAATATCGACCGTGATATTATCAAGTTCATCAAGCAGAATCCTGAAAAATCGGGTATCATTTATTGCTTGAGCAGAAAGAAGGTTGAGGAACTGGGCGAGATACTTGTGGCAAACGGTATAAAGGCGAGGGCTTATCATGCAGGAATGGATGCGGCTACACGAAATACCAATCAGGATGACTTCCTTAAAGAAAATATTGATGTCATTGTGGCCACTATAGCTTTCGGTATGGGTATTGACAAACCGGATGTAAGATATGTGCTCCATTATGATATTCCAAAGAGTCTTGAAGGATATTATCAGGAAACCGGTCGTGCAGGAAGAGATGGCGGAGAGGGACAATGTATAGCATTCTACTCAAACAAGGATTTGCAGAAACTGGAGAAGTTCATGCAGGGCAAACCTGTATCCGAACAGGAAATAGGCAAACAGTTGCTTCTTGAAACAGCTGCTTATGCGGAATCTTCTGTATGTAGAAGAAAAATTCTGTTGCATTATTTCGGTGAGGAATATACTGAAGAAAATTGTGGTAATTGTGATAACTGTTTAAATCCAAAAAAACAAGTGGAGGCTCAGGAATTATTGTGTGCAGTGATTGAAACAATCGTTGCTGTTAAAGAAAATTTCAAACAAGATTATATTATTGATGTTTTGCTTGGCAAGGAAACATCTGAAGTGCTGGCTCATAAACATGATGAACTCGAAGTGTTCGGCTCTGGTATGGGTGAAGAAGAACGCTTATGGAACTCTGTGATACGTCAGGCTCTCATTGCAGGATATCTTGCTAAGGATGTGGAAAACTACGGCTTGCTGAAAGTTACGCCGAGCGGACATAAGTTCCTTAAGAATCCTAAATCATTCAAGATAGTAGAAGATACTGATTTTGATGAAGACGAAGTGGAAGAAACACCTATGAGGGGTGGAGCGGCTTGTGCTGTTGACCCGGTGCTGTATTCCATGCTTAAGGATTTGCGTAAGAAAATGTCTAAAAAACTGGATGTACCGCCATATGTGATATTCCAGGACCCTTCTCTTGAAGCTATGGCAACCATATATCCTGTCACTCTCGAAGAACTGCAGAATATACCGGGTGTAGGTGCCGGAAAAGCCAAACGATACGGTCAGGAGTTCTGCGACTTGATTAAGACTCACTGCGAAGAGAATGAAATAGACAGACCTGAAGACTTGAGGGTGCGTACTGTGGCAAACAAGTCAAAACTGAAGGTTTCCATAATCCAGAGTATTGACCGCAAGGTGGCACTTGATGATATCGCTGTAGCAAAGGGTATTGATTTCCAGGAACTGCTTGATGAAGTCGAGGCTATAGTTTATTCGGGTACTAAACTGAATATCGATTATTTCCTTGACGAGATTATGGATGAAGACCATATGCTCGACATATACGACTATTTCAAGGAGTCTGAAACAGACGATATAGAAGATGCTATGGATGAGCTTGGTGATGACTATACTGAGGAAGAAATAAGACTCGTAAGAATCAAGTTTATTTCGGAAATGGCAAATTAATTATTATGATATTTATGAACTTCGTCATGCCGTAGGTATGACGAAGTTTTTTTATATAGCTATAAAAAATATGTTAATGTATAGGCGTGTATTTATAATAATTCGTATAAAAATCGTATATTTGCACGCAATAATAATCAAAAGCATAAAGCCCTATGTCATTTATTGCAGATAAAGTTGTTATGGATGGATTGACTTACGATGATGTTTTGTTAATCCCTGCCTATTCTGAAGTATTACCAAAAACAGTCGAACTTACGACTAAGTTCTCAAGAAACATCGAGTTGAAAATCCCTTTTGTAACTGCTGCCATGGATACAGTTACAGAATCTCAGATGGCTATCGCAATTGCCAGAGAGGGAGGTATCGGTGTAATCCACAAAAACATGTCTATTGCTGAGCAGGCTCGTCAGGTTGCAACAGTGAAACGTGCTGAAAACGGTATGATTTCAAATCCTGTAACTATCAACAGAGATGCAAAGGTGAAAGATGCATTGAATATCATGGCTGAATATAAAATCGGTGGTATTCCTGTAGTGGACAATGAGAATTATCTTGTAGGTATCGTTACAAACCGTGACCTTCGTTTCGAGAAGGATATGGACAAACAGATACAGGAAGTGATGACTTCTGAAAATATCATCACTACAAAGCAGTCAACTGATATGGAAACTGCGGCTCAGATTCTTCAGGAAAACAAGATTGAAAAACTTCCTGTAGTTGATGAGAAAGGTAAACTGATAGGTCTTATAACATACAAGGATATTACAAAGGCTAAAGATAAACCAATGGCTTGTAAGGATGCTCAGGGCCGTTTGCGTGTTGCTGCCGGTGTAGGTGTGACAGCAGATACTCTTGAACGTATGGAAGCGTTGGTTAATGCCGGAGCAGATGCTATTGTTATCGATACTGCACACGGACATTCTAAATATGTAATCGAAAAACTTAAAGAAGCTAAGAAACGTTTCCCTAACGTGGATATTGTTGTAGGTAACGTTGCAACAGGTGCTGCTGCCAAGGCTTTGGTTGAAGCCGGTGCAGATGCAGTGAAGGTAGGTATCGGTCCGGGTTCTATCTGTACAACACGTGTTGTAGCCGGTGTAGGTGTTCCTCAGCTTTCTGCTGTGTACGATGTTGCAAAGGCATTGGAAGGTACAGGTGTTCCTTTGATTGCTGACGGTGGATTGCGTTACTCAGGTGACGTAGTTAAGGCATTGGCTGCAGGTGGTTACAGCGTAATGATTGGTTCTTTGGTTGCCGGTACAGAAGAGGCTCCTGGTGATACTATCATATTCAACGGACGTAAGTTCAAGTCTTATCGTGGTATGGGTTCTTTGGAAGCTATGGAAAATGGTTCTAAGGACCGTTACTTCCAGAGCACAACTACAGACGTTAAGAAACTTGTTCCGGAAGGTATCGCTGCACGTGTTCCTTACAAGGGCACTCTTTATGAAGTAATCTACCAGTTGGTTGGTGGTTTGCGTGCCGGTATGGGATATTGTGGTGCACACAATATTATGGAACTTCACAATGCGAAGTTTACTCGCATCACAAATGCAGGTGTACTTGAAAGTCATCCGCACGATGTGGCTATTACAAGTGAAGCTCCTAACTATAGCCGTCCTCAATAATATAAATAAATATTAGTGTTGGCATGGATTGTATATAATGCGTTTGCGCTTATGTATGGTCCATGCTTTTTTGTTTTGATATGGTAAGACCCGTTTTGATTTGCTTTTTGTTTCTTCTTCAATGTATTGACTTGTACTCCGGTGGAATCTCTGAAGCGGAAGATAAGGTTTTGTTAAGGATTGGAGAAGAGAATATATATTTGTCGGAGTTCAATGCTATGTATGACAATGTGTCTAATTTCAGAGATTGTTCCAGGAGTGAGTATTTTTATTATTTCCTCACATATAAGCTGAAGGTTTATGACGCTGAAAGATTGGGCTTGGATTCAGTTTCTGACGGTGAAAAGATGAGAGTGAATCTTAAAACGGAACTTTTGCATCCGGATTCGTATGGAAATGATGAAAAGCAAGTGAGACTTTTGACATATAGAGTACGTCAGGATGAGGAATTGGACAATGGCATTGCGGTGATGAAAGATATTTGTTCTAAGCTTGAAACGGGAGTAAAGGTTGATGATATATGTCGAAATTTGTCCGATAGCAGATTTTCCTGCATTTCTGTTACTGATGAAACTTTTTTGTTGAATGAGATAAAAGAAGAGCTTGGGAAAATAAAAGGAACAGGACATTCATTGCCGTTCGTTTCTCCGGAGGGAGTTCATGTGGTGGTGAAATGTATTCCTGAAGTGAAAAAGTTCAGATGGGAGGATAAGGCGGACGATGCTTTGCTCGCTGCAGCATGGGACAAGTATTATTCGGATAATATGCAGAATTATTCTGAAGGTGATTTGAAAGGTTTTTTCAAAGCCAACAAAAAACGCTACAGATGGGAATTGCCTCATTACAAAGGAGCTGTTATTCATTGCAAAAGCAGGAAATATGCCAGAAAGATAAAGAAGGAACTCCGAAGACATTCTCAGGAGGAATGGAGTGACATTCTTTATGGTATTGGGAAAAAGGATTCCAGGTATGATGCTGTCATGCAAACCGGACTTTTCAGCATAGGCGAAAACGAGTATATAGACAAGCTTGTTTTTAAATGTGGAAACTACAAACCGGTTGACGGCTATCCATATTCCTTTGTAGTTGGCAAGTGTCTTGATTATATGCCTGACAGTTATAAAGATGTTTACGACATAGTGGTGCAGGATTATATTTTGAAACGTAAAGAGCTGTATTTTGAACGTCTTGAACGTGAATTTAGGGTAGAAAAGTATATAGACGTTTTAAAAACCGTTAATTCTGATGGAAGTAATTGATTTATACAGTATCTTCGTTCACTGATTTATAGAAAGATGCGTAATACATGTATTTATACTCTTGTTTGTCTTCTTTTGCAGCTGTCATACGGTTGCACTGAAACTGTAGACCATAGGGGAAAGACTCCTTTGGTTCAGGTTGGCAAGAATTTTCTGTATAAAGAAGATGTTGTTTCGGCTATTCCTCCCGGAGTGTCATTGAAGGATAGTGCACATATGGCAGACAGATATATCAAAAACTGGATTGATGATGCTCTCCTATATATCAAGGCTGAAGGAAATATACCTGATAATGCTGAAATAGATGAATTGGTCAGGGATTACAGAAAGACGTTGATAACTCATTCTTATATAGAGCAGATAGTCAGTCAGGAAGTTGAAGGCAATATATCGGATAGTGAGATTGAGGAATATTATAACAGTAACAAGGAGATATTCATAGCCAGAGAACCGTATATAAAGGGATTGTATATAAAAGTTCCGAAATCGGCTTCAGGTATATCGCAGGTAAGACACTGGTATAAGGATTCGTCGGAACGTGCTGTTGATAATCTTGAGAAATATGGTTTGCGAAATGCTGTGGATTATGAATATTTCTACGACAGATGGAGGTCACTGAACGAGATGTTATTGCGTTTGCCGGTAAAGGATGTCGAAAAAGGACGTATCAAGAAGGAGAAGAATATAGAGTTGAGTGATTCGGCGTTTCATTACTTCCTTCATGTGAAAGAATTTATTGATGAAGGTGAAATCCTGCCGTTGGAATATGCCGGTAAGGAAATTAAAGAGATACTAATGAATAAAAAGAGGGTGGAGTTTATTACAAGAATGAAAGAAGACTTGTATAACGAGGCCTCAGAAAACAATGATATAAAATATTTTAATGACTCAAATGAATAAATTAAGTGTCAAAAAAGTAAGTTTACTCCTGCTCTTTATGTTGGTGGGATTAACAGTTAAAGCCCAGGACAATGTTATTGACGAGGTCGTTTGGGTAGTTGGTGATGAGGCAATTCTTAAATCGGACGTTGAGAATGAACGTCTGAATGCTCAATATGAGGGAAGGCGTTTCGATGGTGACCCTTATTGCGTTATCCCTGAAGAACTGGCAGTGCAGAAACTCTTCCTGCATCAGGCAGAAATAGACAGTATTGAAGTGTCTGAACAGGAAGTAATCCAGAAGGTAGAACAGCAGACTGCATGGCTAATCGAACAGATTGGTTCGAAAGAAAAGATGGAGGAATACTATAACAAGACATCTACTCAGATACGCGAGATGTTGAGAGAGAATATCCGAAACGGACTCATTGTTCAGCAGATGCAGCGTGAGTTGGTGGGTGATATCAAACTTACTCCTGCCGAGGTGAGAAACTATTTCAAGAATCTGCCCCCTGACAGTATTCCGAGTATTCCTACACAGGTGGAAGTGCAGATAATAACCCGCGAACCTAAGATAAAGGAAGAGGAGATAGAGCGTGTAAAGAAAACATTGCGTGAGTTTACCGACCGTATTTATAAAGGCGAATCTTTCTCAATGTTGGCACGATTCTATTCTGAAGACCCGGGTTCCGCACGTCGAGGTGGTGAATATGGATTTACCGGTAGAGGAGAGCTGACACCTGAGTTTGCGAATGTGATATTCAATATGACTGACCCTAAGAAGATTTCAAAAGTGTTTGAGACAGAATACGGTTATCATATTGCACAGCTGATAGAAAAACGTGGTGACCGTGTAAGTTACCGTCATATATTGATGAAGCCGAAAGTGGACGAGGCGGAAATAGAAGAAGCCTTGAATAAACTTGACACTCTGGCAAATGATATAAGAAAAGGTAAGGTAACATTCGATGAGGCTGCAACATGGGTTTCACAGGATAAGGACACTAAGAACAACCACGGTTTGCTTGCCAATCCGCAGACAGGAACTTCACGTTTTGAAATGCAGCATCTGGCCGGAATGGTATCTCAGGAAGTGGCCAAAGTGGTAGAAGGAATGCAGATAGGCGAAATCTCGAAACCATTTACAATGATTAACTCCAAAGGTAAGGAGGTTTGTGCCATTGTTAAGTTGAAGAACAGAATAGATGCGCATAAAGCTACTATTACCGAAGACTACCAAAGACTGAAGAGCATGGTGACTGCAAAACGAAGCGAAGAGAAAATTCAGGAGTGGATAGTTGAAAAACAGAAGACTACATATGTTCGCATAAATCCAAATTGGAGAAACTGCGATTTCAAATATCCGGGATGGATTAAAAAATGATGAATTTACATTATTGCCGAAAAAGACAGAATGTTTGATATAAAGAAGAAAATAATGTTATTTGGCGGGCAGAGAGTACTGGTGTTATGTGCTCTCTGCCTGTTGGGCTTTTGCCTGACAGCTGCCAATATGCAGGACGGAAGGACACAGCCGAAACAGAAAAGCAAGGTGTATCTGTTGCGTGCCGACAAACTGAAGAAAGATGCACAGCATCCTGATGCTCAGATAGTAGTCGGTAATGTGGTTTTCCGTCATGACAGCGTGTATATGTATTGCGACAGCGCATATTATTATGACAAGATAAACTCGTTCGAAGCGTTCAGCAATGTGCGAATGGAACAGGGAGATACACTGTTCCTTTATGGCGACAGACTGTATTACGATGGTCTGACCCAGATTGCCCAGATGAGAATGAACGTTAGAATGGAAAACAGGACTACGACATTGCTTACTGATAGTCTGAACTACGACAGAGTGTTTAATTTGGGCTATTTCTTCGATGGTGGAACTATGATGGACGACCAGAATGTGCTGACATCCGAATGGGGAGAATACAGTCCTTCTACCAAACTGTCTGTTTTCTATTACAATGTAAAGTTAGAAAACCCTCAGTTTACGATGTTGTCCGATACGCTTAAGTACAGTACACTGACCAAGGTGGCAAACATTGTTGGACCTTCGGATATTTACAGCGACGACAATTATATTTATTCTGAATCAGGATATTATAATACCCAGACCGGTAAGGCGGATTTGTATCAGCGTTCGGTACTGACAAGTGACAACAGACAGCTTACAGGCGACTCTTTGTTCTATGACAGAAATACGGGAGTGGGAGAGGCTTTCTCGAACATTGTCATGACTGATACTGTTAATAAGAATATGATGTTGGGTGACTATGGATACTACAATGAGAAGCTGAAAAATGCTTTCGTGACAAAGAATGCGGTAGCTATAGACTATTCTCAGGGTGACAGTCTTTTCCTTCATGCCGATACGCTCAGTATGAATACTTTCCATCTTGACACTGACTCCATGTATCGTGAAGTCAGAGCATATCATAAGGTGAGATTCTACAGAACTGATGTTCAGGGAGTGGCAGACTCGCTTGTCTTTTCATCGAAGGACTCATGCCTGATTATGTATAAAGACCCTATTCTATGGAATGAAAACCAGCAGTTGCTCGGCGAACAGATTAATATTTACATGAACGACAGTACTATAGACTGGGCGCATATCATCAATCAGGCTCTTTCCGTAGAGCAGGTACCTGTAGATACTACTTTGTTCAATCAGATTTCAGGAAAGGAGATAAAGGCCTATTTCGAAGACGGACTGATGGAGAAAGTGGAAGTTATAGGTTCTGTCAGACTGGTATATTATCCAATGGATTCCGACAGTCTGCTCATCGGTATGAACGTTTCGGAAACAAGTCAGCTTGACATATATCTGGAGAATCAGCAGCTCGAACGGATGGTGATGAGTCCGAAATCAAACGGAACCCTTTATCCTATGTCGCAGATACCTCAGGAAAAGAGTCATCTTGATAATTTTGTATGGTTTGACTATATTCGTCCTTTGAACAAGAAGGATATATTTATATGGAGAGGCAAGAAAGTTGAAGACCAGCTCAAGAAGAATGTGCGCGGACCTATCGAATTGCCGAACCAGCATTTGTTTAACGATAAATAGATAATGTTATGGGAATGTTTACAATGAGAAAACCGAGACCGTATCACCATGAGTATATCTATGTGAACGAGCGTAAGGAGAAACTGCAGAAGATAGAGGAAACTGCAAAACGTGAACTCGGCATGTTGCCGCCTAAGGAATTCTCTCCTGAAGACATCAGAGGAAAGTTTGTAGAAGGAACTACATATCTGAAACGTCGTAAGGAAAGTGGCAGAAAACCGTTAAGCTATGCTACTCTGTTTATTGCCATATTGATTCTGTTGTATATTCTTCATTATCTTATTACCGGTAGTTTTACTTTTTGATTTAATAAAGGAGAAACATAATTTATGAGCGATATAATCCGTTTGTTGCCCGATTCCGTAGCCAATCAGATAGCTGCGGGAGAGGTGATACAGAGGCCGGCTTCCGTCATAAAGGAATTGGTGGAGAATGCCATAGATGCCGGTGCCGGACATATTGATGTGTCTGTGACAGATGCCGGAAAGACCTGCATCCAGGTGATAGACAATGGTAAAGGTATGTCGGAAACAGATGCACGTTTGGCTTTCGAACGTCATGCCACTTCAAAGATACGCGAAGCTTCGGATTTGTTCGCTCTACGGACGATGGGATTCCGTGGAGAGGCATTGGCATCCATAGCGGCAGTGGCGGAAGTGGAATTGCGTACAAAGCAGCACGGCGAGGAACTCGGTACGTCAATCCTCATTGCCGGTTCCAAGGTGGAGAAGCAGGAGCCAGTGGCATGTCCTGAAGGCAGTAACTTCATTGTCCGCAACCTGTTTTTCAATGTCCCTGCACGAAGGAAGTTCCTGAAGTCAAACCAGACGGAGCTGAGCAATATAATCTCTGAATTCGAAAGGATAGCTCTTGTAAATCCTGAAGTATCATTCACATTCCATCACAACGGAACCGAAATCCTGAATCTGCCGGCTATACAGTTGAGGCAGCGCATAATGGGTGTGTTCGGCAAGAAGCTGAACCAGGACCTGCTGTCGCTTGATATTGACACTACGATGGTGAAGATTCACGGTTTCATCGGCAAACCTGAAACTGCAAGAAAGAAAGGCGCACGCCAGTTCTTCTTCGTTAATGGCAGATACATGCGCCATCCTTATTTCCATAAGGCTGTAGCCGATGCATACGAACATCTTATCCCTACAGGTGAGCAGGTATCATATTTTATATACTTTGATGTCGACCCGGCAAATATCGATGTAAACATTCATCCTACCAAGACTGAGATTAAGTTTGAGAATGAACAGGCCATATGGCAGATTTTGTCGGCGGCGGTAAAAGAAACATTAGGCCGTTTCAATGCCGTTCCATCAATAGATTTCGATACGGAGGGAATGCCTGATATTCCGGCTATAGATATGGCCGGCTCTTTTGGAGGAGGCATTCCGGCTACATCATATGACCCTTCGTATAATCCGTTCAATCAGTCGGCATCAGTAGTGCCGCCATCGTCATACTCGTCTGCCGGAAGGAAAAAGACTGAGTGGGAACCTTTCTATCAGGGATTGGAGAAAAGTTCAAGACCTGCAGAAGACGATATTTCCGTATTTCCTGATGACACTGTTTTCGCTGACAAATATCAGGAAACAGAAGATACGGCCGAGCCTACAATTTACAATGAACATCCCGATGCTGTAGTGGCGGAAAAGTCCACACAGCATTATCAGTATAAAGGAACATATATCCTTACTTCCGTAAAGTCCGGGCTGATGATTATAGACCAGCACAGGGCACACGTCAGAATTCTCTATGACAAGTATATGGAGCAGATACAGAAGCACGTCGGGCTGTCACAGCGTATGCTTTTCCCCGATATGATACATTTCTCACCTTCCGAAGTTCCTGTTCTTGAGGAAATAATGGAAGATTTGTCATCATTGGGCTTCGAACTCAGTCCTTTGGGTGGAGGCACTTATTCCATAAACGGAGTGCCTGCCGATATTGAAGGACTGAATCCGGAAACTCTCATAACCAATATAGTTCATTCTGCCATCGAAAAAGGATGCAAGGTGAAAGAAGAGGTACAGAGCATGATTGCCCTCTCCATGGCGCGTGCATCAGCCATAGTTGCCGGACAGGTACTTTCAAATGATGAGATGAATGCGTTGGTTGACGGTCTGTTCTCTGTTTCGGCACCGAATTATACTCCCGATGGAAAGACCGTTCTTGCCATGATGAACGATGATGATATAGAGAAGCTTTTCAGATAAGGCCCTACGTTTTTTGCTGCTGACAGTAGTGGGCAGAGCTGCCGACTATAGTGGGCAGCATTGCCGACCATAGTCAGCACCACTGCCGACTATAGTCAGCACCAAAAAATAACGGGGCATTTCAGTGTTTGTTTAATGATTTTAAAACCTAAATATGAGATTTGTTTTATTGTTTTCCATACTCTTAAGCCTGTCTGTCAATGCTCAGGACATCAACTCAGTGTTTATATCAATGCCTGATTCCCTTTCTCCGTTACTGACCAAGGTCAATCGTCAGGACTTTGCCGATTTCCTTTCGTCGGGAATGAAAGCGGTTGTGAAGAACCGGTTTGAGGGAAAGTCGGAAATGCTGAAACTCACCGATACTTATCTGAAACTCAAGGCTACGTCGTCATCTTCGGAAGAGATGAAACTTCTTCCGCTGAATGATTCCGTAAATGTAGTTTGTGTGGTAAAGACATATGCCGGACCGGCCGAAGACAGTAGTGTTTCGTTCTATTCTACAGACTGGAAGGAATTACCTTTGAGGAATTTTATATCTCTGCCGGAACATGAAGACTTCTATAAACCTTCTGCCGACAGTGTAAGCGTAGTGACGAAAGAAGATTTCGCGTCTGAGATGTACATGATGAAAGCCGAACTGTCTGATAAAGACAATACTATAGTGTTTAAGTGTACTTCGGCAGAAACAATGGGTAAGGAAAGTGCCGAACAGGTGAAACCATATACTTTGGATTCTTTGAGGTATAATTGGAAAAATGGAAAGTTTGTAAAGGAATAGTAACATCTGTGCGGACTTAAAACATGTTGTTCAACATAAAACGTACTGTTTTAAGTGTATAGTGTATGAAAATACTTAAAAAATACTTAATCCGGTTTGCCTTCCTCCTCAAAAAAACTTATCTTTACGATGATTTTTTGAAAACCTTTTTTAGTTTTGAATTGTTACGTTTAAGGAATTCCATTTAAAACAAGTAATTTTCTTATACGCAAGATAAAATATTTACGACAAAAAATGCTTATTAAAATTCTTAGAACATTATCGGTTGCAGCTTTAGCTTTGGTGTCTGTCAATACTTCGGCACAGGATTTGTTGGCCAAGCAGGCACCTATAGACAGGAAGCTGAAGTCTGTAGACTCTTTAGCTTTGGTACGTCAGATTGAAACAGAACAGGCCTTTTATCCGGCTTATTCATTATATCCGGAATGGAGCAATGCAAGGGTGCATGCCTACGGTAACAATGTGACAGTGCCTGATACTTTCAGAATTGACCTGACAGGTTTCTGTATGCCAACTCCACATACAAAGATTACTTCAAAGTGCGGACCTCGCTGGAGACGTATGCACAACGGTCTTGATATAAAGGTTTATATTGGCGACACAATACGTGCGGCATTCAGCGGAAGAGTTAGAATCGTGAGATACGAACGTTCGGGTTACGGTAAATATGTGGTAATTCGTCATGACAACGGGCTGGAAACCATCTACGGACATCTTTCAAAACAGTTGGTTAAGGAAGACCAGTTCGTAAAGGCAGGCGAGGTTATCGGTCTTGGCGGAAATACGGGACGTTCTACCGGTTCGCATCTGCATTTCGAAACAAGATTGCTCGGCCAGGTAATCAATCCTGAATTCCTTTTCGACTTCCCGAAACAGGATATTGTAGCCGACAGCTATCTGTTCATCAAGGGAGCAAATATGTATAACTATCAGCGTACACGTGCCTTGGCTGCACTCAAGAACGGCGATATGAAGAAGGTTACTGCTGCTGCCAATTCCATACGCTATCACAAAATCAAGAGTGGCGACACTTTGGGTTCGATATCAAGAAAATATCACGTATCTATTGACAAGCTGTGTAGCTTGAACGGTATAAAACGCACAACTGTTCTCCGAATCGGACAGGTATTGCGTTGCTCATAATTCTGTATAATACTTTAATATAGAATCTTATTTGACGTTTATATGATTAAAAAAGGTGGATTGCAAAAGCATTTCCACCTTTTTTATTATGCGTTTATACGAAAAAATAAGTAACTTTGCCACATATTCATTAGGTTTATGAAAGATACTAAACAACAGTTTGAACACGTTATAGAAATATGTCGTAGCCTTTACGAGAAGAAATTGCATGATTACGGCGCAGCGTGGCGCATCATGCGTCCGTCGTCTGTAACAGACCAGATATTCATAAAGGCTAACCGCATCCGCAGTATAGAGGTAAAGGGAGTAGCCCTTATCGACGAAGGAATCCGTTCGGAATTCATTGCAATAGTAAACTATGGTATTATAGGTCTGATTCAGCTCGAATTAGGATTTGCCGAAACTGATGATATGAGTGTGGAATGTGCACTCGAGATGTACGACAAATACGCCAAGAAGGCACTGGAACTCATGTTGGCAAAGAATCATGACTACGGTGAGGCATGGCGAAGCATGCGTATATCGTCATATACAGACCTCATTCTGATGAAGATATACAGGACCAAGCAGATAGAGTCGCTTGGCGGCGAGACTTTGGTTTCCGAAGGTGTGGATGCCAACTATATGGACATGATAAACTATTCTGTATTCGGACTAATAAAACTTGAATTTGGAGAATAAGTATATACATAGAGCTGTTTATGCAGGTGTAAATGTCTGTCGTTTCCTCCTGGCTATAGTATTCCTGTTTTCAGGATTTATCAAGGCCAATGACCCCATGGGCACAGTGTATAAGGTGCAGGATTATTTCGAAGCGTGGGGAATGGCAGGATGGAATTCCGGTTTTGTGCCATATCTTATAGCTTGGATAATGGCTATAGTGGAATTTACGTTAGGCTCATATCTTCTCTTCGGAATACGTCGCAGATTGGCATCTGTTTCATGCCTGCTTTTCATGTTGGTTATGACTCCGCTGACATTGTGGCTTGCCGTGGCGAATCCTATCTCGGATTGCGGATGTTTCGGCGACGCGGTACATCTGTCCAACTGGGATACTTTCTGGAAAAATGTAGTGCTTCTGTTGGCTTCAATAGTGGTTTTCTTCCGCAATAGGAGTATATTCAAGTTGGTGACAGACAAGATGGACTGGCTCGTGGCAATGTATAGCACAGTGTTTATTTTTCTGTTCACTTACTTCACATTGAGTCATCTGCCGGTTTTCGACTTCCGTCCGTATCGCATAGGTGCGGATATCAAGGCAGGTATGGAAATACCCGAAGGAGTAAAACTTCCGGTGTACGAAACTATTTTCACGTATCAGAAAGATGGAGTACAGAAAGAGTTCACCATAGACAATTTCCCTACAGACTCCACCTGGAAGTTTGTAGAATCGAAAACGGTACTCAAGGAAAAAGGATATGAACCGCCTATCAAGGATTTTGTGATAGTGTCGAATGAGGATGGTTTTGATATTACAGATGAGATTCTGAACAGCGATTATGCTTTCCTCCTTGTTTCGCCATGGTTGGAAAATGCCGATGACAGCTCCATGGACCTCATAAACGAGGTTTACGATTATTCTTTGGATCACGGCTATAAGTTCTATTGCGTTACAGCATCGTCTGATGAGGCTATTGCAAGATGGCAGGATTATACCGGAGCCGAGTATCCTTTTGCGACGATGGACGAGATAACGCTGAAAACCATAATACGTTCAAATCCGGGACTTGTGTTGCTCAAGGATGGGGTAGTGATAAGGAAGTGGAGTAATTTCTCTTTCCCGGATGAGTATCAGTTGTCCGGTCCGCTTGACAAACTTCCTATAGGACAATTGGATGGAAATACATTCTGGGAAAAGGTGACGGAAATGCTGGTATGGTTCTTCGGACCATTGATTCTGTTTATTTTTATAGATTTGCTTTGGCTGAGTATCCGTAGAAGAAAAAAGGTGATACCGGTTTCGAAGCACAATAATAACGAGAAGAAAAATTGATTATAACCTTTTATATTTAACAAATTAATTATTTCAAACAAGATGAGAAAAAACATTGTAGCAGGTAACTGGAAAATGAACAAGAACCTGCAAGAAGGTATTGCTTTGGCAAAAGAATTGAATGAAGCTTTGACAGCTGACAAACCAAACTGCGACGTAGTAATCTGTACTCCGTTCATTCACTTGGCTTCTGTAACTCCTATCGTTGACAGCGCAATCATCGGCGTAGGTGCAGAAAACTGTGCAGACAAAGTTTCTGGTGCATATACAGGTGAAGTTTCTGCAGAAATGGTAGCTTCTACAGGTGCTCAGTACGTTATCCTTGGTCACTCTGAACGTCGTGCTTACTATCACGAAACAGTAGAAATCCTTGAAGAAAAAGTAAAACTTGCTTTGGCTAACAACTTGAAGCCAATCTTCTGTATCGGTGAAGTTCTTGAAGAACGCGAAGCAAACAAGCAGAATGAAGTAGTAGAAGCTCAGTTGGCTTCTGTATTCTCTTTGTCAGCTGAAGATTTCGGCAAAGTAATCTTGGCTTACGAACCGGTTTGGGCTATCGGTACAGGTAAGACTGCTACTCCGGAACAGGCTCAGGAAATCCACGCTCACATCCGTTCTTTGGTTGCTGCTAAATACGGTAACGAAGTAGCTGAAAACACTTCTATCCTTTACGGTGGTAGCTGCAAGCCTTCTAACGCTAAGGAATTGTTCGCTAATCCTGATGTTGACGGTGGTCTTATCGGTGGAGCTGCATTGAAAGTTGCTGACTTCAAGGGTATCATCGACGCATTCAAATAATTTATTTTGCAGACGTGAAAAGTCTGTAGTGTAATATTATGACAGTATTCCGGGCGCTACCGTCCGGTATACTGTCTTTAAAAATTTAATAAAACCGGTATGATGAAATATCTTTTATCTTTAATCTTTACTGTTTCTTCGGGCGTGGCTTTTGCGCAGAGCAATATAGTGGAAAGTCTGCAGACCAATGTTCCCGGACAGGGTAAAGTGACAGTGCATCAGGATGCGCAAATAACCGAAATGATAGGCAAACGCTTTGTCAGAACTGGAGCTTCGGAAGCACAGAGAGTGATAAAGACGCGCGGTTACCGTGTGCAGGTCTATGCTGGTAATAACTCCCGACAGGCCAGAGATGAGGCTAACTCTGTAGCTGAAAAGGTAAAGGAAAAATTCCCGGATATGCCGGTATATACTTTCTTTCAGCCTCCACGCTGGCTATGCAGGGTAGGCGATTATAAGAGTATTGAAGAAGCACATGTTGCAATGAGGCAACTGAAGGCTGCTGGAAGTTTTAAAGAAGTGGCGATAGTGCGTGAACAGATAAATATTCCGATAGAATAATGATGATGACAACTGATATGATAAACTGGCCTGAAGAGAAGGTTCAGAAACTGATGGGACACTACAAGGAGATTCTGTCATTGTTGGGTGAAGATCCTGAACGTGAGGGCCTTTTGAAAACACCGGAGCGTGTGGCAAAGGCTATGCTTACTCTCACCAGAGGATATGACATGGACCCGAAGGCTGTGCTTAATGCTGCTAAATTCCAGGAGGAATACAGTCAGATGGTTATTGTGAAGGATATTGATTTCTTCTCTTTGTGCGAACATCACATGCTTCCGTTTTACGGAAAGGCTCATGTGGCGTATATTCCCAACGGATATATAACAGGATTGAGCAAGATAGCGCGTGTGGTTGATATCTTTTCACACCGATTGCAGGTACAGGAACGAATGACTCTGCAGATAAAGGAATGCATTCAGGAAACGTTGAATCCGCTTGGAGTGATGGTTGTAGTTGAGGCTAAGCATATGTGTATGCAGATGCGTGGCGTAGAGAAACAGAACTCGATAACCACTACATCCGATTTCACAGGGGCTTTCAATCAGGCAAAGACTCGTGAGGAGTTCATGAATCTTATACGGAACAACCGTTAATACAGGCTTGTAGTACGGTCGCCGGCATCTTTCAGAATCATATTCTGGGTTTCGGTCAAATCTTTGAAATGTGCCATTATCTCTGCACACTTCTCTGGATTCGAAGCCACGGCCGGGTCGTTTAGAGCTTGAAGGGTATGTTTCATCTCTTCTTTTAGAATAGATATCTTAAAATCCAGCAGCAGGCGGGGAACGAGTTCATAAAGACGTTCTTCGTCTGTTATTATTTTCTGCCCTTTTGAGTGGTAATTGCTCAGCTGGTATCTGTCGCTCGACATATCGGCAGCCACTTTACTTATCTCCGGGTCAGGGTTTGAAAGGAAATATCTTTCGGCCACAAAATTCTCATTGTGTACGTTTTCTTCCGCTTCCTTCAGTATTTTTCTGTGTATAGGGTTGTGGAACTGTATATCGTCAACTCTCAGATTATACGCTATATACTCTGTTACAGTAAAAGGCTGTTCGTTACCTTCTTCGTCCTCTACACAGCACACTACTTTCTCTCCATATCTGATAATCATTTTCACAAGACTCTCTTCCTGCTTGTAGAAAACCTTGTTTTCGTTTCCCTGAGCCGGAATATATGATGAGTATGTGTCAACCGGTGATACCGCTTCCGGCAGTAACTCCGGTGGAGGTATATTGCCTTCAGGCGTAAAGGCAGGTATGTCGATTGGTTCAGTTGCAGGATTGCTCACAGGCGGAATGGTATTCACAGCACTGTTATTGTCTGTACCGTTGATGCCAGTCTGCTGTTCTCCTTGTTGTGAAGGGGCTATAGCCTGCTGTCTTCTGCTGTATTCTTCCCTCTGTCTTTTTCTTTCTTCTTCCTTCTCCTTGTTTTCAACAGCCTGTTCAATAAGTTTAGCGGTAGCTTCAACTAAGATTTTCTCGTCCATCTTAAGCAGTTGGCTGCACTCCCTGATATATACAGAACGGACTATGCTGTCGGGAATTACAGATATGCTTTTTACGATGCTTGAAATCAGCTCAGCCCTTTTGATTGGGTCCTTGCCGGCCTCGTCCATAAGCAGGTTGGTTTTGAAACGGATAAAGTCAACCTCATTGTTATTGATATAAGCCTGGTACTCCGTAGCGTTATGCTTTCTGGCAAAGCTGTCAGGGTCCTCACCGTCGGGAAGCAGGCATACCTTTATATTCATTCCTTCTTCCAAAAGCATGTCGATACCGCGGATACTGGCTTTTATACCTGCACCGTCGCCATCGTATAACACTGTGATGTTGCTCGTAAATCTGTGGATAAGCCTTATCTGGTCCGATGTAAGTGCCGTACCGGATGATGCCACTACGTTCTCAATACCGCTCTGGTGCATCGAAATAACGTCGGTGTAACCTTCCACAAGGAAACATCTGTCCTGGCGGATTATAGACTGTTTGGCAAAGTATATACCGTACAGTTCCTTACTCTTATGATAGATTTCTGATTCAGGAGAGTTGACGTACTTCATCTGTACGTTCTTCGTTGCCGCGCTGAGTACACGGCCGCCGAAAGCAACTACTTTTCCTGTGATATTATGAACAGGGAAAATCACACGTCCCCAGAAACGGTCGCGTATGGTTTTTCCGTCGTCCTTCATATAGCAAAGTCCTGTTTTGAGCAGCAGTTCCTGTTTGTAGCCTTTCTGTACAGCGGTTCTTGCCAGTGCATCTTTTGATTCTGTGCAATAGCCGAGCTGGAATTTCTTGATTATATCATCGCGGAATCCTCTCTGACGGAAATAGGTCATACCTATGCTCTGTCCGTCGACATTGTTGTATAAGATGTCCTGGAAATATTCAGCTGCAAACTGATTGACGAGGAAAAGACTTTCTCTGAGACCTTGCGACTGTTTTTCCTCCTTTGTAAGTTCTCTTTCCTTGATTTCGATATTGTACTTCTTTGCAAGCCATTTCAGAGCCTCGTAGTACGACAACTGCTCATGCTCCATAATGAAATGTACGGCATTTCCACCTTTTCCGCAACTGAAGCACTTACATACTCCCTTGCTTGGAGATACACTGAACGATGGAGTTTTTTCGTTATGGAAAGGGCACAAACCAACGTAGTTGACTCCGCGCTTGCGCAGAGTAACGAAGTCGGAAACAACATCAACTATTTGTGCTGCATCGAGAATCTTGTCTATGGTGGCCTGATCTATCATATTAGCTGCAAAAGTACATAAAAAATATGATTTGGGGATAAAAAATAGGGGAAACCACATTTGCGGTTTCCCCTGATATAATTTATAGCCTGTATATTAATTATTTAATATTAGGGTTCAATGCGTTCCATTCAGATACTGGAGGAAGAACGCCCATAGCGATAACTTCGTCACGAAGAGCGCACAAGTGTTCATAGCTCTTATCCAAAGCAGCCTGTTCTTCAGCTGTTCCATTCAAAGCAGCGCAGTGGCAACCTTCTGTGTCGATTGAAGTTTCCCAAGCCATCATGATGTGGTCATACTTATTGTTTGATACATATGTACCAGCTGGCCAACGGAATGCTTTACCACCCATAGCTGCACCAATCATTTCGATAGAAACGTATGATGGGCTCTGGAATGAAGAACGTCCGCGGAGGTTGATGATGTTAGCACCACCCTTAGTTACTTTCTGCTGGATTTCAGCCCACTGTTCTTTAGTCAAAGCGTCTGTACCGATGATGTCAGTCAAAGCCTTGCCATTAACTTTAGCTGTAGAAGCGAATACTGCCATCTGTTCGCCGTGACCACCGTATGTACGGCAGTTTTCAACAGCGTCCATAGAGATACCGAAGTGCTTAGCCAATTCGCTGCGAAGACGAGTAGAGTCAAGAGCTGCAAGAGTTGTAACCTGACCTGGTTTCAAACCAGAGTACAACAAAGTGATAAGACCAGTGATATCAGCAGGGTTGAAGATGACAACGATATGTTTTACGTCTGGGCAGTAAGTCTTAACGTTCTTACCGAATTCTTCAGCGATAGCTGCGTTACCTTTAAGAAGGTCTTCGCGAGTCATACCTGCCTTACGGGCAGCACCACCTGAGTTAACGATATATTTAGCACCTGTCAAAGCTTCTTTGATATCAGAAGTGAAAGTGATGTTTACACCTTCAAAGCCGCAGTGGAACAATTCTTCTGCTACACCTTCCAAACCTGGAGCGTATGGGTCGTACAAGCAGATGTTATTAGTCAAGCCCATCATGATTGCAGTCTGAGCCATGTTAGAACCGATCATACCGGCAGCACCTACGATAGTAAGTTTTTCGTTTGTTACAAATTCCATAATTCTAATTATTTATGTTATGTTATAAAAGTGTTTTTGTTCAGTACTCTTTTACTTGTGCTACAAAGTTAAGAAATAATCGAAGAAATAACAGATTTAGCGATGGCAAATAAACAGTATTTTCTGTGCTTTTATACTTAATTACGGAAAAAAATCATTATTTCATTTTAGTTGTATTGAAATTGTAATGATGATGTTGCAATTATAGGTGATAATTCAATCAGAGCTGATTTAAAATGTTGGATGATTTATAAGTAATGACAATAAAAAAGGCGTCATTCATCATTTTGAATGCCGCCGGCTTCCTGAAAGAACCCCCCAAATTAGGGTTCTTTGTTTCTTTGGTTTTTCAAGTCTTTCTTGTTATCCTATCAATCTTTTCTTTTTACCTTAGCACTAAACCTATTGACCTTTTTACCTTTTATCCTTAAACTGAAAACCTTTTACCTTTTTACTAATACCTTTTTTAAAACCTAATACCTTAATCTTAACCTTAAACTAATAACCTTTTATCTAATACCTTTTATTTTTATACCTTAAGTAAGTCTAATACCTTCAATATTTTTGTGCTATTTATTAATTTACTCTCTGGTTTCACAACCACGATACAAAGGTAGGTATTTTTTATTTTCCTGCAATAGCTATGACTGATTTTTTATATTAATATATGTTTTTCTTGATTTATATCATGTTTTGTCTTGTGTGCGCTTCGTGCACGCGAACGGAAAAATAATACGTTCTGGTATGTTTTTACTTTGTGGTGATTTAGTTTATAAAATCGCAATTAAAAAATGGATTTCCTGTCTTTAATGTTAAATTTAATATTAAATTCCCTTCCTTTAATATGTGTTGTATAACATATTTTATGCGTAAATTTCAAATTAAGGCATAGGTGACAAAAAAAGATATCCGATATACCGAAAACAAGACGGTATATCGGATATCTTGACATTAAATAGTTCTATTGGGGGTGTACAGATGTTTTAAATCCAAAATCCTCTGGTTGCTGCTCCCTCTGAATTCGAGGGTTGGAGAATACAGGCTTTCTTCGAACCTGCCATCTACCAGTACATCTATATATTGAAGTAAATCTTTACGGCTTTCGTCTTTCATGATTTCTTCAATTGTATATCCGGTGTAGCACCATATATTCATATTGGTAGATTTGCGAACTTTCTCCAATATTATGCGAAAATCATCAGGATTAAAGAAAGGGTCCCCTCCTGTAAACGTAACGCCATCCAAAAGCGGATTGCTGTTGATTTCGCATATTATTCTGTTCAGGATATCATCTGTAAGCGGTTTCCCGGCTTTGGGATTCCATGATTCCGGATTATGACATCCTTTGCACCGGTGGCTGCATCCGGAAAGATAGATGGAATATCGGATGCCGTCACCGTCAACAATAGTTTCCGGGTATGTATATAAATAATGTAGCATAGTTTTATATTATGCATGCTTAACCCTGTCACGCTCTTCTGCACGTTTGGCTGAGTTCCAGCTGCTGAGGTCGCCCGTAAGATAGCCTGTGATACGGCGCATACGGAGAATGTTCTCGCTGTTGCATATAGGACATTTGCTGTATATCACTCCTCTGTATCCGCAGTTATGACATGTATCTACAGGGTGGTTGATAGAACCGTATCCTATACCTTCATCGTTCATCGCTTTTACTATTTTGGCTATAGCCTTTACGTTCTTTTGTGCTTCACCGTCCAGCTCTACATATGTGATGTGTCCTCCTAAAGTTAATGCATGGAAAGGTGCTTCGCGTTTGATTTTTTCAATTATGCTTATCGGCTCTTTTACGTCAACATGGAATGAATTTACATAGTAATCTCTGTCATTTACTCCTTCTATGATTCCATATTTGCGTTTGTCCATTTTTGTAAATCTACCCGAAAGTCCTTCAGCCGGGGTAGCCAGTACAGAATAGTTAAGATGGTATTTCTCTTTATATATCTGTGCCACCTTATTCATTTTCTCTATTGCCTCGTACAAAGTGTCCCAAGACTTCTGGCAGTGTCCGTGTCCCTGTCCGTAGAGCGCTACCATGGCATTATGTCCACCGATAAATCCGATTCCCAATGTTCCCTGGTTCAGTATATCTCCGACTTCCTCGTTTGGATTGACTCTGCTTCCGCCTTTCCATACGTTGTTGCCCATCATGAATGGGAATTGTCTGGCTAAGGCTGTCCTTTGATACTGGTATCTTGAATAAAGCTGTTCGGCTATCATTTCGGCCATTTCTTCTACAGACTGAAGGAATATCTCTTTAGCCTTTTGCTCTATAGCTTCCTTGTTGTTAGTGTCTATTATGCTTTCTGCTTTAATCTTAGCCTCTATAGCCAAGCGTGGCATGTTCATTGTCGTGAACGACAGGTTTCCTCTGCCCAATGAAGTTCTTTCACCGTTTACGTTTTCAAATACTCTCGTACGGCATCCCATTGTGGCAAGTTCATATTTATATCTCTTAGGGTCGTCAGCTTTCCACAGTTCATGTTTGTTGAATGGTGCGTCCAGGAACATGAAGTTAGGGAATAATGCTTTGGCTGTAGTACGGCAGGCTTTAAGGAAAAGGTCAAAGTTCGGAGCCTGAAATTTCATTTTTCCTTCCATGGCAGCTTCGAAATCGCTCATTGCAAGCTGATAATCGGCTTCGGAATATGATACTCCGTCTTTTACCTTGAATATCTGTATAGGGAACACAGGAACCTCACCGTGTGCTCCAAGTCCTTCGATTGTCGATTTAAGCAATTCCTCGATAACCATTCTTCCCTCTGCAGAAGTGTCTGTACCATAGTTGATTGAGCTGAATACGACCTGATTCCCACCTCTTGAATGCATGGTGTTCAGATTGTGGATAAATCCCTCCATAGCCTGATGAGTATCCTTGCGGGTACGTTCGTTGGCCTTGCTGAGGATATGTTCAAGTTCGTCTTTGGTGATATTTACTCCCAAAGAGTTCAGTCCCTCAATTAATGATTTTTTTGATTCTTCCGTAGGCTCTATCGTAGAAAGATGTTTTTTTACGATGTCTTTAAGTGTATCTTCTTTGATATCAATACCTTTCATTTCTGCAAGGAATGCAGTTATTGATGCTACACTTTTCTGATAACTCTTCAGAACACCTTTTGCCATAAAGAAATCGAATGCCGGTATGGCCTGTCCTCCGTGCTGTTCGTTTTGGTTTGTCTGGAATATGATTGTGGCCAGTGTAGCGTAGCTTTGTATTGACTGTGGTGTTCTTATGCTTCCGTTTTTTGTATGGAAACCTCTTTCAAACAAATCGTCAAGGTCATACTGAATACATGTTGTAGTCTTGGTAGGATAGTAATCCAAATCGTGTATGTGGATGTCCCCAAGCTGGTGTGCCTCTGCGTATTTTTTAGGCAGAAGATACTTATATGTATAGTCTTTTGTGATTTCTGAGGCAAAAGTCATCATCTGTCCGGCCGGAGTATGGCTCGACATATTTGCATTGCTGAGATTTACATCATTCTTGTCGATTGCCACAATACCGTCCATTATGTGTTTGATTTTCGTCTTGCGGTCACGCTCGGTATTTCTCCACTGTCTGTAGATGATATATTTCTTTGCCACTTCAGGCTGTACCTTCATCAGTTCCATTTCTACAAGGTCCTGAATCTCTTCCACACCTATCGTAGGCGTGTTGAAATGCTTTATCACTTTTTCGGTGATTTCGTCAATCAGTGTTTCACAGTCAGTCAGGTCTGATGCGACAAATGCCTTTGCGATGGCGTTGTAGATTTTTGCAGAAGAGAAGTTTTCCCGCTTCCCGTCTCTTTTGATAATACAGATGTCTTTTGTT
This sequence comes from uncultured Bacteroides sp., assembly GCA_900544075.1. GTDB lineage: Bacteria > Bacteroidota > Bacteroidia > Bacteroidales > Bacteroidaceae > Phocaeicola. The sequence continues at coordinate 68,360 of UQTJ01000004.1, forward strand.
TCCATTTTTCTAAGTTTTTATCATAAATTATCCGTTTGCCTTTTCAGGGCAGGTCTTCTGACTGATCTCTCCGCGGAACACCTTCCCGCCATAAGGCAGTGGTTGGATTTCCCTCTGTTCCGTTTCAATAAGAATCACAGCAGCGGGTACTGTTACCGATTTGCACGATATTCCCTTTTGATACTTGATGTCACTCTGAAAAGATATCGCAAATCTATGAACAAAATTTTGAAAATAAAAACTGTATTTTTCTTGGAATTTTCAAAAATAAAAATTGTAAAGAATGAAAATGCTTCTGTAGTGTATTGTGAAAGACTTTTTGGAAAACTTGTCTAAATTACGACGTTGTTTCGTTTTCTGTTTATTGTGATTTCTATAATAGATTATGCTGCTGATAAAGCTCCGTATCACGAGCCTTAAAAATATAAAGTCTCGTGATACGGGAGAATAAATCTTTTATAGTTAAGATTATTCATTAACAGGTTTGAGGCCCATTTTTTTAGCCTTCTCCATCATATATTCATATGCAGCATCATGTTCGTTTGGTATGATACCGTCAAGAATAGCATCTTTGATATAACTTTTCAAGTCACCTATTTCGCGGCATGGTTGGAGATTGAAAATTCTCATTATTTCTTCTCCGTCTACTGGTGGCTGGAAGTTTCTGATTCTGTCTTTCTCCTCAAGGTCTTTCAGTTTTTGTCTTACAAGTTTGAAGTTGTCAAGAAAACGCTGCTTTCTTGCTTCGTTCTTGGATGTTATATCTGCCTCGCACAGACACATAAGGTCGTCAATGTCATCACCGGCTTCGAATAGCAGTCGTCTTACGGCAGAATCTGTCACTTCTTCATCGGCTATTACTATAGGGCGCATGTGCAGACTCACAAGCTTTTGGACATATTTCATCTTTTCATTCATTGGGAGTTTCATTTTTCTGAAAATGTCCGGAATCATTTTCTCTCCAATGTAGTTGTGGTTATGGAATGTCCATCCGGCTTTTTGTTCCCATCTCTTTGTTTTCGGTTTTCCGATATCATGAAGTAGGGCAGACCATCTTAACCACAGATTGTCTGTACCCTTTGAAATATTGTCCAGCACCTCAAGAGTATGGTAGAAATTGTCTTTATGTGCTCTGCCGTTTCTTGTTTCAACTCCTTGCAAGGCACATAGTTCCGGAAATATAAGCTCCAACAGTCCGCATCTGTCCAAGTCAACAAATCCTTTTGAAGGGATAGGAGATAGTATGATTTTGTTCAGTTCGTCTGCTATGCGTTCTTTGGAAATGATTTTAATTCTTTCCTTGTTCCTTTCAAGAGCCTCGAATGTTTCGTCTTCGATGTAAAAATTCAGTTGTGTCGCAAACCTTATACATCTCATCATGCGCAGAGGGTCATCGCTGAATGTTATGTCAGGATCTAAAGGAGTTCTTATTGTTCTATCTTTCAAGTCTTCCATACCGTCGAACGGGTCAACCAGTTCTCCATATCGGTCTTTGTTGAGGCAAACAGCCATGGCATTTATAGTGAAATCCCGTCTGTTCTGGTCGTCTTCAAGTGTACCGTTTTCCACTACAGGTTTTCGGCTGTCATGACTATATGATTCTTTTCTTGCTCCTACAAATTCAACCTCAGTATCTTTGAATTTGACTTGTGCTGTTCCGAAGTTTCTGAATACTGATACGTTGGCTCCTTTACCGAGCTTTCTGCCAAGTGCCTGCGCTATTTCTATCCCGCTTCCCACTACTACCACATCAATGTCTTTAGAAGGTCGTTTCAGGAATATGTCGCGCACATATCCGCCAACTACATAGCATTCTATGCCCATTTCGTCGGCGGTTTCGGATATCATCTTGAATATTTTATCGGAGAAATGTTCTTTTAATTCCATATAAATAGAAATTCATTATTTGAAATGCAAAGGTACAAAAATGTATTTTCTCTGCAATATATAAATATGAATAGGTTTATGGTGCAGCATTTAATAGTAGGTCTTTTTATATTCAATAGGTGTAAGTCCTGTATATTTCTTGAAAACTTTTGAAAAATAGGCAATATCGTCAAATCCGAGATAATATGATACTTCCTTTATATTTATATTACTGTCTGACAATAGCTGTTTTGCTTCTTGTATTTTCAATTCCTGTATATAGTGAGCCGGTGATACTCCGGTATAATCTTTAAACAACTTTCGGAACCATGAGTAACTCATGTTTATTCTTGATGCTACATCCTCGGCAGTTATATCTTTCAGCAGATTTTCCCTTATTATGATTTTTGCCTTGTCTATTTGCTCTTCAGTAGCTGTGTCGAAGCATCTGTTGTAGTCGTAATACATTGTCATGCCTAAAATCAAGTTTGCAATACCGGCAAGATATTGTTGGCAGGCGGCTTTCTCTTCGTTGGCTACTTTTATGGCTTGATTATACAGGTTTACTATGTTGTCTTGTACACCTATTCTATATATAATCTGTTCTTTATTGAAGAAATTATTCTTGAATCTGCTGTCCATGTTTGCTCCCTCGAAACCAATCCACATTTCTGTCCATCCTGTTTTCTTGTCGGGCATATAGCTATGCCACTGGTGAGGACGCAGTATAATCATGTCACCTTCTTTTATTTCCATATTTTCTTCCGGAGATGTAAAGAAGATGCCTTTACCCTTTGTTATGTATAACAGTTGATAGCTGTCCAGTTTTCGGCCTCTGGAGGGAGTGAAGAAAAACTGTGCAGGATGCCCTGTACGTGGAGGGTAAGTTTCGTAATCCTTACATATAGTTTCACATCCTACGGTGTTGACTGTTATACCCCAGTCATCATCATGCTGGCTGCTTATAAGGTATTTATAGTTCTTTGTTAAATCGTTTTTCATGATATTGGGATTTATGCAAAGATATGCAATTCCATCAAATCTTCCATTCCTAACATCATTTTTTACATGATGTTTGATTTTTGAGTGAGTATTTTTGCTTCATAATCAAAGTTAACCATTTGTTTTATGAAAGTAAACTATTTTATCGCATTCGATTTAGGTGCCACAAGCGGCAGAACTATACTTGGAAAACTGGAAGGGGAGAAGTTAACCTTGGAAGAGATAACACGTTTTCCAAACCAGATGTTGCAGTGGAACGGACATTTCTATTGGAACATTTATTCATTGTATGAAAATCTGAAGAAAGGATTTGTGGAGGTTGCCCGTAAGGGAGTACCTGTAACTTCTGCAGGTATCGATACTTGGGGAGTTGATGTCGTTTGTGTAAATTCTGACGGAGAATTATGCGGCATTCCATATGCATACAGGGACCCACAGACTATTGGAAAGAAAGAGGAGTATTTCGATAAGGTGATGGATTCCAAAGATGTATATATGCGCAGCGGCATACAGCACATGGATTTCAATACTATCTTCCAGCTTTATGTGATGAACAATCGCAAATGCAAATCATTACTGGACGCTGATAAAATACTCTTTATTCCGGATGTATTGAACTATATGCTGACAGGAAAGAAAGTTACGGAATATACGATAGCTTCTACTTCCGGATTGCTGAATCCTGATACTCGTGATTGGGATAATATTCTTCTTGAAAGTATATCGGTAGATAAGGAAATGTGGGCTCCTATTGTAAAGCCCGGTACTGTAATTGGAAATATTACAGACGAACTGGCCGAAGAACTTCAGATACAGCCTGTACCTGTCGTAGCTGTAGCAGAACACGATACGGCTTCAGCTGTTGCCGCAATTCCTGCCTTGGATAAGAATTTTGCTTATCTGAGTTCAGGTACGTGGTCGCTGATGGGTATTGAAACAGAACACCCGGTCGTTAATGAAAAAACTGCTGAATATAATATAACCAATGAAGGAGGTGTGGACGGAACAATCAGACTTCTGAAGAATATCACCGGAATGTGGATTGTGGAACAGTGTCTGAGACGCTGGAAGAAAGACGGTATAGAATATTCATATCCTGATATGGTCAAGATGGCTTCTGAGGCTGAGGCTTTCAAATGTTTCATCAATCCGGATGATGCACTCTTCGTAAATCCTGCAGATATGCCAGAGGCAATCAATGAATACTGCAAGCGTACAGGACAGTCTGCACCTCAGACTCATGCAGCTTATATAAGAATGATTTTCGAGAGTCTTGCAATGAAATATCGCGAAACTCTTGATGTATTTAAAACTTTGGCCGAAAATCCTATTGAGAAACTTCATGTCATTGGTGGAGGCTCAAGAAATGCACTTCTTAATCAGTTCACTTCAAATGCTATAGGACTTCCTGTTATTGCAGGTCCGGCTGAGGCTTCATCTGTAGGAAATATCATGCTTCAGGCTAAAGCAGCAGGTATTGTAAGTTCACTTCAGGAAATGAGAAATGTAATTTCTGCAAACGTAGAGCTTTCTACATATAATCCTATGGATTCGGAAAGCTGGAATGAAGCATATCAGAAGTATCTGGAAATCATAAACAAGTAATAAATAATAACTTATAAATTCAAAAACCATGAAAGAAGAATTGATAGTAAAATCGTACGAGATTGCAAAAGAACGTTATGCAGCATTAGGTGTTGATACAGACAAGGTGTTGGAACAGATGCAGAATTTCCACCTTTCACTTCATTGCTGGCAGGCTGATGATGTAGCCGGATTTGAAGTACAGGCAGGACAGTTGAGTGGAGGTATTCAGGCTACAGGAAACTATCCCGGCAAGGCAAGAAATATAGACGAACTTCGTGCTGATATCATAAAGGCTAAATCAATGATTCCGGGAACACACCGTCTGAATCTTCACGAAATATATGGTGATTTCCAGGGTAAGGTGGTTGACCGTGATGAGGTTGACACAACTCATTTCCAGAGCTGGATAGAATGGGGTAAGGAAAACGATATGAAGTTTGACTTCAACACTACATGTTTCGGACATCCGAAGAGCGGAAACCTTTCACTTTCAAATCCTGACAAGGGTATACGTGATTTCTGGATTGAGCACAGTAAACGTTGCCGTGCCATTGCAGAAGATATGGGTAAGGCTCAGGGCGCCCCATGTATTATGAACGTATGGGTACATGACGGTAGCAAGGATATTACTGTAAACCGTATGAAGTATCGTGAAAACCTCAAGAACTCGCTTGACGAGATTTTCGCAACTGAATACAAGAATATGAAGGACTGTATCGAATCGAAGGTATTCGGTATCGGACTTGAAAGTTATACAGTGGGTTCAAATGAATTCTATGTGGCATATGGAGCACAGAACAATAAGATGGTGACTCTTGATACAGGTCACTTCCATCCGACTGAAAGCGTGGCAGACAAAGTGTCTTCACTTCTGCTTTATGTTCCTGAACTGATGCTTCACGTAAGCCGTCCTGTTCGTTGGGACTCTGACCATGTAACTATCATGGACGATCCGACACTCGACTTGTTCAGCGAAATCGTTCGTTGCGATGCTCTCGACAGAGTACATTACGGTCTTGACTATTTCGATGCTTCAATCAACCGTATCGGTGCATACGTGATTGGTAGCCGTGCCGCACAGAAGAGTATGACACGCGCATTGCTTGAACCGCTTGCAAAACTCCGCGAATATGAAGCAAACGATATGGGATTCCAGCGTCTGGCCCTTCTTGAAGAAGCTAAAGCATTGCCTTGGAATGCTGTTTACGATATGTTCTGCTTGAAGAACGGAGTGCCTGTTGGTAATGAATTTATAGCAGAAGTAGAAAAATACGAAGCTGAAGTCACTTCAAAACGTTGATTGCAATGGATGTTTTATTAGGTTTATTAATAATTGCTATAGGCAGCTTTGGTCAGTCCAGTTCATACGTTCCAATCAAGAAAATCAAATCTTGGGAATGGGAAAACTTCTGGTTGGTACAAGGTATATTTGCCTGGCTGGTATTTCCACTTCTCGGAGCACTCTTGGCAGTGCCTGAGGGTGGTTCCCTGTTTACGTTGCTATCCTCCGGCGGTGCATTAATGTCAATAATATATGGTGTATTGTGGGGAGTTGGAGGTCTTACATTCGGGCTAAGCATGCGCTATCTTGGTGTAGCTCTTGGTCAGTCCATTTCACTTGGTACATGTTCAGCTTTCGGGACATTGTTTCCTGCACTTATGGCAGGTACTGATTTGTTTCACGGAGAAGGACTGGTGCTTCTTCTTGGTGTATGTATAACCCTTGCCGGTATAGCGGTAATAGGTTACAGCGGTTCGCTTCGTTCACGTTCCATGAGCGAAGAAGAAAAGAAAGCGGCAGTTAAAGATTTTGCTCTTACTAAGGGGTTGCTGGTAGCTCTTCTTGCCGGTGTGATGAGTGCATGTTTCGCATTAGGTCTTGATGCAGGAAGCCCTATAAAAGAGGCAGCACTGTCAGCAAATGTAAATCCGCTTTATGCCGGACTGCCGGTTATTCTGCTGGTTACTTTTGGCGGTTTTCTTACAAATGCAGCTTATTGTTTCTGGCAGAACATAAAAAACGGAACTACAAAAGATTATTTCAAGGTTTCTCCGTCTTTGTTTATAAATAATGTATTATTCTGCATGCTTGCAGGAGTATTATGGTATTCGCAGTTTTTCGGTCTGGAAATGGGTAAAAGCTTCTTCACCGACAATGCTGTTCTTATGGCATTTGCATGGAGCATACTAATGTCGCTGAACGTTGTCTTTTCAAATTTATGGGGAATAATCCTGCGTGAATGGGCAGGAGCAGACTGCAAGACTCTTGTTACTTTAGGTATTGGTCTATTAATATTGATATTCTCAATCTTCTTCCCGTCGTTGGTATAGAAGATGATTTAAATGATGATTAAACTTAAAAATTCAAAAACTCAAATATGGTTTACAATAATTCAATTTCAGAAATTATATCTCAGATAGCCGAGGTTGCGGGCTATCTGTGGGAACGTGGATGGGCAGAACGCAATGGAGGTAATATATCTTATAATATTACAGATGTAGTGGATGATGCTATTACTTCTCTAAAACCACTTGGTGAATCAGTTGTGCTTCCACAGCCTGTAAAGAATCTGTGCAACAATTATTTTATAGTGACAGGTACAGGTAAAAGAATGCGTTATGTACATTCCGCTCCAATGAGTAATATGTCAATAATCCGTATTTCGGAAGATGGTACATATTATGATATCATAGCAGAGGAGTATATACGTCCTACTTCTGAACTGCCTTCTCATCTGATGATTCATAACTATCTCATCGGTAAGGGTAGAAAGAATAAGGTAGTTGTTCATACTCACCCTATAGAACTCGTTGCTATGACTCACAATCCTGCTTTCCTTGAGAAAGACGTATTGAGCAAGATACTTTGGAGTATGATACCTGAAACACGTGCTTTCTGTCCGAAAGGTTTGGGTATAGCAAGATACCAGTTGCCCGGCTCAGTAGTCCTTGCTGAGGAAACTATCAAGCAGCTTGATGAATATGATGTAGTTATGTGGGAGAAACATGGTGCCGTAGCTATCGGAGAAGACCTGATTGAAGCATTCGATATGATAGATACATTGTCGAAGTCTGCCAAGATATATGAGTCTGCTTGCTTTATGGGATTTGTACCAAAAGGAATGACAGATGAACAGATGGATGAACTTAAAAGAGTGTTTAATCTGTAAAAGCTTACAAATTAACAAAGCTTTGTAATAACACCATATTAGTCTGTTTATTAATCCTGCAATGGGGACTTGCCTCCTTTGCAGGATTTTTTTACTTTGAAAGTCCACAAAAAACGACGAAGCGTTTAATCTTAAACGACGAAAAGTTTTGATTCAAACGACGAAGCGTTCTAAAACAACGGAAAAAACGCTATTTTTTTCTTTTCCAGAAATTGAATCCGGCATATATTTTCAGGCTGCCGAATGAATTTGTCATCGAAATACGGTCTTTGCGATAGTCATACGTGTGGAGTATGAATGTAGCCCCCACATAATATTTTCTGTTGTTCCATGTTATTCCGGCTCTGGTAATCAGGTCGAAGTTTATATCTTTAACCCATTCTGTCCAGTTATAATCATCAGCTGTCTGCATATCATTGATTCTGGCTTTTTTATATCCAACGGCCGGAAGGAGAGATATGTTAAGCAGGCAGTTCTTGGCGAAAACCCAGTTATATCCATATCCGAAACTAATATTGTAGTCAGTATAATTTAGCTTTCTGAAACTTGATGATGGATTAATCTGTTCCTGTATTTCTTCCGGGAGTTTGCTTCTGTCGAATGATATCTGATGCTCGGAATATGCAAATCCGGCCATAAACGAACCGCAGCTTTTTTTCTGGTTTGTTGACTGGCTGTACGCGGCCGGATATGAATATTTTTTGCTTTTGAAAATGTAATAAGCGTTCAGACCTTTTATACTGCTTTGAAATCCACTGAAATTTGTTCCTATGTAATCGTCCGATAGGTCAAAATTCTTGCATGATGTGATTTTGAAATCATTTCCGCTTTTTCTATAATAAAGGTCCAGACCGAATTTTGCGCTATATAGGTTGAAAGTCATTTCAGTGCGCGATTTTTCCCGTTCTTTTTTCAGCAGACTGCTTAAGTCGAATGAATATCCTAAGAATATCCATCTCCATCCGAAGTACAGGCCTAACTTGGTATTTACTTTGGGGGCGAAACCGAGTATCTGATTACCGTCGTTGCCTGATATACCCAAGCGATAATGTTCGAACCATGTACTTTGTTCAAGCATTAAAGTGAGATTATACTTGTTAGGAAGAATGTATGCGGTATCTGTTGCGTTAAACCAGTCTACAGCCTTGAAGAATAGTTCTTTGGATGAATTGATAAATCTGTTTCCTCCTGCAGGTGTTGTGCTTACGGAATCTGTAGGCAGTATGTTTGTTGTTATACATCCTTTTTCCTCACTTTGTGCATTTGCTATGCAGTAAGTGAGGAACATTAATGTTAGTACTGTCAGAACGCGCAATAACATTGCTTATAATTTGTTTAGAATTCTGTCCATGGCCCAGTTTGTAGGAGTGGCGCTTATACCGTCGCATGTGCAGATGGCTTTTCCTTGCAGATGTTCCACAACGGCCTTGATAAGTGGAAGCTGTACATGAGGAGGGTTCTGAGGCAATATTTCCTCTCTGCCTCTTTCTGTGTGCAGAGCTATCGGGTCGTATGTGAATATTGAGAAACAAATCATTCCTTTGTCGCCTATGATTTCTATTCTGTCTTCTTTTGCAGATTCGTGTGCCACAAAGCACCATGAACCTGAACCCGGAAGACCGGAATCAAATTTGAAGCATGCGCTTATAGTGTCTTCGGCATCGTATAGTCCGCCTCTGTTGCTTTTATATCCCTCTGCTTCTAATATGCAGCCGAACATATCTTGCAGCAAATCAAGCTGATGAGGGGCAAGATCGTAAAAATATCCGCCGCCGGCAATTACAGGCTGTACTCGCCATGGCAGATTCTTGGTGTTATAATCCAAAGCTCTTGGAGGCTGTGCAAATCTTATCTGTACGTTTATTACATTGCCTATCTCTCCGGAGTTTACAAGTTCTTTTACTTTCTGGAAATAAGGCAGATAACGTCTGTAGTAGGCCACAAAGCACGGTATGCCTGTTTCCTTTGATATTCTGTTTATTCTTGCACAATCTTCGTATGATGCGGCCATAGGCTTTTCGATATATACCGGTTTGCCGGCTTTCATTGCCATTATGGCAAAGGTTGCGTGCGATGATGGTGGAGTGGCTATGTATATGGCATTTACTTCTTCGTCACCTATCAATTCCTGTGCGTCAGTGTACCATTTAGGTATATTGTGTCTTTTGGCGTACGATTTTACTTTTTCTTCGTCACGGCTCATTACGGCAACAACCTTTGAACCTTCTACCATATTGAATGCCGGGCCGCTTTTCTTTTCGGTCACTTCTCCGCATCCAATGAACCCCCAATTAACTTTATCAAATGCTATCATGATAAATCAATGTTTTTTACGGTTAAAGTATTTATCATATAAAGTCTTATATTCTTTTGTCTCAATATATCTGTCCAACCAGCTGTTTATGCTGTCTAACAGTATAGGGGCTTTTCGGCTTATTCCCCATGAATAGAACTGGTTGAAACTGATGTTTGTATTCATATCGAGGTTTTTATATTTTCCTATATATGCTCTGGCAGTCATTTCGTCGCAAACTGCATAATCAATATCACCGGCCGAAACCATTGCCAATAGTTGTTCAGGACCGTATTCGGCTATCTCTTTTACGTGAATTGAGTCGGCAATTTCGTTCATCAGGTTATTGATTCTCATTATGGCCGGTGAATTTTTTATGGCATATATGGTTTTTCCGCCCATGTCGAGGGTACTTTTTATATAATTTTCATTGTCTGTTCTTTGTATGAGTATCTGTTTCCCGATAGCCAGAGGGTGAGTAAAGAACAGACTGTCCTTTAGTTGCGAGGTCGTGGCTGTCCCTAATGCAATCATATCAAATTGTCCTTTTGAAACCCCATCCAGCCTTTTTTCAAAACTCATTTCAGGTGTCATTTCCATTTTTATGCCTTTTTCTTTGGCAAATGCTTCCAATAGTTCATAGTCAAATCCGCATACTTTTCCGTTTTCAACATAGAAACTTACTGCATTGTATTCTGTGACGGCTTTAATGACTCCAGATTCAATTATGCCTTCATAGTCCCTTGGATAGAATGTATCTTCAGGCTTCTTCTTCGAGAATAATAATATGATGGCAGTTGAAACCACTGTTATAGCTACAATATATTTCAGGAGTCTTTTTATCATAATGCTTGTTTTTAAACTATTGGTTTAGTCGAAGAAATTCCAGGAGATACCGAACTTGAACGCTCTCGGATTAAGAGGGTAGTGAGGAGCAAATATATAACTCCTTTCTCCTGTGCCTTGAACAAGATTATACATCATAACGAATATACGTGTGCGTTTCAGATGTATGTTCAAGTATCCGTTTACTAAAGGATATCCTCCAAGTTTGTATCTTGTTTCCGGGTTCTGCAGATAGAACTGTCCTATGGCCGGTGCATAATCAGGTGCATAATATTGAGTGAAGTATCTTACGTCCGCTCCCAATTCCACTGTAAGAACCTTCTTTGCAAGTCCGGCTCTGATATATAAGTTATGATATAGAACCAAATCGGGCAATGGCAATATAGTGCTGTTACTGCTCTTCTGATATACTACTTCATTGTCCAGATGCAAGATTCCAAGTTTGAAATCCTGTCGGAGTTTTGCACTGAATACCTGAATATTACCTGCATTCTGTCTTACAGCAACATCGTTCTTATAGGTCTTTGTTCCTGCGTCATTACTTGAGGTATATCCCACAGAAGTGTTGTCCAGGTAAGTGTAATTGGTGATGTTTTCCACTCCGGCTTGCAATTGTGTACGCCAGCGGTCAATGCTTAGTTTTCCCTCCAGTTTTGTACGTGTAATCATTGAAAGGTCATTGTCCCACCAGTAATGTTTTGAATGGAAATGACGATAGTAGAATGTAGGTTTTATATTCTTAATATATGCATTGGCATCGAGTCTTACTGTGTCGTTAAACAGACGGAAGTTGAGGTCACCCTTACCTTCTATATTAAACTGTCCGATATCCTCACCCAAGACTGCTACCTCTCCAAGTACATCATAGTGTATGGTCTTTCCCTGTGATTTTATCAGCTGTCCTCCCACAGACAGTGTGTTTTCCTTGTAGTCGCGCATAAACTGCCCCGGAGTTCCGTTTATACTGTCTGTCATGGAAAATCTTCTGTGTTCGAAACTTACGAATGCCGTAAGTCCGGCCTTTGCCCATTTATTGAAACCTTCCCTAAGTGAGATTCCTACAGTGTTTTTAACGGACATATATTTGGTCATATCCGTAGAGTCATTGCCAAGATAGTTGTTCTGGAAATATTCCCTGTTCTGCTTGTCATTCTGCGATATGTATCTTCGGGTGTTCATATCCACCTTCACTGTGTGGATAAAGCTTGTAACCGGAACGAATACCTCTTTCACAATTGTATCGTTCTCACTGCTTTCATCCTTGTAGAATCCCAAATTATATCTGTGACTCAGGAAAGCATGATATCCCGTATTCTTGTTCCATATGTCTTGTAGATTGGTCTGTATTTCGTACGACTTGTAAACTCTTTTTCCATCTGCCATTTCAAGTGGGTGAGTTATATATCTGTCATCGGCTATACCACCGTTCTCTGTCACTTTATAATTGTTGTTTATGAAATTGAAATGCATTTCATACTTGTCGCCATGATAGTAGGTGAACAGGTTGCCGTTGAATTGTGCAGTAGATTGATTCAGGTATTGTCCTCGTCCGTAGATATAGTCAATGTCAAAGCCGAAACCTAACCTCTTGTTCACATTTACAGCAAAATAAGCCTTAAATTGCTCCTCAGCACGTCTGCTGGAACCTAATTTGTAGTAAGTAAGATTAGTGAACGGAGATTTTGTGTTTGTATATTTCACAGTTCCCGGCGTATCGTATGAAAAAGAATAAGGATCTGTGAAAAACTCCTGTGTGGTTTCTTTTCTTTCAAAAAACACATGCGAGATACGTGGCGAACCTAAGTTACCCAAGTGGGTAAAATGTCCTGTTGGTCCTCCGTTGTCATTAGAGTTCTGAAAGCCAAATTGCAGTGTGTCTACAGGTACTTGAATCCTGTTTCCAAAACGTTCGTCTATAGTCCACGAACTTAAACCTACGGGTACAGTACTTGCGTCAACAACAGCTGTTGTATCTATAGGATTGCCGTTTCGGTCAAAACGGTCACTGCTCATTCCGGAAGCGGATGTACCGTATTGGCTTTGCATCATAGTTTGTGCGAAAGAGTTAACGCACGTTATTATCAATATGGTTATAATCAGTATCTTTCTCATAATGGGGCAAAGATAGTGCAAAACGAGAGAAGTACAAAGCGAAAACATAGTTTTCGGCTCTTAAATCCGATGTACAGCCTATCTTATATTAAGATACTATATAAAAAAACACAAGTTTTGCATTTGCAAAACTTGTGGTATAAAAGTAATAAAGAATGTATCGGTCTGGCCTGAATGTGGTCTTCAGTAGGTCAAGCTTGATAGTTAGCGAGTTTATGAAATAATACCGTTTGGCATTTTAGCTTTATTTACTAAGTCAACTTGTTGACTGATAATTCTTTACTACTTTAGAACTTAAATAATAAATATTTATTATGCTTCTTTTATTATCTCCATTCCGATACGGATAGCTTCTTCGTTCATCGGGATGAGGTGATGATGGCGTTCCGGCAATGTCTTGCGCAAAGCCTTTACTACGCTTTCTATCGAAACTATAGGCATTAGTTTCAGCAGTCCGCCGAGAACAATCATGTTGAATGTTTTTGCCATGTTTCTCTCATTAGCCTCGTCCATTGCATCTATGCGATATACCTTGATATCCTTTCTTGTAGGAGGATTGATGATTCCGTAACCGTCGTATATCAGTATTCCGCCAGGTTTTACTTTGTTCTCGAATTTGGCTAACGATGGCTGGTTAAGAATTATTGCGCAGTCATATTTGCTCAGGATAGGAGAAGAGATTCTTTCATCGCTCACTATTACTGTGACGTTTGCTGTACCACCTCTCTGTTCAGGTCCGTATGCCGGCATCCAGGTCACTTCCTTGTTTTCCATCAGTCCGGAGTAGGCAAGTATCTTACCCATTGACAATACTCCTTGTCCTCCGAATCCGGCTATAATTATTTCATGTTTCATGTTCTTCGAATAATTAATGTGATTGAACTTTTATAAAGTAGTGTCCTTCAAATCGCCCAACTGATAGAATGGGAACATGTTTTCTTCCATCCATTTGTTGGCCTTTTCAGGTGACATTTTCCAACCGGAATTACATGTAGAAACTATTTCCACAAGATTTGAACCTTTGCCCTGCATAGAGTTTTCGAAGGCCTTTCTTATGGCTTTCTTTGCCTTGCGGATGGCTGCCACTGTGTGTACAGACTGTCTTGTAACGTAGCAGGTACCTTCAAGAGTAGCTGCTATTTCTGTCATCTTGAGCGGATATCCGTGTATTTCAGGGATTCGTCCGTAAGGACATGTAGCAGTCTTCATTCCTAAAAGAGTGGTAGGAGCCATCTGTCCTCCTGTCATACCATAGATGGCATTGTTTATAAAGATGATAGTGATATTCTCACCTCTGTTAAGTGCATGAATTGTTTCAGCAGTACCTATACATGCCAGGTCGCCGTCACCCTGGTATGTGAATACCAATCTGTCCGGCCATAGTCTTTTGATAGCTGTAGCCAGTGCTGGAGCACGTCCGTGTGCCGCTTCCTGACAGTCGATGTCAAGGTAATTGTACATAAATACGGCGCAACCTACAGGGCTTACACCTACAGCCTTCTCGCTCATTCCCATTTCGTCTATCACTTCGGCTATGAGCTTGTGTACTACTCCGTGGCTGCAGCCCGGGCAGTAGTGCATTGGATTATCATTGAGCAGTCGCGGTTTCTGGTACACCAGATTTTCCGGCTTCATTATTTCTTCTTTAGTCATATTCTTGTCCTCCGGTTAATGTCATAGTAAGAAACGGAACACGAATTCCATCATTTTCAGGAACAGTGAAGCACCACACACATAGAAGAATATGGTCTTGTCTTCACCAATAGTAAAATATAATATTACTGATGCCAGTGCTCCTATCATGAACAAAATGTTCAGTATGGTTCTTATTCTGTCGATATTCATTATAGTTTCTTACCAGGGTTATTTAATGAGTTTTTCTTTAAGGGCATCTACAACTTCGTCCGGATCAGGAACAATACCTCCCAGTCTTCCGAAGTGGTGTACCGGTATGTTGCATTCTACAGCCAATTTCACATCTTCAATCATCTGTCCGCTGTTCAACTCTACCACCAAAATACCTTTAACTTGTTTTGCGCGTTTTGCTATTTCCGGAGCAGGGAATGGCCATAATGTAATAGGGCGGAACAATCCTACTTTTATGCCTTCTTCGCGTGCATGTTCCATTGCCTTCTGTGCGATACGTGCGCAAGAACCGAATGCTACTATCATATATTCTGCATCTTCACATTCTATTTCTTCACAACGTCTTTCGTTTGCTTCTATCTCTGCATACTTGTTCTGCAGATGTATGTTTCTTTGTTCCATTACAGCAGGGTCAAGTTCCAGAGAAGTAATTACGTTTGGCTTGCGTCCCTTACATCCGGTAGAAGCCCATGGACATTGTTCGATGATTTCTTCATCAGTACGTCTTGGCTTAGGTTCAGGCAGTACTACCTTTTCCATCATCTGCCCTATAACTCCATCTGCCAAAATCATGGCCGGATTGCGATATTTAAAAGCAAGGTCAAATCCCAGTTTGACGAAATCAGCCATTTCCTGAACTGATGCCGGAGCCAATGCTATTACGCGATAGTCGCCGTGTCCGCCACCTTTGGTAGTCTGGAAATAATCGGCCTGACTTGGCTGGATTGTTCCCAATCCCGGACCTCCACGCATTACGTTTACGATAAGACATGGTAATTCGGCACCTGCTATATATGAGATACCTTCCTGCTTCAGGCTGACGCCCGGGCTTGACGATGATGTCATTACCATTTTTCCTGTTCCTGCTCCACCATATACCATATTGATTGCAGCAACTTCACTCTCTGCCTGCAGTACAACCATTCCGGTTGTTTCCCATGGCTTTTGTTCAGCCAGTGTTTCGAGCACTTCCGACTGCGGAGTGATAGGATAACCGAAGTATCCGTCCACACCAATGCGTATTGCGGCATGGGCTATGGCTTCGTTACCTTTCATTAGAACTACTTCTTCTGCCATATTAATTTTTTTTGTTTTTTCGTTAGTTATTGATTAGGGATTGTTATTCGCATTTAGCTCTATACACCGTCAGACAACCGTCCGGACATACTATAGCGCATGAAGAACAACCGTTGCAGGTATCTTCTACTACCTGCTGTACATAATTATATCCTTTTTGATTTACCTTTGGAGTTAGAGCCAATACTTTAAGAGGGCAAGCCACTACGCATAAATTGCATCCTTTGCATCGCTCGGTGTTTACTACCACCACTCCTTTCATTTTAGCCATATATACTTATTTAGTTTATTGATTAAACATATCTTTATTATAGAAGTTCAGAATATCCATAACCATAGCCCTTGCCTCTTTGGCCGGACTGTCAGGATTTAGACTTATCGCTTCCTGATAATTGTTGAGTGCACCTTGCCAGTCGCCAAGCTTTCTGCAAGCATTTCCTAACAGATAATAAGCCTTATCTGTATCTCCTGTGTTTTCTTTAATAATAGTGTTCAGAGCTTCTTTGGCTTCGGCAATGTTGCCGTCATTAATCATTGATTTTATGTTTTCCAATACTTCGTTCATCAAAATACAAAATGTTTAAGACGTATGCAAAGATACATTTTATTTAATATCAAAGTTTATTTTTTTAGAATAAATCGTCATCATTTGTCCTTTTTTAGTGTGTTTTGTCGTTATTTTATGTATTTCTTTTGTAAGTATTTTTATTTGTTATACCTTTGCGAGGTTGAAACAAAAAGAATGAAAAACAGAAATATAACTAACTTTAAGTGCTCAAAATGAACAAAATTATTTCAAAAGAACATTTTTCAGAGAAGGTTTTTAAATTGGTTATAGAAGCTCCTCTGATAGCAAAGTCTCGCAAGGCCGGTCATTTTGTTATAGTGCGTGTAGGCGAAAAAGGTGAGCGTATGCCTCTTACTATTGCTGAGGCAGATCCTGTAAAAGGTACAATTACTTTAGTTGTACAGAAAGTGGGATTGTCTTCAACTCGTCTGTGTGAACTGAATGAGGGAGATTATATTAATGACGTTGTAGGACCTCTTGGCAAGGCGACACATATTGAAAATTTCGGTACTGTAGTTTGTGCCGGAGGAGGAGTAGGTGTTGCTCCTATGCTTCCTATCGTTCAGGCTCTTAAGGCAGCCGGAAACAGAGTGATTACTGTACTTGCCGGACGTTCAAAAGAACTTATTATTCTTGAAAAAGAAATGCGTGCAAGTTCTGATGAAGTAATAATCATGACTGATGACGGCTCATATGGAAAGAAAGGTTTGGTAACTGAAGGTATAGAAGAGGTTATCAAGCGCGAGAAGGTGGATAAATGTTTTGCCATCGGTCCTGCCATAATGATGAAGTTCGTTTGTCTGCTTACAAAGAAATATGAGATTCCTACAGATGTATCTTTGAATACTATAATGGTGGACGGTACAGGTATGTGTGGTGCTTGCCGTATCACTGTCGGTGGTAAGACTAAGTTCGTTTGTGTAGATGGTCCTGAATTTGATGGCCATCAGGTGGATTTCGATGAAATGCTGAAACGTATGGGAGCATTCAAGGAAATCGAAGTGGAAGAAATCCACAAACTTGATCCTAAACCGGATACATGCGAAGCTGTAAAACCGGCTGACGACCGTTCTGCACAGTGGCGTGAAGAATTGCGTAAGAGTATGAAGCCAAAGGAACGTACTCTTATCCCACGCGTTCATATGAACGAACTTGATCCTGAATATCGTTCACACAGCCGTAAGGAAGAAGTAAATCTTGGTCTTAACGAAGAACAGGCTCTTACAGAAGCAAAACGTTGTCTTGACTGTGCAAATCCTTCATGTATGGAGGGCTGTCCGGTAGGAATTAATATACCGACATTTATAAAGAATATCGAACGCGGCGAATTCCTTGAAGCGGCACGTGTGTTGAAACAGACAAGTGCACTTCCTGCTGTTTGCGGACGTGTTTGTCCACAGGAAAAACAGTGTGAGTCTAAATGTATCCATCTGAAAATGGGTCATGAAGCTGTTGCTATCGGTTATCTGGAACGCTTCGCTGCCGACTATGAACGTGAAAGCGGACAAATCTCTGTTCCTGAGATAGCAGAAAAGAAAGGTATCAAAGTTGCTGTAGTTGGTTCTGGCCCTGCAGGACTTTCATTTGCCGGCGATATGGCCAAGATGGGTTATGACGTAACAGTATTCGAAGCATTGCACGAAATCGGTGGTGTATTGAAATACGGTATTCCTGAATTCCGTCTGCCTAATAAAATTGTTGATGTAGAGATTGACAACCTGTCTAAGATGGGAGTAAAATTCGTGAAAGACTGTATCATCGGTAAGACTGTAAGCGTTGAAGATCTTGAGAATGAAGGATTCAAGGGAGTATTTGTTGCTTCAGGTGCCGGACTTCCTAACTTTATGAATATCCCAGGAGAGAACTCTATCAATATCATGTCTTCAAATGAGTATCTTACTCGAGTAAATCTGATGGATGCTGCAAGCGAAGATTCTGATACTCCTGTCACATTTGGTAAGCGTGTAGCCGTAATTGGTGGCGGTAACACTGCTATGGACTCTGTCCGTACAGCACGTCGTCTTGGTGCAGAAAAGGCGATGATTATCTACCGTCGTTCCGAAGCTGAAATGCCTGCTCGTCTTGAAGAAGTTAAACATGCCAAGGAAGAAGGAGTTGAATTCCTTACATTGCATAATCCTATCGAATATATTGCAGATGAAAAAGGACGTGTAAAACAGGTTGTTCTTCAGAAAATGGAACTTGGAGAACCTGATGCTTCAGGCCGTCGCAGTCCTGTTGCCATACCGGGTGCAATAGAAACAATAGACATAGATATGGCTATCGTCAGTGTAGGTGTATCTCCTAACCCAATCGTTCCTAATTCTATTCCGGGACTTGAACTCGGACGTAAAGGTACAATAGCTGTAAATGAAGATATGCAGTCTTCTATTCCTACAATATATGCCGGTGGTGATATTGTTCGTGGTGGCGCTACTGTAATCCTTGCTATGGGTGACGGTCGTCGTGCTGCAGCTGCAATGGACAAACAATTAAGTGGCGAATAATGTTTTAAAAGTATTTGCAAAGTGTTTTAAAAAGCTTTGCAAATACAATAATTCCTCAACAAAACAATGGGAGCCGGATTTTTGATGTCCGGCTCCCGTTGTTTTTATTATGTATATTCAGATTATTCTTTCATCGTTTCATCTATAGCTTCAATCTTCTTCTGAGTCAGTTCAAGGTCATTCTTCAGTTTTTCAATTTTTCTTGATATTTCATTTACCAAAGAATTACCCTTCTTTGAAGACGAACTCAAGAAACCAAGGTTATTTTCGTAAGTCTTTATCTCATTTTTGATTCTTTCGTATATTCTTACTAATTTTTCCCTTTCCTTATACAGGTTTGTTTCTTTGCTAAGTCCCGATTTATAAGTATTAAGTTTCTTCTCTGCAGCAGACAGGTTTGCCTTGTCGAATATCTTGTCTACTAAAGTGCGGAACTCTTTGTATAGTCTGTCCTTATCCTTGAAAGGAACAAAACCGATACTGTTCCATTCCGATATCAGTGATTTGATTTTGTCTCCTATAGTTTCATCGTAAACTTCAGTTTTTTCAAGTTCCTCTATCTGTTTCAGAACAGACTCTTTCTTACTTAAATTCTCAAGTTCTTCCGAACGTTGAGAAGATGTTGCCTTGGCTTTCTGTTCAAAGAAGTAATCACACGCTCCGATAAAGCGTTTCCATACAACATCCGAGTACTTTTTCTGTACAGGACCTATTGTCTTCCATTCCTTCTGGAGTTTTGTCAGGATGTCTGCTGTTTCCTTCCAGTTTGTACTGTCTTTCAGTGCCTCGGCCTTTTCGCACAGTTCTTTTTTCTTTTCAAGATTCAGCGACATGTTTTCTTTCACGTTCTTGAAGAACTCTGCTTTACGCTTGAAAAACTCATCACATGCTGCACGGAATCTTTCGAAAATTTTCAGATTCATTTTCTGCGGTGCATAACCGATGGTTTTCCATTTAGCCTGAAGAGCGAGTATTTCCTGAGTTTTGTCTTCCCAGTCGGTGAATGTTGTGAATTTGTCGTATTCCATAGCTTCTGCTATTTCGCAAATCACAGTCTTTTGGTCAAGATTGTTCTGTTCCTGCTCTTTCAAGTCCTCAAAATGCTGTTGGTGTCTTTTGTTTACGGCAGTCGATGCAGCCTTGAATCTTGCCCAAATGCTTTCACGCATTTCTTTTGCTACAGGGCCTATTTCGCGGAATTCCTGATGTAACTTTTGTAGTTGGTGGAAAGCTGAAATCACGTCAGGTTCTTCTGCCAACTTTTCTGCAGCTTCGCAGATACGTGTCTTCAGTTCAAGGTTCTTTTTGAAGTCATATTCTCTGAACTCATTGTTGAGCTTCAGCATATCATAGAATTTCTCAGTGTACAACTGATAAGTCTTCCATATTTCATTTATTTTGTTTGCAGGAATCAACTTTATCTCATTCCATTCCTGTTGCAGAGCCTTGAATTCATTGTAGTTCTTTCCTGCATCTTCTGATAAATCTGTAAGATTCTTCATCTTCTCCAGAATGTCCATTTTCTTCTGGAGATTTTCTTCTTTTTCTTTCTCTAATGCAGCTATCATGGAATTTCTTTTTTCCTTTATTTCAGACAACACGGATTTCATTTCCGCTTCCATTGGGTCTGGACTTGGAGTAAAGGAACTGGCGTCTCCGCCCGATTCGATAAAGGCTTTTTTGTTAGCTTCCTGTTCAGCCTTATGCAATTTGTAAAACGTTTGTTTCAGCAGGTCAATTTCTTGTTTGTCTGCTTCACATGCGTTTTTGTTTATTTCTTTTAAACGTAGTATTACTTCCTCCTTAGTCTGCTTAGGTTCATACTTTACGTTATCTGTTGTTTCTTCAACAGTAGGAACCAAAGTTTCAGATACATTTGTCTGATCTTCGGTTAGCGGGCGGTTTGTTTCATTAACTTCCATGCGTATGTAGATATTTAAGAATGTTTCTTTTTTTTAGAATGTTATAATTACAAATTAAAGAAATAATATTTAAAAATCATAATTTTGTGTACAGTATTTTTATTTTCGGCAGAAAAATACTACACTTTTACAGCTGTTACAATAAATATGAATAGCTTTCTTATGACAATAAAACGGTTATTCCCATATATAGCATCATGCCTATAATGTCGTTTGTAATTGATATGAACGGACCGGTAGCTATAGCCGGATCTATCTTCAGTTTTTCCAGTGTCATAGGGACTAATGTTCCGAAAATAGATGCAAACATGACAACTGCAAAAAGACTGATAGATACAGAATAACTTACTGTTGCAGTTGCGCCGAAGCGTATAAAGTTATATATATATACCAACAGTGAGATTATGGATGCGTTAATCAGTGCCACAACAGCTTCCTTTGCTACCTGCTTCAGTGTATTTGCAGAGTCAAGCGAACTGTTGGCAAGTCCCTGTACTACAAGTGCCGACGACTGTGTACCGACATTTCCTCCTGTACCACCAATCAACGGAATATATAAAGCCATTTCCGGATGTGCGGCAAAAGTACTGTCAAAGTTTCCCAAAATCATTGAGTTGCCTATTCCTCCGAGCATACCTATGATAAGCCATGGCAGACGTGCCGTAGTCTGTCTGAATACGTTGTCGTCTGATTCTACGTCCTGCGAGAGACCGGATGCCAACTGGTAATCTCTTTCGGCCTGTTCACGTACTTCGTCCATAACGTCGTCTACGGTGATTCGTCCTACCAGTCGTCCTATACTGTCCACCACAGGCACAGCCACAAGGTCATACTTTTCGATTATCTGTACCACCTCTTCTATCGGTGTGTCCACATGCACCGATACAGGGTCTTTCTTCATCACGTGTTTGACTTTTGACACGGATGGGCTGGTTATCATCTTTTTAAGTGGAAATACACCTCTCAGACGTTCGTCGTCGTCTACTACATATACATAGTAGATTTCGTCCATTTCTTCAGCCTGAATACGCATTTCCCTCAGACATTCGGGCATACTCCAGTTCTCTTTCACTATCACCATTTCCGTACCCATCAGACCGCCGGCGGTATCTTCATCATATTTCAGAAGGTCTACGATGTCACCGGCCTGTTCGATGTCTTCAATGTGCGACAAGACTTCTTCCTGTTTGTCCTCATCCATTTCTCGGATGATATCCACGGCGTCATCCGAGTCCATGTAGTCTACAAAGCGTTTAGCGATTGTTTCCGATGGCAGAATGTCAAGAAATTCTTTACGTGCGTCCTCGTCCATTTCCACGAGTACGTCGGCTGCTGTTTCATTGTCAAGAAGCAGATAGACGAATCTGGCATTCTCTGCATTCAGTTCGTTGCAGAGTTCTGCTATATCGGCAGGATGTAAATCATTAAGGAGTTCCTTTACCTTGTCAGGTTCCTTATTCTCTATTAGTTCCGTGATTTTTTTGATTTCTTCGCTGTTCATCCTGATTAACTTTTAGAGGTTTATGATGAATAAAAGTCTCTTATTCCACTTGGTTTAGTAAGTCCGGCTGAGCCAAAGCCTTTTCCACTCTGTTTGTCAGTCCGATAAAATCTTCTACAGACAGTTGTTCCGGTCTTTTGTTGAATATCGGGTCTGCACTGAGCGGGTTTGCCTTGTCTAAGATTGGTGAGATGGAATTTCTCAAAGTCTTTCGTCTTTGGTTGAATGTAGTTTTTACTATCTGTTTGAAAAGCTTTTCATTGCATCCCAACTCCTGAGTTTCGTTTCTTGTCATTCTGATGACTGCGCTTTTTACCTTAGGAGGAGGATTGAACACATGTTCATGCACTGTGAACAGATATTCCACATTATACCATGCCTGAATCATCACACTCAGTATTCCGTAAGTCTTGTTTCCGGGCTTGGCGGCAATACGTTCGGCCACTTCCTTCTGAATCATGCCTGTGCAGCAAGGTATGATTTCCTTGTTGTCAAGCATCTTGAAGAATATCTGGCTTGAAATATTGTACGGATAGTTACCCGTCAGGACGAAAGGCTTGCCGTCAAACAGGCTGTTGAGGTCCATTTTGAGGAAATCCTTCTCTATGATATTCTCACCTAATTCAGCGAAATTCTCTTTTAGGTAAGCTACTGACTCAAAATCCAGTTCGACAACTTTCAGAGGCCTGTTTTTGGGGATAAGGTACTGTGTCAGGACTCCCATACCCGGACCGACTTCCAGCACAGGTATATCAGGACATGTATCTATTGTGTCGGCTATATCTTTAGCCACTTGCAGGTCTTTCAGGAAATGTTGTCCCAGAAATTTCTTTGGTTTAACTAATTTCATTCCGTATTTTGATATTTCTTTGTAATATTGTGGTATTAATTCAGTTAAGCATTGTATATTTGCATTGTGCAAAGTTACATAATAATATCTAAATAATTTCAGATTTTGGTACGAAGTGAATCAAAAAAAACTATTAAATAAATTATGGCAGTTTGTTTTGCCCCTTCTTCTCGGTGCTGCCATCCTTGTCTGGACGTACAAGGGATTTGATTTCAAGAGAATGCTCTCAGTGATGGAAGAGGGCTTTAATTATTGGTGGATGCTTTTTTCGTTGGTGTTCGGAGTATTCGGCCATTTGTTTCGCGGCTGGCGGTGGAACCTGTCATTGGCTCCGTTGGGTGAATATCCTAAGGCGAGAAACAGTGTTTATGCCATATTCGTATCCTATGCAGCCAATCTTGTTATTCCCAGAGTAGGAGAGGTGTCACGTTGCGGCATTCTTACAAAGTATGAAGGAGTGTCTTTTTCCAAATCTCTCGGAACAGTCATTACAGAACGTATCATCGATTCGGTCTGTGTTCTCATAATAACTTTTACCACTCTTTTGTTGCAGTCAGGAGTTTTTGCTGAATTTATAAAGGAAACCGGTACTGACACTGCCTTCTTCGTTCACCTTTTTGCCTCTACCAATTTCTACATCACCATTGCCTGCATATTGGCTTTGATAATATTCGCATATTTGCTTATCAGACGTTTTTCCATATTCACTAAGGTTAAAGGAATAATATCTGAGATATGGCAGGGATGTCTATCCATTCGTCATGTGAGCAATTTACCGCTGTTTGTTCTCTATACTTTAGGTATTTGGATATGCTATTTCCTGCAGTTCTATGTCACTTTCTACAGCTTCGATTTCTCTGCAGATTTGGGCCTTATGCCCGGTCTTGTGATGTTTGTAGTTGGAAGTATAGCCGTCATTGTACCTACCCCTAATGGTGCCGGTCCATGGCATTTTGCTGTCATAACTATGATGATGATGTATGGGGTAAGTAAGGACGATGCAGGAATATTTGCACTTTTAGTGCATGGTATTCAAACTTTTTTACTAATTTTGTTAGGCATATACGGATTAGTGGCTTTGCCGCTTGCCAACAAACAATATAAACCCAAAACTCATAATTAAAAAACAAAACCTATGAGCGAAATTCTTTCATTAGCTCCACAGAATGTGTGGAAACATTTTCATTCCATAACACAGATTCCTCATCCATCCGGACATCTGGAGAAAATTCAGTCTTTCTTGCTTGAATTCGGTAAGAGTGTCGGTGTTGAAACGTTTAAGGATGAAGCAGGAAATATCATCTATCGCAAGCCTGCCACTCCTGGTATGGAAAACCGCAAGACTGTAATCCTTCAGGCACATATGGACATGGTGCCTCAAAAAAATAAAGAAACAGAACACGATTTCGAAAAAGACCCTATCAGCACATACATCGACGGTGAATGGGTAAAGGCCAAAGGTACTACTTTAGGCTCGGACAACGGTATGGGAGTTGCTGCAATCATGGCCATCATGGAGGATAAGACTCTGAAACATGGCCCGTTGGTAGCTCTTATCACAGCCGACGAGGAAACCGGTATGTACGGTGCATTCGGATTGAAACCCGGCACTATTGAAGGTGACATATTGCTGAATCTCGACTCTGAAGAAGAAGGAGAGCTTTATATCGGTTGCGCCGGAGGTGAAGACCTGACAGCTACATTGGAATATAAGGAAGAAGAAACAGACCCTGAAGACGTAGCATTGAAGGTAAGTCTGAAAGGTTTGCGAGGCGGTCATTCCGGAATACAGATAGGTTGGGGACATGCCAATGCCAATAAGCTTATGGCACGCTTCCTTAATCAGGTTATCACTTACGATGAGGCTTGCCTGGTGTCATGGGAAGGCGGAAACATGCGAAATGCCATTCCACGCGAATGTGAAGTGGTAATAACAGTACCTGAAACAGAAGTAGAAGATGTACTTGCTTTCGTAGGCGAGTGCGAGCAGGTATGGCGTGACGAGTTTGCCACTATAGAAGAAGGTATCACATTTACTGCCGAACGTGTGGAACTTCCTAAGACAATGGTACCTGAAGAAATCAGAGATAATCTTGTGGATGCAATCTTTGCTTGTCCTAACGGTGTGGAACGCTTTATTCCTACTATCCCTGATACAGTGGAAACATCGTCTAACCTTGCGATTGTAGAGATTGGCGGTGGAAAAGCAGCTGTAAAAGTTCTTACACGCAGTTCACGTGAGTCAATGAAGGATTATCGCAATACATCAATAGAAAGCTGTTTCTCAATGGCCGGTATGCACGTAGTCCGTTCAGGAGGCTATTCAGGATGGGAACCAAACGTAAATTCTCCTATACTTCATGCCATGAAAGCATCTTACAAGGCACAGTTTGGCGAAGAACCGGAAGTGAAGGTTATCCATGCAGGTCTTGAATGCGGTATTATCGGTGCTGTAATGCCGGGATTGGATATGATTTCATTCGGTCCGACACTGCAGTGTCCTCATACTCCGGAAGAACGTTGCAACATACCTTCAGTTCAGAAATTCTATGATTTCCTTATTGCGACTCTGGAAAATACTCCGTTGAAGTAATAAAATACAGTCATAAAAAGTAAAAGGCGGCTTTCTGGCCGCCTTTGCTTTTATATATTTATCTCATCATCATAGTTTCCTGTACAGACAGAAAGAAATATACTCCTGCCGCTATCATCCCGATACCTAACAAGGCATAGAAAACCCTCGACCTGTTCCTTCCTAATGCTTTGACGATGAACTGTGAGTTCTGGGCAGTGAAAAACCATTCCCAGTTGAATACAGATGCCAGTAAAGCCAATATTCCTACCAGTACGAAAACCGACTGTATTATATAATGTGCAATCATGTTTATTCGGCATCGAAGCGTACAGAACGTGTTCCGTCTTCAGCTTCTTCTATATATACATTAACAGTATTTCCAGGGAGCAAATCTTCTATCAGTTCCGGCCATTCTATGAAACAAAGCGCTCCACTGTAGAAGTAATCCTCGTATCCCATGTCGTAAACTTCTTCAATCTTCTTTATTCTGTAGAAGTCGAAGTGATAAATCAGTTCTCCGGCAGTTTCAGAACGATATTCGTTTACTATTGCAAACGTAGGAGAGTTTATCACGTCTGTCACTCCAAGTTCCTCGCATACAGCCTTTATGAATGTAGTCTTGCCGGCACCCATTTTGCCATAAAATGCAAAAACTGTATTGTCACCCATTTCGGCGATGAACTGTTTCGCTACCTCGTGGATTTGATCTAATGAATTAATCTTTATTTCCATACTTATATGAGTTTTTAAGTTTTTAGTTCTTGGTTTTTATTGAGCTTATCAGTTTCGCTATTGCATATATCACTATAGAAGTAAATATGATTGATGCTCCCGACGGAACCTGCAGATGATACGATAGCAGCAGCCCTCCAAGACAACTGATGTAGCCTATAACGACCGACAGCAGTATGATTTTCCTGAAACTGTATGTAAACAGGTTTGCTGTCATCTGTGGCAGTGTGAGCAGTGATATCACAAGAACTATGCCAATCATTCGCAGGCAGGCCACAATGGTAAGTGCTATAAACATCATCAGTACATATTCAAACTGTGCTACCGGCAGATGCTGTGAGCGGGCAAATTCTCTGTCGAATGCTATTGAAACTATCTGCCTCAGGAATATAGTAAAGAATATAGCCAATGCAAGACTGATTATGCCGAGCAGGATAATGTCACTGAGCGTAATGGTGAGTATATTCCCGAACAGGAAAGAAGACAGTTCAGGTGTAAATCCCGGAGCCAAGAAACTGAAGATAATTCCCACTGCCATACCCAATGTCCAGAATACTGCAATGGCCGAATCTTCCCTCATATCGCTTCTCTTGCTCAGCCATTCCACCCCGAATGCTGACAGAACTGAAAAAATCGCAGCGGTAAGCAGGGGAGAGATACCGGTGTACAGCCCTATTCCGATTCCTCCGAATGACGCATGCGTAATTCCGCCACTAATGAAAACAAGTCTTCTTGTTACAATGTATGTGCCTATTATACCACAGGCTATGCTTGCAAAAAGACTTCCCAATAGCGCGTTCTGGAAAAATGTATATTGGAATAGTTCTATGAAATCGGACATATAATTTAGAGTTTTTAGATTTTAGTTTTTAGTTGTTAGTAGCATACCCATTACTCTAACAACTAACAACCAACAACTATTAACTATTAATTCTTAATTAAATCAATGTACCCTTCGTTCCCCCACAATAAGGAACAGCTCGTCTTTAAGTTCGTCAGGAAATTCTATACCGCGCAGTTGCAGGCTTCTGCACCATCCTGCTACTTCCACTTCCTGTGTGGAATACATGATATCTCTGAATTCCTCGACTTCCTCTTCAGTGTAGCTGTCGGATGGACGTCCTTTAAATCTGTCCAGTTCCTCATCATCATAATATTCTATTTTTTTGCTCACAGCTGCAAGAAGACTGTCTTTCTCGCAGGTTTCGTGCTGTCCGCAACATTCGCTGTCCACTTCCACCACTTCCGGTTCTTCGGCTATTTCTCCCTTTTCTATTTTCTTCTGGATGTTCCGGTTATAGAAATATCCGGCAATAAGTCCGAACAGCGTTACCCCTATAAGTGCAATTATCAATATCCACATAATATTATTCCTCCGTAATGATGAAACCGGCCTTTTTCAAGTCATTCCAGAATCCCGGATAAGATTTGGAAACCACTTGCGGATTGTTTATTCTTATATTCTTGAGTTTCAGTGCAGCAGGGGCAAATGCCATAGCCATTCTGTGGTCCTCATACGTGTCAATTGCAGGGTTTGTTTCACCTTCACATCTTTCACCGTTCCATGACAATACCGAACCGTTGCTTTCCGATATGGTGTAACCTAATTTTTTCATTTCGGTTATCAGAGCCGCCATACGGTCTGTTTCCTTTATCTTAAGACTCTGCAGGCCGCTGAAACGGAACGGAATTCCCATCATGCAGCAGGTCACAACAAAAGTCTGCGCCAAGTCAGGCTGATTTACGAAATCATACTCCATCTTCTCAGTATGCTTTCCGCTTTTCCTGAGCGTAACACACTTGTCGCCATATTCGGTGATTACTCCAAGCTGTTCAAACAGTTCGGCCACTTTGGAATCTCCCTGAAAACTCTTTTCAAAAAGTCCCGGAAGTTCTATACATGCCTCGTCCGAGAGAGCTGCCATTTCATACCAGTAAGACGCTGCACTCCAGTCGCTTTCCACATAATAGTGGATTGCCTTATAAGGTTGGGCATAAATTGTTATTAGGTTATCACCTGTCCATTCAGCCTTTCCGCCAAATTCCCTCATAATCTCTATCGTCAGATTGATATACGGGCGTGAGATTATATCACCGGTAAGCTTCAGTCTTAATCCGTTTTTAAGAACAGGACCTATCATCATAAGAGCCGAGATATACTGTGAACTTACATTTCCCGGAAGAGAGATTT
Organism: uncultured Bacteroides sp.; assembly: GCA_900544075.1. Taxonomy (GTDB): domain Bacteria; phylum Bacteroidota; class Bacteroidia; order Bacteroidales; family Bacteroidaceae; genus Phocaeicola. The sequence goes on from UQTJ01000004.1 coordinate 97,025, forward strand.
CTTCTCCTTCAAGTTTTCCCCCTTTGATTCTCAGAGGAGGGAATCCTTCGTTCTCTGTATATTCTATATCAGCCCCGATACTTCTCAAAGCATCCACCAGAATTTTTATCGGGCGTTGCCTCATTCTTTCAGTTCCCGTAATAACATGTACCCCTTCCGTAACCGAAAGATAAGCTGTTAGAAATCTCATTGCTGTTCCGGCAGCCATAATATCTATCGTTTCCGGCATATTTTCCAGAGCCCTTATCATTACACTTGTATCGTCGCAGTCGGACAGATTGTCAATGTTCTTATCCTCATTTTTCGACAATGCCCTGATAACAAGTGCCCTGTTACATATACTCTTTGACGAAGGCAACTGTATGTTTGCTGTTATTTTTTCAGGAGATGATACCTTTATTTTATTCATGTTATACTCAATTTACATTGCAAAGATACATATTTATTTTTTATCAAATCGTTATATGGGAAAAATACAATCCGGCAAATGCAAATCACGACGATGCTTGCAGAAACACCGTCGTGACTATATAAAAATATTTAAGCCATTTTTATTTATATTATTTTCTTCTTTTTCATCCAGAGATAATAGCCTGTCAGTGGGAGAGTGGCACCTATCAGAGCTGCCAGGAAATAAAGGATTTTTGTAACAGGACCACCCCATGTTCCTACGTGTAGCGAGTAAATCAGCCATCTTAGGTTCTGTCTTACAGTATTTTCTTCGAATTTTTTGACAGATGTTATTACGCCGGTCTTTGGATTGAACTTTACTTTGTCCGATTTATATTTGTATCCAAATTTGTTCAGCGAAACAGTAGCCTCGTTTTTGCTCAGTTTGATATAGTTATAATCAGTATAGATATCCTGTATCTCCTTCAGGACAACATCGTATGCTATTGTATTATCCTGTTTGCGCTCCGTGTTACTACTTTCTTTTTTGTCGGTATGTCCGTGAGAGTGTCCGGATTGTTGATTGGAAGTCTGCGGCTCGGCCCCCAATAAGGTATAAGCCGCTTCTCTGTACCATCCGAACGACCAAGTAGGTCCTGTCAGGGCCATAAGCAGGAGGAATATTGTGGCATAGAAACCGAGTGCCACGTGCGAATCGTACATCAGTCGTCTGACACCTTTCCCACATGCCACTGTCAGCCTGTTCTTCAGAGCCTTGCGTGTACGTGGAATCCAAATCACCAACCCGCTTATGAGGATTACTGTCATCGCTATGGTAGAAACACCCACTATCAGTTTTCCTACAGACATGCTTCCTTTGCTTTTAGGAATATCGAGAAACCATCTGTGCAGTTTCCTCATTGTCTGGAAGAAAGGATATGACTTCGACCATCCTATGCTTTCGCCGGTATAAGGATTTACGAAAAGAACCTTCTTTCCGCCATTGCTGAAGCTAATCTGATATGTGGCATCTGCGGCTTTCGGGATGCTGACAGACGAAATTTCCATTCCGTCGTGTCTGTCCTGTACGATATTTATAACCTCCGAAGGACTCAACCTTTCTTTTCCCTGAGGAATTTCCGCCTGATAAAGATGCTTGTTCAGGGCACGTGTGATATCCTGTTCGAATACCAGTGTGGCACCGGTGAAACATATCACAGTGATTATCAGCCCCAATGGGATAGAAAGCCAGAGATGTATCTTATGTAATGTTTTCTTCATTCTTATTTTTTTGTAATAAAATATTATAGGAGATGGAATCTCTCCTATAATGCTATCAATGTTATTCTGTTACATTAAGTCTTCCTACACCTGAAAGCTGAGTCGCCTCTACGGTAAGTCCTTTTGTCGCAACTCCTGTAGTAGGGTCTATCTTATAGATGGCAGGATATCCGGAAGTGGTAGTAACTGCTACATAAGCTTTTCCATTTTCTATGTATGGAGTGTTTCCGAATCCGCTTACGTCCGAAGGCATGCCTGTTACGTATGTAAACTTCTTGTCTTCAGCCTTGAAAATAGCAAGCTGGTTTGCTGTATAACCTGTTTCTGAGAATGGACGGTCGTACATGAGCAAAAGGAAATAGTCGTCAGCTATAGGCCAGCAGCGCATGAATGATTTTCCGTCTGTTTTCTCTTCTATATTGCAGTAATAATCGTCAAAAGCTTCTGTTCCGGCAGGAATTCTCACAACTCCGGCAGGCAGTGTAGTCTGCTGGCGGCTGTCTTTCATCGTTTTGGCATAACTTGGTGAGAATACGTAAATATCACCGTTGCCTGCACTCCATACCATCTGATAGTACTGCGATTTCATTCTTCCGGCTGCATAGCTTATCTTGTCTGTCGTTATGATTTTCTTTTCTGTGAGAGTCTCGTCACTGAATATTGCTATGTGACATTCATTCGGGTATTGGGTCCATTGCAGTTCATCTTTCTTGTATGAGCTGCTACCGCTACCGCCTTCTTCTGTCTTTATCAAATCCTCATTGCCTGGCAAAACCCATTTCCCATTCTCAAATTTTGTTCCATACTGGCTCAGTCCCATAGGAATGGCTGCAGAAAATATTTTGCCGTTATTTTCAAGAAGACCTGCTAATGTGACATACTCTCCGTTGCCAAGGAAGTTTTCTGACAGATATTTTTCGTTTTGAGTATCGTTAGTTGTATAAATTTCTCCTGCGGCATCCAAATAAGAAATGAGGAATGATTTCGGTGTATAACCGTTTTCATCGTTCCATTCTGTAGGTCCGTCGCCGGTAGAAGTAGTCATGATATACTTTCCGTATGTGCCAAAAGTAGTAAAACGTCTTATGGCAAATTCTCCGTTTCTCTTTTTAATATTATTGTTTGCGTCAAGGATGAATGATGTTGTGACCCCCGCATTACCTTGGTTGTATGCCAGCCCGTAAAGATACTGGTTGTTATAGTATATCCACTGTGTGGCTCCGTCGTTCACAAGACCGTTGTTTTTCGTTGATACAGTCCCTTCATCAAGCGATGGGGCTGTAAGTAGTACATTAGTAGTATTTCCTGATGCTGTAACGGATGCAGCAATTACGTATCCTCCTTTTGAGTCAGCATCGTTATTATTGTTATTGTTGTTGTCAACTGTCTCCTCGCTGCATGAAACTGCGGATACTGCTATGCCAAATAATATGGCCATGTTTCTGATAAGATTTTTTTTACTCATTTTTTTACTCATTTTTTTACTCATTTTAGATTGTATTCTTTTATTTTCCCAAATATACTCTTACTTTTCCGTAGAATGCTCTTCCTGCTTTCTGTAAACTAAAATTGTCGTACAGTTTTTCGTCTGTCAGATTACGGCATTCAAAGGAAATGTTATATCTTCCTTTCTTCATGCTGTACGAAAGACTGATGTTGTGCGAAAACTGGTTTGGAACAATGTAGTCGCTGCTTGAGCCTATCACCTGCGAATAGTATGAAAAGCTGTGCAGATACTGGTTGTCGTATGTAAAGGTCAGCGTGTTGCCTTTCTCAAACAGGTTGTGCCAATAGAGGTTTATATCCGAATCGGCAAACATGTAAGGTATGTTGGGCATGCGTTCCTTATAAGCTAAATTGGGCTGATTGGTTCCTATTGCCATTTCCTGATTGTCTCTCACATCCATCCTTGTGAAATTTCCGCCTATGCTCAGCCAGTTGCTGAAACCGTATCTTACAGAAGCGTTTATTCCTTTGGTAAGGACTTTTCCGTAGTTGATATACGTAGCAGCCATCTTACCACCGCTAAGGTCTGCGATATTTCTCTGTATATAGTCTTTGGTATCGCGATATATAAGTCCTCCTTCCAGATAAACACTATGTTTGCCAAAAGCCTTGTTATAGCTGATATTCAGATTTATGTTGTCACTGTTTTCCGGACGGATACTTATATCACCCATTTCTAAGTCTTCATCACCGAACATTTCCTCTATGGTAGGCAGACGATAGGCTTTTTCGTATGACAGTTTAACCTGCAATGCCGGCATTACGAAGAATGTACCTGCCGCTCCATAGCCGGTTGAACTGACTTTTCTTTCTGTGCGTACAAAATCTGAATTGTTTGCGTCCGTAGCCTGCGGACCTGATACGTACTGTAGATATTGTTTTGCAAAAGCTGAAAAGTTCCATCTTTCTGACATCGTAAGTCTGTATGACAGTCCGCTGATGTTTTTCCTTGTACGTTTGTCTATAGGGTCGGTTTGCTCTTCTTTCGTTAGTAGAGAAGTGTTTTCGCGTCTGAAGGCATTGAACACATTATTAAATGTAATGAAATGTGCCTTGCCTATTCTGTAGTTCAGTGTTACTGTATTGTTCCAGTTATCATTATCTGCACGCGAATATTGATACGACTGTTCTCCACGGGTATTCATCAGTTTTTTGTCGCCTAGCCAGTTGTATTCGTATGCTGCTGTATCTACATTATAAGTAGTATTCCTGTTGTAGTTGCCTGTTATCATCAGTTCAAGTCCTTTAATAATAAGGTCTCTTTTCCTGTATTCCACTGAAGGCATAAGCGAATGTCCTTTTCTGTGCTTTTCGCCATAGACGATATTCTGACGTACACCTGTCTGTATGTCCTGATACATATTTGAATATGTAAATCCGAACATTAGTCGGTCTGCCCATTTCTTATCAACTACACCAATTTTCCCGATTACAGCTTCATTGTGGTAGGTGTCATTGAATCTTTTTACTCTGCCTGTTCCTGCGTTGATGTTTCCGGTTTCAAAGTCTTTTATAGGTCCGTCTATATAATAATTGTTGTCCGAATAATTCTGAAAAGCATTTATCTCGTAGGTAAATCCGTTTTTCAAAGTCTGTCCGAAATGAATGTTTGATTTATGAGTATTGAAAGAACCGTATGAATACGAAGCATCAAGGAACCAGTTCTGTCTCTTTTTGTTCGTGACAATGTTGATAACTCCTCCTATGGCGTCCGAGCCGAAGCCTACTGGAACTACACCTTTATATACTTCTATTCTCTCTGCAAAGTTTACCGGGATGTTATTCAGGCCGAACGAACTTCCAACGCCTTCCTGCGGAACGCCGTCAATGAAAACCTTCACGTGCTTTCCACTGAAACCGTCAAGCATTAACTGCATGTCCGAACCTACACCTCCTGATTCTCTGAGTTTCATTCCAGGAGCTTTGGCTAGAGCATCACTCAGGCTTTTGGTACTGTTCTTCATCTCCTTTGTGTCAACAGCCACAGCATTGAATGCCGAGCGTTTCAGACGGCTGACACCATTGGAAACCACCACCACCTCGTCAAGCTCTGTCACCGACGGTTTAAGTGTAATTTTGTGTTTGCTGTTGTGGCTGCCTATTGTGATACTCTTTTCGTACGTCTCAAACCCGATGGCCGAAACCACAAGTGTGTAATTTCCTGCCGGAGCATTGAGTCTGTATTCACCCTTTTCATCAGTCGTGCATCCGAAGTTTGTATCCTTCAGATATACAGTCGCAAAATCCACAGGACTCTTGTCTGTCGATTTCACACTACCCGAAAGGATTACTTTCTGTATCTCTGCTTTTGATGTAATGCAAAATGCCATTGCGGCAAAAAGAAATAAAACTTTAGAATACTGACTCCACAGTGTTTTGCTCATAAACTAATACCTTATAAAATATGTTTTCTAATACCTTTAATTCCGGATGCAAAATTACTGCCATCCCCATTTTCCTGCAATCGCTATTTTTAGGTATTTTTTTTCTGAATTTTTCCTCTCCGCTAATCATTTTTAGGTATTGCCCGAAAATGCGTGTATTCATATTGTTAAAACTTTCTAATAGAATGTTATTAATTCGTCTTTAGAGTGAACAATCTATTATTTTTGCTGCTGAAAACATTTAATATATTTATGAACGAAGTCTTTATTATCATCGGGTTGATATTGCTCAACGGTGTTTTTGCGATGTCCGAGGTAGCACTCATATCAGCCCGTAAATCACGTCTTTCCGCAGACGCTAAAAACGGAAACAAATCAGCTAAAACAGCTTTAAAACTTGCAAACGAACCGGACAGATTTCTTTCTACAGTACAGATAGGTATTACACTCATCGGAATCCTTACCGGTATTTATTCAGGAAACCAGATAGCTGTGGATCTGACAGAAGCTATGAAAACCTGGGGAGTATCTTCTTCTTATGCCTTCGGACTGGCGCAAGGTATTATAGTCGTAGTCGTGACATATCTCACAATTATTTTTGGTGAGCTCGTTCCTAAACGTATAGGTATGAGTATGGCGGAAAAAGCCGCAAAGGTTATGGCCAGGCCGATGAATGTCCTTTCTGTTATTGCTCTTCCGTTTGTGTGGTTATTGGCCAAAAGTACTGAAGTAATGTTTAACCTGCTCGGTATCAAGGAAGAAGACAATAAGGTGACTGAAGAAGAAATCAAGTCTATTATTAAGGAAGGTGCCGAAGACGGAGAAGTCCAGCCGGTAGAGCAGGATATCATGCAGCGCGTTTTCTTGTTGGGTGACTTGAAGGTTGGTTCTATAATGACTCACAAATCGGATATAGTATGGCTTGACACTGATATGACAGTGGAAGATGTCAAGAGTATAGTGAGCGACAATCTTTATGAATTTTATCCTATAGCCGATGGCGATTTGGACCATGTAAAAGGAGTGATACACCTTAAGGACCTGGTACTGCACTTGCATGAAGACGATTTCAACTTAGTATCATTGACACAGGATGCAGTGTTCTTCCACGAGAATATGAATGTATATAAGGTGCTCGAGCAGATGAAGATGAAGAAAATCAGCCGTGCCCTTGTGTGCGATGAATTTGGTGCATGTACAGGTATAATCACCCTTAAAGACATCCTTGAAGGGCTTGTGGGAACAGTGGACGATGCCGACGATGAGCCGGATATCATCAAGCGAGTAAATAATGACGGCTGGTTGGTGGACGGTCAGTGCCCAATGTACGACTTCCTTAATTACTTCAACCGCCCTGAACTGTTCGAGAAATCGGACTTCCATACCCTCGGAGGACTTATCCTCCAGCATCTGCAGCATGTTCCGCAGAGCGGCGAAACCATGCAGTGGAACGGATTCAACTTTGAAGTCGTGGATATGGACGGTGCAAGAATAGACAAGGTGCTCGTTACTCAGGTGAAGCAGGATTAATTTTTTGATGAGGGTATGCATTTTGCATGCCCTCATCGTTCAGGTCAAAGTGAAGTGTTGAATTAAACAGTGACCGACATTAAATCTTTTGCCAAATTATGCAAACCGTTTGCAATCTTCTTTGCCTGCTGTTGGCGTGGTTTGCTACGCCCAGCGGCATAATGAGCCAACTGCTTCTGGTTAATGCCTGTAATAGTCTGCAATGCCGAAAAAGAGAATATACCCTGATAGTAAAGCAATAGACTTTGAACATCAAACTTATAAATAATTTCATATTCACCATCAAAGACTGAAGGATACTTATCACCATCTTTTTTAGCACAATCCACATAAAAACGAATGCTATCCACAACTTCTTTCTTAAACTTATCAAAATTACCGGTACAAGCAACAACCCAACCTGGTAATAAATCGCAAGCTGCACAATAACCATTGTCTGTTTTAGCAGTTTCAACAAATACTTTTTCCATATATAATTTATTATAAGGATTATCTTTAAATAAAGCGGTCATAAAGACCGCTTATGCTGAATCAAAATTAGGCCTGAGCATAAAGCCCAGGGTTAAAACTTTAACCCTGATTGCTTTTCAATGCTCTTCAAAAGAAATCCCCACACATCATCAGAAGAACTACCATTTACGGTAACCTTTCCTTTCTTTGTCGGATGCTTAAACTGTCGATGGCTTCCTTCGTAGTTAACCAAGAACCAGCCATCAGCTTCAAGTTTCTTGAGGATTTCTGAAACTTTAATAACTTTCATAGGCCTCTTGTTTAATTCAACGTTACAAAGATAGTAATATTACTATGAATTTGAAAATTTACTTTATGAATAATATCCTTTTTACTATGATTTTAATTATATTTAAGCAATTGCAAACGCCTTGCGTAACAATATACCAATCCTCATATAAACGTGACTCTGAAAAATAAATTCACTATATTGTGAATAATGCAGATAAAAGCATTATCTTTGTATTCAAAAGACTAAAGAATGATTGTAGCATTTGATAAAGATTATCTACGTGAACTCTACGAAACTGGTAAAAGCGACAAAAAGCATCGCTTCCAGCCAGATATTGTAAAGCGCTACAAAGACCGGATAAACACTTTGAAGAATAAGGACAGCATAGAAGCGTTATACAACATGAAATCCTTGCATTACGAGGTCTTGAAAGGCGATAAGGCCGGCATTTCATCCATAAGGGTGAATGATCAATATAGAATCGAATTTACCGTGTCAGAAGAAGAAACCGAAACGGTTGTTTACATCTGCAATATATTGGAATTGTCAAATCATTATAAATAATTGAGTTATGGTTACGATTAAAGGAATAGACCCGAGAATGATAGCGAACAACCTTGAACCGTTCGAGCCGACACATCCGGGAGAACTTCTTAAAGAGGAAATCAAATGCCGGGGCATTTCCCAAAAAGAATTGTCGCGTCAAACAGGCATACCATACACTGCACTTAACGAAGTGTTGAATTGCAAACGTGCCATCACAACAGAATATGCCTTGCTTATAGAGGCAGCTTTAGGTATCGAATCCGATTTTTGGCTAAAAATGCAAATGGATTACAATTTGCAGATTGCCAGGCGGAATAAGACATTTGCACAACGTCTTGAAAGTATAAGAAAGATTGCGGCAGTACTTTAACTTATATCTATCCATTCCTCTATGGTTCCTGTCTCCGACGAGAATACCGCCGCAATCTTGTACAGTTTTCTTTTGTCGGAGGCATATTCTTTGGCATATCCTTTGTCTTCAATCTGTTGCATGGCTTCTGCTGCCGTTCCGTCAAGTTTGAACTCGAATATATATACATAATCCGGAGTTTCTATCACGCAGTCTACTCGTCCGTGGCTTTGTACTTTCTCCGTATATACAGTGTATACACTTATCAATCTCATTATCAGGTAGAACGTATAGTGGAAGTAGCGTTCCTTTTCTCGCTCATTCTCCTTACGTCGCATGGTGTATGGGATGCTCGCAAGGAATGATGTCAGTCCGGTGCGAAAGTCTTCAAGTTTTCCGTCTTCTAATTGGAATGCGGCATCCCTTGTCCATGAATCCACACTTTCCCTCGTATTAAAATATTTAGCGGCGACTAAAGATAGAAATCCGTCTTTCACCTCATTGTTAGGATAATCTAAAAGAAACATATTCCTTCTGATATCAAACTCCTTTATCGTGAGATAGCCGCTCTGGTAAATCATCGGCAGAGGCTGTTCCACGTCAGCCTTGTAGTCGATAAACTCCTTCGGGGCGTAATACTTGCCCGTGATATCGTTCATGTTCTCGTCCGAATGTGAAAGCAGACGGATAAGATATGAAGGAGTGCCGCTCTTGAACCAGTAATCGGAGATTCTTTGTGTGGCAAATGCATTAAGCAGGCTGAACGGATTATACATATCCGTCATCAGGTCACTGAAGTGATAGCCGTCATATTGAGATTTCAGCCTGTCACGCATCTCTTCATACGAGCACCTGTAAACCTTTGCCATACTCTCCATTGGCTCCCTGAAAGTAGCGTCCAGTTCCTCTTGGGTTATACCGCAAAGCGTCTCGTACTTGCCGTGCATGCTTATGTCGAAAGGCTGGTTGAACCCGCTGAACACACTTACTTGCGAGAATTTCGTAACCCCTGTGAGGAAAACAAAGCGCAAGTACTCGTCTGCTCCCTTGAAAACGGAGTAGAAGCCTTTCAGGATGTTTCTGTGTTCCTCCTCTAAGTCTGAATTTACGTCAAGCACGTCCAGTATCGGTTTGTCATATTCGTCAATGAGTACCACAGCTCTTTGTCCTGTCTGCTCATAAGCTTTGGCGAGAATATGCCTGAAGCGTACGCCTAATCCAATCTCCTTGCTCACGCCGGTAATGCCATACTGCACCTCCCAGTGAGCTATGTAATCATCAATCATGGCATACAGTGCCCCCTGTCTTGTAAAATCATCTCCGTTGAAATCAATATGGAATACAGGGTGTACATTCCAGTCTTTTTCCAGCCTGTCTATCTTCAGTCCGCGGAACAGTTCCTTTCTTCCAAGAAAATAATTTTTCAGTGTTGACACGAGCAGACTTTTCCCGAACCTTCTTGGTCGGCTCAGGAAATAAATTTTGCCTTCGTTCGCTAATGAATATACCATGTCTGTCTTGTCGATATACACGAAACCTTCATTTATTATTTGGTCGAAACTCTGTATTCCTATGGGGTACTTCATGGCGTATAGTTTTTTTTATTCTCCTTAAGTTACAAATATAATGTTTTTCTTGCAGAATTTTATGTTCTGTATCCAAAACTTTATGCCTGCCATTTACAATACTGGATGAAAATAGGAGATTTACACCGAAATAATATAAGATTGCCGGAATGATATGCTTTTATATTATGACACAGAAAATGTAGGAATTGTGTCTAAATGTAATGAAAATACCCGCATGTGTGGAAATGCAAATTTTGGATTTCTTGCCATCTGTAGATGGTTTGTTAAATGTGTTAAGGATTGATAGATATTTATGTTTCTTTTAAGTAAATTGATTTGCTGTAAATGTTAAAAATATTCTTTTAATTAACTGTTTTCTTCTCCAAGAAAAATTTTTTTTACCCCAATAAAATGAAAAAAACGCCGAAGAGTTTTTATAAAACGACTATAAATCTTCTCCGATTCTTCAAAGCGTTTTCTTTCTGCAATTTTTCAGCTTTGTTTTTGCTCTATTTTGCTTCCTTTTATGATGGATTTCTTATTGACTAATAGATGCAATATTTTAGAATATCATATTTTTATGTTTGTTGATATATTCAATAGCTTTCAATATGATGTTTTATGCTTTAATCCTGTGTGTATAATATTTTGTCATAATCGCTGAGAATCGTGTTTCCCTTAACTCGTTTTATGAAGGATTGAAATACGATATTCTCGTTCGGTTTTAAAATCAAAATGTCAGAATGTTATTAACGATAGGTATATCACAAAAACCGGAAGTGAAATGCCACAAAAACCGGAAGTAAAATTCAAATAGCGTAGTTGTGGAATGGATGAGGAAGTAAACGTTTTGTCATCCCTTTGCTGTGTTTAAGGGATTAGTACGATTGTTACGTCTAACTTTAACAATATTTATACTTTTGAATTAATACTATCTTATTTTTAATAAAATGTAAATTTATACGTTTTATAGGTAGCATTAGTGTATTATTATGCTGTGAAATTTGTTTGAAATGTGTCAATTTGTAATGAGTGGGTAAATTTGTCTAATGTATGGGTTATATATTGTAATGAAATAACTCCATTAATTAATTTTACATTATAATATATTTTTGTAATTTTGCATCGTTTTAGAAGTTAAAGTATAATTAAGATATAGGATTAATTTGAGAGATGGGTACTAATTTTGAAGGTTCTCTATTTTTTAACAATTGGGATATCGTGTTTCGTAACGTCAAATCACGAGATTCTTTCTAAGCAATGATTTTGAGGCATTTATAGGAAGGTGTTCCTGTTGATGCTATGTTTTTTATATGTTTTACGGCGTAGGTGGCGTAACGTTCAGGTGTCAGATTTTTAGTGGAATATTCTGATGCTTACGTTTCGTGGCACGCTGTATTTTACTTTGGAAATTCATTTAATTTTTAATTTAATATTTAATAGCGGAAGATGAAAAGATTTATTCTTTTGTTTATCTCTCTCGCATTATTTACATTCCACTCGGCCTTTGCCCAGAATTTTGTGGTAAAAGGAACGGTTGTTAGTCATGAAGACAATGAACCGTTGATTGGAGTGACAATATTGCAGGAGGGAACTACTAACGGTGTAGTTACCGACATGGATGGTAACTATAGCTTAGAGGTGAAAGGTGCATCAAATGCAACCTTGGTATTCTCTTATATCGGTTATGCAGCGCAGAGCCATAAGGTAAATGCGTCTACCGGAGTTTTGAACGTGAGTTTGAAATCAGATGCAGAGCTGATAGATGAGGTAGTTGTAGTGGCTTACGGTGTACGTAAGAAGGGAACTATTGCAGGATCTGTATCCACTGTTAAGAGTGAAAAACTGGAAAATGTTCCGACTGCAAGTTTTGATCAGGCATTGCAGGGACAGACACCGGGTTTGACTGTAATCTCTAATTCAGGTGAACCAAGTGTAGCTGCAACTTTCCAGATCCGTGGTACCAACTCAATTAATTCCGGTACTACTCCTCTTTTTATACTTGATGGTGTGCCTATTGAATCATCAAGTTTTAACGCTATCAGTCCAAGTGACATAGAAAGCATTTCTGTTTTGAAGGATGCTTCTTCTACTTCTATCTATGGAGCGCGTGCGGCTAATGGTGTGGTTGTTATTACTACAAAGCGTGGACGTAAGACTGACGGAGCAAAAGTAACATTCCGTGGACAGTGGGGATTTTCTCAGCTTGCCGGTAATAACTGGGATTTGATGAATACTGCAGAGCGTATCAAATATGAAAAGGAAATAGGACTTGATCTTGGTGAAGATTATTATAATAAGATTAAGAATATAGACGTAAACTGGATGGATGCAGTATATAATAACAATGCGCCATCTCAGAGTTATGACCTTTCTGTTAACGGAGCTACAGATAAGACAAACTATTATGTATCAGGTAGTTTCTTTGATCAGGATGGTATAACAATCGGTTCCGCGTTCCGCAGATATAATCTTAGGGCTAATGTAGAAAACCGTGCGAAAGAGTGGTTGAAGTTAGGAACAAGTACATTACTTGCATACGAAGATGTTGAACAGGCTGAAGACGGAGAATATGCTTTATATGCTCCTATATCAGCTTCTCACTTTATGTTACCTTATTGGAATCCATATAATGAGGATGGAAGCCTTGCCTCACAGAATGGCGGAGAATGGAAGGGTAGTGGTCAGAACCCAATCGAATGGATGCAGAATAATCCGGTAAAACATAAGACATACAAAGTTATTTCTTCTTTATTTGCAGAAGTAACACCTATAGAGAATCTTACAATCCGTTCACAGTTTGGTATTGATTATTCTCATGCGACTTCATTTATGCAGTCTTTCCCAAGTTATATAATAAACAATGAATCGGGAACTGCTGGACGTGCATCGTCAGACGGATTGACTTTAACTGTAACCAATACAGCCAATTATCGTTTCAACCTTGATGATACACACGATTTCAATTTTATGATAGGACAGGAAGGTGTGAATTATCATTATGAAACATTCCAGGCTGTAACAGAAGGTCAGAAGAATGATGCCTTGACAAACATGGCTTCCGGTTCTTTTGCGTCATCATGGTCGGATAATACAAGCGATTATGGTTTCTTGTCTTTCTTCGGACGTGGAGAGTATAATTATAAGAATAAATACTATGCTGATTTTTCTGTACGTGCCGATGCTTCTTCACGTTTTGGTGAAGGAAACCGCTGGGCTGGATTCTGGTCTGTAGGTCTTATGTGGGATATGCGCCGCGAAGATTTCTTTAAGCAGTATGACTGGCTTACAAATGCTCAGTTGACATTCAGTACGGGTACTTCCGGTAACTCTTCCATACCGAACTATGAACATCTTGCTTTGGTTACAGGAGGTAGTAACTATATGGGAGAAACAGGTATTTCACCTAATCAGCGTGGAAACAAAGATTTGACATGGGAGAAACTTTGGACTACAAATATAGGTTTGCGTCTTGGTTTCTTTAATCGTTTGAACTTTACTGCTGAGTTCTATAATAAACTTACTACAGATATGCTTATGCAGGTACCTGTAAGTTATGCCGATGGTGGTTATGGAGCATATTGGGATAATGTCGGTGCCATGGTAAACCGTGGTGTGGAACTCTCTTTGGATGCGGATATCATCAAGACCAAAGATTTCACATGGAATGTATTTGCCAATGCGTCATACAACAAAAACAAATTGACAGAACTGTATAACGGTATAGATGAGTATGTTGACAGTAATGTCACAATGTATTCTGTGGGACATACTGTTACAGGATTCTATATGGTCAGATATGCCGGAGTAAATCCGGCCAATGGTGATGCCCTTTGGTACACTAAAGATGGTAAGATAACAAATGAGTTTAGTGAAGAAGACCGTGTTCTTATAGAAGGTAAAAGTTTTGTAGCACCATGGCAAGGTGGTTTCGGAACAAATCTTTCATGGAAAGGACTTATGCTTTCTGCGCAGTTTAGTTGGATGGCAGACAGATGGGTATATAATAATGACCGTCTGATGGATGAAAGTAACGGATTATATACTTCATATAACCAGTCAAGACGTTTGCTTTATGACCGTTGGAAAAAGCCGGGAGACGTTACGGATATTCCTCGTCACGGAGTAACACCGCAGTTTGATACTCATTATCTTGAAAATGCGTCTTTCTTGCGTCTTAAGAACCTGATGTTATCATACAATATTCCGGGTAAAGCATTGGCAAAGACTCGTTTCTTCGATGGTGCGCGTGTCTTTGTTCAAGGTCAGAATCTGCTTACATTTACCGGATTTACAGGTATAGACCCTGAGGTAAGTGCTAATATCTATCGAGCACAATATCCTATGACAAGGCAGTTTACATTGGGTGTAGAGTTGAACTTTTAATTTATTATATTGACAATAATGAGAAATATAAAAACATATATAATAGGAGTTGCTGCCATGGTGTTGTCAACTTCATGTTTGGATAAAGAACCTACACATGCTATCCTTGCCGATCAGGCTATTACAAATGTAACCGAGGCAAATCAGGCTGTATTAGGTATTTATGCCGATTTCAAAAGCCAGTATCTTTACAGTGGTAATCTTACGTTGCTTCCGGATATACAGGCTGATTTGGTTTACGCTGTAAACGGTTACACCAATGTTTATGGTGACATCTGGCGTTGGAATATCAATCCTACGAACTCCGATATTGAGGCTGTTTACGGTAGCCTTTATAAAGTAATAGGTGACTGTAACTTCTTTTTTGAGGAAGTGGCAAAATGGGAAAATGATATTGAGGACGATACTGCGTACGAACAGTTACAGGTCCTTAAAGGCGAGGCGTATTTTGCGCGTGCATTGGCTTATTCTGAGCTTATCAAATGTTTCTGTAAGGCATACGACCCGGCTACAGCGAAAGATGAGCTCGGTGTTGTGTTGGTTTCAAGTTACTCTAATCCTGGAGAAATGAAGCGTGCTTCATTGTATGATTCTTATCAGTTCGTTTTGGATGATTTGAAGAATGCAGCTGAAATGCTTGAGGTGGACGAAGATGAAGACCCTAACAACATTATGAATACACCTTACTTTACATATTACACAGTACAGGCTCTGTATGCGCGAGTTTATCTGTATATGCAGGACTGGGATAATGCGGTTAAGGCTGCTACTGAAGTTATAGACAGTGATTATTTCATTCTTTCTGATGTGAATACTATCTATACAGGAAATTATTCTTATTATGACTATATGTGGCAGTATGATGAGGCTACAGAAATAATATGGAAAGTAGGTTTCACGCCTACATCGTATGGAGGTCGTCTTGGACAGGTGTTCCTGAATTATGACTATACATATTATCGTCCTGATTATGTGCCTGGAAACGCGGCATTGGATTTATATGCGGCTGAAGACCTAAGATACAGAGCTTTCTTCGGAGAAACTACTACAGGGTATAGTCACGGATTGACTTGTGCGGTGCTTATAAAGTATCACGGAAACCAGAATTTTATGAATAACTATAACATACTTCATGTAAGTATGCCGAAGGTATTCCGTTTGTCTGAACAGTATTTGATACGCGCGGAGGCATATTGCCGTCTTGAGAAATATGGAGACGCGGCGTCAGACTTGACGGATTTGCGTAAGGCTCGTTATTCTACATACGGTTCTGCTACATTGAATTCAGAAAACTGGCTTGACGAAATCAGCGATGAGCGTTTGAGAGAATTGTATATGGAAGGTTTCCGATTGCATGATTTGAAAAGATGGGGACGTGGATTCGAACGTAAACCACAGACACAAAGTGTAGCTAACGGAAGTAGTCTGAAGATTGAGGCTAACAATCCATTGTTCGTATGGCCTATACCACAGCATGAGCTTGATTTGCCGGGATCTGCCATACAGCCTAATGAAAGTAATAAATAATAAACAATATTGGGAATAAAAATGAAACGACTATTAAGAATTTTAAGCGCGTTTGTCGCTGTAATGGTCATAGTGACAGGTTGTAACAACGACAATGTCACTTATAGCGGTCCGGATTATGTAATGTTCGCAGATTCGCTACAGACCATTGCCGTACAGGACGGGGAAACATATTATGATATTCCCGTTTCTGCTACAACAGTTTGCGATTATGACCGTACTTATTCCGTAGAAGTCATAGACAAAGGCAGCAATGCCATCGAAGGACTTCATTATGATTTGGAATCAAACAATGTGACTATTGAGGCCGGTAAACTGACTTCATCAGTAAAGATACGTGGTCATTTCGACAGTTTTGAGGATGCAGACTCTATAGGTGTCATGCTTCGTCTTACAGCAAGTGATGACAAAATATGGGATCTTTATGGACGTGACACAAAAGTTGTGCTTGTAAAGGTTTGTCCGTTTGATATAAACAAGTTTGTGGGACATGCGGTTCTTACATCGACTTTCTTTGCGGAGTATATGCCGACAACTCAGTTGCGTCTTCTGAAAACTGAATTGGATCCTGAGGTTGAAAACGGTATCATTCTAAAGGACTTTTTGTACGACGGTTACGATATAAAGGTAAAATTCAATACAGAAAAGCCTTTGGAGCCTAAGTTGGAAATGGAATCGGACCAGGTGGTATGTACTACTGCTGACGCATTCCAGGGTAATGCGTTCGAGAATAGCGACAATCTGGTGAGGGCTATGCAGCCACAAAGTGTTGTTTCTTACTATAACGTTTGCCAGAACTTCTTCTTGCAATACATGACATTCTATGTAAATAATGTTGGCACTGTAGGTACATATGCCAATGTCGTGGAATGGATTTCAGAAGAAGAATATAATTATTTAAAAAAACAAGGATATTAATCAATAAAATCAAAGAATTATGAAAAAGATATATTTACTTACAAAGGTTTGTTTTTTTGCTGCAATGATGTTTTTCGCAGCTGCATGTACTGAAGATGATGCTGTAGTAACTCCTATATTCCCTGAAGGTGAGACAGTGGAAACCGTAGTGCCCGGAACGGAATATACATTGACATTCTCTGCAAACATGGATTGGGAGTTGAGGTCTTCTGCTTTGTGGTGTTTGTTCTCCAACGGCTTCCAGAATATAAAGGGAGAGGCGGGAGAAGTTTCGCAGAAAATAACGATAAATACAGATGCCATGACACTTGACGATGCGGTGGCTGAAATCACTCTTGTAATGGGTAGTGAGGAAAAGGTTATCGCCAGATATACTCGCGAAGGCTTGGTTCCCCAAGTTACAGATTCCGAAGGTAAAGTTTATGGCGAGGGAACTCTTTTGACATTTGAATATTCTAACAATGGAGTAACGGCTGTGTTCAGTTTCAATGCTAATTATGAATGGTCATTTTCTGACGAGGACATCCCTGAATGGGTTAAGATAGATGAAGGATCTGAAATAGGTGGAAAAGCCGGTGATATGGTACAGGTCTCTTTCTCTGTTCCTGAAACATATTGGTTGGAAGCCCAAAGCGGAAATTTCATAATAAAGAATGATGAGATAGGAAGCAAAGTAACAATACCTGTATCATTTGAAGGTATGCCAGAGGGAGTGGTTAAAGTTAAAGGTCTTTCTAGTGTATGGAATTGGGTTATATCACAAGATGGTAAGCAGTATTGGCAGAATTCGCAGGGAAGTATGGAAGAAGAAGTTCAGAAATATGACCTGCCTGTAACATTGAAAGTTACTGCAAAGAATAATGATTATGTTGTAAAATGTTTATACGATGCAAGTGGTTGGATGACATCCGTTGATGATGGAATGAGTGGTGATAATTTTTATTTTTATAAAGTGGATGATGATGAAAAAGGTAATGTAACCATTGGTGGTTTCTCATCATTGGAAGGTTCTAAAAGAAAAGGGTATGTAATTGTTTTACCAACATCGGTATATAATGAATTGTCAAATAATGGTCAGTGGCCAGATAATAATTATTTAGTCAATAATAGCGGAGACGTGGCTTCAGAAGTGGAAAAATATGTTGTAATGGCTTTTGAGCAGGAAGCTCCAGTTGTTGAAAAAGAGGTTGAATTGAAAGTTTACTCTGTTACTGGTTCTGATGATAATAAGGTACAGACTCCTGTTACAGTGGAATTTGGCTGTGGTAGTCAAGAAGTACAAACGGTTGTTGACGCAAAGATTAGCTCATTGGAAATTTATCTTATGGATAAAACACAAATTTACAATGCTACAGTTAAATCCGGATCAAGCCTTGATATTTATCCATTGTTAAAGGATGATTGGGGTGACTTAGTTTTTGGAAATTGTACGTTTATGGATTTGCAAGGTAATACCCTTGGAACACAGCCAACTTATGAAACAATTCAAGCAGAACCTTTAAGTGATACATATATAAACTTCACTTGTAATGAATCTGTTATAGTATTATTTAAATGTGAGAGTTTTATGGGTAGAAAATTATTAGTTATTAATGCAATAAAAAGCGAAAATGAATAAAATATTAAATTATTTATTGTTGTCGTTGTTGGTATATGTTGTTTTTTCTTGTACAGACGACAACCAGATATCTCAGGGCGGCAGCGGATATGTTCAGTTCAAGATATACAAGGAAGCATCGTATGGGGAGCAGGCCGCTTCCCGTGCCGGTGCGAACCAGCTTGATAGTCTGTACGCCGCCAAGAAAGTGAAGGTATTGCTTAGCAACAATAGCTTCAACTTCTCGCAGACCCTGAACCTCAATGCGTACGACGAGGAAAGCGCGGAATACGGACTGAGGAGCGACAAACTTGAACTCCAGCCTGGAGAATACACTATTGACGCGTATTACCTCTATGGAAAGACAGAAAACCAGCTGTACGCCGGACAGCCTGCCGAAAAGACCACTTTCAGCATAACAAGCGGCTCGCTCGTAGTGCAGGATTTGTTGGCAGACGTGGTGGGACGAGGCTCTGTGAAGTTCCGCCTTGTCAAGAACATCATGCCCTCAAGGGCTGCCGATGCGGATACGGAGTCTTACCCTTTCAGCAGCATAGACAAGGTGGACATAACGGTGCGCAACGTCTCTACAGGAAGGACACAGAAGTTTGAGAAACTCGAAGTGGAATATCTGGAAGACTTTGTGGACGACGAAAGCAGCGACAAGCGTACGTCGGTGGGAGTGATAGACTCTTTGCTGTACATTCAGACAGGTACTTACGAGTTGTTTTCATATACGGCTTACGACGGGAGCACCACCTTGCAGTATTATAACGACGAGGTCTTGAAGGAAACGACATTCACCGTCTATGACAACGCCAACACAGAGACGGACGTACCGGTGAACTTGGTGGAAACGGCCGCGAACATTAAGGATTATATTGCGCTGAAAGCCATATGGGACGCGATGGGCGGCGAAGACTGGTCATACAAGGGGCAGACATATGCCAATGGCGTGAACTGGGATTTCAACAAGGACATAGACATGTGGGGCGAGCAGCCCGGCGTGGGTCTTGACAATAATGGTCGTGTGATATCACTTAATCTTGGTGAGTTTGGTGCAACGGGTAAAGTTCCGGCTGCAATAGGTGAATTGTCGGAGCTTCAAACCCTTATGCTTGGTACACACAATGACCTTCTTGGATATGGTGGAACTGACAACCAGAGCGCGTTGACAAGTCTGAAAGGTGAGCTTACTTCTGACAGACTGGCTAAGATACGTTCGGACTATATGGATAACTTTGTGTCGCACGACCTGCGCGATGAACTTTCAGACCCATTGAAGATGGCTTTGGAAATGAAAGGCGAATACAAACGTAAGGTTGAGCGCAAAGGTATCTCTCCGAAGGATGTAAACTGGGGAGAATTTACTAACGGTATTACCGGTATTGATCCTGCTATAGGTAAACTGAAAAAACTGGAAGTGCTTTATATAGCGAATGCACCTATTACTTCTCTTCCGGAAGCAACACCCGATAATGATGAAGAACCGGGTATTGCAGGTTTGGAAGCTCTAACAGATCTGGAAATATACAACTGTTCGAAATTGAAGACTTTCCCATCAGTGATTGCCAAACTTCCGGAACTTATCCAGCTGAATATGGCAATGAATAAGCAGTTGTCTTCTGAAGAATTTAATAAAGGTCTTCAAGAGTTGGCTGAGGGTAATTCAAAAGAAAAGATTCAGATTATGTATCTTGGATATAATAATATTTCTGAGTTGCCTACTGCAATCAGTGGAATGAAGAAACTTGGGAAAATAGACCTGATATATAACAAGTTGACTAAATTACCTGCATTTGGAAAGAATGTAAATCTTGTTCAGGCTAATTTTGATTATAATGAAATTGATGAGATTGGTGTAGATGCTAGTGGATTATTCTGTGGTATGGATGATGTAGAGTCTATTTCATTTTCTCATAACAAACTGAAAAAGTTGCCGAATATATTTGATCCTAAATCAATATATATAATGGCATCTGTAAGTTTTGCATATAATGAAATAGACGATGAAGGAATGGAAGACTTCGAAGGTATAAACACTACGAATTTGTCATTGGCAGGAAATAAACTTAAACGTTTCCCTTATCAGTTATTTAAATTCGATTCTCCTCTTACAGTGTTGAATTTAAGTGCAAACCAGATTGAAACATTTAAAAAAGGAGATTTGACCGGCAAGAATACATATATGCTTACTACTCTTGACCTGACCTACAATAGATTGACAGAACTTCCTTCCGACTTTGACGGAAAGACTTTACCGTTCCTCTATGGACTTGACATCAGTGGTAACCAACTGAAAGCTTTTCCATGGGGAGCCGCAAATATCTCTTATCTTACTGTACTGTCATTGAGAAACCAGAGGGATGATGAAGGTAACAGGGTTTACAGCGAATGGCCGACTAACATTTACCAGCATATAGGATTGCGTGCTCTATTCTTGGGAGGTAATGATATAGGAAAGGTCCCTGAGACAGAGACAATATCTTATCTGATAAATACATTGGATGTGAGTGATAATCCTAATATTATACTTAATGTTTCGGATGTTTGTCCTTATATCAAAGCCGGTATATATACATTAATATATGATACTACGCAGGATATACGTGGTTGTGATGCATTGGAATTGGAGTAGTGTAATGAATAAACTATAGTATTATGAATAAGTATTTTAAATATTATACAACAGGTTTGTTTGTCCTGGGATTGGCACTATTTAATTCCTGTAAGGACGAAAACGAATTGACTTCCGGTTTCTCTATAGACAAAGAGGAAATCACTATTGGGGAAAACGGTGGTGTGGAAACTGTTCAGGTAAGCGGAGACGCCGAATGGCAGACTACGATAGATGCTACCTGGGTAAGGGTATTGCCTCCGAGCGGAGTCGGTTCTACACTGTGTGAAGTAGAAGTTGACTCTTCTGTAGTAGCAGAGCCTCGTTATGCTGAAATTATGTATATGGCAGAAGGAGGTACTACTAAAACTGTTAAAATCACCCAGACCGGATATATGAAAGGTGTATTCGTGGAGAATGCCGATCAGGAGATTGTAATAGAAAATAGCGGAGAGTACGGCAAACGTTATTATGACCTGAAAGTTACAGCTAATATAGAGTTTGATGTAGCTGTAAGTTTTGAAGCTGGTGGTGCAGAATGGCTCAAATATAATAAGAGAGACATAAATTATGATTACGGAGATCGTCCGCGCACTTTTAACTTACGTTTTGATTGGCTGACTAATGTTCAGGAAAGTGAACGTACTGCTACAGTTACCATTACGCCTAAAGGTGATGATGCTAATGTGGCAGATCCGCTGGTCTTGAAATTCAGACAGAAATCTGCTCCAAAGATCACGGATAACCGTGCCGGTGACTCGCTTGCCATTCTTGCAATTTATGAAAGCATGAATGGTATATTCGAATGGGATGCCAGTGAGAACATGATGTATTGGGAAGGAGTGGAACTTTGGAAAGCTACAGATCCAGAAGTTAAAAAGAATGATAAACTTTTGGGACGTTTGAAGTCTGTCAAGTTCAGATTGTTCGAAACTTATGAGTCAATTCCTTATCAGATTAAGCACTTGTGGACTGCCAAGTCAATTTCTTTCTCAGGAAACTCCAATATATTCCTTAAGAGTATAAAGCTTGGTCCTGAGATTTGTGAATTGGCCGGAGAAGGTAAAATGTTGAAAGAACTCACAATAAGTGCATACGGTCTTGTGGAACTTCCGGACGGATTTGCTAAATTCGGTAAAAACCTTGAAATGCTTGATTTGAGCAGCAATAACTTTGAATATAAGGACGAGGTAACATTTAATAAAAATGGTCTCGGAGTTATAAATAGTGATAATTTCAAAAATCTGAAGAGATTGCGTCTTAACAAGATAACACGTTATGACACTACAAGAGATTTAAGCCAGGTAGAAAAAACAGATTCTGTAGGTTTCAGATGGAAAACCGGATTCGGTACATTCACCAGTGAGCCTACACAGGCTACAAATGACAAGTACTTCAAAATGCTTCTGCAATGGGAAAATCTTGAAGAACTGTCATTGTCTCTCAATTTGCTGGAAGGAGAGTTACCGAGTGATGAGCAGTTGATAGATGAGCTTGGTATGAAACAATATACGGAAGGTTATTTGGCTGAAATGCCGTATTATAAAGGAGATACTATAACACTGGCTCATGCTAAAATGTATCTGTTGCCAGATGATGCAGGAACACATAAAGCCGCACCGAGGGTATGGCCTAAGATGAAATCATTATCTCTCAACCTGAACTTCCTGACCGGTGAGTTGCCTAAGTGGATATTGTATCATCCGTATTTGACTTATTGGAATCCGTTCTCTATGATATTTACACAGGAAACGGATGCAATAAATACAGATAAGGAGAAAGCCGGATTTGAAGCCGAGCCTACCAATTTGAGTAACTATACGAATTTGGGACTCGAAAAAAGCTACTATGATGTTTATCCGGGAAGAAAACCGAAGAACGAAGATAGCGATTCTACCGAAGAGTAAGTTTTATCTAAATTATATTTAAAACGTAAATATGAGAAAAAAATATATACTATCGACGCTGTTATCTGCGTCATTACTATTCTCCTGTAACGATTCGGAAATTATAGTTCCCGAATCGAACGGGGGAGACAACGGAAATGCGGCAGTAATAAATGTGCCGCAAGACGTTGTAAACGGTGAACTTTTTGTAAAGTTCAAACCGGAAGTGGAGGATATTCTTGACAATACCGGTGCCCTGAGCAGAAGCGGAAACGCTTCACGCTCTTCAATACCTTCGGTTGACGAGGTGCTTGACATTGCAGGAGCATATAAGTTTGAACGTGTATTCCCTGTTGATAAACGTAACGAGGCACGTACACGCGAGAGCGGACTTCACTTGTGGTATCTTGTAAAGTTCGATGAGAAAATGGATGTGCAGAAAGTGGCACAGGATATGTCGAAACTTGCAGAAGTCGCAGCAGTGCAATATAACCATGAAATAAAGCGCGCTTACAGCACTGCAAAGAAAGCAAAAGCTGTGGAACCTGTGGTTATGTCAAGAAACGGTGTTAGTACAGGATTTGACGATCTTTATTTGGGACTTCAGTGGAGCTATATAAATGATGGAACTCTTGATATTGCTAATCCAATTCCTGGTGAGCAACCTAATAAAGCTGTTGCAACAATGGATGTTAATTGTAAAGAAGCATGGACAAAATGTACAGGCGATCCTTCAATCATTGTTGCTGTGATGGATGAAGGTGTGATGTACGACCATGAGGATTTGGCTGCAAACATGTGGACTAATCCAAATGAAACATTAGGTGGCAAAGAAGATAACGATGGTAACGGTTATGCCGGCGACCGTCATGGATATAACTTTGTTACCGATTGCGGACTTATTACATATTCTGACATAAATGATATGGGACATGGTACACACGTAGCAGGAACGATTGCAGCCGTTAATAATAACGGTAAAGGTGTGTGCGGTATTGCAGGTGGTTCAACAGGCGAGGGTGATGGAGTAAAAATCATGTCATTACAGATTTTTGCCGGAAATGCCGGATCTACTTTCCTTATGGAGGCAAAAGCTATCAAGTATGCGGCAGATAACGGTGCTGTTATCCTGCAGTGTAGCTGGGGATATAATTCAGGACGTGCAAATATGAATAGTTATGTACCCGGATATACTTCGGATGAACAATGGGCAAAAACTTGCATACTGGAGAAGGAAGTAATGGAATACTTCATGCGTTATGCAGGTGATCCGAATGGAACTATTGAAGGTGGTCTCATCATATTTGCGGCAGGAAACGAGTATGCGCCTATGGCTGCATATCCGGGAGCGTATAAAGATTTTATATGTGTAGCATCAGTTGGCCCTGATGGTACTCCTGCACCTTATTCAAACTACAGTACACCGAGCGGAAGCAAAAACATGATTACAGCTCCAGGCGGTGACGGTGAAGGTACAAAAAATGAGAAGGCTCTTATACTTTCCACAATGCCGTCTTTTGCTTTAAGTGATAGTGATATAGAACCGGTAGGAAAGAGTGGATATGGATATATGGAAGGAACATCTATGGCCTGTCCTCATATTTCAGGTGTAGCAGCATTGGGCTTGTCGTATGCGGCACAACAGCGCAAACATTATCGTGCTGAAGATTTTAAGGAGATGTTGCTGAATTCAGTTGAGTCATTGGATGATAAACTGAATAAAACGAAATCTTATTGGTATGGATGGGCTTCATTTGGAGAATCTGCGGTACACATGACTATGAACTTGCCAAGCTATAAAGGAAAAATTGGTGGATTGATAGACGCGAAAATACTGTTGGACAAGATTGACGGTAATGAGTATGGAGCACAGCCTATGAAAGTTCCTAACGTGTATGTCGGTGTTGGAGAAAATTATACTATAAACCTGTCGCGTATATATATAGATGGAGTGACAGCATCATCGTATGAAGTTGTTGACAGTAATATTGCGGCTGTAGTGCTTGAGGGTAATTCTCTTAAAGTTACAGGAACTGCAGTTGGTACAACAAAAGCTTCAGTGACCGACAGTAACGGTAATACTCAGGAATTTGTAATAACAGTAAGAAAATCATCCGGTAACGGGTGGATGTAATTCTGATATGAGAATTGTATTTATCTTTATATTGTCATTTATACTTTCTGTGGAAACTGTTTTTCCACAGAAAGTATATACGAAAGATGAACTTGACAGTATCATGAATCCGCGGCTCCTTGTCGGCAACAAGGATTTGCTGAGATTTGATGCGGTAGAGATAAATGCAGGTATTATGTCGGAAGATGACAAACCTTTGAGTTTTTCTTTCAAATGCAGAAATGTAAGCGACAGGCAAATTGTGATTACAAAGATTTCCACTACATGTGGATGTACGGAAGCAAAGATAAATAATCCGGTTGTCAAACCTGGAAATGATGCTGAAATTTTGTTGGTTTTTAATCCGTTCGGACATCCGGGTAAGGCATTCTTGAGGGCGTTTGTCTATTCGGACTTATCTGAAAAAACACCAGTTGCTGTATTGACTGTTAATGGAGAGGTGACTCCTTCTGTAAAACTATGGAAAGATTATAGAGTTACGATGGGAGAACTGAAACTTAGAAGCAAAACGTTCAATTTTGGAAGAGTCAGGAACGGTTCAAGAAGATTAGAGAAAATAGCTTGTGCAAATTCAGGTAGCAAACCGTTGAAGGTAACTGCAATGAAAGGATTTCTTCCTGATTTTATGTCACTTAGGACAGAACCACAAGTGCTTGAACCATCGGAAGAGGGATATCTTGTTATAGAACTGACAGGAAACACTCCGGATAAAACTATTGGAAATAAAACTTATAAGGTCTTGCTCGACGGACTTCACGCACGTCCTTCTGAAAGGATGATTGATGTGAAACTGGAATTTGTAGATTAAACTTTTTAAATCAGATTTAATTGCATAAATATGATAAAATTGATTTTTAAAACAGCATTATTTATTATGTTTGCTGTAGGCTTTATGGCTTGCAATAAGGATAATGAAGAACCTGTGGTATATGAGACTGTTAATTATGCTACAATTAACGGGACATGGATGTTGACTGAATTCAACGGTAAAGCATTGGAAGAAGGTCAGTATGTGTATATAACATTTAACCGTAAGGAACATACTTTCGAAATGTATGATAATATGGGTAGTATGTATTCTCATAAGTCAACAGGAACATTCGAAATTACTGAAGATGACGAATTGGGATATATTTTAACCGGAGAGTATGATTTCTCGCATGATCCATGGAATGAATATATTGTTTCTGAAATGACAGATGAAACTATGAAATGGACTGTAAAGGATAATGCGGAAGATGTTTCTGTTTATACAAAATGTGCAGAAGTTCCGGAAGATGTCTTGGCTGGTTCAAGAAGTCTTTAATAATTATTATAAGGATTTGAGTATGGTTAAATGAAAAATTTAGATATTTGTTTAACCTGGTATAAAAAAAGAGGGGTCTATATTAGATTCCTCTTTTTATATCTCCATTACTTGCATCTCTTGTTTTGTAACTCCAAATTTTTTCCCATAGCGTGTCCAATATATATTTGCAGCCATTTTGAACCACCATTTATTAAGAGGCATTGTAGCCTTGATTTCCCTGTACTTTTGTTTGTACACAGATTCTGAAAGTCTTTTTATGGCTTTCTTTGCAATGAAGCGGAAAGGTGTATCGAGTATTGCCTCGCCGCTACCAAGCATTAGTATTGAACCTACATGATAGTTGTTTTTTCGGCAGAAGTATTTCAATATTCTTATTGCTACATAGTTTTGTTCGTACTCTAAGAAGCCGCAGTTAATGAGTATTGAGATTGTAGGCTTGTGGAGTGGGGAATTTTCCTCTAAATGTTTTAGAAAATTCAGTAATCCAACGGGGAGTGAATCGGCGTAAAGGGGAAATACAAGTAATATGTCTGTGTAATTACTCATTTGTGGAATCAACTCCGTGTGATTTGAACTGCTTATGTTGAAGTAATCACATGGTTGCTGGCTATATCTCATGAATATTTCTGAGTACTTCTTAGAGTTTGATTTAGGGGCACGTGGGCTTCCGTTGATAATCATAGTCCTTCTCATATACCCAATATTTTTTGAACTGTTTTTTCTATTTCTGTTTCGCTCACGAATATTATTTTGTAACTCTTGAAATTCATATTAAGGGCGTTTCTGCTGACAAGGGTACGGAATATTTCCTGTTCTTCAGGGTCTGTACTTCCGTAGGCAATGATTGTAGCATCTTTGGGAAGGACGTTTCGCTGTACGTGGTGTGTTTCACTGTTGTGAATGCGGATAAAGGCTTGCTGGATAGGGATGGCACGTTCTATCATGGTTTTCATAATAGTGTCGTAGCTGCCGTATTTTATTTTGCTGATGTAGACTACAGAGTCGCTTTTTGCAATATATGGATATATTTTTGATGCATCGTCGCGGATAAAGCATTTGCCTGGAGTTTTTGTCCAACAACCGAAGCATCCTACACAGTTGGCTATTTTCATGGATGCGAGGTTTATGTATTTTAGATCCTCGCTTTCTGAAATTTGTGTATCGATATGTCTGTCGCTCATTATCAGTTTCATACTACTTAACTGTTTTTCTTTTTATTCTGAATGTAAAACAATTATTTATGTGATAATGTTTCGCGGACTTTATTGATTTTATATTCCCTTTATCTTATTTGCATAAGAACTGAGTCTGTTTTTATATTCTTCGACGCTTTGTTGGGGTACTAATATTTCATTTATATTCTTTACAAAGGGCAAAACATTTGGGATGGTAGTCTCATGTATATTGTGCATTTCAGGAATGTCTGAAGAATTGAAAATTATAGTCTGAACGTCGTGATTTGTTCTTAAACCTTGATCTCCTATTGATTTTAAACTTTTGGGGAGGGAGATTTTTTGAAGTTTCTCACAACCGATGAATGTGTATCCTTCGAGTGTGGTGATATTATCTGGTAATGTTACTTCGGTGAGTGATGTACATTCGTAGAAAGCTCCAGAAGAAATAACACCTTCGTTTTTTCCTGTATCTGAAACTTTATTGACATTTTTTAGATTTATGCAATTACCAAAAGCCATATGGTCTATTAAGAGGTAATTGTTGTGAAGTGTAATGTCTGTCAGTCCTGATTGGTAGAATGCTTTGTTTCCTATTATAACTGTTGATTTACCTATTTGTATGTTATGTAGATTGTTTGTTCCACAAAAAACTTCGTTTGATATCTCTTTTAGGTTTGAAGGTAATGATATTTCTTTCAAGCCACTGTCGAAAAAGAGTCCTTCTGATAATATTTCTACAGCAGTTTTAGACAAATTCGCTTTTTCTAATTGAGTACAGTCTTGAAATGCTGCTTTTCCAATATGCTTGAGTGAAGATGGAAAATTTATGTTTTTTATCTGGCTGTTTAGGAAACATGCGTCACCTATCGTTTCTATTCCTTCATTGAGGGTAATCTCTGTGATGTTACTTCCTTCGAATACATTGTTAGCTATTTCTTTTATATTTGATGGTAATGCAATTTTAGAGATGTTTTTGTCTGTAATACCTTTAAGTATATTATTTTCAACTACAAGGAGAGAATTGTTTTCTGCCGTGTTTTCAATGTTTGTGTTCTTGTCTTTTTCGTTTTATATATCGTCTTTCTTACACGATATAAAATTTAATGTACTGCTTAATAAAAGTAATGATAAAGTAATTCTGTTCATATGTTTCATAATTTTTTTGCAAAGATACATGTCTTTATTCTTTTTGTTATATAATTTAAATGTACAAGGACAATGTTTAAAATCTTGATAAACAGTTGATTGATAGAAAATATGATGTACATGATAGTTTTTCTTGGTTTTTATGACAAACGTATTATATTTGACAAATCAGTTCATCATGTATTTATTTTAATTTACTTGTTTCTGTATAAGATAGAAATTCCTGTAATTTGTTTGAAGACAAACAGCCCGTTTATTATATTAAAATAATGTGTATATAATACATAGCATAATCTCCCTTGTAACACCATTGAAAAAAACACGCTTTGATTTTTCATTGATTAACAGATATTTAAGTATAAGCCTATAATTTTTTTTGAAAAAAAAACTTGTCGAAAGTATTGCATGAATGAAAAAAGTGCGTACCTTTGCATC
>UQTJ01000005.1 GCA_900544075.1 uncultured Bacteroides sp.
CGCATGTACAGTTCTTAATGGGGAAAGCGGCAGTAATGCCGCCGACCTACATAACCAAAAAAGAATTGAATTATGAACGTCATAAAAACGGATATAGAGGGTGTGGTGATTATTGAACCACGCATTTTCAACGATGAGAGGGGATATTTCTTCGAATCGTTCTCGGAAAGGGATTTCTGCAAGGAGGTACGCGAGGTGAGATTCGTGCAGGACAATGAAAGCAAATCGCAATATGGGGTACTGAGAGGGCTGCATTTCCAGAAACCGCCTTACTGCCAGAGCAAATTGGTGAGGGTAATAAAAGGGGCTGTGCTGGATGTGGCGGTGGATATCAGAAAGGGTTCGCCTACATTCGGAAAGTATGTAGCAGTGGAACTGACGGAGGATAACCACAGGCAGTTTTTCGTGCCGAGAGGGTTTGCTCACGGTTTTGCTGTGCTGACTCCGGAGGTGATTTTCCAGTATAAATGTGATAATTTCTATGCTCCTCAGTCGGAAGGGGCTATAGCATGGGATGACCCGGATTTAGGTATCGAATGGGGTATTCCGGCTGACAAGGTGATTCTGTCTGAAAAGGACAAACATCATCCAAGACTGAAGGATGCGGAATGGCTGTTCGACTATTCGGAGGAGCTTTATTGAACAAGGTAAGATAATTAATAATTAAAAATTAACAGTTAATAGTTGTTGGTTATTAGTTGTTAGAGCTATACGGCATGACTAAAAACTAAGAACTCTTTTTTTAAAAAAGCTATATATGAAAGGTATCGTACTTGCAGGTGGTAGCGGCACAAGACTGTATCCTATCACAAAGGGGGTGAGCAAGCAGATGCTCCCTGTATTTGACAAACCGATGATTTATTATCCTATCTCAGTACTTATGCTTGCCGGTATAAGGGAGATTCTGATTATATCGACTCCGCATGACTTGCCGGGATTCAAACGTCTGCTTGGTGACGGTACGGAGTTCGGTGTGAAATTTGAATATGCGGAACAGCCTTCACCGGACGGATTGGCTCAGGCTTTCATCATAGGAGAGAAATTTATAGGTGACGATTCTGCATGTCTGGTATTGGGTGACAATATCTTCCACGGAGCCGGATTCAGCGGTATGCTGAAAGAAGCGGTACGCACTGTGGAGGAAGAGAAGAAGGCAACGGTGTTCGGATACTGGGTAAACGACCCTGAACGATATGGTGTGGCTGAATTTGATAAGGACGGAAACTGTCTGAGCATTGAGGAGAAACCGACAAAACCGAAATCGAACTATGCGGTGGTGGGACTGTACTTCTATCCTAACAAGGTGGTGGATGTGGCAAAGAACATCAAGCCTTCGGCACGTGGGGAACTGGAGATTACTACCGTGAACCAGCGATTCTTAGAGGACGGCGAACTGAAGGTACAGACTCTCGGACGCGGATTTGCATGGCTTGACACGGGTACGCATGACTCGCTGAGCGAGGCTTCTACTTACATAGAGGTGCTGGAGAAACGTACTGGACTGAAGATTGCCTGCCTGGAGGGTATAGCTTACCGTAAAGGATGGATATCTGAGGAGCAGATGAGAAAGAATGCGGAACCGATGCTGAAGAATCAGTACGGACAGTATCTGCTGAAGGTTATCGAGGAACTAAAGGAGACAGGAAAAGCTAATTTGGATTAGTTGTTAGAGGGCATCCGCATGGCTCTAATAACTAAAAACTAACAACTAAATAACGATGCAATTGCCTGACGGACGTAAGTGGATTTCATATCATTGGGTTTGAGGATTTGGCTGCCGTAGCGGAGCAAATCTATGTCGAGTGGGACAAGGCCTGTTGATTTGGAACTCACGGTGCGTCCGCAGGCTTTTTCTATTTCCTTGAAGAGGGATTTCAGTGCAGCAATATCCATAGTGGTGGAAAATGTGGCTGCACGGTTGTAATAATCCGGAGCGGTGATTCCAGAGGGTAATCCTTCGGCGGGAGTGATGACTGTTTCGCCCCAACGGATATCGGGAAAAACATCGGCGAGTGTGCTGACTGCCATAGAGAGATTAGCTTCGGGATGTTGGTTGGCGCCTATACATATGAGGCATGCAACAGGCTGGACGGCAGGGGATGATGTCATAGGCTTTTTCTTCTTTTAGATTATTTATAATACAAAATTATGAATTTCTTCGTAAATTTGCATATCAATCATTAACTTATAATCTTAAATAGTGGATAGAAAATTGGCACCGGCTATCAATGGCATAGCCGAATTCGACATACAAAGACCTGTAAAGAGGATTATGCCTAACGGTATAGAAGTCAATGTGTTGGACACAGGAAAGGAAGACGTGATAAGGCTGGATTTAGTGATGGAATGTGGTCAGGTGGACCAGGATTTTCCATTGCAGGCCGTGATGACAAACAGGATGCTCAGAGAGGGCACAAAGAACATGACATCGACAGAAATAGCGGAAAAACTGGATTTTTATGGTGCATGGCTGGATTTGTCATCGTCTGTAAACAGCGGATTCGTGACTCTTTATTCGTTAGGAAGATTTTTCACTCATACGATAAGAACCTTGGCGGAAATGGTGAAAGAACCAGTTTTCCCGGAAAGGGAGTTTGACATTGTGGTGGAATCGAACAGACAGATGTATATGGTGAACTCGGAGAGAGTGGAGGTGATGGCAAGAAAAAGGCTTAACACTGAAATGTTCGGAGACAGTCATCCGTTGGGACGATTTGCAGAGATGAAGGACTATGACAATATCAGGGTGGAGATGCTGAGGGATTTCTACAACAGGTTCTACTCGTCGGGCAACTGTACGATATTCGTGGCCGGAAAGGTGACGGATGAGGTGATGAAGGACATCGAGGAGTGTTTCGGAAAAGAGCCATGGGGTACAGACAAAAGGAAGGAGAAATTCGTGCTGCCTGAACCTCGAGGATTCAAGGACAAGAGGGTGACGGTGAAGAAAAACGACGGTATGCAATGCTCGGTGAAAATAGGTATGTTCATGCCGGACAGGATGCATGAGGACTTTACTGACCTGAAGGTGATGAACACTATGTTAGGAGGATATTTCGGAAGCAGACTGATGAAGAACGTGAGAGAGGATAAGGGATATACTTACGGCATCGGCTCGGGTATTGTGACTTATCCTGGCAAGAGTCTGTTGGTGATAAGCACGGAAACGGATAATGCGTACGTGGAGAAGGTGATAGAAGAGGTGAAGAACGAGGTGGACCGGATGAAGAATGAAAAGGCCGGCAGGGATGAACTGGAGATGGTGAAGAACTATATGATAGGCGATATATGCAGGGCGTATGAGAATGCTTTGTCGATATCGGATGCATGGATTTATGTACTGACGGCAGGTGTGGACATGGATTTCTATGACAGATCGGTGAAGTCTATCAGAAATATATCGGAAGAAAGAATTATGGAACTGGCCAACAAGTATCTGGATTGGGACAGTATGCTGGAGGTCGTGGCAGGAAATATTTAATTTTCAAACTATTATAATAATGAGCAGATTAAAGGATTATATATTAGCTATATGTGTGGTGTCGTGTACGGCTGCAGAGGTGCAGGCACAACTCTCTGTGGGGTACTATAAATTCAAGAACGGAGCTGAATATACCGGACAGCTGAAAAGAAGAAGGCCTGACGGTATGGGAAGAACGGTGTACCCTAATGGAGACATGTATGAGGGAGAATATACTAAAGGTAAACGTGACGGTGAGGGTACGATGATGCTGAACATAGGCGAGAGGTATATCGGACAATGGACCGAGGACATGAAGCAGGGTACGGGAACTTATTATTTTGCGAACAACAATATGTATAAGGGAACGTGGATGGAGGATATGCAGGAAGGTGAAGGCGACATGGAGTACTACAACGGCGACAGATACACCGGAGAATGGAGCAAGAACAAGAGAAACGGCAGCGGAAAATACGTCTGGGCCGGAGGGGCCGTATATGAGGGGGAATGGAAGAATGACCTGAAGGACGGCAACGGAAAGATGACATGGGAAGACGGCTCCTATTACGAAGGAGAATGGAAAGACGGATACAGACACGGAAAAGGAACATTCGTATATACGAACGGAGACAAGTATTCCGGAGAATGGAAAGAGGATGTACAGGACGGAAAAGGAGTGTACTTCTTCCATAACGGAGAAAGATATGAGGGGGAATACCAGAACAGCGAAAGAACCGGCAAAGGGGTATATACTTATCCTAACGGAGATATGTACGAAGGAGAATTCAAGAACGGCAAACAGGACGGAAAGGGAATCTTCAAATGGGCCAACGGAGCTATTTATACAGGTATGTGGAAGGACAATGAACGAAACGGTATCGGCAAGTATATTTGGGCCAACGGCGATGTATATGAAGGTGAATGGAAAAACAATATGGCCGACGGAAAAGGCAGACTGAAGATGACGGACGGCTCTGTGTACACCGGAGAATTCTACAAAGGCAAAGAACATGGCAAGGGTATAATAACAGAAAAGGACGGAACCGTGTTCGAAGGCGGATTCAAAAACGGAAAGAAAGACGGGGAGTTTGTGGAAAAAGATTCATCGGGCAGAGTGACAAGAAAAGGAACTTTTAAGAATGGAAGGCTCCTGGATGATAAAAAAATGTAAATAGGGGGACATTTTTGTCCCCCCTATGATTTTTTTTATACTTTTTTTTCCTTTTCTAAAAAAATAAACGTATTTTTGTGGATAGAGTTTGCTAACTTATAATAACTCAGGATCTTAAAAACTTAAAAACTTACATCAATATGGACAAAGTTTTGAACATCATCAAGAATGACCCTTGGTTGGAACCGTATGCAGATGCAATCAATGGAAGACACGAAATGGTGCAGCAAAAAGAGAAGGAACTAACTAAAAGATGCTCGCTGGAAGAGTTTGCATCGGGACATTTATACTTTGGATTACACAAGATTAAAGAGGGAAAGGATGTCAAATGGGTGCTCAGAGAATGGGCTCCAAACGCTACTTCCATATATCTGATAGGGGACTTCAACGGATGGAAGGAGCTGCCGGAATTTAAACTTAACAAAGTTAAAAGAACAGAAAACTGGGAAATCGAACTGCCGGCAAAAGCAATGAAGCATGGAGACCTGTTCAAGCTGAAAATTTACTGGAGCAACGGATGCGGAGAGAGAATACCGGCATGGGCAACAAGAGTGGTGCAGGACGAAAATACAAAGATTTTCAGTGCACAAGTATGGGATCCGGCAAAACCATATAAATTCAAGAAGAAAGTGTTCATCCCTAATGTGGGACCGCTGATGATATATGAATGTCATATCGGTATGGCACAGGATGAGGAAAAAGTGGGCACTTATAATGAATTCAGAGAAAAAATATTACCGAGAATTGCTGAGGACGGATATAACTGTATTCAGATTATGGCTATACAGGAACATCCTTATTACGGCAGCTTCGGATATCACGTATCGAGCTTCTTTGCTCCTTCGTCAAGATTCGGTACTCCCGACGAACTGAAACAGCTAATTGATACGGCTCACCAGATGGGTATAGCGGTGATTATGGATATTGTACACTCGCATGCCGTAAAGAATGAGGTGGAAGGATTAGGCAACTTTGCAGGTGATCCGCACCAGTACTTCTACCAGGGCGACAGAAGGGAACATCCGGCATGGGACTCACTATGCTTCGACTACGGAAAGAATCAGGTGCTCCACTTCCTGCTGTCTAACTGCAAATACTGGCTTGAGGAATATAAATTCGACGGATTCAGATTCGACGGTGTGACTTCAATGCTGTATTACAGCCACGGATTAGGAGAGGCGTTCTGCAACTATGGTGACTACTACAACGGACATCAGGATGATAATGCCATCTGCTATCTGACTCTGGCAAACAAACTTATACACTCATTGAACCCGAGGGCTATTACGATAGCAGAAGAGGTGTCCGGAATGCCGGGACTGGCTGCTCCGTTTGAGGATGGCGGATATGGATTCGACTACAGAATGGCGATGAACATTCCTGACTACTGGATAAAGATTATCAAGGAGAAAAGGGATGAGGACTGGAAACCTTCGAGCCTGTTCTGGGAAGTGACAAACAGAAGAAAAGATGAAAAGACTATCTCGTATTGCGAAAGCCATGACCAAGCGTTGGTGGGCGACAAGACTATCATCTTCAGACTATGTGACGCCGATATGTACTGGCACTTCAAGAAGGGTGACGAAAATGGTGTGGTACAGAGGGGTATAGCCCTGCACAAGATGATAAGACTGCTTACCGCATCGACTATCAACGGCGGTTATCTGAACTTCATGGGTAATGAGTTCGGTCATCCGGAATGGATAGACTTCCCGAGAGAAGGTAACGGATGGTCACACAAATATGCAAAAAGGCAGTGGAATCTGGTAGACAACAAGGAACTGTGCTATCACTACCTTGGCGACTTCGACAAGAAGATGGTGGAAACCATAAGAAAGGTGAAGAACATACAGAAAACGGATGTGGTGGAAATCTGGCATAATGACGGCGATCAGGTTCTGGCATACAGAAGAAAGGATTTGATTTTCGTATTTAACTTTAATCCTACCAGATCATTTACCGACTACGGATTCCTGGTTCCAAAAGGCGCATACGAAGTGGTTCTTGATACGGACAACAAGGATTTCGGAGGATTCGGTTTCAATGATGACTCAATCACTCATTTCACCTGCAGCGACCCATTGTATGCTAAAGACAAAAAAGAGTGGCTTAAACTTTATTTGCCGGCAAGAACTGCTCTGGTACTGAAAAGGGTGAAGAATAATTATGGCGTGGAATAACAACAGATATTATTACGGTAGAAGGAAATACAACAAAACAGCTGCACGCCTGAGCTACATGGTGTGCGGCTTGTTGTTTGTGGTATTCTCCATGGTTTATCTGACCGTATTCCAAAAGGACCTGATAGAGGCGCTACACCTTTCGACAGCCAAAGGAAACAGCGAATTCAAGATTCTGCCGGCTGCCATTATAGTGACTGTGATACTGATGATACTGAAGTGGGGACTGAACCTGCTGATGAGACTCAGAGGCAGTGTGCACGCATTGGCTTATATACCGTCGTTCCTGGGTCTGGTGACTATGACTGCATTCGGAAGGGATGTGTACATGGGCGAAAGCAGGTATATATGGTGGTGGCTTATGCCGGTACTGACAGCAGTGTTTGTGACAGTAACCGTAGCCGTGAGAAAACACATGAAGCCTGAAACGAATGAGCGCAGTACGTTAGGGATAGTGATTAACAATATCGCACTGATGCTTATAATGTGTGTGGGGACCATGTGTCTGGGAAATACGGACAGGTATTTTCATAATGAGCTGAGGATGGAAAGTCTGATATCCGAAGGCAACAATATGGAAGTTCTGAAAGTGGCCGGTAAATCGTCCAAAACGACAAGAACGATGACGGCTCTGAGGATGATGGCCATGGCCAAGGAAGGCAAGACGGGAGAGTGGCTGTTCAGATTTCCACAGTATTTCAAGTCGGAAGGTATGTTCTTCGATTCTGACTCGATGAAGACACTGAGATTCACCAACGATTCCGTTTACGCGCTTTTGGGCGACAGACCTGCTGCCGGAGAAAGCAGGATGCAATATCTGAAAAGACTTTCGATAGAGGGAGGTGACAGTTGCAGAATGGCTGTAGACTATTATCTGGCAGGACTGATGCTGGATAAAAAAATGGATGAATTTGCAGAAGCAATTGTAAAAACATCTGACACAGGAAGGTATTATCGCGAAGCAATACTTATGTATAAGGAGATGAATCCGCAGTGGGAATACGTGGCGGCAGATAACGACAGCACGTACCTGTCAAGGCTGAAAGAATACAGAGACAAACAGCGGAATATCAAATACAAGTCGGAAACTGAGGAAAGAAACAGAATGAAACTTGAATTTGGTGATACTTTCTGGTGGTATTATGATTATCAGAAATAACTTTTTTAGCGTACAGTTATGACACTGTACGCTTTTTTTATTACTTTTGCACTCTCGTAAAATCAAATTCTCATAAAATCAAATAATAAAACGGCTATGGCTAAAGAACTGAAAGAACTTACCAAAAGAAGTGAAAATTATTCACAATGGTATAACGACCTCGTTGTAAAAGCTGACTTGGCTGAACAGTCGCCAGTAAGAGGATGTATGGTAATCAAACCATACGGATATGCTATATGGGAAAAAATGCAAAGACAACTGGATGACATGTTCAAGGCAACAGGACACGTTAATGCCTATTTCCCTCTATTAATCCCTAAATCATATCTGAGCCGCGAAGCTGAACACGTAGAAGGCTTTGCAAAAGAATGTGCTGTGGTGACTCACTACAGACTGAAAAACGCTGAAGACGGTTCGGGAGTGATTGTAGACCCTAACGCCAAACTGGAAGAGGAACTTATCATCAGACCGACATCTGAAACTATCATATGGAGTACTTACAAGAACTGGATAAACTCATATAGAGATCTGCCTATCCTGTGCAACCAGTGGGCTAACGTAATGAGATGGGAAATGCGTACACGTCTGTTCCTTCGTACAGCAGAATTCCTGTGGCAGGAAGGACATACAGCTCACGCTACAAGAGAAGAAGCTGAAGCTGAAGCACAGAAGATGCTACACGTGTATGGCGATTTCGCTGAAAAATATATGGCTGTACCGGTAATCAAAGGTGTGAAATCGGCTAACGAACGTTTTGCAGGTGCTCTTGATACTTATACTATAGAAGGCTTGATGCAGGACGGTAAGGCTCTGCAGTGTGGTACATCACACTTCTTAGGCCAGAACTTCGCAAAGGCATTCAACGTACAGTTCGTAGACAAGAACAACAAGTTGGATTATGTTTGGGCTACTTCATGGGGTGTTTCTACACGACTGATGGGTGCTCTTATCATGACTCACTCTGACGACAACGGTCTGGTACTTCCTCCACATCTGGCTCCTATACAGGTGGTTATCGTTCCTATCTACAAGAACGAAGAACAGCTGAACCAGATTAACGAAAAAGTGGACGGTATTGTTGCAAAACTGCGCAGCATGGGTATCTCAGTGAAATATGACAACGCTGACAACAAGCGTCCGGGATTCAAATTCGCTGACTATGAGCTGAAGGGTGTGCCTGTAAGACTTGTTATGGGTGGACGTGACCTGGAAAACAATACAATGGAAGTTATGCGTCGTGACACTCTGGAAAAAGAAACACGCTCATGCGACGACATAGAAGAATATGTAAAGAATCTGCTTGAAGAAATTCAGGAAAATATCTATCAGAAGGCTCTTAAGTACAGAAACGAACATATCGTGAAAGTGGATACTTATGATGAGTTCAAGGAACAGATTGAAAAAGGCGGATTCATCCTGGCTCACTGGGACGGTACAACAGAAACTGAAGAACGTATCAAGGAAGAAACCAAGGCTACTATCAGATGTCTGCCTTTCGAAGCTGATGAAGAAAGCTTGACACCGGGTGTAGACATGGTAACAGGTAAACCTTCTGCAAGAAGAGTATTGTTCGCAAGAGCTTACTAATTCTCCGGAAAACAATATTGTATTTATATATGAAAACAGCGTGTGGTGGAAGCTGCACGCTGTTTTTTTCAGTTATCACATTTCTCCTCCATCTTCTTCACAACGTAACAGCATAACCGATTTTAATTCCTGCAAAAAAATCTTAATTTTCCCCTCACCATCACATATACAACCTTCTTTGTTTGTATTTTTGCATAGAATTTTATTCGCAAATATGAAAATTAAGGAAATTATAGATGCCCTTGAGATATTCGCGCCTCTGCCTCTGCAAGACGGATTCGACAATGCCGGACTGCAAGTAGGATTGACAGACTCGGAAGCTACAGGGGCTTTGTTGTGTTTGGACGTTACTGAAGATATAGTAGAAGAAGCTATAAATCAAGGTATTAACCTGATTATATCTCACCATCCGCTGATCTTCAAGAGTTACAAATCAATAACGGGAAAAGACTATACTGAAAGATGTATAATGAACGCCATAAGGAATGAAATCGTAATATATTCGATGCATACCAACCTGGACAATGCTCCCAACGGCGTGAATTATAAGATAGCAGAGAAAATAGGACTGAAAAACGTTAAGGTGCTCGACCCGAAAGAATATATGCAGCAGGAATCGGGATGCGACAATTCAATGGCCGAATGGCTTACTGCAGGAGCCGGAGCAATAGGCGAACTGGAAGAACCGATGACGGAAACCGAGTTTCTGAAGCACGTGAAGAAAACTTTCGAATCAGGATGCGTGAAGCATACCAAACTGACAGGAAGACTGGTGGAGAAAGTTGCCATATGCGGAGGAGCAGGAGCGTTCCTGATGGAAAAGGCCGTGAAAGAACATGCCGATGCTTTCGTAACGGGAGAAATAAAATATCATGACTATTTCTACTACGAAGATAAAATCCTGGCAGCGGAAATAGGGCATTACGAAAGCGAACAGTACACAAAAGAAATTATAAGGGATGTGCTGAAAAGCAAGTTCCCTACACTGAGAATAGAACTTACACGAATTAATACGAACCCAATTAAATATTTGTAAAACTATGGCTAAAGATGCAAAGAAAGACCTTTCAGAAATAAGTGTTGAACAGAAACTTACTGCATTATACAAATTGCAGACTATCCTTTCTGAAATGGATAAAATCAAAACTCTTAGAGGTGAACTTCCACTTGAGGTAAGAGATTTGGAAGACGAAATTACAGGTCTGAACACTCGCATTGAAAAAATCAAGGCTGAAATAGAAGAACTGAAACAGAACGTCGCTACAAGAAAGATAGACATCGAATCTGCAAAGGCTTCTATAGAAAAATACAAAGCTCAGCAGGACAATGTAAGAAACAACAGAGAATATGACGTCCTGACTAAGGAAATAGAATTCCAGTCACTTGAAGTTGAGCTGAACGAAAAAAGAATAAAAGAGGCTAATGCTTCTATCAAGGCCAAGGAAGAGGAAATAGTAAAAAGCCAGAATGCTGTAGAAGAAAGAAGCAAGGACCTCGAAGACAAGAAGAATGAGCTGGACGAAATCATTGCTGAAACAAAACAGGAAGAAGAGAAGCTGAGAGAGAATGCAAAGGCTCTTGAAAGCACTATCGAACCAAGATTGCTGCAGGCTTTCAAACGTATCAGATCTAACTCAAGAAACGGTCTTGGTATCACTTATGTACAGAGAGGTGCGTGTGGTGGTTGCTTCAACAAGATTCCTGCACAGAAACAGTTGGATATCAGAATGAGAAAGAAAATCATTGTTTGCGAATATTGCGGTAGAATAATGGT
Organism: uncultured Bacteroides sp.; assembly: GCA_900544075.1. Taxonomy (GTDB): domain Bacteria; phylum Bacteroidota; class Bacteroidia; order Bacteroidales; family Bacteroidaceae; genus Phocaeicola. The sequence goes on from UQTJ01000005.1 coordinate 11,332, forward strand.
TGACCAGGAACTGGCTGGTGTAGCTCCGGTAGAAACTGAAGTAAAGGAAACTAAACCAAGAAGAACAAGAACTGCAAGCTCTGCAGAATAAATAGAGAAACTTCTTGAATGAATAATGGGCGTAAAGGTGTTTTATGTAAAACATTTTTACGCCCATTCTGTTTACAGACTATTGTATGGAGGAACGGAAGAAAGAAATGTGCAGCGGCCTGACTGATAGTCCACCTTACAGCAATAATGGGTTATACCGTTGGTAACGATGAGATAGTCCACGCGAAGAACGATGTTATAACGGGTAATCTGATTGAATACGTTCTGTGTGACCTGAACATCCGGGGCCTTGTATTCTACTATCATACGTGGAGCAAGGGACGGAGAATACAGAACGGTGTCGCAACGCTTGGATGTGGAGTTCAGCGATATGCTCACTTCGTTGGCAAGCAATCCGGCAGGATAGCCAAGATGATTGACAAGGTAATGGACAAAATGCTGACGCACCCATTCTTCGGGCGTCAGAGCGACGTATTTTTTCCTCAACACGTCGAATACATATTTTTTACCACTGCGGTCAGTTATTTTGAGAGCAGCGGATGGCAGGTTTAATGATAACATTTCGTATATTTGCATTTAAAGTTTCAACCGTGATTATTTGTAACGGAAATTTATCAGTACAAATTTAATAAAACGGAACGAAACGGTAAAATCATTGCCTAAGTAAATAAACATTGGAAAGAAATATGACATACGAAGATATAGCCAAGGACATAAAGAACAAAAAGTTTGCTCCCGTGTATCTGCTGATGGGAGAAGAGGACTATTATATAGACAGAATTGCCGACTACATAGTAGAAAAGGCTCTGGACGAAAACGAAAGGGAATTCAACCTGACAGTGATGTACGGTCTGGAAACAGACATGGCAAGCATTATAAACAACGCAAAGAGATATCCGATGATGGCAGAGCGCCAGGTAGTGATGGTGAAGGAAGCGCAGAACATCAAGGCATGGGACGACCTGGCTTTCTATTTGCAGAAACCGCTTGAATCGACAATACTCGTTATATGCTACAAGCACGGAACGATGGACAAAAGAAAGAAAGTGGTGGCAGAGATAGAAAAGAACGGCGTAGTGTTCGAATCGAAGAAGCTGAAGGAGAATATGCTGCCTTCGTTCATAACGACGTATCTGAAGAGGAAGAAAATGGAAATTGACTACAAGGCTGCGGAACTTATGGCGGACTTTGTGGGAAATGACCTTAACAGGCTGGCCGGGGAACTGGAAAAACTGATAATCACAATGCCTCAGGGGAAAAACAGGATTACATCAGACGAAATAGAGAAGAATATCGGAATAAGCAAGGATTACAACAACTTCGAGCTGAAGAATGCCATTATCACAAAAGATGTCCTGAAGGCAAACAAAATAGTGAAATACTTTAATGACAATCCGAAGAACAATCCTATACAACCGACATTGGCTATACTGTTCAACTATTTCTCCAATCTGATGGTGGCATATTATGCTCCGGAAAGAACGGATAACGGAGTGGCAGCTTACCTGGGACTGAAATCTCCATGGCTTGCAAAAGAGTATCTGGCAGGAATGAGTGCATACACCGGTGTGAAAGTGATGAACATTATAACGCAAATAAGGCTCTGTGACGCAAGATCTAAAGGAATAGGTAATGTATCACTTACGCAGGGAGAACTGCTGAGAGAGCTCGTCTATTTCATTCTACATTGATTTTACAGCATAAAGAGGTATAAAGGCTTTATCTACTACGGTAGATAGGGCCTTTTTTCTTATCAATACGAGAATCGAAAATTTACGCACGACTGTACATTTGGACGAAAATTTTCAATTCTCAGCGATTTGGGATTACAGATATAATTAAGTTTACACTTGTATGCAGATTAATAGTGTAGAACTGTAAAATTACAGATGTAAAAGGCTTACAAATGTATGTTATTATATAGGACTATGTACATTTATACTTGTGTTTACAGATGTAATAGAGTAGGGGCGTAGGCATTTTGTTTACATCTCTCATATGCATACATCTGTAAAATGTATATATTTGCATAGTGTATATAATAGGTTTTATCTCTATATACCAATACTTTATATACGATATTCTATAATCTGCTTAAATATATATGCGGACAAAAAGGAATAAAACGAACAAAAGGCGGAATATACGACTATATACAAGTGTAATATTCATATAATCAACATTTTACCATCATTTGATAAATTAAATGTTTAAGTTACGAACAAATGTAAACCACAAATATTCTGTGTTATTGACAGTTGTAATTACAGATGTATATTTTACATTTACGCGTGTAAATTTGCTTTTGTAAAATTCATTAATTACCTTTGTAACGTCATTATATTAAGTTAATACATTTGTAAATGAAGGACAGAATAATCCAAATCATGCGTTCGGTGGGGTTAAGCAATGCCGACTTTGCCGAAAAGATAGGAATCTCCACATCGTCGCTATCGCATATATTCAGCGGAAGAAACAATCCGAGTCTGGACATGGTGAAGCGTCTGCATAAATCTTTCCCGGACATCAGCCTTAACTGGATAATGTATGGCGAGGGAGAAATGTATTCTACAGGAAACTCCGGTAACGACAAGAAACAGGAGAATCACGAATTTACGCAAGGAAACCTATGGAACGAAACGGACGCTGAAAGCCACGAGAATCCGCAAAATACGGACAACGGGGCGTTTTATCTTGATTTTCGCAAGGAGAAACCATCAGAAGAAGGCAATCAGACTATCCAAAAGCCTGTAAAAGAAGAAATTAGGTATATAGAAAAGCCTGCACCAAAAATCTCTGAAATAAGAATATTCTACGATAACGGCACTTTCGAAGTGTTCAAACCGGAAAACAAGTAAAGTTCAGATTTGTGCTTTCCATAAAAAATACTGATTTAGGCATATACAGAACACATTATATATAATGTAAATTGTTATCTTTGCATAACAAAACGATTTTATCAGATTTTTTATGAAAAAATACATTTTAGATTTGACTGTAACTGAGAACGTGCGTTTGCACAACAATTATGTTCTCATAAAGCTCACACAGGAGGAACCGCTTCCTGAAATGCTTCCGGGACAGTTTGCAGAAATAAGAATAGATGGATCGAACACCACTTTCCTGCGACGTCCTATCTCTATTAATTATGTAGACCGTAAAACAAACGAAGTATGGTTCCTGGTACAGCTCGTTGGCGACGGTACAAGAAAACTGGCTACCGTAAATAAAGGTGATACAGTGAATGTGGTACTTCCTTTAGGCAACGGGTTCTCTATGCCTGAGAATACAGAGAAGAAACTTCTGCTTGTGGGCGGAGGTGTAGGAACCGCTCCTATGCTGTACTTGGGAGAAGCATTGAAGAAGATGGGATGCAAACCGGTGTTCCTGCTTGGAGCACGTTCGGCAAACGACCTGCTGCAGATGGAACAGTTTGAAGCTCTTGGAGAAGTATATACCACTACTGAAGACGGTTCGGCCGGTGAGAAAGGATATGTGACAATGCACAGCATTCTGAAAACTACCAGGTTCGACATGATTTACACTTGTGGTCCGAAACCGATGATGATGGCTGTAGCGAAATATGCCAAGGAGAACGACATCGAATGTGAAGTGTCACTCGAAAATACTATGGCATGCGGTGTAGGTGCATGTCTGTGCTGCGTTGAGAACACACAGGAAGGTCATGTGTGCGTATGTAAAGAAGGTCCGGTATTTAATTATAAGAAATTATTATGGCAGATTTAAGTGTAAACATAGGAAAGCTGAATATGGCAAACCCGGTGATGACTGCATCGGGAACTTTCGGTTACGGTCTGGAATTCGAGGATTTTGTTGACCTCGAGAAAATCGGAGGTATAATAGTAAAAGGAACCACTCTTCATCATCGTGAAGGTAACCCGTATCCACGTATGGCAGAAACTCCTATGGGTATGCTGAATGCCGTGGGACTGCAGAACAAGGGTGTGCATTATTTCGTGGATAATATCTATCCGAAAATCAAAGATATCAAGACAAACATGATAGTAAACGTGTCAGGTTCGCAGATAGAAGATTATGCTGAAACGGCACGTATCATAAATGAGTTGGACAACATCCCTGCAATAGAACTCAACATATCTTGCCCTAACGTAAAACAGGGAGGTATGGCTTTCGGAGTGACAGCAAAAGGTGCTGCCGAAGTAGTAAAAGCAGTAAGAGATGTTTACAACAAGACGCTTATAGTAAAGCTCTCGCCTAACGTAACAGATATCACTGAAATAGCACGTGCAGCAGAAGGTGCAGGAGCTGACAGCGTTTCGCTTATCAACACTCTGCTGGGTATGGCTATCGACGCTGAAAAGCGCAAACCGATACTATCAACAGTAACAGGCGGTATGAGCGGTGCTGCCGTTAAACCTATCGCCCTGCGAATGGTATGGCAGGTGGCTAAAACAGTGAACATCCCTGTTATCGGACTCGGTGGTATCATGAACTGGAAAGATGCTGTGGAATTCATGCTCGCTGGAGCTACAGCCATTCAGATAGGTACTGCAAACTTCATTGATCCGGCCATTACTGTGAAAGTGGCAGAAGGTATAAATGACTATCTTGACCGTCACGGATACTCATCTGTACGCGATATTATCGGTGCGCTGGAAGTATAAGAAAACGGATATTTATAGCCATAGGATGAAGATTCTGTGGCTATATTTTTTATGGCTATTATATTTAAAATCTAAAAAATGAAAAAGCTTCTCTTACGTACAAAAGCTTCGTAATTCTCCACATTAAGAATTACGAAGCTTTTTATATTTTAATCCTGAAGCAAGTCCGGACGCAAACGCTTAGTCCTCTCGAGCGACTGCTGGAACTCCCATTCACGAATCTTGGCTTCATGACCTGAAAGAAGAATATCAGGCACTTTCCAGCCTTTATATTCAGAAGGACGTGTGTAGACAGGAGGAGCAAGCAGATTATCCTGGAAAGAGTCAGACAGAGCAGACTGCTCGTCGGAAATGACTCCAGGAATAATACGCACAACAGCATCAGCTATGACTGCAGCAGCAAGTTCGCCACCGGTGAGTACATAGTCGCCTATACTTATTTCCTTTGTTATGAAATGCTCGCGGATACGATAGTCAATACCTTTGAAATGTCCGCACAGTATCATCAGATTCTCCTGCAATGAAAGTGAGTTGGCCATTGGCTGGTCGAACTTCTCACCGTCAGGACTTGTAAAGATTATTTCATCATAATGCCTCTGTTCCTTCAGTGCCGAAATACATCGGTCTATAGGTTCAATCTTCATCACCATACCTGCACAACCGCCAAAAGGATAATCATCCACACGGCGATATTTATCCGTGGTATAATCCCGTAGATTGTGGATATGTATCTCGGCTATACCTTTCTTCTGCGCACGGCTCATAATGGAGCAGTTGAAGAAACCTTCTATCATCTCAGGCAATACGGTTATAATGTCTATTCTCATATTTTATAGTTGTGTAGTTGTTAGTAGTTGCAAAAATACACATAATACTCCGTACTTATGGCGGCAAGATAAGTTTTTTTGCTAAATTTGCATTACTAACATCGTAAATATTATGACAAATCCTGAAATAGAAAGAATATACCAGTTGCGTGAAGAACTTCACACACACAATTATAACTATTATGTGATGAACTCGCCTGTGATAAGCGACATGGAATTTGACCGCATGATGCGCGAACTGCAGGAACTCGAGGCAAAGTATCCCGAAACATACGACGAAAACTCTCCTACGATGAGAGTGGGCAGCGATATCAGTAAAGATTTCGTGCAGGTGGAGCATAAATACCCTATGCTCTCGCTTGGAAATACCTATTCGGAAGAAGAGGTTTCCGACTTCTATGAGAGGGTAAGAAAATCGCTGAATGAGGAGTTCGAAATATGTTGCGAAATGAAATTCGACGGTACATCAATCTCGCTTACATACGAAAACGGCAAACTGATAAGAGCCGTGACGAGAGGTGACGGAGTGAAAGGTGACGATGTGACTGACAACGTAAAAACCATCCGTACGGTCCCGCTTGTACTGAAAGGCGACAATTATCCGCAGAGTTTCGAGATAAGAGGTGAGATTCTCATGCCATGGGATGTCTTCGAAAAGCTGAACAAGGAACGCGAGGCTAAGGAAGAACCACTGTTCGCAAACCCAAGAAATGCGGCATCAGGAACTCTTAAACAGCAGAATTCATCGGTTGTGGCATCCAGAAAGCTTGATGCCTATCTGTATTATCTGCTTGGTGACAATCTTCCTCACGACGGACACTATGAGAATCTGCAGGAAGCACGCAAATGGGGATTCAAAATCTCCGACACTACAAAGAAGGTGAAGACACTGCAGGAAGTCTTCGATTTCATAAAGTACTGGGATACCGAAAGAAAGAATCTGCCGGTAGCCACAGACGGTATAGTCCTGAAAGTAAACTCACTCCGACAGCAGAAGAATCTTGGATATACGGCCAAATCGCCACGATGGGCCATTGCATATAAGTTTCAGGCAGAAAAAGCCCTGACCAAGCTCCAGAAGGTTACATATCAGGTGGGCAGAACGGGAGCCATTACTCCGGTAGCCAACCTTGACCCTGTTCAATTGTCAGGTACTGTAGTGAAACGTGCATCACTGCACAATGCCGATATCATAGCCAGTCTGAACCTCCACGAAGGAGATATGGTATATGTGGAAAAAGGCGGAGAGATTATCCCGAAAATCACCGGTGTGGACACAGAATCGCGTATTCCGGGAAGCAAACCGGTGGAATTCATCACTCACTGTCCGGAGTGTGGAGAACCGCTAACAAGATTCGAAGACGAAGCAGCACATTACTGTACAAACGAAGACTCATGTCCTCCTCAGATAAAGGGAAAGATAGAGCACTTCATAAGCCGAAAAGCTATGAATATAGAGGGACTGGGACCTGAAACAGTCGATTTGTTCTATCAGGAAGGAATGATAAACAATGCAGCCGACCTGTATGAACTGAAAGAACAGGAAATAGCAAAACTTGAAAGGTTCGGAGAGAAATCGGCACAGAACATAATGGCAGGCCTGGAGGCATCAAAACAGGTAGGATTCGAACGTGTGATATTTGCTCTGGGTATAAGATTCGTAGGAGAAACGGTAGCCAAGAAGCTCGCAAAATCGGTAAAAAATATAGACACTCTGATATCTGCATCGAAGGAAGAACTCATTGCCATTGACGAGATAGGGGAGAAAATAGCCGAGAGTATCATTCATTTCTTCAGCAGTGAGAAAAACAGGATTTTAGTGGAAAGACTGAAAGCTGCCGGACTGAAGATGGAGGTGGATGCAGAAGAAGTTTCCATGGCCTCAAACATCCTTCAAGGACAGTCGGTAGTGATAAGCGGAGTATTTGCGGTTCATTCACGCGACGAATACAAGGACATAATTGAAAAGCATGGCGGAAAGAACGTAGGAAGCATATCGAAGAAAACAAGCTTTATACTTGCCGGAGAAAATATGGGACCGAGCAAGCTGGAAAAAGCAAAATCCTTAGGTATAAAGATAATGAGCGAAGAGGAGTTTCTTAATATGATTTCCAGCCATAAAGAAAATACACAAACTCCAGCGCAGGAAGAAGTTGAAGATTCTGTAGAGAAGAAGGAAGTTGAAACTTCAGAGCAGATAGAAAAACCGAAAGCCGATGAAAATGAGAATAAGAAGAAAACTGCCACAAACATACAGTTGGAATTATTTTGATTCAAAAATTCATCAATTTATCCAAAAAAAGTGATAGAAAAATATTTTTAAAAGAAAATATTAGTACTTTTGTAACTATTAAATGCGTATATAATTAAATTATGATACAAAGAAGATTGAAAGGAATGGGAGTGGCGCTTATCACACCATTCAAGGAAGACGGAAGTGTAGACTATGATTCACTGCTCAGATTAGTTGAATATCAGGTACAAAACGGAATAGATTTTCTCTGTGTTTTAGGAACAACAGCAGAAACTCCGACACTGACAGCAGAGGAAAAGAAAAAGATAAAATCACTTGTAATAGAGAGAGTTAACGGAAGAGTTCCTATTCTTCTCGGAGTGGGAAGTAACTGTACCCAGACAGTAATCGACACCATAAAGAATGACGATATGACAGGTGTGGATGCACTGTTGATAGCTGTACCATATTACAACAAACCTTCGCAGGAAGGTATATACCAGCACTATAAGGCTATAGCACAATCTACAAATCTTCCTATCGTTCTGTACAATGTTCCAGGACGTACGGGAGTGAACATGACTGCTGCTACAACACTCCGATTAGCTCACGATTTCGACAATATAGTAGCTATCAAGGAAGCATCAGGAGATATTTCTCAGATGGATGAGATTATCAAGAAGAAACCGGCAAACTTCGATGTCATTTCAGGTGACGACGGAATAACATTCCCATTGATTACTCTCGGAGCTGTAGGTGTGATTTCTGTTATCGGAAATGCATTCCCAAAAGAATTCAGCCGCATGACAAGACTTGCTTTAGCCGGCGACTACAACAGTGCTCTCACAATACATCATCAGTTTACCGAACTCTTCAAGCTTCTGTTCGTAGACGGAAATCCTGCAGGAGTTAAAGCAATGCTCAGCATGATGGGAATGATTGAGAACCGTCTCCGCCTGCCTCTTGTTCCAACAAGAATTACTACATACGAAGAAATGCGTAAGGTTCTCGAAGGTTTGAAGGTTAAATGCTAATATAGCATACAGATAGAAAAACTAATACAGAAATAAAATCCGGCCTGTAGATTTAAAATTTACAAGCCGGATTTTATTTTTTCCTGAAAAACGAAATCTCAGAGCGGTTTTATTGCTGAGAAGTAATTTCTGAGAATCTTCTTAGAATAGAAAAATAAGGGTATAGATATTACGAAAAAGAAAAACAAGAGAATTATGAGTAAAAAAGTGGAAAGGGAAGGAAGATGTAAAATATAGATAATAATAAAGCATAATTCTAATTAAACATAATCGTGATTATATAACTTTTATCCGTTTAGATTTTACAATGAAATTTGCCATCAATCCACAAGAATTATTCTCCACAAAAACGACGAAGAATTACAAACAAAACGTCGAAGCGTTTTAGTCTAAACGCTTCGACGTTTTACTTATAGCTGTTTACAGAATTATAAGCTATATTATTCTGTTTACCGTAATCTCCGGGAAATTATGAAGTAGCATCAGCAATATTCCTTCTTCATTCATATTCTTGGCTTTTACAACCATCGATACATAATAAACCGGATTACCTCTGCCGTCAGTCTTTTCTTCCATCTCGTATGAACTTATGATGAAATTCCTTGAACTGAACAATGCAGATATATCTTTCAGAGAATCCTGATTCCGGGTTGAGAATTCTACAATCATGCTCCTCAGGCTTATGCCTTTGAAGAAATAATTTAGAACCTCAACACCAATAAGGAATAAAACTGTCGCCGTGATGCCCAGGACGTACATTCCTGCACCTATGGCAAGTCCGATACCTGATGTGGCCCATATGCCTGCTGCTGTAGTCAGACCTCTGACTATCTGCTTCTGAAGCAATATTATAGTACCTGCACCTATAAATCCTATTCCGCTGACTACCTGAGCTGCCAGGCGACTCGGATCAAGTCTAACCAACTCTGTTTCAAGAACTTCCGAGAAGCCATATTGAGATACTATCATCAGTAAGGCACTTCCCAAAGCTACAAGGAAATGAGTCCTGTAGCCTGCTTCCTTGGAGCGGTATTCCCTCTCCAGACCTATTATAACGCCCATAAGACTGGCTACTACCAGCCTTATTATGAATTCTGTGTACATTTCCATAATACCAAATGCTTATACACAAATATAAGCATTGTACATGAAAAAAGCAAGCTATCAGCAGGCTATGATGCTATTTTATTCTGTTCATCCTTGATATCAGTTCATCACCCAACTCGCCTTTTACCTTTATGTGCTCCAATACCGCTTCTACGAAAGGATTACTTTCAAAGTACCCTCTCACCTGCTCAAAATCAAGCCTTTGTTCTTCTCTTGTTCCATCAGCACCGAATCCAGTCATGGCAGAAAGAGAGAATTCCTTCTTCGCATCTTCGTAAACCATCTTGTCAAGGCCGATTACCGCATCTTTCCATTTTTCTACGATACTGATAATATCTTCCTTAGTGATTTTATCCGCTTCAAGACCAAAGAATTCAAGCATCTTGCCGTATGCCCAGGTCCATTCGTAGGTATAGTAATTATTGTGCATCTCTGTAAGGCGGGCATCTATCTTTTCTACCGAATCAAGCACTCCACATTCGATATCGGCCATCAGGCGGTCAATCTCGCTGCGAGGAGCAATAAGTCCCGATACATCAACCCATTCGCCTGTACCTATGGCAGTGTCAGGTTTGAGTCTTTGGCGGATTTCCTCATCGCTCTTGAATTCCGTTATCTCCAGACGCTTGATAACTGAGTTTCCGAGGAACTTGGTAATACCTGTTTCATAGAACTTTATACCCTTATTGAGAGATGAATTCTTGATTTTCGCACTCTGATATGAGTATGTTTCGGATGTCTCACCCGATACCCTTGCAAGGTCTTTCAGAATCTCACGTCCCTTGAACATCTTCTGTATGGTATATGGACTCAGAAGGTTGTAGTTCACCTTATCCATGCGGCAAGGGTCTTTTCTGTTGTCACGCTTAGGCCATTTTTGGGCATCGCGGATAGTTCCCACACTGCGGAGATTTACACCGGGCATTAGATATGTGGTATTCTTCTCTTCTATAAGATATGAGAAAGGCAGATTGGTGGTGTCAGGATGAGCCACGTGGCGTCCCATAACGAGTGAAAAGGCTCCGATACGTGCAGGCCAAAGGATATAAGAGTCGGAAGCAGTCTTGGCACCTCTCTCCATGATACCCTGGTGGATAGGCCCCAGTTTATACATATGGTTGCTCTGGTTTGAACCAGAACCGGCATTCATGAATGAGAACATACCGGCTATAAGCAATGTCGATTTATGGTGAGTAACGGTGAAAGGACCTGCAAAGATGGCACAAGCCTCGCCGTTTTCTTCCTGACAGTTGCAGAAGAACAGGGAGTCTGACGCAGAATAGTTATGTCCCATATGGCATGCCTGACCGACGAAACATCTTGTCAGCATAGTACCGTCTTCGATATGCGAGCCGCTGGAAATGATGAAATCGTCGCAAATTACGCCGTAACCGATATGGATAGGCGCACTCTCGTTACTGTTAAGGCTACCGTTCTTCAGTCGTCCGGCACTCTCTATCTTACAGAAACTGCCTATACGCACGTTCTTGATATATCCGGTATCTACAATCATCGCATCGTTGCCCACATAGCCGTATTCAGAAGCTATCTCGTCGGCATATTTCATAACCAATGATTTCATCTTTGCGGCAAGGTCCGGACGATGTCTGTACATGGCAGCTATATAAGCCTCATGAGCAGAAAGTTTGTCATGAATTATTACCTCTCTCCCACCGGTTTCACTCAGCACGGATACTTCTGTACCATTTCCGAAAGTGGAACGCTTGTCCACAATCATACAATCCACATTCTCGATGAAAACTCTGTCCGAAATGACATAATTCGCGATATAGTTTTTTACATTCTCTATGCAGCATCCGTTACCTACGGTTACATTGTGCAGAGTGGCATTCCTTATTCCGGAGGATTTCTTTACTCCACCGGCAAGGGTAAACTCACCGTTCAACTCCCCTATCCTTATCTTGCCGGACATCCTTACATGCCAGACTTTTGAAGCATCAAAGCCTTCGGCTACAGTTACATCCGACCAGTTTTCGGCACAACATCCCTGTGCAATGAGTGTATCAATCTCAGCTACCGTGAGATTTCTAAATGTATGTTCCATAATAATCATTTTACTTGTTCTTTTATCATTCTAACGACAAAGATAGTAACATTTTGATATATATCTTGCTTTTATCATAAATTTCATCTATCTTAGAAGAGATAAAATCCGTTGCCATATGAAAACTACAAGCACATTACTCTTTGTCCTCACAATGCTACTGACGGGTTGCAACAATGCAGGGAAAAGCCAAACAGAATCCTGCCATACAGATACTGTCACACTGCAAGCGGATACCGTTATGCCGCAGAAAGAAACTGTAGCGGACACTGTCCTTGCCGATACCGCCAGACATGACAGTGCGGAAGTTTCCATACCCGTCATCGTGCCTTACTGCAATAGCATCCCCACAGGCAAGGAAATCAGCCCTGCCCTTTTGAGTATGCGTACGGAATACGACTACTACCCTCTTCCGACAAATGAAATAACAGTGTTCGTAACCAACAAATCCGGCAGGGAATACACCTGCGGATACGATTACAGCATAGCCTATTACAACGAGAAAGACAAAACATGGGAGCCGCTGCCTGTAAATCCTATACGTGAGGATATGCTATGGATAATATCGCCGTACCATAACGTCAGAATGCAGACCATACACATCTATACTGACATCGTTTCCAATCGTCCCGGCAAATATCGCATATACAAGCCGTTCAACAACCATACGGAAGTAGCATTCGCAGAGTTTGAAATGGTTGACAACAAAGGTGTCCGCAAGCTGATGGACAGTATGTGGAAGAAAGTCACGAGCCTTCCACGCACAGATACCATACGTGAAAACATCTCAACCGCATGTCAGCTCCACGACGGCGATACGATATCGGTTGGTCTGATAAACAACGCCATGCCGTATCAGGAAATGTTCAGAAAAAGAATACTGAACTACTCCGCCCTTGATTTCGGAAAGATAACCCCAACCGAACCTCTCCCTTTCACTACGACATCGGACACTATGGACATCAGCATGAGAACGGAAAAGCCTGTTTTCCCTGTTGGTACAGAAGAAATTCCGGTAAAAATATCCAACAATAACGACCGGATGCTGTTTTTTGGACTTGACTATGGAATTGCCCGAAAGGAAGGGGACGAATGGCTTGTTCTGAACACTTCCACCGTGTGGAATTCCGTTGGTATCCTTATACAGAAAGGTCGTGACTACAATTTCAAGGCTCATATGTACAACTTGGTTAACGACAACAAGCCAGGGACATATAAGGTCTATAAGAGAATAGGTTTTGACGGCAGCCGGAAGGAATGGTATATGTCGGCAGAATTCAAGTTAGAATAATCGAATAATATTTTTATATGAAAAACTGTAATTTATTTTTTCTGTTCATAATAACTTTGATTACTTTTTTATCCATTGGATGTAAAGATAACAAATACCAGGAAGCGACTGAGTATCAGGGAACAACGGGCGACGCTACAGTTCTGTCAAGCGACAGCATAGGACAGAAAGTAAGAATGGAAACAATTCAAGGGAATTATAATTCATCGACTAAGGAAGTCTATGCCATAGTCTTTAACCCTCAAAAGCGGCAACTAAGTTACGGACGCGACTGGGAGATGGAGTATATGAAAGACAGCGTATGGATTAAAGCCAGAAATAAAAAACCTGTATTGAGTTTCGACGATGAGTATCTGCCAATCAATATTCCTGAATATATGGTATTCAGTTTTCCAATACATATTTATGAGATTACGTCAGGTAGATATAGAATAAAAAAGACATTCTATGATAATTATGGTAACGGTAATTACAAGAAGATAGAGTTATACTCTGAATTTTATGTGAAATAATACAATATTTTAGAATATGAAACAATATGAAGCGGTAATAGAAACTTTGGAAACACTTGGCGGAGTTGCTACATTGGGAGAACTAAATAAAGAAGTTTTTAAAATAAAAGATTGTGAATGGAAAACAAAGACTCCTTTTGCAAGTATCCGTCGTATAGTTCAACAAACGAAAGGGATTTATAAAATAAAACCCGGATTATATGGACTTGAAAAATACAAAAAGCAACTTGAAGATAGTGGAATAATTGCAGATACGGATAAAAACAAAAACTCAGCCGAAGTCTGCAATTTCAATCATACTTACTATCAAGGTATTCTGCTTATAATAGGAAAGTTTCATAATATGCAGACTTTTATACCCAACCAAGATAAGAATAAAAAATTCTATAACGGACAAAAGCTACAAGAACTTTCTACACTCAATGAGCTACCACACTATTCATATCCTCAATTGATAAAACGCAGCTCTACTATTGACACAATTTGGTTTAATGCTCGAAACATGCCAGATTCTTTTTTTGAGATAGAGCATTCAACTGATATCCAAAATTCTTTGTTAAAATTCTATGACTTACAAGACTTCTATGCAAGGATGGTTATTGTAGCCGACATAAAGCGTAAACAAGAATTTGAATATAAAATGGGATTTCATGCATTTAAAGAATTAAACGCCCAGAAACGAGTTTCATTTTTAAGTTATGAAGCACTTGTCAAACAATATGAAATTGAATTGGAAAAACAATCATTAGATTTTATTCTATAAAAGTGTTACGGCATTGAAGAGCACTCCTGCCCTCTGCCGTAACACACGCCTATTATACATCCCCGATTATTCGCCGGAGATAAGTTTAGCCCCTTCAAAATCTATGGAAGTAACCAAAATCTTGTTGTCCTTAATCTTTACAGATGTCTGATATACCTCCTTGCCTTTTTTTGTGAATTCACAATACACTGTATCATTGTCGATTCTGGTCAGGCGGATATGTGTTATTTTTGTGAATTTCTTGATTCGCTTGCCAAGTTCCAGTTTCCATAATTCTTGGTCTTCAACTCCGTCAGTGCAGAAATACTTGTATGCATAATCATTGTATGCCATAGAAGTGGACGATTTATTGACCAGATAGTTAAGACTTTGCAAGATGGAGTCAAGATTCTTTATGTTGCCTATAATGGATTCGTTGTAGTCTATCGTGATATTCTGCTGATACAATTTGGTGAAATAATCCTTTGAGAGGTTCAAGAGTTTGGTCTTGTAATTCTCCAGTTCATCAGCTGCCGATTTCTTGACATAGAAGACACCGGTTTTCGTCTCAAGAATCATAAACTCCTTGTCTGTAGTGGTTTGTAGGGTATCCATCCGTACGGTTGAAAGATTATCGTACAGCTGCGTAATGTCTTTTATTGTCGGATTAGCAGAATCAAATCTTTTCATTATACCGAACTTTCTGTCAAACTCATTTTCATAGGCTGTCTTGAGAAAGTCCATCAGGCCGACAGCTGTTTCTCTCTTTATCCCGTCTATCTTTCCAGGCAGGGCTGCAGCTTGTTCTTTGGTCAGATAAAATCTGTCGATAGATGTTCCCTTAAATTCTCCGGCTGTGGTAAGATAATAGTAATATGCTCCTGTTTTTACATATTTCATGCCCCTCTCGTCTGTAGCAATAGTTCTCTCAAAATGGTCATTGCACTGTACGAGCTTATCAAAATTATCTACATTATAATCATTCTCAATAATAGCTTTCCTGATAGAGCTTATCAATACGTTGAAGCCTTCGTCAGTAAGATACTCCATTTTTTTCAGATATTTGAACTTCTTGAAATTCGGAGTAGAGAAATCACATCCGCGCAAATCTCTGAAACTGATGACATTATCACGCAAGATGATTCTGTTTGTATGGACTCCCAAATCAATACTGTCCTCAAATACCATTATCCCCTGTCCGCGCAGTTTCTCTTCCGTGATTGTTCCATTGGCAAGCTGTCTGGCTTTCTCCACGAGAGCCGGCGGTGTGCTGCTGTCTTTGCCGGAACTGCCCAGACGCACACCTTTAAGGAAGGTATAAGTAAATCTTTCGTCTATGTAATTGAAATCCCATCTGCCTGTCAGTTCACCGCTCTGTGTCAGAGTTCCTTTTATGGCTTCACGGTCAACCAGTGCTGTGGAATAGTCCACCATATACGGCCCTACTAACTTTCCGTTGTTGTAGTTCACATTCATTTTGGCTTCAACGGTGGTTACATAGTTTGCCACAAAATTTCCGTTCGGAATACCATCCTTGAAGTTTCCGTTCAGTGTGAAGCTCTCCACCTGCGAACGTGAGCCATGAGTATAGGTGGTCCTTGAGTTGAGCGACAGGGCACCGTTCATATCTCCGTTCTTATAATTGGCAGTGAGATTATAGTTGCCGTTTATTGTCATTTTTTGGAGCTGTACATACCTTTGGAAGTTATTAATGCTTGCCTTGATTGAAAGGGGACCGTCCTTAATATTGTCGCCATCCTTGCCTACGATATACGAGTATGTGATTTTTCCTTCCATCGGTATATCCAATGGCGGACGATAAAATTCTGTAACCTGTTGTCTTTGTGCTGAGATTTCTGCTGAACATAATGACAGAAATCCCAAGAAATATAATACTGAAGTTCTCATATCTTATTGTATATTAATGTTTTATTCACTGTATTCTTTTAATAGTTCCATAGCCTTTCTGTTAGCTTCCATCACATCGTCCGAGTTTTTCATCACATCATCCATGAGGTCCATTGTTTTCCCCAATGTGTTCAAACTTTTCTCTATATCTTCCATATCGGCAGAGCTATCTTTTTCGTCTTCCTTGAAACTTATGTAAATATTTTCTATCGAAAAGCTCTTGGATTTTTCCATTACGGACTTTGCATAATCATAATCGAAATCGTTGATAAACACGAAGTCCTGCTCTGTTCCCGGTTCGGATTTAAGGAAGCTCACCATCTTTACCTCCTCTCCGTCCGCCAGAACCATTTGCGAAAAACTGTCAACTATGCTCATACCGTCTTCGTCCTTAAGTCGCAGATTCGGACTATGTATATAACTGATTTCCTTTTCCGGTATCTTTTCAAGTCTAAGCCTGATCTTCATTCTCACACGGTCGCTGCATTTCAGTTTATATTCCCCCTGAACTACAGAGAAGTATTCAGAATTGTCCCCGTAAACTTCTGATTGAGTAATTTTCAGTGTCACACTCTCCGGTACTGACGGACCACCACATGCCACAGTAATTATGGCCAGGACCAACGAAAGAAATAAAATGTTTATTTTTGTCATAGTAGTCGTTTTTTAGAATTACCAAATAATCTGTTCTGTATAATAAGCTTTATTGTTTATCAGAAACTTGAGTTTCCATAGCCCTCAAAAGCCACGTAGATGCAGTAAAGAGTGACTGCAAGCTTAAGGCATGTGCCTATCAGATAGGCGGCAAATGCTGCCAGTGCAGGTCGGAAAGAAGCTGCCAGGCTTTTACGTGAAACGGATTCTCCGATGTAAGCAAAAACAAAAGGGAAAACCACTAAGGCGAGAATCATAGTCAGTATGACGGTAGTATTGTCATCGGCAGAACTGATTGTAGGCCAAACGCCCAGCACTCCAAGCATAGACCCGATGACACATCCCCATTTGCCCGACTTTCCGTATTCCGAAATCAGACCTGCCACCTTGGGCACAAACATATCTGCCACCTTACACAATACTACCGCCAGACCGCAGATTACGAGGCTCATAGTATCGAACACCTGTATGTCTGTACAGAAGTTCAGAAGCAGGATACCTGCATAAGCCAGGATGGGTCCCGGCACACGATTGATAAAACATCCCACGAGTCCTATTGCCATCAACAGGAAGCTCAAAATAATCCATACAATTTCCATGTTTGTAAAGAATTTAAAATAAAAAATTATTACTAAAAATTACTGTGATGCAAACATAGAAATTATGTCCAAAAGGCCGTTGGTCCATTTTAGTCCTTTTGGACTTAAGCCATACAGAAGAGCTGTTATTCTTCCATTACCGGCATCGGAAGACTTATATCCTTGAATAAATCCGATGAATACAGACTTACGGCATTGGTTACAGTAGATTTGCTCACCTCATCCATTCCGTCAGTAAGCGAATCGCACATTACCACAACCTTATTTCCGATTTCAGACATTATCTTCGACATGGTTTTATATTCTTCATAGCTTATTTTCTCCCTTCCTCCAATAAATTCTATCAATGGCTCATAGATTTTATCAACCTCCTTTTTCCCATTCTCTATGGCTTCATTCAAATAGTCGTTCTTATCGGAGCTATCCTTCCGGCCTACAGAGTATAATGATATAAACACTACTGAAACTACGAAGAGAACGAATACAGGAACGGCCGATACGAACTTTTCCCATGCGTTGATGTACGAAGATACGCTCTCTACATTGGCGAACCTTAAAGTCCTGGTCCTCATACATTTATTGGCCAGATGATTGTAGAAAAAGCTTATATCGGCTTTTCTGATAACTTTTCCAAGACTGTAGATATCGTTACGGCAGTCAGGTACGGACTCTGTCAGCTGTTCCGGAGAGATATATTTGTCAGTACCGGCCGGATGCTTCAATATACAATAAGAATCAGTGTCCGACAGTCCGAAATCAAGTATTTTAGCGTTACCACCGTTGGCTGTCACCATTATGTTGGCAGGTTTCAAATCGCGGTGTACTATCTGCTTGCCATGTACATACGATAGGGCGGAAATCACCCCTTTTATCACTCTGGCTCTGTCCGAAGAGGAATGTTTCTCACTAAGATATTCATCGAAAGACACTCCGTCGATGTACTCCATTATGATACACTCCCCTACGCCGGGAACATTCTCCCAGCCGATTGTTCTCACGATATTGGGATGCGAAAGCGAGATACTGATGTCGAATTCCTTTTTCAGAAGTTCTCTGTACAGCATCGTTGAACGGTTTTCTTCCTTCAAAGTTTTAAGGACATACCACTGTCCGTATCTTTTTGCCTTGTATAGAAGACAATATGCTCCTGAGTACATTTCTGTCACTTCCGTGAAAGAGCTGTTTACTGATAAATCTTCAGGAGTAACAAATCCTGATGTAGATGTATTCATAGTGTTATTTTTTAATTAGTTCAAAACGTATTCCGTCTATTTTTCCTGCCACATACGATGTAGGAGGCATTCCGTCCTGTATCAGATGGTCGATGAACAGAGGCTCGCCTTCTATCAAAAAACTGCATCTGAAAGTGGCACCTGCCTTGATTTTTGAATTCTCCGCCTTGATAACCTTGAAATCATTTCCTCCACAGAACTCGAAAACGCACTGTCTGTCGGGCAACCATGTCACAAGCACCTTATCCCCTTTTTCAAGCTGCTCTACGCTCAGACTTCGTGAAATAATAATATCGGACTGTATTGTTTCACTGCCTCCGACGGACTTACAGAACTCGCTCCAGTCTTTGTATCCCACGAACCGTGAAAGCACATCGAGAGTGGCAAGTCGGGGAGATGTATTCTCCTTCAGATATCCCCACAAACGTTTTAAAGTGGTGGCACTAATCATAATATGCAGCCTTGAAAATATATGTTCCGACAGATAGTCGTAATCCTTGGGAGTGAGAAGTTTCTTACCCAATACCCTTTCTACACTGATTTTCAGCTGTTCCAAACATTCTTTTTCATCCATAGTATTTACTTTTGGCGCAAATGTAATATTTTATTGATAATCTCACACTAAATCATTAATTAATTGTCGAATTATAATCTCTGATTTTTTTCTAATTTTTTCTATTTCATAACGCCTTGTTTATCTGTATTTCTAACCTACAGGTTACTTAGTATCCGGAATGTAACTTCTTGTTTTATAAGATGTTATAAGCTACATTTGCAGAGTAAAAAGAAAAAGAGTACTCTAAACGATAATGTATCACAATGTAAAAACAAGGAAAAATGAAACAGATTGAAAAACTAATCTCGGCAGAAAACTTCTGCGCCGTAAATTTAGGTAAATTAAGCCAGTTGAATGAATATGTCCTCGAAATGGGTCCGGAAATCAAAATACCGGGAAAGGTATTCTGCGGAACAGCATTAGGATGCACAGGTAGCGAATTTTCTTTCCAGATGTTCCAGCCGGGAACTGAAACAGGATTCAAGCACACTCATAAAAATCATGAGGAACTGTACTTCTTCTTGAGTGGAAAGGGAGAGTTTCAGGTTGACGACAGAATATTCCCTATAACTGAAGGCACAGTAGTCCGTGTTTCTCCGGATGGAAAACGCTCCGTACGCAACAACGGCGATACCCCACTGATAATGCTGTGCATACAGTACAAGACCAATACATTCAACAGTGAAGATGCGAACGACGGAGTAATCCTGCAGGAACCTGTGAAATGGTAATCTAAAAAAATAATCCGGTAAGTTGATGACCTGATTGAGGGAAAACTTGCCGGATTATAATATATTTCATAAAAACTTGGTTACATTTGCAGTGAACTAAAATTCACACCATGACAAAGACTAATATTAAGGAAGAACTGTTTTCAGACTGCCCAATACGCAACATTCTGGCAAGAATAAGTGACAAATGGTCTATGCTGATTCTCTTCATGCTGTATCAGAACGGCACTATGCGTTTTAACTCGCTAAGGCACAATATCCCGGATATTTCACAGAAAATGCTGTCATCTACATTGCGTACATTGGAAGAAGACGGATACATAGTAAGAAAATCGTATGCCGAAGTTCCTCCACGTGTGGAATATTCACTATCGGAAAGAGGGAAATCGATTATTCCGCACATAGAGGGACTTATTGATTGGGCAAAAAATAACCTTGAAGATATTCTTAATGACAGAAAGAAAAATTCTGTCAGATAAGTCTTTATCAATATCAGCACTTACCTCCGCAAGAGCATTTGGGAAGTTCCTGCTTCTTGATTTCTGTAATGTAAAAACGGGCGAAACCGTTCTTTATCTCATCGCGTACTCTGCGGAATTCTGAATTGATGAACTCCTCAGTGCCTGTGGCATGCGATGGGTCGTCGAAACCTATATGAAGACGTTTTCCTACCTTACCAGTAAATGCAGGGCAACTCTCATTTGCTCCTCTGCATACGGTTATCACATAATCCCATTCACTGTCAAAATAAGTATTTACATGCGTTGGAATGTGGTTGCTTATGTCTATTCCTACTTCCTTCATCACCTCTACCGCTTTAGGATTAACCTGAGCGGCAGGTTCTGTTCCTCCTGAATAGACCTCCAAGGAATCATCGAACGACTGTAGGAAACCGTGAGCCATCTGACTGCGACAGCTGTTTCCTGTACAAAGTATAAGTATTTTCATATGAGTTTATGAGTTTTAAGTTTGTCAGTTTCTTATTTTCAAACTACAGTATATAATTGAACAAATAGCCCGACAAAATTATAAAAAAGGCTACAGTCCCGAAAAATATACCTATCAAACGCCATGTCATAACCTTTTTCAGCAGTGTAGCTTCCGGTAGTGACAAACCTACAACGGCCATCATAAATGCTATTGCTGTTCCCATAGGTACTCCCTTGGCCACAAAAACCTCTATCACAGGAACTATACCTGCGGCATTGGCATACATAGGCACTGCCAGAATAACTGAAAGCGGCACTGCATACCAGTTGTCCTTAGACATGTATTGCTCGAAGAAACCTTCGGGTACGAAACCGTGCATGAAAGCTCCTATACCAATACCTATAATGATATATATCAGCACTCCACTCACTATCTTCCAGGCATCACGAACAATGGAAGGAAGTCGCTTGAAGAACGTTGTGTGGTCCTTCTCCCACTCCTCAGCCTGTGCGGACGAGTTGGCCTGTATCTGCCTTACCCACTCGCTGAGGTATGGAGAGAGGTTCATCTTACCCAATGCAAAACCGCCTATCACACCCAGCAATATACCGCTGATGACATAAATCAAAGTAACTTTCAGTCCGAATGAGCCGAGAAACATGGCTACTGCCACCTCATTGACCAACGGTGATGTTATCAGAAAGGCAAATGTCACTCCCAAAGGTATTCCTCCTTTAACGAAACCGATGAACAACGGTATCGACGAACAGGAACAGAAAGGTGTTATAGCTCCGAATATGGACGCCAGCAGATACTGTAGTCCGTATATCTTGTGTGTGACAAGATAGTTTCTCAAACGTTCAATAGGGAAATAGGCATTTATTGTCCCCATCAGCACACTGATGAAGAACAACAGTATCAGAATCTTTATCGTGTCATAAAAGAAGAAGTTTACGGCCACCCCAAGAGATGTTCCGGCATCAAGACCGAATATGCCGTAAACCAACCAGTCGGCAAAATCCTGTATCATATATTTAGATGCCTAAAAGTTCTTTTACTTCACTTTCTGTAGGAACCTTACCTTTAATCTTTACTACCTCGTCCACTACTATGGCAGGAGTTGTCATGATGTTGTAGTTCATCATTTCCATAATGTCATCCACTTTTGTAAGTTTAACATCCAGATTGTTTTCCTTGATTACTTTCTCTACTACCTGATAGGTTGTCTTGCACTTGCTGCAACCCGGTCCTAATACTTTAATTTCCATAACTCTATAAATTTATTGATTAAAAAAACATTACAAAACAATAATATATTCCTAGTACGATGAAGAGTATTCCAACTATCACGTTCAACCATTTCTGCACGGTCTTTATACGGCCGTAGAAGCTGCTCATCTGCTGTACACTGAAGGCCAATATCCATGCTACTATCAGTACCGGAATAGCAGTTGCTATAGCAAACACGGCAGGAAGCAGATAGCTTGCGGTAGCTGTGGCAGACATAGGTATGAAACAAAGATTTTCCGGAATTTATGAGAAAAACAGATACATTTTCCTATAAAACATTTGTCACTCACGCTTTTTTCTTCTGATAACGAATCCTGTATAGATGCACCATAGTGCTGCCAGTCCTGCAAAGAAGATATAGATAAGGGTTCCTTTTCCGAGGATGGTGTATATACGTCCCGTATGTATCTCCTGCGCAAAGCTCCATAGCGACATAGGCAGAGAAGAAAGATTTTCGGGCATATGTAAAGCTGTCGTTCCCTTATAATACTCCACTACGAAAGTTTTTTCTCTAATATTATCGCAATAGCCCGATACGGCATATTTACCGAACGGAGGACCTGCAACATCTTCTGCCTTTTCTCCGGTGAAATAATCAGTAGAAATCTGTCTGCTTCTGTCCCACACATACATTCCACTGAAAGAACCAGTAAGCCAGTTACCACAGGTATCTTTCTGCCACACATTAAGCCCCATAACACTGACAGGAGGTGTCTTCTCCAATTTCACAGGAACAGACCGGAGTGTAGCCAAAGAGAAAATACCTTCAGATGAAGACAGTAGCCAATCACCATATTCGGCATCATAGCGAAGCATACGCAGTCTATCGTTCCAGGCATTATCGCTGTCTGCAACGGTATATGGGATAGCCGGAGTACGGAAAGAAACAAGTGCTATAAGCACAGGCGGACGGAGACACCATCCTGTGAATGCTACAAACATAAGTATTATGAAACTATATCTGCCAAGTTTGTCGTGCCAGTTAAGTGACGACTTCATTAGCTGAATGCTTCCTGTGGCTGTTTTACCGCTCATGCGGATTCTCTTTATATATTTGGGTAAAAGCCAGTATGTAATTCCGGTAAGACACAGCACTATCAGTATAACTGCAACAGCATCCATAATCAGTTTCCCAACTGTACCGAACATTTCTCCGCTATGCATAAGCCATACGGTTCGGAAGAGTGAAACCTTGCCGTCATAACCTTCAGGAGCTTTTAATTCCAATCTACTGAATTCATTATAAGGACTGACGGAAGTATAGAGATACGAACGTCCCACTACTACCATGGTATCCCCTTTCAATACGAGGTCGGAAATACGTTCATGAGCCGAAAGTACAAGAGGTGTACTCTCCCATCTTTTTCCATCGTTCCTGTACAGGCCAAACTGTCCTGCTGCAAAAAGAGAGCCATCCGGAGTCTGAACCATAGTCTTGATATTGCGGAAGTCTGCACCTGTGGGCAGCCCTTTGTTGAAATCAGAAACAGAATGTCCGGTTGAATCAGTCTTCCAGACTCCGCTGTTTCCATATATAAACACTTTATATTTATCCTTTATAGAACCTCGCAGAAGCCCCATATTCCATTTATTATATCTATAATCTGCAGGAAGAAAACTTCTGTCAATATTTATATCCGCCACCAGTTCACGATGATTTAGCACTATCCCGCTCAGACAAAACATAAGCATGAAGAATGCGAATATTATGCCGAACCATTTATGATGTTTTTTCCAGGTGATGCGTTTCATTATACAATATCAATATTGAAATCCGGTGCAAAAATAAATATAATCACTATTCCATACAACAGGGGCATAAACAGAACGCCCGACAAACGTAAATACTACGTTCATCGGGCGTCGCTTATTCAGATATTAAAAGATTGTTTACATCTTAGTCTTTTCAAACTTGTTCTTTTCTGCCATCAGAATTTTTTCAAGTTCCTGTGTCTTTTCAGGATTTTCCTTAGCTACATTTTTCTTTTCAGAAGGGTCGTCAACTACATTATAGAGCTGTACTTCCTTGCTGTTACCAAGTTCTGTCTTAGTCCAATACTCCAATGCAGGCTTGTCGCTTGTTTCGATATATTTCCATCCGTCCTTAACTATAGAAAGCGTATTATTAAGGTTCTGCTGAATTACATAGTCGCATCCCTTGGTATCCGCTCCGATAAGAGTATTCAGATAGTTACGGCTGTCAGGAGCCTGTCCTTGAGGAATTTCATAACCTAAGAGTCCAGCGAATGACGCAAAGAAATCGACAGTAGAATAAAGTCCTTCCTGTACGGCTGGTTTAATCTTCTCCGGCCATCTTACAAGCAATGGAGTACGTGTACCGGCCTCGTATGCACTATACTTACCACCACGATAATTCAACATAGGAGTATGTCCGTTCAGCAATTCGCGAGCCTGATCCTGATAACCGTCGTCTATAACGGCACCATTATCACTCAGGAATACGAAGATAGTATTATCAGCGATATTCAGGCTATCAAGAGTATTCATAATCTCGCCCACTGTCCAGTCTAACTGAAGGATAACATCTCCACGAGTACCCAAACCACTCTTTCCTGCAAATCTCGGATGTGGTACACGAGGTACGTGTACATCCTGAGTTCCCATATAAAGGAAGAATGTAGTGTCCTTGTTGCTTACTATGAAGTCCTTAGCCTTCTGAGTAATGATATCAGCAATCTTTTCATCATCCCACAGTGCAGACTTACCGCCTGTCATCCATCCTATGCGAGGAATACCGTTGATGATGGTATTATTGTGTCCCTGACTTGGTTTAAGCTTGACAAGTTCAGGATTTTCCTTACCTGTAGGCCAGTCTCCTACCTTATGGTCATAGCTGACAGTTATAGGGTCATTATGGTCAAGTCCGTCCACGCGTCCGTTTTCTACAAACACGCATGGCACACGGTCCACCGTAGCCGGAATAATGTATTCATAATCGAAACCTATATCCTGAGTATTAGGCTTGATAAGTCCGTTGAAATCTGTTCCTCCCTTAGGGCCAAGTCCGAGATGCCATTTACCTACTGCAGCAGTGGCATAACCTTCAGCCTTGAACATATCGGCCATAGTTGTACATTCTGTATTGATAATCAATTCAGAGTTACCCGGTGCGATACCTGTATTTTCCTGACGCCAAGGATACATACCGGTAAGAATACCAAAACGAGTAGGTGTACTTGTAGAAGAAGTAGTGTAAGCATTTGCAAACTGAAGTCCCTGACTTGCCAGACGGTCGATGTTTGGAGTATGGATTTTTGTTGCACCGTAGCAACTCAAATCGCCTATACCGAGGTCGTCAGCTATAAGGAATACTACGTTAGGATTCTTCTGTTTGTTTTCCGATTGATTTTTAGAACCGCCACCTGAACATGCA
Organism: uncultured Bacteroides sp.; assembly: GCA_900544075.1. Lineage (GTDB taxonomy): Bacteria > Bacteroidota > Bacteroidia > Bacteroidales > Bacteroidaceae > Phocaeicola. Next base: position 37,134 of record UQTJ01000005.1, read on the forward strand.
CTGAGCAATGCCGCAGCTGAAATCAATCCCAAGTGAAAAGTGGTTTTTTCCATAAGGTAAGATTTAGTTTAAAATGATATATGTGGACAAATATACGAAATATTATGAAAAATACATTAATCATACCAAGGAAAATAATATATTTTATTTATATATATATTTTAAATAAGAATATTTCTATTTTCTATTAGTTCTAACCAGAATCCAAATCTTACTTCATATAAAAAGGTAAATGTTATCCCTTCTTTAGGATTACATTTACCTTTAATATACAATCAAAATTTATGGACAAGTTCAGTAGCCAAACGACATCCATCAGTATTCTCAATCTCACCTTCATTTAAGACATCCGGTATCAGAACTTCACCTGCAAGATTCCATTTCAACAAGGAAGCAGTCTTCTCCATTGGTATTCTTACACCATCCATTACAGACATATCATTTTCCTCGCAACAAGTAATCAGGCCCCACTTCTTTCCGGATACATTCTTCTCCCCAACTACAAGCGAGAATAAACAATCAATTACTCCTTTTATTTGTGCCGGAATAGAATACCAATAGACAGGCATGGCAAACAGAACTCCATCCGAATCAATAATAGAAGATGCTATAGCATCAAAATCTTTATTGAACGTGCATGCTCTCCCGGTCTTATAACAAGTCATGCACGCATGACAACCACTTATATTCATTGAAACGGCATCATAGAGATTAATAGTATGACCGCACTTTTCAGCTTCTTTTATAAACGCACGTGTCATGGCCAGGCTATTTCCGTTCTTCCTCGGACTACCTGTAATAACAGTAATTTTCATATTTACTTCTCCTTATTTTTTTATTGTATTTGAATTCTGATTATAGGCTTTCGCCACACATTTCCATTCACCGCCAATCTTCATAAGTAGGAGATAATCAGTAAAATCTATACGTCCACCCCAGTTTTCCTCCAAAACACGAACTACAGCAAGTGTCTCTTCCACATCGATTACGTCTATACGCGCCTTGAAACCGCTGTCCGGACCAACATTGTCTACATTCCTGTAGAATTGTTCTATACTGCCATGTTCCAACTGACCGTCTAAATATCCGAACAGGACAGCTTCATCTGTAAAAAGATGTTTAGCATACGAACTGTTGCCTTCTGCAACACTCCTCACAAAATTCATGGCCGCAAGTTCTACAGCCTTGTATTCCTCTATATTCGCTCTCATAATTATAGGTTTATGTGTCAGTAATTATAATGGCACAAAGTTAGAGGGTAATTGTTATTTCCACAAGTACCGAAAAATTTTTCGGTATATGAAAATTTTTTCATCATATCATAGTTTTGTAATTTTACGCTTGTTTTTGAGTGATAATAAATTTCAGTTCCATAGACTTATGTACGAAAGAAAAATACCGGTAGACTTGGATTGTCCTTTAAGGCTGACAATCAGCCTTATAGGTTCAAAGTGGAAATCATGCATCCTGGATGAATTGCGAAACAAATCATTACGTCCGAGCGAACTTCATAAAATATTCCCTGAAGCCACTCCACGTGTACTTGATTTACAGTTAAAAGAGCTGGTGGAAGACGGATTGGTCACGAAAACCATATACCCTGAATTACCTCCACGTTCGGAATATACCATCACATCATTAGGCCTGACATTGATACCAATTATTGATGCCATGATTGAATGGGGTAATAAGAATGAAAATTTATTTATCAGAAAATATGGGAAAGCTATTTCAAATGATATAACAGAGAATTAGCCTGACAGAAGTTTATTCTACAGGCTCGACAAGTGCAAAATACCTTTTCATTTTCTCTAAATACAACCTATATTTATATAAATACAAGTTATATTTTTATATAAACAATCTATATATATAAAAACACAATCTGTATATAGAGAAAATGTAAGGTCATTCATGATTTTATTCAAGCTTAAAGTACAAATCTCTTCATGGCATTATACACACCGTCTTCATCTACAGATGACGTAACATAATCGGCCACTTCTTTAAGAGCCTGATTAGCATTTCCCATAGCAACGCCCAATCCTGCCTTCTCTATTATCGACAAGTCATTGCCTCCATCACCGAAAGCCATTGTTTCATCTATGCTAATGCTTTCGTGCGATATAATATCCAGGAGTCCGTTACCCTTATTGGCATTAGTCGCAGTTATATCGGCAAAGTCCGGATACCAACGGGATGAAACACAGCCTGAAAGGCGAGGCATAATCAGTTCTTCCTCGGCAACAGAAATGACAGGAGTAAGCTGTAGTATTCTTTGCTGCAAAATCTGTTCCACATTATTGTCTTCCCTCATATTGTGGACATTCAGCATCTGGCGGAATATACGGTCTGTCCTCTCGTCGCTGTTATACATGGTAAGGTCCTTCTCTCCTACTACCATGCATGGAAATTTCATATCGTCTGAAAACCTCAACACAGTCAATACGTCCTCTTTCGGGATAGGAGTACATGATATTATCCTGTCGCCCGAAAAGCACAAAGCCCCATTGGCTGTGATATATCCGTCTATCAGATGCTTTATCTCGTCAAGATTGTTTATCAGTGAGAAAGGACGGCCGGTTGAAATATAGATTTTAATGCCTTTGGCTTTTGCCATAGAGATGGCATCTACAGCCGACTGCGGAATACGGTGAGTGTTGAAACTTACCAGAGTTCCGTCGATATCGAAGAATATAGCTTTTATCATGTATCTTTTTAATTTTATAAATCCGCTGCAAATTTCCGAAAAAAATAATTACTACCACTACCGGTTAGCAAGAAAGTGATACCATTTTGATAAATGGCCAACACTATATGAGCCCCAAATGCAACCCGGTTGCATAAAAACATATACACGTACAAGTGGATTTATTTTTTCGTAACTTTGTGGCGAAACGAACTGATAATCAGAAAAGGCTATGGAATCTAAAGATTTGGCTGCAAGCTTGGAATTGAAAGGAGTAAAACCAACGGCAAACAGAATTCTTGTACTGAAAGTACTCAAAGAACAGGCCCGTCCCTTGAGTCTGACAGACCTGGAGGATATTCTTGCCACAATGGACAAGTCAAGCATATTCCGCGTATTGACGCTGTTCCTGGAGCACGACATAGTGCATTCATTCGAAAACGGACGCGGAATACTGAACTATGAGCTGTGTACAAGCAAAACCGTCTGTAACCAATCCGACGCACATATACATTTCTATTGCGAGTCGTGCCGGAAATCATTCTGCATGGATGATATTCCGTTTCCTGAATTTGAACTCAGACAAGGATTTACGATGCATTCCGTATCATTTGTAATTAAAGGCGAATGTCCGGAATGCAGTAGAAAACATAAGGATATTTAGTATGGATAAAATAGGAAGTCTGGAGATAGGACATTCTCACGTGAAGGATAAAGATTTCAGTATAAAACGTGAGATAGTGGACGACGAGAATGTTGAAGTGACATTCTCGCACCGGCATTTCTTTTATGCCGTTTACTGGATACACGAAGGAAACGGAACGCATACCATAGATTTTGAAGAGTATCAGATAACACCGGACAGGATTTTCTTCATAAGGAGCAAGTCCACTTTCTATGTACCGAAGGAAAGATGAAATATTCAGCATTACAGTTTACAGAAGATTTCATGATACCCTATTCTACCGATTTTCAAAAGCAAATTCCTGTCTGTAAAGACTTGAACGAAGATGAGAAAGTCCGTATCAAGACTCTGTTTGATCAGATATACAAAGAGTCAGTATCCAATCTTGTAAACTCAACAGCTATAATACAATCTGAGATACATACACTGTTGTTGGAATTAGAAAGAATTGCCATTAATAATTCGGAGACATCTATTATGTCGGAAATTATGGAAAGATATAAATCGCTAATAGACAGTTCATTCGCAAAAGAGCGCCAGGTACAATATTATGCCGGACAATTGGAAGTCAGTGCAAACTATCTGAATGTACTGACAAAGAAACATTTCAACAAACCCGCATTGGAGATGATAAACGAACGCTTGATATTAGAGATAAAAAGACTCTTGCTCCGCACGGATAATGACATTTCAGAAATAGCATATAAGTTAGGATTTAATGAATTGTCCTATTTCTCACGCTTTTTCAAGTGCCATACAGGCTCTACACCGCATGAATTCAGAAACATGATGAATAAAATGTACCAAAAATGAGATATTTTGTGTAATTCTATCACTATATATGTTCCATATCTTTGCATCAAAATAAAAACAATAAAGTTATGGGACATAAACATGAATCAGTATCACCGGAAAAATCACAGGGTGAAAAACGAACGGCGTTTGTAGTAATATTCTCGGCTACGACAATGGTGCTTGAAATAATATTCGGACTATTCTCAAATTCAATGGCACTACTTGCCGACGGCATTCACATGGGATCGCATGTACTGGCTATAGGTCTTAGCTGGGGTGCATATGCATTAGTACGCAAATTGCAGAAAAAACAGGTAAACAATGTTGACAATGACAAGGTCTTGTCTCTTTCTGCCTATACAAGCGGAATTCTTTTATTGATGTTCGCTATTTTCATCATCATAGAGGCGGCAGAACGTTTCTTCACTCCAGCCATTGATATAAAATATACGGAAGCCATGATTGTGGCAGCCATAGGAATGGTGGTAAACATAATATGTGCATTCGTATTACATGATAATAAGGGACATCAGCACGAAGACTATAACCGCCATTCGGCATACCTGCACGTAGTAGCTGACGCACTGACAAGTCTTGGGGCTATATTCGGACTGATATGTGCAATGATATGGGATATTACGTGGATTGACACACTTGTGGCTGTTGTATGTTCTGCCGTAATAATACGCTGGGCAAAAAATCTGCTTTTTGATACAGGAAAAATACTTACATCCAAAGCCTACATAAAATAATGAAACTCACAGAACTCAAGAAAGGAGAAAAAAGAATTATAACAAGAATAAATGGGCAGGGACTGTTAAGAAAACGTTTGTCGGAAATGGGATTCATAAAAGGCAAAACAGTCGAAGCTGTCAGATATGCACCTTTAGGAAGTCCTGTGGTATATAGAATCCTAAACTCAGAAATTGCCATTACACCGGATATTGCTTCACTGATAGAAATAACCAAAAAAGAACTACCTTTGTAGTAAAAACAAATTGTTATGAGGCATAAAGAATCGTACAGCATTTATCCGGTAAAAGCAGCTGAACATATTTCTCTGCTGAAATACTCCAAAAGTTCATGCGGAGTGGATTTTCTTCTTAATACGGCGGAAAGTTCCGAAAAGCCTGGATGGTTCAATATCGACAAGCGATATAAGACAGATTTCTTTGAGTTCTATTTCTTTCGCAGAGCAGAAGGCTATATGCTTTTGTCGGGCAGGAAAATAGAGCTGCATCCTAATATGATCCTTGTCATATCTCCATTCCAGCTTCAGGAATGGCATGTCTGTCTGGAGAAACTTGACTATACTTTTCTAATCTTTCAGGAGGAATTCATAAACAACTTTCTGTCAGACAAATATTTCATGTACAGACTTCTGTATTGCTATCAGCATGACTACCCTACTTTTTTCGATATGCCGAAGGAAGATATGGCTACATACCTGACTATCCTGCAACAGATGAAAATAGAGCTGCATAATCCTGTTGCCGACAGTTACCACATGATTGTGGCCTGTCTGTATCAGTTTCTGCTGTTGCTTAACAGATTCTATGCCGGGCATTTCAACCTTCCTTTCGCACCTCCACAGAACAATTACGCATACCAATATAAAGAACTGCTGGAAAAACATATTTCAGAGAAGACACATGTATCGGATTATGCGGAGATGATGAACGTCAGCAGGGTGACACTGAATAAGGCCGTAGTGCGTGAGTTCGGTCTGTCGGCTGTACATCTGCTGAAACAGCGGTTGCTGCAGGAAGTGAAGAACGATATCCTTTTCTCAGGCATGTCTGTAAAAGAGATAGCCTACCGCCTGCATTTCTCTGAGCCTAACCATCTGATGCGTTTCTTCAAGCAGATGACAGGACAGACCATCAGTGAATTTGTGGCATCAATCAAGTCTATATAATCAGTGTTACTGATTCAACCTTATTTTCTCATGGTAAAAATAATTTACTATGACAGGTTTCCCTTTCTCGGAACGCCCGTATGGCAAGTCATTAACCATGTATGGGAAACCGTTTTGTTTTGCGAACATTGAAATCTCTTTTTCGAGTGACTCCCAGTAGTCCATCCGTTTCTTATTGTAGATTTCATCATACAAGGCATAAACATCCGGATGATTCTCCCTAATATAACTCATGATGGTACCCTTGAATTGCCCCCTAAGATTTAGATTTTCAAGCCATATCAAATCGGCAAAATCCCTGACTCGCCCGATAATGGATTTCACATCGGTAATACCCGGGAATATAGGCGACACGAAACACACGGTACGTATTCCTGCTTCATATACCTTTTTCATAGCCTTAATCCTTCGCTCTATACTTACGGCGCGGTCCATATCCATGCGGAACTGTTCGTCCAAGGTATTTATAGACCATGAGACTGTAACCTTCGGGAACTTCTTAAGCAAGTCGAGGTCACGCAAAACCAAATCAGATTTGGTACATATCATTATCTCGGCATTTGTACCTTTCAACTCTTCCAAAAGTCTGCGAGTCCTGCAAAACTCCCCTTCATATGGATTATATCCGTCTGTAACAGAACCGATAACAATCCTCTGACCATCGTATTTATGCGGATTGGTTATAGGTTTCCAGTGCTTCACATCAAGAAAGGTTCCCCATGGTTCCGTATGACCTGTAAAACGTTTCATGAACGATGCATAACAATACTTACATGCGTGAGGACATCCCACGTACGGATTGACAGAGAATCCTCCAACCGGCAAAGACGATTTGGTCATCACGCTTTGCACCTCTATTTCCCTGATGATTTCTTTTTCCATGCTTTTTTAATAAATTGTTCCGGTAATTCTTGAATCATGTTATCTTCACCCATAATAGGCAAAAGATCTTCTTTCATAAAAACAGGAATATTACATTTTTTTGCTTGTTCAGCTATATGTAATACCCACTCTGGCCTGGCATCAACTTTCCCTTTTCTTTTTCCGGTTTCTGTTCCTATAACAACCCAGTCAAACCCTCTAAAATCAATTTCGCCTATATCCTCAAAAAGAGGTTCAAATGTGGCATGATAATGTTTAGCCTTAACATGTTTCTTTAAATCTGTAAGACGTTTTTTCTCTGACGCTCTGGTTACAGTCACACCCATCCACACATTTTCATCGTCTGTTCTGAAATCAATAAGTTCAGGTCGCTTGGTCAATAATATGTAAGAATGCTGAGAATTAATAGATATACGATTGAATATTTCATTATTCCATTCTGTTTTCCAATCAGAGAAATCGCTCATTCCGGTGAGAAACCATACATGTGATTTCGGATTATCCATAAGATATAACTTCCTGCCCATATATTCCGGTTTTGAGAAATCATCAGTCATATGAAACCTGTTGCAGTTACACCTGGCATAACAGTAGTTACACCCTATAGTACAACCTATAACAATATTCATATTCTGAATCAGAGATTTAATACACACAGTCATATTACTTATATTTTCCAGCAAAATTAATCCATAATAGACACTGAAAATGTACCATAACAGCAATGAAAGATACCAATTTGATAAGGACAGGCGGAAATATTGCAGATAAGATGAAGAAACAGAGAAATCAATTAAAAACAAAAACGGAAGAACAGGCAGACAGCCTAATGCTTGCCTATTCTTCCGTTATCAAATGGTCCGTAAATGGAAACCGATATCTTATTTCACTCTAACCTTTACAATAACTTTCTTCAACTCCACTTCAGTGACACCCGGAGCGTGAGCATCTTCAGGGAAGAAGATAGCGAACATACCTGGTTTAACAGTCAGATAGTCAGTAGCATGTCCAGGATAGAAAGTCACATCCTTTTCTGCATTGTATTCAGCCTCAGCAAGGTCTGTTCTTGGCATATATCCCATTAGTTCAGTACCAGTAAGAGGAATCTGGATATCAATGAAGTTATTGTGTGTCTCGATTTTTGCGTCATCCTTAGTCTTTGGTCTTGCAGCTGCAAAGTTAACGAACAGTTCGCCTTCTTTCAGCACTACCTTACCAAGTTCGTGAGCATTAAGGTCTGTTGATTTCAAAAATTCAATAGCCTGAGCAAACAGCGGATTTACAGAGGCATACATTCCAATGTTTTCAAGTTTGTCGATAATCATAATCGTAAAATTAAAAATTAATACTACGCAAAGGTATGAAAAATGAATGGAAAACCATTAATATAACAATGTGAATATTATCCTTGTTTTTAACCACCTAATCAACTATATCTACCAAAAATAAATTGTATTGATTATCGCAAGGTAATAATTAATAAAATATTATTGCTAATTTTGTCATATAGTACTGGATTTTAAAATATGGAACATTTAGAAAAGCTTATATTATTAAAGCAGAAAGCCGCATATCAAGAAACTCCACCCAGTACGGGTGAACCGGCATTCAAAGCACATGCAAGGAAAAAGCAGTCACTTTTCCGTCAGATGGTATTAGGAATTCCATACGATCCAAAACACAAGTTTAGCAAGTATGGTGCTTTCCTTATGGAACCATTCGCTTCTTTAGGATATAATTTCTGTGATGTTTATCGAAGCTATATACTCAATGGCATAAAGGAGCGGTATGCAAAGATGAATGTCGCACTCCATGAGGGACTTATGGGCAACATGCTTAGGAGTGAACATATTCCATGGAATGTCTTTTATCCTATGAATTTAGATAAACAGGCAACGGTAGCCCTATTAAAAGAAATTCTGAAAACTGACGAGATAGATAATGTAACAGATATTCGTATTGAGTGGGCTCCGGAAAAAGAGACCGCCCTTGATGACAATACTTCATTCGACACATATATTGAATATATGTACAATGGGGAAAAATGTGGCGTGGGTATTGAAGTAAAATATACTGAAGAAGGATATCCTTTTGGAAAACTAGAAAGGAAGAGGGTTATGGAAGAGGAAGATTCCTTATACGCCATCAAGACACGCCAATGTGGGTTATACACAAATGAGATAAACAACCGCCACCTGAGTGAAACATTGCTTTGCAAAGATGACTACAGGCAGATATGGAGGAATCATTTATTAGGTGCTGCAATGGTTATGAACGGACAAATCGACAGATTCCATAGTATCACACTTTATCCCAACGGAAATACCCATTTCAAGAAAGTACTTCCTGAGTATGAAAAATTACTGTCGGAATATGGAAAAGCAACATTCGGCTATATTACCATCGAAAAACTCATCCTTCTTATATGTAAGCACTTTGAGATGAATGAAAAGAACAAGCAATGGGTAGATTATTTGAATACAAGATATCCTTTTATCTAAGAATGAATAAAAAAACATTACTCAATTATTTATAATAACCAAGTAATTTGTAATTTTGTTATAATTCGTACGAACTATTAAAATCTCAAATGATTATGGATAAAGAAGTTTTGGATTTTGTAACATTTTGCATTAGCTCATTGGCTGTACATCTTCATCTGTCACAAAGAGAAGTTTATAAACGGCTTAAAGAATCAGGGATACTGTATGGATACATAGTTCCCTCATACGATGTACTGCATACATTTGGTTCACGTTATCTGATGGAAGACTTGACAGATTATATGAAAGAGAAAGGAGTTTTGTAATTTATGAAAGTATATCATGCTTCAAGTGTCATAGTAGAAAATCCGGACACGATACACTCAAGGGAATATCTTGATTTCGGACAGGGATTTTACATTACGACAATACGTGAACAGGCTGAAAAATACGCACAACGTTTCCTGCGTAGAGGTAAACCTGCTTGGCTCAATATTTATGAATTAAGTTATAATATTGATAAATGGAAATTGCTTCGTTTTGATTCATATAATAGTGAATGGTTGGATTATGTCGCAAATTGTCGTATAGGAAAACCTGTAGAACTTTATGATATGATTATTGGAGGTATTGCCAACGATCGTGTTATTTTAACATTAGACAGATATTTCGCAGGTGAACTATCCAAAGAACAAGCATTGGGTTTATTGAAATACGAAAAGCCAAATATTCAATTATGTATCCGGTCACAACAAATGATAGATGAATGTTTAACCTATATTGAAAGTATTGAATTATGACAGGAGTTTCAAAACAAATATATAAAGGAGTAAAATGCTCAAACATAATATCAAGCTTGAGCGAGATGTATCATATAACAATAGAAGAAGCAACAGACATATATTATAGTTCTGAGATGGCTGACCTTATAGACGAAGGTATAGCAGACTTACATTGTAGAAGTGACAAATACCTTGCTACAGAAATTTGGAATGATTATATCGCTCAAAATCATAATTAAGAAAATTCCTCACATCCCTTTGAAAACCGGGAAAAAATTAATATCTTGACAACATAAATTTTTAAAACACTCATTTTATGGAAATCTGGCAAATATGGCTTGCCATAGCACTGGCACTTGTAATAATAGAAATAATCACCGTAGGTTTCGCTGCATTATGTCTGGCTATTGGAGCAGTTGGAGCAGCTGTGGCATCATGTTTCACCGACTCTTTAGTCTGGCAGATTACGGTCTTTGCCGTTTTCACCTTAATATCATTCATCTATGTACGCCCGTTCATGCTTAAGTTTCTTTCAAGGAAGAAAGATTCGCCGAAAAGCGGAGTGGAAGCCCTTATCGGACGAACAGCCATCGTTGAGGAAGACATCATTCCGGAAACAAACAGCGGACGCGTAGCCATTGACGGAGACAGGTGGAAGGCTGTATCGGAAGACGGAAACAATATTATGAAAGGTGAGAAAGTCGTCGTTCTTAAAGTGGACAGCATTATACTCACCGTCAGAAAAGCATGATAAATATCTTTATTATAAACATCTAAAAAACACACATTCATTATGGGAGCTTTGATTATTGTAGGGCTTATAGCACTTGTCGTGATAGTTTTCGCAGTGCAGGGGCTTAAAATCATCCGCCAGGGGGAAACAAAAGTTATTGAAAGATTAGGAAGATACCACAGCACGTTGTCTTCAGGTATAAACATCATATGGCCTATTCTCGACAGACCGAGAAAGGTTTATACAAGGTATGTGGTAACCAGAATGAACGGAGCTACACAGACTCTGATAAGGATGTCGGACGTGATAGACCTTCGTGAACAGGTTTACGATTTCCCTGAACAGAGCGTGATTACCAAAGATAATGTGACCACCAGCATCAATGCATTGCTGTATTTCCAGATTACAGACCCGTTCAAATCGGTATATGAGATAGAGAACCTGCCAAATGCAATAGAGAAACTTACGCAGACAACCCTTCGTAACATTATCGGCGAACTGGAACTGGACGAAACTCTTACATCGCGCGACACCATCAATTCCCGTCTTCGTGAGGTGCTTGACGAGGCAACAAACAAATGGGGAGTTAAAGTAAACCGTGTGGAACTGCAGGACATCACTCCTCCTGAGAGTGTACGCCGTGCCATGGAACAGCAGATGCAGGCAGAGCGCGAACGCCGTGCGAAGATTCTGAAGGCTGAAGGTGACAAAACATCGAAGATTCTTTATTCCGAAGGTGAGAAGGAAGCACAGATAAATCAGGCTAAGGCTCAGAAAGAATCACAGATTCTGATGGCACAAGGTGAAGCGGAAGCAAAAATCCTTCAGGCAAAAGCTGAGGCTGAGGCCATTGAGAAACTGGCTGAGGCTATCAAGGGAACAAGCTCTGATCCGGCTTCTTATCAGATTGCACTGAAATATATCGAAACGCTTAAAGAAATGACAAGCGGAAAGGATAACAAGACCGTTTACATTCCATACGAAGCTACTTCTCTATTAGGCTCTTTGGGAGGCATAAAAGAGATACTCAAAGGATAAATTGGGATTCTATTTTTCTGTTTCTATTCAGTGAACGGCTAATAAACGCCCGGTGAACATTAAAAGAACATATAACGAGTGAGTTGTCAAGAGTTCATTACACGTTCATTCTGCGTTCATTACACGTTCACTGAATGATTCTAAACATAATTCCACAAACGAAGTATATCCGTTTCTCCCCAATACCAATGAGTAAAGCCCGCTATCACATTCTTATAACGGTATATGCATGTTTCAGCTTCTGCTCCACGTGTATTCTTGACGGAACTGACTTTCACTTCGGAAGCCAACTTACCATTATCCGTATCTATTGACAGAAAACGGAATTCATGCCCTCTGAGCGATATTTCAGAAGCCTCGATTATCCGATATCCGGTATGCAGATGCGAATCTATCATAGTACAGCCAAAAGGCAATACACCGCTCATCTCATATGTGCTGCCTCCTTCACGAACCGTAAGCGAACGTGAAAGAAGTACCATACCGCCTCCCTCTGCTATAATCTTACCACCTTTTTCGGCATAATCCTTAAGCTGCTTCATTAATGGCTTACGACGATGCAACTGTCTTGCAAACATCTCAGGAAAGCCACCGGGAAGATATAATATATCAGCCTCCGGAAGATTATTTGAATACAGTGGACTGAAATATGTGATATTGCCAATAGCCGACAGCCGGTCTATGTTTTCCTTATAAATAAGATTGAATGCCGAATCGCGTGCCACCGCTATTTTCAGCGGCTTATGTTTTCCCTCATACTGAAAACCCGTTTCCTCTACATCCGATGTGTAAGGAAGAGTATATTCGCATGGAAATATGCGTGTACACATTTTCAGAATACGCTCTATGTCTATATTCTGTTCCACATACGAAGCGGCTTTCTCTGCCACCTCTTCTATCTCCGAACGGACTGACTGCGTAAGAGCCGTATGACGCTGCGGAAGTTTCAGACTTTCATCGTAAGGAATATATCCAAGACTGTTCAGTCCGGCATCGTTACATGCATCCTTAAGATACGAAAAATGTGTAGACGAGGAAACATGGGTAAATACCACTCCAACTATTTTGACTTGCGGACGGAACAGTTTATATCCGTAAAGCATTGGAGCTACCGAATAGGCTGCCGAACGGGCATTGACCACTAAAATAACAGGTACTGAAACTAACTGAGACATCTCTGCACTGCTGCCCTGCATCCTTCTGTAACCGTCAAACAAGGCAGAATTGCCTTCTATCATACAAACTTCAGCTTTCTCTCCGTACTTATTATAGACGTATTGCAGATGCGTACGTCCTGCAAACCACGAATCAAGGTTTACAGAGTCTGTTCCTGATGATATGGAGTGCAGTTGTGTATCCATAAATCCCGGACCGCATTTATAAGGCTGGACTTTTATTCCACGTTTCTTCAAGGCACGAAGAAGACCTAAAGCGAAAACAGTCTTTCCGCTTCCAGATGTTGCGCCTCCTATGAGAAATTGTGGTTTCATTCTGTTGTTCCTGTCTTAGAAATGCGGTTACAAAATTACAAAAAATATTCTTTCGGCATAACAACCACTGGATGTCTATGCCTACAAAATCATAGTCAAAATAGGTTTTTCAGGCTATTTTTTGTAAATTCGCGCAACTTTTCCGCTTTTGGGGAAGTGTCAGAACACAAAATACGAAATAACGATATGAATATAAAGTTTTTAAGCCTTGCAAGCGGCAGCAGCGGCAACTGTTACTATCTGAGCAACGGCAACACATCTGTACTGATAGACGGAGGATTGGGAATACGCACCGTAAAAAAGGTTTTGAAGGACCATTGCCTGAACCTGGGTGATGTAAAAGCGGTATTCGTTACCCACGACCATGCAGACCACATAAAGGCAGTGGGACATTTGGCCGGAAAACATAATATCCCTATATATGCCACTCAGGAAGTGCACGAAGGTATGCGAAGGAGTTACTGCATGACAGAGAAACTTGCAGATAATATGAAGAAGTTTATCTCTAAAGGAGAGACAGTAAAAGTTGATGATTTTGAGATAACATGTTTTGAAGTACCTCACGATTCTACCGACAATGTGGGCTACAGCATAAAAATCTGCGATAAGGTGTTCACTTTCATTACAGACATAGGGCGTATCACTCCTACTGTAGCCCGGTTTGTAAGTATTTCAGACTATTTGGTAATGGAAGCAAACTACGATAAGAGTATGCTTGACTGCGGTCCATACCCTACCCACCTGAAAGAAAGAATAGCAAGCGGGAACGGCCATTTGTGCAACAAGGAACTGGCAGAGTTTATTTCCTGCAACTTCCCTTCACGGCTGAAATATCTGTGGTTATGCCATCTCAGCAAGGACAACAATCATCCGGAACTGGCGCTGAAGACAGTGGAAGCAGCACTTAAATCAAAAAATATAATAGTAGGAAAAGATGTGGAGGTCATTCCTTTGAGAAGGACCTCTCCTACAGGCATCTTTGAATTATAATCAAGGTCGTATCTTTGCAAGGAAATCCGATATCAGGGGAAGTATCTCTTCCGGTTCGGAAATTCCGTCGCATAATGTTTCTACAGGACAACGTCCGGTACCGTCACGGTTTATAATATACTCGGTTTCCACATCGAAACCAACGAGTACTCCGGCTTTGCGCAACAGGCACAATGCCGGAGTACTTATTATATGGGTGTGAAGTCTTGAAACCTTTCCTAAAATCATAAGAGCAGCTGCACCCTTGCCTACCACCTTGTCGGCAATGAAAGCTCCATCCAGCAGTTCCGGTTCTGTATGCAGCATATCATATAGGTCTGCCACTCCCTTGCGCGAGAATGTCCTCATCACAGTTCCGTTGCCTACTACGCACGACCATCCGCCTTTTTTCAATTCTTCCACTAAGGCAGACATCTCACAATTCCAGGACTGAATCATAACTTATTCTGTTTTAAGGACTCTACAAAGCGGTCTATACGATGCAGTTCATGAGGAATGTTTATATCCTGCGGACAGTGGTCCACACATTCTCTACAACCGATACAATGGCTTGCCTGTCTCAGTTTAGGAACACTCCTGTCATACCCTATCAGATATGCTCTGCGGGCCTTGTCATAGTTTTCGTCCTTGCTCGATTTCGGCACATTACCCTCATTCACACATTTGTTGTAGTGTACAAGTATAGCCGGAATATCTATACCGTAGGGACACGGCATACAGTATTTACAGTCATTGCATGGCACCGTAGGATATTTCTTCATCAGCTGTGCAGTTTCTTCAAGAAATTCCTTATCCTCGTCTGTCAGATGGACTAAAGGTGAATATGTACGGATATTGTCCTGCAAATGTTCCATATATGTCATTCCGCTTAGAACAGTCAATACCTTATCCCAGGTACCGGCAAACCGGAAAGCCCATGATGCCACACTGTCCGAAGGGCGTTGCTGCTTGAATCTGTCAACTATATGCTGAGGCACGTTCGACAATCGTCCTCCCAAAAGCGGCTCCATAATGATAGCCTGAATATTCCGCTTTTCAAGTTCTCCATACAGATATTCCGCATTTACGTTTCTACCTGTGGCATGTCGCCAGTCTACATAGTTAAGCTGTATCTGTACGAAATCCCAGTGTACCTTGTCATGCATGGCCAGAACCTCGTCGAATACATCCTGAGTGCCATGGAACGAAAAACCAAGGTTACGGATTCTTCCGGCCTTTCTTTCTTCAATGAGATAATCCAGCATACCATTGTCAATATATCTGGCACGGAATGTCTTCATACCGCCATTACCTATGGAATGAAGCAGATAGTAGTCGATATAATCCACCTGAAGCTCTTCGAACGACCTCTTATACATCTTGATGGAGTTCTCGCGTGTGTAGTTCGAGAAGTTCGACAACTTTGTAGCCACATAGAATTTCTCCCTCGGATGACGTTTGAGAGCTATACCTGTAGATTTCTCGGACCATCCCTGCACATATACCGGTGATGTATCGTAATAATTCACTCCATGAGCCATGGCATAGTCTATCAGCTCATTCACGGCATCCTGGTCTATTACATTTCCATCTCCTGCCGGTGAAGGAAGAGTCGGCCAGCGCATACATCCATATCCCAACAGTGAAACCTTGTCACCACGCTCTGAAGTACGGTATGTCATCTTATCCACAGGCACCGGAGCTGCAGGACCTGCAGCGGCTTCTTCCTCAGACTTGCCTTTTCCGCATCCATAGAACAGTCCGCCCACTGTGGCGGTGCTGATACCAACTATCTTGATAAAATCTCTTCGGTTTATATTTTTCTTTTCCATACACTAATCTCCTTTTTATCAAATCATTCTATGACGTTCGTGTCCTTCCACATAAATTGCGCTGAAAGGACGTGACGGACAAAGATTCTCGCATGCTCCACAGCCGATACAGCGTTCTACATTGACTGAAGGAATCTGAGGCGAGGTCTTATCCCCGGCCTTGCTGTGAATCATGGTTATGGCCCCTGTAGGACAATGACGCTCACAGTTACCGCAGTTCACATTATCTTTTACAGCTACGCAGTTCTCCATTATAAATACTGCATGACCTATCTGTGTAGAAGCCTTGTCTGCCATAGAAATGAGATTGATAGCGCCTGTAGGACATACTTCAGAACATTTGGTACATTCCGGACGGCAATAACCTTTCTCGTATGACATTTCCGGCTGCATCAGTTTCATCAGATCCGTAGAAGGACGAAGTACCTGGTTAGGGCATACCGAAACACACAACTGACATCCGGTACACTTCTTGGCAAAACTGTTCTTGCTCAATGCTCCGGGAGGAAGTATTGGAGTATTTCTTTTAGGAACCTTCTTGTCTATAATCTTTGCCAGTCCGCCATCTACCTTCATTTCCTGTGCTTTCAATGCACTGCCTGCCGCCACAGCAACTGCTGTTGTAAGGAAAGTTCTTCTTGAATTATCCGTTTCTACAGTTTTAAACTCTTCCTTCCCGTTTTCATCTTTTTTCTTTCCATGAAAACGGAATTCGTAATGTATTGCTCCATGCTTACATGAATCAAGACAATTCATACAGCTTACACAGCGCGTATAATCTACATTGTGATTCTTAATATCAATACAAGATGCTTTACACTGCTTGGAACACAAACGACAGTTTTTACATTTATCACTGTCTATTTTAATTCTGAAAAATGAGAAACGGGAAACATAGCCTAAGATAGTACCGACCGGACAAATTGTATTACAGTATGTACGTCCGTTACGCCATGCTAAAACAAATATGACAACAAATGTGACAAGAGCAATAATGAATGTCGGAAGACTCTTTATCCAAACCTCTGTAGAATAGAAAGCATAGCTGTCTGCACGTTCGGCAAAGTAAGCAAGAACATTATTACCCAGCTGCCATACCGGAGCCAGTAAATTAGAAGCTATCCTTCCATATGAGCTATACGGGGAAAGCAAAGCGACCACCGAACCCGCACCAAGGAAAAATGCCGCAATAAATATTGCCAATACAATATTTCTCAAATAAAAATAAGCAACAGAATATGTAAATCTGTTTTTCTTTTTCTTACGCATTCCACTAATGCGTGATATCACATCCTGCATTACTCCCAAAGGACAGATAACGGAACAATATACACGACCGAAAATTAATGTAAGTAAAAACAGGAAAACCAGTACCAATGTATTTACAGCAAATAAAGCAGGCATGAATTGGATTTTTGCCATCCAACCCAACCAGGTATGTATAGTACCGGTAAAATCAAGAAATAATAATGTAATACTAACAAAAAATACTAATGCAAGAATTTCTCTGATTTTTCTCAACATAATACAATAATGTCATTTATATACTAATTAGTACAAAAGTAAGAAAAAAACGATTTACAATAAAGATTTTCTAAGACAATATGTCATTACGATATCAAATTAGACTAATTATAGATAAGATTCAAAGGCATATTCACTTTGAATAATAGTTTTTTTTCACCATATTTGCTCTCACAAAATATTTTTAAACCATAAGTTATGAAAAAGAAAGATTTATTATTATGCGCTTCAATATATTTACTGACAAGTTGCGGTTCTGTACCATTAACCGGAAGAAAACAACTACTGTTGGTTTCCGATTCTGAAGTCCTCACCTCAAGTCTTACCCAATATAATGATTACATAAAGACCGCAAAGAAATCCACATCGTCATCACAGACAGCTATGGTAAAGCGTGTAGGCCAGAAAATAGCAGCTGCAACAGAAGCCTATCTCAGACAGTCGGGAATGACAAATGAGGTAAAGAACTTCTCCTGGGAATTCAATCTGATAAACGACAAACAGGTAAATGCCTTCTGTATGCCGGGAGGTAAAATCGTGGTATATGAGGGACTGATGAAATTAGTGTCATCGGACGATGAGTTGGCTGTGGTTATAGGGCATGAAGTGGCACATGCGGTAGCAAAACACAGCAATGAAAGAATGAGCCAGCAGATAGCGGCACAATACGGCGCACAAATCCTTTCGGCTGCACTATCAGAGAAAAGTACAATGGTAAAGAATGTAGCCGGCACTGTTTACGGCATTGGAGCGCAATATGGCGTAATGCTGCCATTCTCAAGAACACACGAACTTGAAGCCGACTATATGGGGCTGATACTTATGACTATAGCAGGATATAATCCGGAAGTGGCTGTCAATTTCTGGCAGAAGATGTCCGCCGGTTCAACAGGAAGTACCCCGGAATTTATGAGTACTCACCCAAGCGATGCTCACCGAATATCTGAAATAAAAAGGATTCTGCCAGAAATAATGAAATACAAAAAGTAGAAATATATTGCATTATTTCCACCACTTTATACCTACTCCAAATACATAGTAACCTTTCCACTGATTTGCAACAATGATATCTCACACATCTTTGTGTTATATTGTGCAGAGAGAATACGTTCTTCCGCATCAAGAAGACTCTTTTGAGCCTCTCTCATCTCAATACCGGACAGGTCTCCCAATAAGTAACGTTCTTTGGCAATCTCATGATTTTCCTTAGCCGTGACGAGATTCTGTTTTTCAAGGTTGAGCAGTTTTATATTATTCCTGTATGCTTGCCATAAATTACTTAGTTCAGCACGCAAACCAAGTTCCACCTGTTCGCGTTCAAGTTGTGCATTTCTTATTGACAAACTGGCATTTCTCTTTTCCCTTTTACGATTACCGTCAAAAATATTAAATCCTACAGTAATACCTCCACTAAATCCCCAGTTGTTACGGCTTCGTACTGAATTCACATCATACCTGTTAAGAGTGTATCCATATCCGGCATTAAGTCTGACATAAGGATAATTGCGCGACAGTACTTTCTTGTAGTCCAATTGGGCAATAGTCGAATTATGATCCGCTTTAAGGATGTTGGCGTTACAAGTCAGTACAGAGCTCCACAGGTCCTCAAAATCTAAATTCTGGTTGAGGTTAATAACAGAATCCTCGACTTGTATGAGTCTGTTAACCTCTTTATTCGCCATCAGCTCATTAAGGTTTATCATAGAAGTATGTACCAGTTCCTGCTGTTTGATATACTGTGCACTGTCAGCATTGAAATCCACTTTTGCCTGTTGATAGTCCAGGCGTGAGAAATTACCTATATGATACCTTTCCTCTACTATACGCATACGCTCCCTTGAAAGCGACACAGCATATCTGAAGTTCTTAAGCCTTATTTCCTGCTGTATATAATTATAATACTCTGCAGTAAGAGTAGCAATAAAATCCTCAACGGCTATTCTGGTGTTAGTAGAGCCTAAACGCTCAAATTCCTTAAGTTGCTTGTAAGTAGTACTGATGTTAAACCCGTCAAATATAGTCCAGTTTAAATCAATTCCAGCATCCAGAGTATGATCCATTGCGTTTCTTATACTGGTGTAGCTACCGTTGTCTTTATTCCTGGTATCACTGCTATTAAGGTCGCCTCTGTACGATGCACTAATATCTATTGTAGGCAGATAACCGGCATTTGCCAATGTAGCATTATTCCGACTTATCTGTTCATCATTCCTTGATATAATAAGAGAGTAATTGTTGACAAGTCCTTCTTCAAGACACTGTTTCAGGTCATAATGATATTGGGCAACAACATTTGCAGCTGTTCCCAATAACAAAACTATGATATATATAAATCGCTTCATTGTTTTTTCTCTTTCTTAGCACGGTTAGTAGAAATATATGAATAAATAGCCGGAACGATATACATGGTAAGGAACGTGGATACTATCATACCCCCGACTACAGCGGTACCCATTGCTATTCTCTGATTGGCACCCTCACCTGTGGCAAAAGCCAATGGTATAAGTCCCAAAACCGTAGATGCACTTGTCATGAGAATAGGTCTTAAACGTTGTAATGCCGCATCACGTATAGCACTCATTTTATCCTCTCCTGCCTCTTGTTTCTGATTGGCAAACTCCACAATAAGAATACCGTTCTTGGCTACAAGCCCTATCAACATAATGATACCAATCTGACTGAATATATTCATTGTAATATCATTGAAGTACATGAATACCAAAGCTCCAGCTATGGCCAAAGGCACTGTAAGCATAATGATGAAAGGGTCCTTAAAACTCTCAAACTGTGCTGCCAGTATCAGGTATATTAATATCAAAGCCAATATAAAGGCAAACATAAGACTGGACGAACTTTCCCGATATTCCTTTGAATCGCCCGAAAGAGCCGTACGGAAGGTTTCATCCAGCGTAGATGCTGCTATCTTGTCCATCTCATCCAGTCCTTCTCCAATGGTATATCCTTCGGACAATCCGGCCGAGACAGTAGCAGAAAGGAAACGGTTATAATGGTATAACTTGGGAGGTGCAATAGACTCTACAAATTCCACAAGATTATCAAGCTGTATCATGTCTCCATTATCATTCCTTATATATATTGACTTTATGTTAGCCGGCTGGTTCCTTTGCTGACGGTTTATCTGTGCCAATATTTCATATTGCTTGCCGTTCATATAGAAATATCCCATACGCTGACCACTCAATCCATATTGAAGTGTCTCAGCAATATCCCGTACACTAACTCCCATTGTTCCTGCCTTATCACGGTTTATATTAACACGCACCTCAGGACTGCTGAACTTCAAGTCGACATCAGCCATCTGGAATACAGGATTGTCATAAACCTGACTTAAAAATTCGGGCAACACCTTCTCAAGTTTTTCCAGACTTGTTGCCTGGATAACATACTGCACAGGCATACTGCTCTTCCTGCCGCCAAATGATGACTGCTGACGTACAAAGGCACGCGCTTTTGTCTTCGTTTTTATAGCCTTGGATAGCTTCTCGGCCGCCTCCATCTGACTGTAGTCCCTTTCACGCAAGTCTTTCAAGGTAACGCTTATATTACCGCTACCACTGGATACACGTGCAGTTATAAACTCTGCGTCGGGTATTATAGAGTCTGTCAAGTCGAAAATATCTTCGGTATAATCCCTGATATATTCATAACTGGCTCCTTCAGCAGCACGGGTCATGATATTTATCTGCGAACGGTCCTCCAACGGTGCCATCTCCGAAGGAATATTAATCCAAAGATATCCAATCAATCCTAAAGTAATAAAAATAAACGGAACTGATATTATCCTATGTTTCAGAAAAGCATTGAGAGATCTGCTGTAAATATTGTTAAGCCCCTCGAAAAAAGGCTCTGTCTTACGATAGAACCAGCTCTGTCTTTCTCTATATACCAGAAGCTTGGTAGCCAACATCGGGGTAAACGTAAGTGCCGCGAAAGAAGATATAATCACTGAACCGGCCACCACAAAACTGAACTCACGGAACAGACGTCCGCTTGTTCCTTCCATGAAAACTATTGGAAGGAAAACAGCAACCAGCGTAATGGTGGTAGAAATTACAGCAAAGAATATTTCCTTGGCGCCCTCAATACCGGCATCAAAAGGCTTCATTCCCTTTTCTATCCTTATATAGATATTTTCCGTCATCACAATGGCATCGTCAACAACCAGACCGACAGACAATACCACAGCAAGCATGGTAAGAACGTTGATTGAAAATCCTGCAACGTACATCACAAAGAAAGCACCTATAAGCGAAACCGGAATGACAATACACGGTATAAGAGTGACACGCCAGTCGCGCAAGAATAGGAAAATTATTATGATTACCAGCACGAAGGCCTCATATACAGTACTTTCAACCTCAGCAATAGAAGCTCGTATAAACTTGGTATTATCAAATCCGTACATATAATTGACATCCTCAGGCAAGTCCTTACGCATCTGTTCCATACGTTCATAAACGGCATCAGCTATCTCTATATGATTGGCTCCTGGCTGTGGAATAACAACCACACCGACCATTGGCACACCGTTCATCTTCATGTAACTCTTCAAATCGGCAGGACCAAGCTCGGCAAACCCTATATCACTCAACCTTATAACACGACCGTTTACCTCCTTTATCACTACATTATTAAACTCCTTTGCTGTATGCATCTGCCCCATTGTACGAAGTGTAAGTTCCATTGTATTACCTTCTATACTACCTGACGGAAGTTCCACATTCTCGTTATCCATGGCTTTCTTGACATCAACAGGAGTTATTCCATAACCGGCCATTTTAGTAGGATCCAACCATATACGCATTGAATAGCGTTTCTCTCCCCAGATTGATACGCTACTCACGTCTGATATAGTCTGCAACTGTTCCTTGACCGTAAGGGATGCTATTTCACTCAACTCCAGAAGAGAACGAGTCTGGCTCTGTATGGCTACCATAAGAATAGGACTTGCATCGGCATCAGCCTTTGATACAGTAGGTGGGTCGCAGTCACGCGGCAAGTATCGCTGAGCACGTGAGACCTTATCGCGAACGTCGTTTGCAGCAGTCTCCAAATCCACTGACAATTCGAACTCAACAGTTATACGACATTGCCCTTGCTGGCTGACACTGGATAAAGAACGTATTCCCGGAATACCA
Source organism: uncultured Bacteroides sp. (assembly GCA_900544075.1). GTDB lineage: Bacteria > Bacteroidota > Bacteroidia > Bacteroidales > Bacteroidaceae > Phocaeicola. The sequence goes on from UQTJ01000005.1 coordinate 60,113, forward strand.
TTGATATTCTGCTCCAAAGGTTCAGTAATCTGATTCTCAATAACATCAGCGTTCGCACCGGCATAACTGCATGTAACCGATATAATAGGATTATCTACCGAAGGATACTCTCTTACTCCCAAAGTGGTATATCCTATCATACCGAACAAAAGAATAATTATAGTAAGTACTGTAGCCAGTACAGGGCGACGAATACTTAATTCTGATATATTCATGGCTACAACTGATATTAATTGATTTTATCTAATACTACAGGCATTCCTGTACGAAGCTGCAATGTACCTGAAGTGAGAATGGTGTCACCGGCAGACAAACCTCGCAAAATCTGTATTTCAGATTCCGTACGAATACCCAATTCCACATCAACCGGATATGCAAGTCCTGAACGATATACAAAAACCTTATTCTTGCCCATCTCAGGAACAATAGCCTCCGAAGGGATTGCTATGGCATCATGTATTTCCGTCTGTTTCAGCTGAATATCGGCATAGCGTCCCGGCAACAACTCACCATTACGGTTTGGGAATATGGCGCGTACAGTCATAGTATGCGTCTCTGTATCTATACTTGATTCTGTGGCATAAACCTGAGCACTGAAAGCATCAAGTTTTCCCTCTACCTTAAAAGTAAGGTTAGTTCCTTTCTTTACTTGTCTGGCATATCGTTCAGGGACAGCAAATTCCACTTTCAGCGGTGTTATTTTTGTAAGTTTAGCCACCACAGTTGTAGGAGAAGCATAGGCACCTATACTTACCTGACGCAATCCCACTATTCCATCGAAAGGAGCACGCAGCTCTGTCATAGCAATATTAGCTTTTACATTCTCTATGTCAGCATCCAGTATTGCAAGTTCTGTCTTTACCTGCTCGTAGGCTTCCTTACTGACAGCATCTCTCTGCAACAAAGCATTCTGTCTGAACACACGATCTTCGGCCAAAGGCATCTGTGCCTCCAGTCTTGATAGTTGAGCCTTTAACTGTCTGTCATTAACTTTTGCCAAGAGTTCCCCTTTTGTCACCGCTGAACCTTCATTGAAAAATATATCTATAATTTTACCTGAGATTTCAAACGAAAGGTTCACCTCTTCATCCGGTACAAGTTTTCCACTTACAAATATCTGATCAGTAATCAGATGAGGTTCCACAATCATGGCGTTCACACTTAATGCCGTCTTCTTAGTCTGTTGTTTTGGCTTTTCTATTTCAGCCTCATTAAGTTCTACATTTTTCCTCGGAGTGAATGTACGCACTCCAACCACTATTGCACCAATCACAATAACCCCTAAAATACCCCATTTAATGTGTTTTTTCATATCAATAATTTATTTTGCCTACAAACTTACGGAAAATATTCGAAATATTTCATTAACAATAAAAAAACAATTTGTCAAAATGATTTCTATAATATCCCCAGATTGGTGAATTTGCATCTTAAATCATAGTGCAGTAAAAAAACAGAATCTCACTCAGTCACTGCATCGCAAAAATCAAGCTAACTAAAACAATAAACATCATTATTTTATTTCAGGAATACTTACAATATCAAAAGCTCAGCGATTTTTAAAACTTGCAATCATATTAATAATTAGAAACGACTCCACTTCTGTTTGATTATAGAAAAAAAGCCGGCATTATCCGGCTCAACTTAGATGTTCAAATAAAACAAGCTGACATTTCAAATACAACGACAAGGCATTTTTATATAAATAACAAGACATTTTTCTCAACATTCCAATTATTTATATTACAAAAACAATCAAGGTTTTTATGATTTTAGGGATATATAATTAAGAAAATCACAATTATAATACGATTTTCATTTAACACTTCACTCTATATCGAATAAATTTTCAAACTATGAAGTCACCGAAACTCTCAAGATAATAACTTTTTGCATTATTTACACCCATAATAATATCATATAGTAAATACAGCATTATCCAAGAAATCTCAACAAAAAAAGTACTGTACATAAAAAAAGAAAATCCACGAGACAATACATCCCGCAGATTTTCCTTAAAAGCATATAAATCTAAATTACTTGTGTTTCTTCCAGAGTCTTGTCATGTCTTCAAGAGTCTTTCCTTTGGTTTCTGGAACCATTTTCCATACGAATACGGCTGCTATAACACAAATCACTCCGTAGAGTCCGTACACGAACATATGACCGAACTTAACTCCCATATCTCCGGCACTCATGTTATACATAGGCAGGAATGTAGAAGATACTATGAAGTTGAATATCCACTGGAACGCTACAGCTATAGCTACGGCACCGCCACGAATAGTATTAGGGAATATCTCTGCGATAAGAACCCAGCAGATAGGTCCCCAGCTGAACATGAACGAAGCACTATATATCATGATGCTTACTACAGGTACTATAGCAGGAAGACCTGTTACTGCATTACTCAATGCTACGCCGAAAGCTCCGATAGCCATACCTATAGAGCCCCATATCAAGAGAGGTTTTCTTCCAAGACGTTCTACTGTAAATATAGCAAGCAGAGTAAACAGGATATTTACCACACCCATAAAAACTGTCTGAATCATAGGGTTACCCATACCCATGCTTTCAAATATACGAGGAGCAAAATACAATACGGCGTTGATACCTACAGCCTGCTGGAACACACTAAGCATTATACCTACGAATATTACAGTCCAACCGTAAGTAAACAGCTTTTCAGTCTTCTCTTCTGCTGTAGCCTTGATGTCCTGAAGAATAGCCTTAGCCTGAGTCAGACCATTGATTCTGCTCAATACGAACAAAGCCTTTTCATCCTTACCTACCATTGCAAGATATCTCGGTGTTTCAGGAACAAGCAAAACGAGCAATGTGAAAAGTCCTGCAGGAACAGCCTCGCTCACGAACATAAGCCTCCAGCCTGTTTCTATAGTCCACGCAGCTTCTCCCGGATTTAAAATCTGATTGACGCCCTCTACCGCCTTGATAACAGGGTTTATATTGTCTCCCAAAATAAGGAAATTAACGAAATAAACTACCAGCTGACCGAATATGATTGCAAACTGGTTCCATGAAACCAATGTACCACGGATGTTGCTTGGAGCAATCTCGGCAATATACATCGGGCATATGGCTGAAGCCAGACCAACACCTACTCCCCCTAAAACACGATAAAAGTTGAAAGCTATCAATAATGAATATGTAGGTTTTCCATAATCAAAGAAAAGGAATTCCGGCCAATACGAGCCCAATGCGGAAAGGAAAAACATGATACCCGCCATGAACAGCGAGTTCTTACGTCCGAAACGTGATGCAAAGAAACCTGATATGGCACTACCGATGATACAACCTATCAGCGCACTTGAAGAAGTAATGCCATGCCATGCATCTGTATAAGTAAAGTCACTTGCACCCATGAAGAATGCCTGAAGTCCTTTTTCAGCTCCGGAGATTACGGCTGTATCATATCCGAATAACAATCCGCCCAATACAGCAACGAGGACTATGGAAAAGAGATAGGCTTTGCTGCCTTTTTCTGTATTATTCATAATAACAAGATTTTTAATTAATGAAAAACGAAAGAAGTCGGTACACTGCTGTCATAGGTCTATAACCGCCGACAGCCGTGCGCCGACCATGTTCTGACTATTTTACTAATCAGATATTAGCAATACATATTTACAATAGCCTCGTAAAGTTCCTGCTTACCGCTTGTCTGTTTTGGTTCGCCGTTAGCCTTAGCATAAGCCACAACATCTTCAAGAGTAAGTTTTCCTTCTTCGAATTCTTTACCCTTACCGCTGTCGAATGAAGAGTAACGGTCAGCAAGCATCTTCTTGTATGGAGATTCTTCGAGCAAACGAGCTGCATTTTCAAGAGCGCGAGCCATAGCATCCATACCTGCGATGTGAGCGATGAAGATATCTTCAAGGTCAGTAGAGTTACGACGAGTCTTAGCATCGAAGTTAGTACCACCGTTTCCAAGACCACCGCCACGGATAATCTGCATCATAGCCTGAATCAGTTCGTAGTTGTCGATTGGGAACTGGTCTGTATCCCATCCGTTCTGATAGTCACCGCGGTTAGCGTCGATAGAACCAAGCATACCGTTGTCAACAGCTACTGCAAGTTCGTGTTCGAATGTGTGACCGGCAAGAGTAGCGTGGTTTACTTCGATATTAACTTTGAAGTCCTTGTCAAGGTTGTGAGCTTTCAAGAAACCGATAACTGTTTCAGTGTCTACATCATACTGGTGCTTAGATGGTTCCATTGGTTTTGGTTCGATAAGGAATGTACCGGTAAAGCCTTTAGAACGAGCATAGTCGCGAGCGAGAGTCAACATCTGAGCCAAGTGTTCTTTTTCACGTTTCTGGTCTGTGTTAAGAAGTGACATATAACCTTCACGTCCGCCCCAGAATACATAGTTAGTACCGCCAAGTTCGATAGTAGCGTCGATAGCATTCTTAATCTGAACAGCAGCACGGGCTACAACGTCGAAATCAGGGTTTGTAGCAGCACCGTTCATATAGCGAGCGTGTCCGAATACGTTTGCAGTACCCCACAACAGTTTGATACCGGTTTCAGCCTGTTTCTGTTTCAGGTAAGCAACAACTTCTTTCAGATTAGCTTCATATTCTTCGATTGTTTCAGCTTCGTCACAAAGGTCAACATCGTGGAAGCAGTAATATTCGATACCCAATTTCTGCATGATTTCGAATCCTGCATCAGCTTTATCTTTAGCAGCCTGAACTTTATCAGCACTTGTTTTCCATGGGAAAGATTTTGTACCGCCACCGAACTGGTCACCACCTTCAGCGCAAAGTGTGTGCCACCATGCCATAGAGAATTTCAACCAGTCTTTCATTTTCTTGCCCAAAACTACTTTTTCAGCGTCATAATAGCGGAAAGCCATAGGGTTCTTGCTTTCTACACCTTCAAATTTGATTTTCTCAATTCCAGGGAAATACTCTTTTGTTGCCATAATATTCAAAATTTAAAAAGTTAATATTAAAGTTGAAATTTTATTTGTTCTTGTTTATTGTTTTATTTATCAGATTTTTTCCAGATATTCTACCCAGCGTCCGTATGCTTCTGCATATGCAGCGGCATCCTGTGCCTTAGGCTCTATCACCTGAAGTTTTTCGAGTGTCGCAAATGCCTCGTTGTTGTCCTTATAGATTCCTGCACCCATACCGGCACCCTTGGCAGCACCTACCGAGCCGTCAGTATCATAAAGTTCGATTGTAGCACCTGTCACACCAGCAAGTGTTTCGCGGAAGATTGGGCTAAGGAACATATTGGCATGACCTGCATGAATCTTGTGTACGTCCATACCCATACCTTTCATTATGTCGATACCATACTTGAATGAGAATACGATACCTTCCTGTGCGGCACGGATAATGTGGTTGCGTGTATGAAGATTGAAGTTTACACCGTTGATAGAACATCCTGTTTCCTTGTTCTGAAGCATACGTTCCGCACCGTTACCGAATGGCAATATACTTACGCCACCTGCTCCGATTGGTGCCTGAGCAGCCAAATCATTCATCTCTGCGTATGAAACACCTTCCGGAACTACCGTACGCTTAATCCATGAGTTAAGGATACCTGTACCATTGATACACAGCAATACTCCAAGACGTGTCTGCTCTTCAGTGTGATTAACGTGAGCGAATGTATTTACTCTCGATTTCGGGTCGTAATTTACTTTACCGTTTACACCATAAACAACACCCGATGTTCCTGCTGTAGATGCGATTTCTCCAGGATTGAACACATTAAGCGACAATGCATTGTTAGGCTGGTCACCTGCACGGTATGTCACAGGAATACCTTCTTTCAGTCCCAATTCCTGGGCTGCAGCTGCAGTAACTCTTCCCTGTTCAGAGAATGTAGGTTTGATATCTGCTATGATAGACTTGTCGAAACCGTAATAGTCCATAAGGAAACCGGCTACACAGTTGTTCTTGAAATCCCAGAACATACCTTCTGACAAGCCTGAGACAGTTGTACAGATTTCACCTGTCAGTCGCATTGCGATATAATCGCCCGGAAGCATTATCTTATATATCTTCTCGAATATTTCCGGTTCGTTTTCCTTTATCCATGCAAGTTTTGATGCTGTAAAGTTGCCCGGTGAGTTAAGAAGATGTGACAGACATTTCTCCTCGCCTATTGTCTGGAATGCCTTCTGACCATAAGGAACAGCTCTTGAGTCGCACCAGATGATAGCAGGACGAAGTACATTCTGATTCTTATCTACACACACGAGTCCGTGCATCTGATACGAAATACCTATCGCCTTTATATCTTCAGCCTTAACTCCTGACTCAGCCATAATTGCCTTAGTGGAAAGCTTCAGATTCTCCCACCAGTTAGCCGGTTCCTGTTCAGCCCATCCTTGCTTGACAGCTATAATAGCTGCTTCTGTTTTCGGATAAAAAGCCGAAGCCACACATTTGCCTGTAAGGGCATTTACCAAACTCGCCTTTACAGACGAACTACCAATATCATATCCTAATAAATACATGTTATTATAGTTTTAGATTATCTTCTTGTTTTATTATAAATCTTTTTGTCAAATCTGTAATACCTTGCCGCTCTGTGCGACACTCCCTGCTGGAACTCATCCATCGGGATGACGTAATCCATCATCATTATCTTCTTATGGAAGTTTCTCACGTCAATCTGCTTGCCGTAAAGGACTTCGTAAAGAACTCTCAACTGCAACGCGGTAAACTTTCGCGGAAGCAAATCAAACAAACACGACGGATTGAACTCGACATACTGACGGATGTACTTCATAGCTTCCTCGATTATCAGATTATGGTCGAACGCCAAATCTTTCACCTCATCCAAAGGCACCCACTCAGCCTGGAAATTTTCAAGATTCTTGTTCAATGCCCTGTCAATCTTCACGAGTGAGAGATATGCGATAGTAACGATACGCTCCACTTTCGCCTTTTCCGCTCTTTCAAGCCATCTGACATCTTTGGGATTCTTTGTTCTGTCCCTCGAACCGAAAGCCTTGAACTGCATAAGGTTGACATTCTTGAATCCTGTCAGTTCATTCAACACACGCATAGCGGCACCATCCAAATCCTCATCCATATATATAAGACTACCAGGTAATTTCATATCATGAAATACTTCTCCGCTATCCTCTCCTATTCGCCTGAGAAGAAGTACTCTCAGACGTTCTCCATCGAATCCTACTACTACGCAGTCAACGGAAATATGATTGTTAGCCAAAGGCATTTTGTGTTCCATTCTATATGTGTTTATCTGTTTTCCGAGTGCAAATAAAAAGCATTATTTCTAATTAAACAAGAAATAAAAGAAAAATTTTCAGCACGCATATATCACTTATTTTCAATTAGATACATATCATAGCAAATACAATATCCATACATCATCTTTTCGTATAAGATACAATATGTATTTTTCATTACAGTACCGCAAAAGAGCAATAGCGCACAAACAGAAATCAAATTATTTATATTACAGACATTTACAAATATATTTCATTTATATTTCAGGATTAGGTTATTGTATTTTTCATACAACAGGTTTTTTGAGGGCTTTTTCAATAAATGTTATGTTTTTTTACCTCAACGTCCAACTGTTAAAAAATCAAAACCGATTTCTGCAGTATATAAGAAAAACGCTCTGTAAAACCTGAAACCGGTTCTACAGAGCGTTTGTCAATTATTGTCTGTTTGAATTTTCTGTTATTTCGGAGCCTTCATATACAAGTAAATTGCTATAATAAGGAACAGGATATTAGGAATCCATACCGCCAATATAGGAGGAACATTTCCACTTATGGCGAATGTTGCCGAGATTGTCTGGAAGAGGATGTATGATGCACTCAGGCCCAACCCGACTCCAAGGTTCATACCCATTCCTCCCTTAACTTTCTTCGACGAAAGCGAAGCGCCTATAAGAGTAAGGATAAATGCAGCAAAAGGGCTTGCAATACGCTTATAATACTCCACCTCGAACTCTTTAATATTGGCAAATCCTCGACGTTTCTGATTATCAATGTATTCCTTCAGGTCCGGACTCGTAAGAGTTTCAAACTGGTCCATCGTGATAAGGAAATCCTGAGGTTCCATATTTATTATGGTATCAAGCCTTTCACCCTTGGTAATAACCTCTTTCATACCTTTCATCTCTCTTATCATATAATCCCTTACTATCCATCTGTGCAACTTGGTAGTATCGTACGTCGCACGTCGTGCAGTCAGATGAGATACCAATTTATTATCCTCGAACTTATCAAGCGAGAATCTGTAGCCCGTAAGGTTATAATTCTCATATCTTTCCATATAAGCTATCGTGGAAGTGTCAACCACAAGCTGGATGTTTCTGGCATAGTTGACTTTCTTCTTGCTCTTATATTGGGTTTCAAAGTTTATTCTTGTCGTATTACCCTTGGGAATGTAATATGAGCTGAGAATATAGCTTCCGGCAGCAATAATGGCAGCAGACAAGAAATAAGGCACCAGCAACCTCTTGAAGCTCATACCTGTAGAGAACATAGCGATTATCTCAGAGTTCTCAGCCAACTTACTGGTAAAGAATATCACAGATATGAAGATAAACAGCGGGCTGAAAAGATTGGCATAATACGGCACGAAGTTGAAGTAGTAATCAAATATAATAGCCTCAACAGGCGCCTTATTATTAATAAAGCGGTCGATATTCTCATTGATATCAAACACGACAGATATCGACAGGATTAGCGTCAGGGCAAAAAAGAATGTGCCCAGAAACTTCTTCATAATATATCTGTCTATCTTTTTCAGCCAAAAGCGTTTCAGATATTTATCCTTGAATTTTATCAGTTTATCTTTCATATACAACGAAACAGTGTTTACTTAAAGACAGGTATCTGTTACAATCGAGTAGACAATCGTTCCACCATAGCAGGTTTCCAGGTAGCAAAATCGCCGGCAATAATATGTGCTCTTGCTTCCTTGACAAGCCATAGGTAGAATGCCAGATTATGTATTGATGCTATCTGCAATGCAAGCAACTCCTCTGCATGGAACAGATGACGCAGGTATGCACGGCTATACAGCGTATCTACATACGACGCTCCGTCGGCCTCAATAGGAGAATAATCCTTCTCCCATTTCTTGTTGCGCATGTTCATGATTCCGTTCTTCGTGAACAGCATTCCGTTTCGTCCGTTTCGTGTAGGCATAACGCAGTCGAACATATCTACCCCTCGCTCTATTCCTTCAAGTATGTTAACAGGAGTACCTACTCCCATGAGGTATCTCGGCTTGTCTGTAGGCAGAATCTCGTTAACCACTTCTATCATTTCATACATCTTTTCAGTAGGTTCTCCAACTGCCAGACCACCGATAGCATTACCATCAGCACCCTTTGATGCTATATACTCGGCCGAACGCTTACGCAAGTCAGGATATACACATCCCTGGACTATAGGGAACAATGATTGATTATAACCGTATTTTGGTTCAGTTTCATTGAATCTTGTAATACATCTGTCCAACCATCTGTGAGTAAGCTCCATTGACTTCTTGGCATAATTATAATCTGATGTACCTGGTGCACACTCATCAAATGCCATCATTATGTCCGCTCCTATCGTACGCTCGATATCCATAACTCTTTCAGGAGTGAATAAATGTTTAGAGCCATCAATGTGTGAACGGAATTCCACTCCCTCCTCACGCATCTTTCTAATGCCGGACAATGAAAATACCTGGAAACCGCCACTGTCAGTAAGCATTGGACGGTCAAAGCCATTGAACTTATGCAAGCCTCCGGCACCTTCGATTACTTCCAGTCCCGGACGCAGATACAGGTGATAAGTATTTCCTAAAATAATCTGTGCCTTGATATCTTCTTTAAGCTCAGGGAGTTGTACACTCTTAACTGTTCCCAAAGTACCAACAGGCATAAAAATCGGAGTTTCTATCCGGCCGTGATCGGTAGTTATCAACCCTGCTCTTGCATTTGTCTTGGAGTCTGTATATTGTAATTCAAATTTCATATATAAACTATTATGGCAGTAATTTACTTTTTGTCATTTTCTTCTTTCTTCTCAGGAACAGTCAGCTTTGGAGCATTTGTTACCACTTCATCTGTCAGAGCAATGTCAAGCACCTCTCTGATATCGCTCACATAATGGAACTTAAGTCCCTTGAGATATATTTCCGGAATATTGTCGATATCCTTCTTGTTTTCCTGACACAGGATGATTTCCTCTATACCGGCACGTTTGGCAGCAAGAATTTTCTCTTTGATACCGCCTACAGGCAATACCTTGCCTCGCAAAGTTATTTCACCGGTCATGGCAAGACGATTCTTAACCTTTCTTCTTGTCAAAGCCGAAGCGAGCGATGTCACCATTGTAATACCAGCCGACGGACCGTCCTTAGGTATGGCACCTTCAGGCACATGTATATGGATGTTCCAGTTCTCAAACACTTCTTCCGGCACTCCCAACAAATCGTTGTGGGCTTTCAGATATTCAAGTGCAAGCATAGCCGATTCTTTCATCACGTCACCCAAGTTTCCGGTAAGCGTCAGACGGCTTCCCTTACCCTTGCTCAAGCTTGTTTCAACAAACAGGATTTCACCACCGACAGCAGTCCAGGCCAGTCCTGTAACCACCCCGGCATATTCATTGCCCTGATATTTGTCTCTTGAGTATTCTATAGGACCAAGACATGCCGGGATATCCTCTGCCTTAAGCTCTGTAGAAGAGACTTCCTTACCGGATGCTATATTGAAAGCTGTACGGCGCATAACTTTATTGATTTTCTTCTCCAGTTCGCGCACTCCGCTTTCCCTTGTATAATTTTCTATGATAAACTCTATTGCACCCTTCGACAGCTTGATATTATCCTTTGTCAGTCCGTTAGCTTCCATAGCCTTAGGGATGAGATGTCTTTTAGCTATTTCTATCTTCTCCTCAGTGATATATCCGCTGACCTCTATCAGTTCCATTCTGTCAAGCAACGGAGCCGGTATGCTACCAAGATTGTTTGCGGTAGCAATAAACATTACATTCGACAAATCATAATCTATATCTATATAGTTATCGTGGAATGTACCGTTCTGTTCAGGGTCGAGCACCTCAAGCATAGCCGAAGAAGGGTCACCCTGATTACTGCTGCCAAGCTTGTCTATCTCATCAAGTATGATTACAGGATTAGAAGAGCCTGCCTTAATCAGACTTTTAATGATACGTCCCGGCATTGCTCCTATGTATGTCTTTCTGTGTCCTCTGATTTCCGCTTCATCATGCACACCTCCCAACGACATTCTGACATATTTCCTCTTAAGGGCAGAAGCTATAGAACGTCCAAGAGAAGTTTTTCCCACTCCCGGAGGACCGTACAAGCACAATATAGGCGACTTCATATCACCTTTCAGTTTCAATACAGCCAAATGTTCCAAAATGCGTTCTTTCACCTTTTCAAGCCCGTAATGGTCATGATTCAGAGTCTTCTCTGCCGATTTCAGATTAAATGACTGAGGTGTATATACATTCCATGGCAAAGCCAACAGATTCTGCAGATACGAATACTGCACATTGTAATCAGGCGATTGCGGATTGATTCGTTCGAGCTTGGTTACTTCTTTCTCAAAAATTTCTGCAACCTCTTTAGACCATTGTTTCTTCTTTCCCTGGGCACGCAGATTGTCAATTTCGCTTTCAGCTCCATTGCCAAGCTCATCCTGAATATTCTTAAGCTGCTGTTGCAGGAAATATTCGCGCTGCTGTTTATCGAGTTCCTCACGCGTACGCATCTGAATATTCTGTTTCAGTTTGGCTATTTCCAACTGTTCATTCAGATATCCTATAAGATGTATTGCTCTGTCCTTGATAGAATCGTGCTTGAGCAATTCATATTTGGCAGTGATTTCGAGAGGGAAATTAGAGCATATGAAATTAATTCTTACTGCATCACCTTCCATGTCCCTTAAAGCCATAAGGAAATCATGGCCCACTTCTTCCATACTGTCATGCAGCTTCTTCATAACATCGAAGCATGTGCTCATAATAGCCTTGAATTCATTGCTTCGAGGTGTTATATTATTTTCTTCTATAGGAGTTGCGGTACCAACCAGGAAAGGCTCTTTAGAGATTATACTGTCAATTTTTACTTTTGGTCCGCACGTATGGATAAGTGCATTTGTTGCCCCGCCGGGAAGTTCCAGAATACGAACGATACGTCCGACCACACCCAACGGATACAAATCGCTCAACTCAGGCTCATCGACCATTGCATCTTTCTGTGTAGCCAATATTACCGGACTTTTCTTTTTATAAGCCGATTTCACCAGCTCCAAAGTACTCCTGCGACCTATTGCAACAGGCATTACTATCTCCGGGAAAATTATCATATTGCGCAAAGGCAATACCGGCATCTCTCCTTCCAGCTCTTCTATAGGCATATTAGACTGTTCAATATCTATTTTGGCAATCAAAGCCACTTCATCATTTTTAATTCTTTTATTTTTTTTATCTTCCGGCATATTCAATCGTGAATTATCTTGTTTAAACAAACGGCTACAAAGTTAATGAATATACACATAATAATAAAACATTTTATATCAAATGTTGCATCCGGAGGTGTTTGAGTCAGACTATTTCACTACATTTGCATAAAAATATGCATAGCAATGGGAAATGAATATTTCAGATTCAAACGTTTCACAATATTTCAAGACAAGTGTGCAATGAAAGTCGGCACAGACGGAGTGCTGCTTGGAGCATGGGCTGACACAGAACATGCAACTAAAATAGCAGACATAGGCACCGGGACAGGGCTTATAGCCATTATGCTGGCTCAAAGGACACAAAATGCCATCATTTCAGGAATAGAAATAGACCATGATGCATTCATGCAGGCTAAAGACAACATGAGCAATACGGAATGGAAGGACAGAATGAGTGTAGAGAATGCCGACGTGAACGAGTTCTACCAGTCACACGAAGCTGAGTATGACATGATTGTTTCAAATCCGCCGTTCTATAAAGAAGATACCAAAGGATATTGTGAGAAAAGAAATATCGCCAGACACACAGACGGGCTCAGCTTTGAAGCACTTACAAAAGCCGCCTCGTTTATGCTTAAGGAAAAAGGGAAATTCAGTGTGATACTTCCGGCCTCTGCTGCTTCAGAATTCATTGGAGAAGCCATAAAAAACAGATTAAGCCTGACAAGAAAAACAGACATCAGAACAAAAGCCGGCGCTTCCCCCAAAAGAGTCCTTATGGAGTTTGAAAAAGGAACAAGCAATAAAGCCACTGAATATTCGGAACTGCTCCTTAATGAAAATGGAGAGAGAAGCAAGGATTATACAGCTCTGACATCAGATTTCTATCTATAGGACATTTCGGACAAATCAATCACCCAACTTTCGACTTTAGAAACTTGAGTTAACAACAGCACTTGTAATACCGGCCTCACACTAATATACGTTGTCCTATGACTGATTGTTTCAGATTGAAAGGCCGGGAATTTCTGTTGTCTGACAGCTGTCAGACAATTGTCGGACACGTGTCAATCAATTGTTTGACAGCTGTCGGCCATATGTTTGACACGTGTCAAACAATAGAAACTTATCCCCGTCTGCCATCAATTTTCTATACTTGGGGAATATTTAAATCAATCATCCTGTTGCTGATTATTCTTTTTGACCAACTTCTTCATAAGCGTACGGTTCATTTCCAACAATTGCCTGTGCTTCTCAGCAATAGAAGAAGATACCGGTTTCGCTTCAATAAAGTCAGTAATATGCTGCAATATGTTATGCGGTTCGTATATGCTACGTTTAGGCTTAGGAGGACATATCACTTTCAGGGCTGACGGAACAATCTCCACTACAAGGTCCTTTGGCCCTATCATCGGGTCGCCATCAAAATGAAATACTCCTTCTGTAGCTCTATGGATAGTAATTTTCTTGTCTTTCATGGTTTTGATACGGCTGTTCATATCAATAGTCTTTGTAAACAGCTGAAATGACAAAGACGGAACATCAAGAACCGTAAAAGGCTCCAGCACAGTAATATCCATCATTCCATCAGACAATGATGCCTGCGGAGTAATAAAAGCATTGTTACCATATTGCGAAGCATTTCCGCATGCTATCAGGAATGCTTTATACTTGACTGTTCCTTCAGAGTTCTCTATTTCGTAAGTTTCCGGCTCATAATGAAGGCTTTCCTTCAATGTATTCTCAAGATATGTAATAAGCCCCCTGCGCTTGGAACCGGCAAATTTAAGGCTTACGAAGGCATCAAAACCAACACCGCAAGTACAGAAAAACGGATGTCCGGCGATTTTGCCATAATCTATCAAACGCACATTGGCATTATTGATGAGTTGAACTGCTTTCTGATAGTCCATAGGGATATGCAGATGTCTTGCCAAGCCATTTCCCGAACCGCATGGTATTATTCCCAGAGCCGTATCAGAATGTACAAGTGCACGCCCTACCTCATTTATAGTTCCGTCACCTCCAATAGCAACAACAAACGACACCTTATCTGCAACAGCCTGCTTTGCTATATCATAAGCATGACCTGCATACTCAGTTCTTATAATTCTCGGATTGTAGATACTACGGTTTATATTCGATTCTATATATTCAAGTATAGACTCCTTGTTTTGAGTACCCGAAATAGGATTAACAACAAATATTATATCCTCTCTGATGTCCATATTGTTTGCATACATTGGTTGTCTATGCAAATGTAATATATATTTGTATACGAAATCCTTATATTGACTCAAAATATTACACAGATATATAAAAAACATTCTGGAATGTTACCTTTTGTTGTTTTTTTACTATCTTTGCAGACTGTTAAAAATAAAAATATCTATACAATAATAGAATATGGGATTATTACAAGAAAAGTTAAGTAAATTCAGACTCCCACAAATGTATATGGAGAAGGGGGTTTATCCTTATTTCCGCGAAATAGACAGTCATCAGGATACAGAAGTGATGATGGACGGCAAAAAGGTATTGATGTTCGGGTCAAACTCATATATGGGTCTGACTTACGACCAAAGAATTATTGATGCAGCAATAGCCGCAACACGTAAGTACGGAACAGGATGTGCCGGCTCCAGACTACTGAATGGAACACTTGATATCCATGTACAGCTTGAAAAAGAACTGGCAGAATTTATCGGTAAAGACGAAGCCCTCTGTTTCTCTACAGGTTTCACTGTTAACGAAGGTGTAATACCTCAGCTTGTAGGACGTGGAGACTATATCATATGCGATGACCGCGACCACGCATCTATCGTAGACGGACGCCGCCTTACTTTTGCAACACAGTTGAAGTACAAACACAATGATATGGAAGCATTGGAGAAGGAGCTTCAAAAATGCGAGCCAAACGCTATCAAACTTATCGTTGTGGACAGTGTATTCTCTATGGAAGGCGATTTGGCAAATTTACCTGAAATAATCCGTCTTAAGAAAAAATACAATGCTACTGTATATGTAGACGAAGCTCATGGAGTCGGAGTATTCGGACGTAACGGACGCGGAGTATGCGACCATTTCGGATTAACAGACGAAGTTGATATCATAATGGGTACATTCAGTAAGTCATTGGCTTCAATTGGAGGATTCGTGGCTGCAGATAAGGACATTATCAACTGGTTACGCCATAATGCACGTTCATATATATTCCAGGCCAGCAGTACTCCTGCCGCTACAGCCGCAGCAATAGAGGCTCTTCACATTTTGCAGACAGAACCTGAACGTCAGGAAAATCTGTGGAAGATAACCAACTATGCATTGAAACGCTTCCGTGAATGCGGTTTTGAAATAGGTGACACTGAAAGTCCTATCATCCCATTGTATGTCCGCGACACAGACAAGACTTTCCTTGTAACAAAAATGGCTTTTGATGAAGGAGTATTCATAAACCCTGTAATACCTCCTGCTTGTGCGCCACAGGATACACTTGTAAGATTTGCTTTGATGGCAACTCATACAAAAGAGCAAATTGATTTCGCAATAGAAAAACTTCTGAAATGTTTCAAGGAACTTGAAATCATTAAATAAGGAATAAAAAATAAGGCTGTCTTTTAAGGTAAAAACCTCGAAGACAGCCTTTTTTGCTTTTTGTTGTATTCAATAATTTCAATCTCAAGAACCCGGTTATACGAAAATCAATTCATATACGAGTTCAATTCGTCAGCAGTAACATTCTTAGCCACTATCACACCATTGTCATCAATAAGATAGTTGGCAAATCCGTCTCTAAGACCAAACTCTTTAAAGACTTCAGAAGTATTGCCGCCTGTTTCCAAGTAGCACAAGGCAGTCTGCAACTGATCTTGCTCTACAGCCGCACGGAAAACTGATTCGTAACGGTCCAAAGAAACAGAAATCATCTTAATGCGGTCCGAATTCTGCAATGCATGACATAACTCCGCATTCTTCATTCTTGACTTTGCGTCATATCCCGCCCAAAAGCTCAACAAAGTATATTTGCCTTCAACGGCCTGCAGGTTGAGCGTCTGCTTTTCATTTTCAAGAACTGGTATGGGGAGCATATCTCCTGGTACCAGCTTCTCTGTAGGATCTTTCTTTTCCATAAAAGAAAAAGAAATTAAGGAACTGAATACTAATACAACAAAAATCGGCTTTACACTTTTAATCATGTAATGTGATTTTAGTTAATACTATCCGAGCCTGTCCTTAACAGGGGCTTCATCTCGGAACATTATTTTACGATGCTATATCTGTCACAGATACCTTTTAAGCAACGCATTTAAATATTGAAACCGCTGCAAAGATAAGCATTTTTTACTCAACATCATAAGAAATATGTCATTTTTATGTTGTTCAACATAAATTCAACATTATCATCCTCCTTTAGTTTACTTTATTTTTGCAACAGAACCATAAAAAAACACGTTTATATGGCTTATAAAGCATATTTTGATTAACTTTGCACCATATTACCCGAATGATAAATTTTCATTAAAAACAGGAGAAGAACCAGAATGGAATTTTCAGAATTAAATTTAGACGAAAGCGTTCTTAACGCATTAGATACCATGAATTTCAAGGAATGTACCCCAGTTCAGGAACATACAATACCTGTTCTGCTCGAAGGTCATGACTTGATTGGAGTAGCTCAAACGGGAACCGGTAAAACCGCTGCCTTTCTCTTGCCTGTTTTGAGTAAACTCTGTAGTGGAGATTATCCTGAAGATTCCATAAACTGCATAATCATGTCCCCTACCCGTGAGCTTGCAATACAGATAGACAGGCAAATGGAGGCATTCTCATATTTCATGCCTGTTTCAGGCGTGGCTGTTTACGGAGGCAACGACGGTGTACGTTTTGAGCAGGAAAAGAAAGGACTAACCCTTGGGGCAGATGTCGTAATAGCTACCCCGGGACGACTTATCAGCCACATCAGTCTTGGATATGTAGATTTGTCGAAAGTTTCATTCTTTATATTGGACGAAGCAGACCGTATGTTGGACATGGGATTCTATGACGACATACTCCAGATTGTAAAGCATTTGCCAAAGGAAAGACAGACTATAATGTTTTCGGCCACAATGCCGGAGAAAATCAGACAATTGGCAAAAAACATTCTGAATAATCCTGTGGAAATAAAACTTGCAGTTTCAAAACCTGCAGAAAAAATAATTCAAGCTGCCTACATCTGTTACGAATCACAAAAGCTTGAAATCATCAAAGACTTATTTTCTGCCCAGCAGCCTGAAAGGGTAATAATATTCGCATCTTCCAAAATCAAAGTTAAAGAGGTTTCAAAGGCTCTGCTGAAAATGAAACTTAATGTTGGAGAAATGCATTCCGACCTGGAACAGTCCAAAAGAGAAGAAATTCTCCATGAGTTCAGAAACGGAAAAATAAATATATTAGTAGCAACAGACATCGTGGCTCGTGGTATTGACATTGACGATATAAGACTGGTCATAAACTATGATGTACCTCACGATTGTGAAGATTATGTTCACCGCATAGGAAGAACGGCACGCGCCAATAACGACGGCTGTGCAATAACTCTTGTAAATGAGGCAGAACAAACAAAATTCTACCAGATAGAACAATTCCTTGATAAAACCATATATAAGCTACAGATTCCGGAACAGTTGGGCGAAGGACCTGAATACGCTCCGAAAGTAAAAAGCGGGAAAAACAATAAAAAGGCCGGTCAAGGAAAGAAAAAGTATAATTTCAAGAAGAAATCAGGAAACACCAAGAAAACCAAGGAGACAAACCAATGATAATAGCAGTAGATTTTGACGGAACAATAGTAGAACACAAATACCCGTACATAGGAAAAGAAATACCTTTCGCCATAGAAACACTTAAAAAGCTGAAAGAAGAAAGGCATACTTTAATATTGTGGACTGTAAGGGAAGGAAAACTACTTGAGGAAGCTATAAATTTCTGTAAAGAAAAAGGCCTGGAATTTTATGCCGTAAACAGCAATTACCCGGAAGAAAAAAAGTCACACGATAATTTCTCAAGGAAACTTAAAGCAGACCTATTCATCGACGACAGAAACCTCGGGGGACTTCCTGACTGGGGAACAATATACAGAATGGTAAAAAACAAACTTACCTTTGAAGAAATATACTCAGAGCAGGAAGATTCAGAAGAAAGATACACTAAACGTAAAAGTGGCATTTTCGGTAGATTCTTCAAATAAACCATATATAAGCAAAGCTTCATGGACAGATGCCGTGAAGCTTTTTTGTTTATTAAATCTACAGTTACTGTAGATTTTTTCCACATAGTTCTCACACACCCTACATTTCTCAAGCCAAAGCGATACTGGTTATCAACCACTTACGATTTTCTATATTTTATGGCATAGTCTTTGAAGTTAATATAGCGTAGTATTAACAAATAAAACAGACAAAGATTATGAAAAGAATATTAGCAGTATTAATGATAACATTAGGCATCGGAAGTGTATTTGCAAACGTTACAACATCAGAAAAAGAAGCAACCCCACAAAAAACATATAAAGTTTACACAGCAATAGAAATCAGCGAATTACCGGAAACAGTTCAAGAAGTCTTATTCTTTGATTTCAAAGATTACATTGTCAAATCGGCTGATGTAAAAACATATAATGGTAAGAACATTTATCTGATAACCTTATTAGACAGCGAAAATATGGAATATCAGATATACATCAACGAAAAAGGTGTAGTTTTAGAATGACAGTATAGCATATATTTAAACAGCATACCCATTCGGGCAATAATTTTAGCCGGGATGGGTATTTTTTTTCGATATTATATTAATTTTGTATCACATTGCCAATTATAACAAACAGATATCTTTTTATGGAAATAGTTTACCTGCATCACAGCGGCTTTGCCATTATTGCAAATGATGTAACAATAGTTATTGACTACTTCGAGGATTCAATATCCGAATCACAAGGTATCATACACGAAGAACTGTTAAACAGGAAAAACAGAATGTATGTCCTTTCAAGCCACTTCCATGCAGACCATTTCAACAGACAGGTACTTGAATGGAAAAACATCAAAAACGACATCACATACATCTTTTCTAAAGACATATACAAAAGAAGGAAGGCACCCAAAGATATGGCAATATGGTTAAACAAAGGTGATGAATATAAGGATGAACATCTAAGGATAAAAGCATTCGGCTCTACAGATATAGGCATATCATTCATAATTGAGCTGGAAGGGAAAACCATATTTCATGCAGGCGACTTAAACAACTGGCACTGGATGGAAGAAAGTACGGAAGCTGAGTGGAAAAGAGATGAGCGGAGATTCCTGAATGAAATAGAAACTTTATCAAGAGAGTATAGCAGCATAGACCTTGCATTATTCCCTATCGACCCTCGTTTGGGGAAAGAATATATAAGAGGAGGCAAACAGTTTATCAATACAATACATACCTCCGCTTTTATACCAATGCACTTCTGGAATGACTTTGCATCGGCTAATGTATTCCAACAATATGCCATTGACAATGGTATTAAATCACCATTTATCAAATGCAGAGGACAGGTTTTTAAAGATTTATTATAAACACTAAATAACTATTTTATGAAAGTAAAAGGACATTTTGACCATTTCAACATCAACGTTACCAATCTTGAAAGAAGTATCAAATTCTACGAAGAAGCTTTGGGACTGACAGAAGCAAGCAGAAAAGAGGCTGCCGACGGTTCATTCATATTAGTATATCTGACTGACAAATGTTCAAATTTCATGCTTGAACTTACATGGTTAAGAGATCATACAGATGCTTATGAACTTGGAGAAAACGAAAGCCATTTATGCTTCAGAGTTGAAGGCGATTATGATGAAGTAAGACAGTTCCACAAAGAAATGGGATGTGTATGCTTCGAGAATGAAGCTATGGGATTGTATTTCATAAACGACCCGGATGATTACTGGATAGAAATACTACCCGTAAAATAACGATATCAGAAGGTGGCCACAAGCCACCTTTTATTTTTCCAGCTTCACATAGCCTAAACGGGTGTATCTCACTCCTTTACTTTCGTAATGGGACATAACCTTAGCCGATAATACATGCAACAGTTCACCATTCACAACAACTCTTGAATGACAACTCAACTCATTAGGAGAAAGACTTCGCCCCGCAGCTTTAACAAGAAAGACAAATCTGTTACCATCGCGGTCGGCAGCCAGGATATTCTGGTCTACATAGAAATCGGCCTTATATACATCAACCTGCTTCTTGACGTTGATAACCTTAAGCAATAAGCCTTTGATATTCTCTCCTTTTTCACCTACAAAGTGACTGACAGAAGAAATCCTATTTTTATGAACTGTGATTTCAAAGTTTACCTTAGCAAACAATCTTGCAATATATATCAGTTTATCAAAACGGTCTGTATCCGGCTTAAACTTATTGGCAAGCCATAGCACATACGACGGTTCTACATAATAAATCTCAGCCAGGCGCTTTCCACGATATTTGCCAAACGAGATAATATCATCTGTGCGGCCATGATACATCTCGAACTCTGAGTTATCGCGACACTCCAGTCTGACATTGCAATTTTGGAGAATAGCCATTGCACGTTCCACTGCAGCCTGAAATGTGACAGCAAGCGTCCTTACCAATAATGGCTGCTCATTAGGGAATAATCTCCACAAAGCATAATATGGTCTGAAATCTGTAGCCATGCTTATCGCATAAATCCCATGTACAGACGTTCTGCCATAATTGAAACTGTCAATTCTGCTGTTATCAAACATAGCAACCTCCTTTCATGTTCTTTTACGCAATATAATAAAAACATTTTATATTTATACAAGAATACAACAAAAAAACGACAGACAATATACATGCCTGCCGTTTTCATCATAAAATAACTCAGATTTTTATCTCAATCTTTCATATGCCTTTACTAACATTTCGTCCTTACCGATGGCACGTATTGCCAACCAGTCAAGCACAATACCTACAAAAGGCAAACAAACCACCCATGAAGGAACAAAAGTAGATTCACCTTTCAGCATAAACACAAATGTCACCAAAGTAGCATAGTAACCCACTGCCAAGATAATATTAAACAGTGTAAATCTTATCTGTACCATTCTCTTTTTGTACAGGAATATTGTAACCAACGAGATTATCGCAGAAATCATCTGTATAGCAAACAATGCCCATGGCTCATAACTCTCAGTTCCATCCTGTGATATCAGTGAGAGATTTGTAAACTCTGTTATAGAATTGTCAGTACCAATAAAAGAACCGACCGGATTTGAAATAACAATAACAGAAAGAATGGCAACAATTAGAAGATATACAGATTGAATACGTTGTATCATATAGACTATTTATTTTATCAGGATTAACAATAAAAAAGCCGCTCCTTTGACGAAACGGCCTCTATCTCTTTTCAAGGAACACTTAAAAGGCTCTGTTTATTTAAGCTTTTCTATTTCCTTAGCAGGATTTCTGTAATAAACCTTACCTTCAATATATTCCTGAGTAGCAATCAAAGTTGGTTTTGGAAGTTTTTCATAATAACGAGAAATCTCTATCTGCTCTCTGTTTTCGAAAACTTCTTCCAAATTATCATTATAAGATGCAAACTCCTGAAGTTTCTTTGAAAGATCGTTCTTCATTTCAACAGCAATCTGATTGGCGCGCTTGCCTATGATTGCAACAGTTTCATAAACATTGCCTGTGTCTTCACACAGTTCCATCATGTTACGTGTTACGGTGTTGGTAGGAGCATTTGATTTTTTGTAATCCATAATTCGATATTTAATTATAAATGTTTTAATAATCTTCTTCTACAGAGCCAACAAACTTACTGGCTTCCTTAAATATATTCTCTACTTCCTTGGAATATTTACTTTCCGGAAATTCATTCTTGAACGCATAATACTCGTCTATAGTTTCACGCATACGGTCCTCTTTTTTTTCGAGAACACTTTCTCGTGCCATATCATATTTAGCACGGAGTATCAGAATAGACAAGTCTTCACGCAATTTTGTATAAGGATATTCCTTCAGGATATTCTGGGCTGTTACTACAGCTGCAAGATAGTTATTACCCGAACTGGTCATTGACGCATTACCTGTATATGAACCCAAGTCATAGTACAGTTTAGCCGACAGATATTCTTTCTCAACAAGCTTATCCTGCAACTCAAATATC
The DNA here is from genome assembly GCA_900544075.1 of uncultured Bacteroides sp. GTDB lineage: Bacteria > Bacteroidota > Bacteroidia > Bacteroidales > Bacteroidaceae > Phocaeicola. The sequence continues at coordinate 82,791 of UQTJ01000005.1, forward strand.
ATGTTCTGTGCAATCTCATGACGTTCTGTTCCAGGGAAATACTCCATATACATCTGCAATTCCTGTATAGCTTTATATGTACTGCTTTGATCCAGTCTTGGTTCCGGTGTATCAAGATACAAAGCTTTTCCGGAATTAAATCTTGCAAGTTCCGTATAAGTTCCGCGCGGATAAGTCGTGTAATATGTATTAAAATAATGCGAAGCTGTCACATAATCACCCTGATTGAAATATGTCATTGCAAGCATATACAATGATTCTTCACCAAATCTTGTTCCTTTCATGATAGGAATAAGCTCCTCCAGAATAGTTGCAGCCTTACTATTCTGACCTTTGGCAAAATATGCTTTTGCAGCCTCATATTTATATTCATAATCAGTACTTTTCAGTACACTGTTATACTCTCCACAGGAGCTCAGTAATCCTGCAGAAAGGAGAGCCATTACAATATATTTTCTCATATTTATAAAAATAGTCCTGCAAAATTACAGTTTTATTGCGAATAATACAATACGAAACTCAAATTTAATGATATTTTTACTCACAATAAAGCCACTAAGCAAATATTTGTGTACTTTTACAAAATAAAAAAATACTTATATGAACTTTGAGCTTATATCAGAATATAAACCTATGGGCGACCAGCCCGAAGCCATAAAGCAGCTGACGGAAGGTATAAACAATGGAGTAAAGGCACAGACACTCCTTGGAGTGACCGGTTCGGGAAAAACCTTTACTATTGCAAACGTAATAAAGGAAATAAACAAACCGACGCTTATACTCAGCCACAACAAGACTTTAGCAGCACAGCTGTACGGCGAATTCAAGCATTTTTTCCCAAATAATGCCGTTGAGTATTATGTCTCATATTATGACTATTACCAGCCAGAAGCCTATCTGCCGTCAACTGATACTTACATAGAAAAGGATCTCGCCATAAACGACGAAATAGACAAACTTAGACTTGCAGCGACATCCGCACTACTTTCAGGCAGAAAGGACGTTATAGTTGTATCGTCCGTGTCATGTATTTACGGTATGGGAAACCCGTCCGACTTCTATGACAACGTAATAGAAATAAAGCGCGGCAAACTATTAGACAGAAATGTATTCCTCAGACGCCTCGTGGACAGCCTCTATGTAAGAAATGACATTGAATTGAACCGCGGAAATTTCAGAGTAAAAGGTGATACCATAGATATCTACCTTGCATATACAGACAATTTACTGAGAGTAATGTTCTGGGACGACGAAATCGACGCAATAGAAGAAATAGACCCGGTTTCGGGACACAAGATGGCAGATTTTGACGAATACAAAATCTATCCTGCCAACCTATTCATGACAACAAAAGAAAGCACTTTAAGAGCCATACATCAGATAGAGGATGACCTGACCAAACAAGTTGCCTATTTTGAAGAATCCGGCAGGCCATTGGAAGCAAAAAGAATCTATGAACGAGTGACATACGATATGGAAATGATTCGAGAATTAGGTCACTGTTCGGGCATAGAGAACTATTCCAGATATTTTGACGGACGCGAAGCCGGAACACGCCCCTACTGTCTGCTTGACTTCTTCCCAAAAGATTTCCTTCTCGTTATAGACGAGAGTCACGTCAGTGTGCCACAGATAAGGGCAATGTACGGAGGCGACAGAGCAAGAAAGAAAAATCTTGTGGAATACGGTTTCAGGCTTCCTGCAGCAATGGACAACAGACCTCTCAAGTTCGAAGAATTCGAAGAGATGGTTAATCAGGTAATATACGTCAGTGCAACCCCGGCCGATTATGAACTGGTACAGAGTGAAGGTATTGTTGTAGACCAGGTTATACGCCCTACAGGACTGCTTGACCCAATAATAGAGGTTCGCCCAAGTCTGAACCAGATAGACGACCTCATGGAAGAAATCCAGCAAAGGATAGAAGTAAACGAACGTGTACTTGTCACAACCCTTACCAAAAGAATGGCAGAAGAACTTTCTGAATATCTGCTTAACAACGGCATTAAATGCAGCTATATCCATAGCGATGTAGACACTTTGGAACGTGTAAAGATTATGGACGAGCTCAGACAAGGCATTCACGATGTTCTGATTGGTGTGAACCTGCTCAGGGAAGGGCTTGACCTGCCGGAAGTTTCATTGGTGGCCATTTTAGATGCCGACAAAGAGGGTTTCCTGCGCTCCCACCGCTCACTGACACAGACTGCAGGACGTGCAGCAAGAAACGTAAACGGTAAAGTAATAATGTATGCTGACAAGATAACCGAGAGCATGCAACTTACTATCGACGAGACAAACCGCCGCCGTGAGAAACAGCTTGCCTACAACGAGGAGCATGGCATCACACCTCAACAAATCAAGAAAGTCAGAAGTCAGATTCTCGTAGATAAGGATAGCAATACTGAGAATATCGGTTCTGCACCTAAAGCTTATACAGAACAGACTGAAACTTCATATGCAGCAGCCGACCCAATCGTGCAGTACATGTCGAAAGACCAACTCAAGAAAAGTATTGAGCGAACAAGAAAGCTCATGCAGGATGCTGCCAAGAATCTTGATTTTATCGAAGCTGCACAATACAGGGATGAGCTTATCAAATTGGAGGATATGCTGAAAAACAAGTAATATAAAACAATAATAACAAAATCATAAATTAAGAAAGATGAAAGCTATAAGTAAATTGGTACTGCTTACAGTACTGACTTGTGCATGTACAAGCCAGGGTAACCACAACCTCACTGGAGAAATCAGCGGATTAAGCAATGACACAATATTAGTGATAAAAAGCGACCCTCTGACAAGAAAATCATTAGGGATAGACACTATTGCTGTAAAAGAAAATAGATTTGCGCTGAACACTCCTGATTCTTCATTAATATCATTATACATAATTGAAAAGCCTAAAGGAAACGGTGCCATAAGAATGTCATCAAACCCACCATTTATACTCCTTCCGGGAGAAAAAATGAGAATATCAGGACACATAGATAATCTTACAGCATCAGGTACGGAAATATATGACAATATTAATAAAGCAACAGATATAACTGAGAAGGAAAACGAAATCAGAAACCTTAGTAATCTAATATCTGAAGCATACAGGGAGAAGGACAGTAAGAGAACAGACTCATTGAAAGTTATTTATAAGGAATCAAGTGTACAGCTAAGTTCTCTGAAACTTAATTACATAAAGAACAACCCCAATTCTATTCTTTCAGGATATCTATTCCTAAGTTTAAAGAGTTCTGATGGAACAGAAGCAGAAAAATTACTCGGAGAAAATATAAAGAACGGTCCGCTTGGGGAACTTATCTCAAAAACAGCTGCTAATTATAGAAAATTCACTGCTATAGAAAGGGCATCCGAAAATATTAAGCCCGGAAAACCAGCTCCAGACTTCAAGCTGAAAAATCTTAATGGCGAAGAAATGACTTTGGCCTCTTTCAATGGCAAATATACACTCCTTGATTTCTGGGGTACATGGTGTGGCTGGTGCATAAAAGGTATGCCTGACATGAAAAAGTATTATGCCAAGTATAAGAATAAGATGGAGATTGTCGGCATATGCTGTAGGGATACCGAAAATAAATGGCGTGAAGGAGTAGAAAATCTCCAATTACCATGGACAAATCTTTACAACGGTAATGATGACGAAATTGTCATAAACTATGCAGTAACCGGGTATCCCACAAAAATTCTAATAGACCCTCAAGGGAAGATAGTTGAAGTTTTTGTCGGTGAGTCAGAAGAACTGTACAAAAAACTTGACATGCTATTCAAATAAAGACAATACGCCTTAATGCATATAACAATAGCCACAAAGGAAACATATATCACAGAAAAGTTTCCTTTGTGGCTATCATATTTATACCGCTTCAGTTTTCTTATTTTATACCAAGTTTCTTTCTCAATTCCTTATTCAAAGCATCCTTATGCATCATTACATAAACAGTCTTGGCACGTACAAAACTTTCAGACATATTCAGATATCCGCCGAAACGGTTTCTCTCAGTACCCCATGAATTCTTTGTTATATAATATTTGGTACCGTTCTGGTCTTTTGTCAGTCCGGTGATGTGCATCAGATGGTCATCAGTAGTCACAAACGATTCATATCCCGCCTGTCTTATCTCAGGAGTAACATTTACTTCCGGATATGGCTGTTCAAACTTATACACTTCTTCCAGCCTTTCATCTGCTTTCATATTTTCAAAACGGGCCCTGTCCGTCTGACTGTAATCATCCATTTTTGTAACTTCAGGATTGATGGCAACACCATTCGTAAACGAAAAACCTTTCTCGCTCACATCGCCATCCCAGCATACTGTATATCCGTTCTTCAATGCATTATCTGTGGCAGACATCATTTCATCAAGCGGAAGATTGTACATTTTTGCATGCTCCCAGTTGTCAGGTATCTCAAGTTCAAACGCCTCATAATAAGGTTTGTGAGTAAAACTTGTAAGCATCACATAGTCATCCATATTGAGTCCTAAACTCTCTGCAAAACTTTTCGGAGTGTATTCCTTGCCTTTGTATGTGAATTTTTCCGGAAGTTTACCCATATAAATGTCAAACAGACTGTTCATCAGCTCGTTATATTCCGGACTGCGACGTTTCATTTCAACTGCTTTTCCTGCTATGGCGGACATATAACTCTCGAGTTCACTATGATTATGAGTCTTAGAATCGTAGTTTATTCCACCGTAGACTTCTTCAGGCACGATACCTATCTGCTCAAAAGCAGTCATCCAGCTTGGAGAAATACTACCTTGACCTATATTGCCCTTTCCGCGACGGAGATAGTTGTCTGCCAACTGATTCATATATTTTTGTCTGACAATAAACATTTCAGACAGGTCATACTCCCCTTTTCCCATTCTGAGAAGTTCAGATTCCATAAATGATGTTGTCGCAAAACACCAGCAAGTACCGGTCGCAGCCTGATTCTTTACTGAAGTTGCCTTGTTTGACACTATATCAGTAAACTGATATCCCTTAGATTCCTGTGCCATAACGGCAGAAGACGCGGCAATTAACGCTACAAATGTCAAATTTCTCACTCTCATCTCTCAATCTTTTAATATCAAAAAACAATAATCTTTTACAATTTGAATTTTATAGGATACAAAGGTATACAAAAAACAGATTTTTCACTCATTGTTAAATAAGAAAGATTATTATTGGAGGAAATATAAAACGAAATGTTGTTAAAACAATAGAAATTTCCACTCAGTGAACAGCCGGTGAACACTTAATAAACAACAATGAAAGCTCTCATTGCAGTTCGGCAACCGTTCACTGAATGTTCACCGGGCGTTCTCTGAAAGATTTACCTGACTAATGATGAATCTTTAAGTCTGGTTCTATAGTACCAAAACCCTACAATATCAGCCAGCGCCCATCCTATAGGCACAGACCACCAAATACCGGTATAACCGACTGATGGAATAGAGGCCAAAACATATGCCAATACTACGCGCGTGCCTAAAGAAACAACAGTCAGCACTACTGACATTGAGGGTAATGCAACTGCACGATAATATCCATAAAGAAGAAACAGAAATCCTATACCTATATAAAAACTGCCTTCTATACGCAGATATTCCACCCCTATCTCTATGATTTCAGTTTCTGCAGGCGAAACGAAGAAAGCCATCAGCCACGGCGACAAACAGAATACTAAAAACGATACAAGCAAAGAGAAAACAGTAGTAATGTACACGGCACTACGGATTCCATTACGGATACGTTCCTTACGCCCTGCACCAAAATTCTGCGCTATAAAAGTGGAAAAAGCATTTCCGAAGTCCTGAACAGGCATATATGCGAACGAATCAATCTTTACAGCAGCTGCAAAAGCAGCCATTACAGCCGTCCCGAAACTGTTTACAAGTCCCTGCACCATAAGAATTCCGAAATTCATAACAGACTGCTGAACAGCCGTAAGAAACGAAAATGACGTTATCCTGCGCAATGAACGACCACTGAATACACAATCCTTTCTGCGCAAGCAAAGTTCCGGAAAATTCCGATTCGTGTAAATCCATAGACCGACAGAACCTGTAATTTGAGAAATGACAGTGGCTAATGCCGCACCTTCCACACCCATGCCAAATGAAACCATCATAATAACATCAAGCACTATATTAAGTACAACAGATATGGCAAGGAAAATCAACGGTGCAACTGAATTACCTACAGAACGGAGCAGAAATGCATAAAAATTATATATACAGACGGGAATCATCCCCAAAAACACGATAAAAAGGTAATCGTAGACCAGACCTTGCAGTTCACCGGGTGTTTGCAACAATTCTATTATAGGACTGAGAAACAGTAAAGAAGATACATTAAGAAGGACAGTAACCCCTCCTACCAGCAATACAGACGAGAAAATACTCTGACGCAAGCCTTCCATATCACCGGCTCCATACTGCATAGAAAATACAGCACTACAGCCCATGCTCAAACCTATGAAGATGGAAGTTACGAATACTATAAGAGCATACGATGAACCTACTGCCGCCAAAGCTTCGGCTCCCAAGACACGACCGACAATCAGTGTGTCTGCTATATTATAGCATTGTTGCAACAGATTTCCCAACATCAAAGGTAAAGCAAAACGTAACATTGACGATGTAATGCTGCCATTTATCAAGTCTACTTTTCCCAAATTCATTTCCTCAGTCCGCCTCTTTTGATTAATATCTACAAATTAAGCAAAAAATATCAGTACCTGACTATTATAAACAAAAAAAATCTCCGACCTGAAGCCGGAGATTTTACTATAGTTATCTGTTTATTTACTTCTTTTCGATATCTATACCCTTGTTACGGAGAGTCATACCCATCAATTTCAGATAATCTGAGTACTGCTTTTCGTTAAGAGTATTCTTCATCAATTTAAGATTTCCGTAAACAGCCTTACGAATCTTTTCATTGTTACCTTCTTTTGCTCTATTGGCGATTTTCATTTCTGCTTCGAAAAAGTCACAGATATCTGCTACTTCTTCACTCTGCTGAGAAGAAAGCTTAAGATACTTTCCTAACTGAGCCTTGTTGATTGAACCATTCCACTTTTCCGGAGTTGTTGTCTGGTTACCGTTTGCAAATACTGTTGCAGAAAACGCCAATGCGGCGATAAATGTTAATCCTGATTTCATAATACCTAATGTTTAATTTTTGTTGTTACCTAAAATACAATCTTTTCCCGATTGCCTTAATTTAATCTCATTTGGGTAAGTCATTTTCTATTCTTACCTTTCATTTAGCTTAAGCCTTTATCCTTTTACCACTACAAAGATAAGCACGTTTTCGATAACGGAAAAACAAATGAAAGAAAATCTTCTGAAATTACGTCATTTGTTGATTTGTATCAAGATTTTAACAGAAAGTTGAACAATAATATGATTTTATTGTTAATGTAATGCATATATAATAAAAGAGCCCGATACATCAGCGTATCGGGCTCTTATCCATATATAACTCTTAGAAATATTATCCTCCAAAGTTATCGTACATAATTGATGATGGTTCAACACCAAGGCTGTCAAGCATCTTGACAACTGCGTTAGACATCGGACCAGGACCACACATGTAGTATTCAATATCTTCCGGTGCTTCGTGGTTCTTCAAGTAAGTTTCAAGCATTACCTGATGAACGAATCCCGGAGTATATTTAACTCCTGCAGCATCAGCAGCCGGATCCGGACGGTCAAGTGCAAGATGGAAGTGGAAGTTAGGGAAGTCTTTTTCAAGTCCCAAGAAGTCTTCAAGATAGAACACTTCGTTCAATGCACGAGCACCATAGAAGTAGTGAAGTTCACGGTCTGTAGTATGCAGAGTACGTGTCATGTGCATAATCTGTGCACGCAAAGGAGCCATACCGGCACCACCACCTACCCAAATCATTTCCTTCTTAGAATCGAAGATTGGGTGGAAATCACCGTAAGGACCACTCATCAATACCTTGTCGCCTGGTTTAAGAGTGAAGATATAAGAAGAAGCGATACCAGGATTTACATCCATGAATCCACTCTTATCAGCTTTCATAGGAGGAGTAGCGATACGTACAGTCAGCATGAATACGTCACCTTCGGCAGGATAGTTAGCCATAGAGTAAGCACGGATAGTTTCTTCTTCGTTCTTACATTTCAGGCCGAACAAACCGAATTTTTCCCATGCTGGAAGATATTCGTCACCGATAAGGCTCTTGTCGATATCCTTGTTGTAATCCATTTCGAATTTAGGAATCTTAATCTGTGCGTATGAACCCGGAATGAAGTCCATGTGAGCACCTGCAGGAAGCTGCACTTTGAATTCCTTGATAAATGTAGCCACGTTCTTGTTAGAGATAACTGTACATTCGTATTCCTTAACACCCATTACTGATTCAGGAACCTTGATTGACATATCACCCTTAACCTTTACCTGGCAACCAAGACGCCAGTGGTCTTTCTGCTGCTTACGGCTGAAGTGGCTGACTTCTGAAGGAAGGATTTCGCCACCGCCTTCTACAACCTGACATTTGCACTGTCCGCAAGAACCTTTACCACCACATGCTGATGGAAGGAACACGTTGTTCACAGCCAGTGTATTCAGCAGTGTAGAACCAGATTCAACTTCCAACTGGTTTTCACCGTTTACAGTTACTTTCACCTTACCTGAAGCTACGAGGAAGTTCTTTGCAACCAGAAGGATTATTACCAACACCAGAATAGTCACGAGGAATACTCCAATGCTTGCTAAAATAAAATTCATATCCATTGTCTTATTCCTTTCTTTATTAGATGTTCAAACCAGAGAAACACATAAATGCCATCGCCATCAGACCTACTACGATGAATGTAATACCCAAACCTCTAAGTGGAGCAGGTACATCAGAGTAAGCCATCTTTTCGCGGATAGCTGCAAGACCTACGATAGCAAGCAACCATCCAAGACCAGAACCAAGAGCGTAAGAGATAGCGTCTGCTACTCCACCGATGAACTTAGGATCAGATGGTGCAAGAGTAATACGCTGCTGCATAAAGAGTGAAGCACCCATGATGGCACAGTTTACAGCGATAAGTGGAAGGAATATACCCAATGAAGCATAAAGAGATGGGCTGAAACGCTCAACAATCATTTCCACCAACTGAACGATAGCGGCAATTACGGCAATAAACAGAATAAAGCTAAGGAAGCTCAAGTCAATACCAAGAATACCGTCGGCAGCCAAAACCTTTGTCTGAAGCAAGTAGTTTACAGGAAGTGTAACTACAAGCACGAATGTCACGGCAATACCAAGTCCGAGCGCAGTCTTCACATTCTTCGAAACGGCAAGGTATGAACACATACCAAGGAAGAACGCGAATATCATATTGTCCACAAATATAGAGCGGACGAATAAACTTAATAAATGTTCCATATTATACAATTAATATTTTTTATTCAACACCCTATTATTTTTCCTGCAACTCTTTATGTTTAGCACGCTGATACCAGATAAGGCATGCTACGATAATCAGAGCCATAGGAGGCATCAACATCATACCGTTGTTTACATAGCCTGCATCCTTAAGCCACTGATAGTTCAGGATATTGAAACCGAGCAGTGTTCCTGAACCGAGAAGTTCGCGGAAGAAAGCTACGATGATAAGAATCTTGGCATATCCAAGACCGTTACCGATACCGTCAAGACATGATTCCCAAGGACCGTTTGCCATAGCGAATGCTTCAAGACGTCCCATCAGGATACAGTTGGTAATGATAAGACCTACGTATACTGAAAGCTGTACGCTCACATCGTATGCAAAAGCCTTCAACAGTTCACTGACGATAGTTACCAAAGCGGCAACAACCACCAGCTGAACGATGATACGGATACGGTTAGGAATAGTCTTACGCAACAAAGAAATCACTACGTTTGAGAAAGCTGTAATGATAGTTACAGAAAGACCCATAACGATAGCCGGTTCCAGTTTAGAGGTAACGGCCAATGCAGAACAGATACCCAAAACCTGTACAGTTACAGGGTTGTTCATGTTTAAAGGAGTAGAAAATACTTCCTTATTCTTAGCTGAAAATAATTTTCCCATTGTTCGTCTCCCTCCTATTATTTAGTAGTTAAAAATTTTGTGTACTGGGTCATGCAGTTCTTAAGCATAGCATCAACACCGTTTGAAGTGATTGTACCACCAGAGATACCATCAACTTCGAATTCTGGGTTTGCCACCTTACCGTTCTTGACAACGCTCAATGCAACGCTTTCACCTTCCATTACGTGCTTGCCTACGAACAGGCTCTGGAAGTGAGGCAATGCGATTTCAGCACCAAGACCCGGAGTTTCAGATGCATGAGAGAAGTATGTACCAAATATTGTGTTCTTGTCTTCATCAAGTGCTACATAACCCCAGATAGCGCCCCAAAGTCCGGCACCGTAAACAGGAACAACATATTTAGTCTTACCGTCGATTTCACATACGAATACGTGAGCACGACCGTTTTCCTTGAATTCTTTTTCGTAAGCTGTTACGAATTTGCCGTCGTATTCTTTCAAAGAACCGTCTGCAGCAACGATCATATCAGACTTAACTACCTTGCTGAACTCAGCGTCAGCATCTTTAACTTCTGTAATACCCAAAGAAGAAAGAATCTGTTTCTTAGTGTCGAGTTCAACGTTCTTACCCTGAAGGTCACGCAAAGATGAGTTTACGAAAGCCAGCAGGAATGCTACGATAACAACCATTACCGAAGCATAAATTATAGTATATGAGTTACTATTAGTATTCATTGTTTTCGGTTTTTATTTGTTAGACATAGCACGTTTTGCACGACGTGAAATATTGTTCTCAACGATTACATAGTCAATCAGCGGAGCGAAGATGTTCATCAGCAGGATAGCAAGCATCATACCTTCCGGATAACCAGGGTTCAACACACGGATGATGATAGCCATCATACCGATGAGCAGACCGTAGATGAACTTACCGTTCTCAGTACGTGAAGATGTAACAGGGTCTGTAGCCATGAACACTGCACCGAAGCAGAAACCACCGGCACACAAGTGCATGTACCAAGGCATGTTAGCCATAGCTGTATCAGGACCTGCAACATTGAATATCCAAGCCATCAATGCACCACCTACGAATACTGAAATCATTGTCTTCCAGCTTGCTACGCCTGTCCATAGCAGGATAACGGCACCGATTGCGATTGCGATAACTGAAGTTTCACCGATTGAACCAGGGATGAAACCGAAAATCATATCGCTCAAAGAAGCAGATATAGGAGTTTCAGTAGCAGCCTGACCAAGAGGAGTTGCAGCAGTCAAGGCATCGATGTCTTTACCAAGACCGAAGATGCTGTTGCTTGACACCCATACAGTGTCACCTGACATCTTAGTAGGATAAGCAAAGAACAGGAATGCACGTGTAATCAATGCTGGGTTGAAGATGTTCATACCTGTACCACCGAATACTTCCTTAGCGAAGATTACAGAGAATGCTGTAGCTACGGCAAGCATCCACAACGGACAGTCAACAGGAACAATCATAGGAATCAACATACCAGAAACAAGGAAACCTTCCTGAATTTCTTCCTTCTTCCACTGAGCTACAACGAACTCGATTCCAAGACCTACAACGTATGAAACGATGATTTTTGGCAATACGGCAAGAAAACCGTAACCGAATTTCTGAATGAAGCTACCTTCGATACCTGCAAAAGCATAGTGCTGGTAACCTACGTTATACATACCGAACAGCAATGCCGGTATAAGCGCAATAACCACGATAGACATGATACGTTTGCTGTCTATAGCGTCGTGGATGTGCGTACCAGTCTTAGATGTTGTATTCGGAACGAAAAGGAATGTTTCGAAACCGTCGAATACAGAACGGAAAGCCTGGTATTTGCCGCCCTCTTCAAAGTTTGGCTTTATCTTATCGATATAATTTCTTAACGCTTTCATTATTATTTATATTCTTATATACACATTATATATATTAACACATTTCACGACGGAGCATGTCAAGACCTTCGCGAACGATACGCTGAAGTTCCATCTTCGAAGAACATACGAACTCGCAGATAGCGAAATCTTCAGGAGCTACTTCGTAGATACCAAGCTGTTCCATGCGGTCGATATCACCGGCAATGATAGCCTTGATAAGATACTCAGGAAGAATATCCATAGGAAGCACGCGGTCGTATTCGTTTGACATAATCATGTGACGTTCTCCACCTTTGATACGAGCGTCAAGAGTATATTCTTTCTTGCCCATCAACCAGCTGAAATATGAGTGGCTTGTACTGAACTCGTTGAAACGAGGCATAATCCAACCGAACATTTCGTGAACATCGTTACCTTCAGGGATTACAGTTACCTGACTGTGGAATGCGCCAAGGAAACCGTTAGCAGGAATCTGTTTTCCTGTCAAAGGATTACCGCTGATGTAGCGAAGTTCCTTATCCTTGTTTACATTACCTGCAAGGATGTCTGTAAGCAGAGCACCAACTTTCAGTTTGCAGTAAGCCGGTTTCTTAACTTCAGAACCTGTGACAGCTACTGTACGAGTCATATCAACACGTCCTGTGTTCATCAAACGTCCGATGAAAATAACAGCCTGTGGGTCGATAGTCCAGACAGTTTCACCTTTGTTTACAGGAGCGATGTTGTTGATCTGCACACCAACATTACCTGCAGGATGAGGTCCGTCGAAAGCTGTTACAGTAACGTTCTTAGCCTGTGTAAGAGCTGCTGACTTCTGGTTAACACTAATACTTAAATAAGTCTTGGCCAATTTAGCCAAAGCATCAAGTCCTGTCTGGAAGTTGTTTTCTTCGCCTTTCAGAGCTACTTCAAAGTCAGGAGCAAGCGGATTTGTGTCGAAAGCAGAAACGAAGATAGCTCTTGGATCTACTGTAGGATCTGCGATTACATCGTAAGGACGCTGTCTGAAGAAAGCAAACATACCGGCATTAAGAAGAAGTTCCTTAACAGCCTCTGCGCTCATTGCAGATACATTCTGTTTTCCGAATTCTTCGTAATCCTGTTCGGCTGCTGCCTCTACAGTAATACTCATTACCTTACGTCGAGCTCCGCGCTCTACGTTTGTCACTACGCCACTAACTGGCGAAACAAATTTCAGTTCAGGATGATTCTTGTCAATAAACAAGGGTCCTCCGGCCATTACATACTCTTGTTCCTTAACGACTACCTTAGGAGTCACTCCTGTAAAGTCATCCGGTACTATAGCATAGAACCCAGGTGCCTTTACAGCCACAACTTCTGCAGCTGCCTTACCTTTCAAGTTAATGTTCAGGCCTTTGCGTAATTTAATTACATTTGCCATATCGGGTTATAAAAAATGGTTTTTATATTTTCCGCGCAAAATTAAAGAAAAAATAAGTAAAAATGAACTTTTTCGTCAGATAAATAAAGAATTTTTTCCGTATTTGATTCGAGTATCTGAAAACATATTACACAAATGTCAATTTCGCTACATAGACGTTACAAAAACACTGTATGAAACAAATTTTAAAACTATACATCCCCCCCTATTCTTTCACATCCCATTTCCGCAAGAAGCTTTTTATCTCCCCTTTCATCCTTAAAGTTATTGTACTTTCCACTTTCGGTTTAAATGACAATATCTTACGTCCATAAGAGACGGCCGACAGTGTATCTCCCTTAGAAAGATAAAGTCTGAACAATTTATATCGAGGGGTAATCCTTGAAGGTATCATATCTGAAGCCTTACGGTAATATGTTTCCGATTTATCAAAATTACCTTTCTCCATATTCTCATCCCCTAACAGACAATATATTTCACTGTCCGGACACAATAGTGACGTCCTGTCCAATATATCACTTCTCATGGAGTCCGGAACCGTTTCCATTTGTGAGTACATATACATTATATCAGGATTATATTGAAAATAGGGAAGAAGCTTCGAATCATACCAAGCCTTCTTATACAAGCCATAGGAGTGGACAGACAAACCGGAAAGGATTGTCAGCACAATGAAAAATGAAGCCTTATGTATCAGTCGCGGTATTCTGATGTAAAAGACAGGCCGAAATTCCAAAGAACCGACCAAAAAAGCAAACAAAGCCAGCAATGAAACAATGTCAAACGGATAAGAAAACAATGAGAAAACAATAAATGCCCAAAAGGATACGAGCAGACTTTACGACCTGCAATCTGACAGACGTACCCTAAAACTCTCTATTATAATCCATATAAACAAAGCCATTCCCGGCAAACCGTGTTCTGCACCTATATGCAGAATCTCATTATACGGATAAGCCACATTATCCGCAAGCATGATAAAATGAGAATGTGGATGAGTGGCAAAAAAGTCTGCTTGGTAAAGCATATAATTGGCAGCCCATCCGCCGGTTCCCCACCCGAAGACAGGATAATCGGAAATAAGCCGGAGAGTATTCAGCCATACTAACAGACGTCCGTCGGCAGAATCAGGTTTCAGACAGTAAAGGATGACACTGACAGTACTTAAAATCATTAAAGCCGAAAAACACTCAACCACTACCCTTTTCATGCGGTTCTCTTGAGTAAGATATACTATCCTTCTGATGAAAATGACTACACCCCCTGTGAAAACCGCCAAAAGGCCGGAACGCGAGCCGGATGCGATAACACCATACATAAGCAATACGCCAATCAGAACCCAGGCAAGTGTACGAATATCATTTATTCCCCTTCTTCTGTAAATCACGTTTATTACTCCGGCACATAATATGCCAAGAAAACCGCCTAATGGTCCCGGATTTCCAAAAGTGCCGGTAATATCAAACCAGCTATGATTGCTGGAAATCCAGTGCCATTTTTGCAATAATACTATTATTACTTCGCATACTCCCCAGCATAGTATAACGTAAGAAGCATACTTCCTTACATATACAGGAGCAGAACGGGCAATGAGATACACCATCCCCACCAGCAAGTATTGCCATAAGGAGGATATATCAACCGGGACATACCTGTGCATGAAAATCATAGCGACAAGTATGCCCAGCATGATATCTTGAATGCGAATTATTAGCATTGTAGTCCTTTTTTATTCCTTAGGAAACAGCTTTTTATAATAAATAACTATTCAACTCTGATCATTATTATATCTGTAGGAACGGAGAAACCTATTGGTTGAGCTTCGGCAAAATTTTCGTCACCTTCTTTCATGGCTATTCCCATTTTCTCATTCAATGTCCAATGCAATTTGTTCTGATTAATATACTTTATTTCACCACCTGGTATACCTTCGCCATTAAAATGTTTTTTGCGTTGGTCATAAAAAGTAACAACGAGGTATTTCTGATGTTCAGAAGAATATGTTGCACTTATATATATTCCCTGCTCGCGATACCTTTTACTTCTATCCCATTTTGAAGGTACTTTTAAATAATCATCCGTATATTTACCTTTGACTTTCACATGATAACCTCCAATTATATGTATTACTCTATTAAATAACACTTCACCTTTGACTAATTTAATAGTGAAGGCAGTATCACCTTTCTCGCCTCTCCACGTTCCTATGTAATCGTCAACGGAGACCTGTGCATTAATACTAACACAAGTACATAAAACAACTAAAAACAAAAATAATTTTCTCATAAAACAATAATCATGAATTAAAATCGCTCTATATACCATTTTCACTAACAGTCACGGTCTTGGCTAAAAGAGGTTACTAAAAATCCATATCGGTCTTTAAATATGTAGTTTTTTTCCCATTAATACTAGAACCAGGCGTCAAGTCTCTTAATACGAGTTTTGTAGCAGTAAGTTCTAAGATTTCACTGACAAAGACGTAATAGCCACCATCTTCTATTATATATTTCCCATTATTATTTTTTCCTATTTTGTTACTGTCAAATACGGTATCAGGAGATGAACTAAGATAGTATCTATAATTAAAAAGCCTAAGTTCACCATCAATTTTCATTTTAGTTACATACTCTGTTTTAGTATATCTTACATACCCATAATCTCCTTCATAGAAAAAGTCTTGTGGTTCCCACTTCGTACTCGTTAATAACTCCTGAGTAGTTTTTTGCCCTTGTGCAAACACAGATATACCACAATACATGTTCAACACCAATAGTATAAATAAACCTTTCATACATTTATTTCTTTTTTATTTCAAAAAAATATAGGATATATTACTTTACATAAAATGTCATGACAACACGTCAATACCACGTTTAATCAAATCATTCTTCAAGGTGTCTGCCTCTTTTTTACCCACCAACAATACGGTGTAATCTTTCGTGATATACCCCTGCTTTATTCCTATTTTGCATCCTTCCAGAAAACTGTATTCGATAATCACAGCATCAATCTCGGAAAACATGTAAACTGTTTCCTTCCTGTTATTGCTCTTGTGTCTTATAACCAAAGAGTCATCGGTAAGTAAAACGTATGACAAGGAACTGTGCAAATATGCTGTCGTAGCAATTGTAAGTCCTAATCCCGGTAAAGCCATAACAGGTATGTTATAAGTGATAAAAGGAGTGACTATAATTGTCATACCTAACAATATGCTACAAGCAAACATAAAATCGTAGAACAGGTATCGTTTCTTTCTATATTCTTTCATAACTATCAATAATGGATATAGTAACAAGATAAAGATTTCGTGGATTGGCGAAACCTTTATCTTGTATTAAGTATTCAACTATCAACCGGGACATACCTGTGCATGAAAATCATAGAAACAAGTATGCCAGCAAGATATCTTGAATGCGAATTATTAGCATTACAGTCTTTTTATTCCTTAGAAAAAGGCTTTTTATAAGAAATAACTACTCTACTCTGGTCATTATTATATCTGTAGGTACAGAGAAACCTATTGGATGAACTTCCTCCGCATTCTCATCACCTTCTATCATATTCCATATGCCAATATTCTCATTCAAAGTCCAGCGTATCTTATTTTTGGATATATAGTCTATTCTACAAGCAGGTATTCCATTACCATCAAAATGTTTCTTACGCTGGTCATAAAGAGTAGCACCTATAGATTTAGAGAGGTAAGAAAAATAAGAGGCAGTAATATAAATATTCTGTTCAGGACATTTAATGCCGTCAACACGATGAGTGTTTATCTTAAGATAGTCATCAGAATATTGTCCTTTTACGCAGACTGAATAACCACCCAATATTTTTACAGTTCTTCCTTTATGTAAAGTTTCTCCTTTGACTAATTTTATAGTAAAAGTGGTATCACCTTTCTCGCCTCTCCACGTTCCTATGTAATCGTCAAGGGAGACCTGTGCATTAATACTAACACAAGTACATAAAACAACTAAAAACAAAAATAATTTTCTCATAAAACAATAATCATGAATTAAAATCGCTCTATATACCATTTTCACTAACAGTCACGGTCTTGGCTAAAAGAGGTTACTAAAAATCCATATCGGTCTTTAAATATGTAGTTTTTTTCCCTGTAGTAGTAAAACCAGGAGTCAAGTTTTTTAATACGAGTTTGGTAGCAGTAAGTTCTAAGATTTCGCTGATAATAACATACTTGCCACTTTTTCTTATTATATATTTCCCATTATTATTTTTACCTATTTTGTTACTGTCAAATACGGTATCAGGAGATGAACTAAGATAGTATCTATAATTAAAAAGCCTAAGTTCACCATCAATTTTCATTTTAGTAAAAAACTCTGTTTTAGTATATTTTACATACCCATAGTTTCCATTAGCAAAAAAGTCTTGAGGTTCCCACTTCGTACTCGTTAATAACTCCTGAGTAGTTTTTTGTTCTTGTGCAAACACAGATATACCACAATATATGTTTAATACCAATAGAATAAATAAACTTTTCATACTTTTATTTCTTTTTTATCTCAATAAATATAGGATATATTACTTTACATAAAATGTCATGACAACACGTCAATACCACGTTTAATCAAATCATTCTTCAAGGTGTCTGCCTCTTTTTTACCCACCAACAATACGGTGTAATCTTTCGTGATATACCCCTGCTTTATTCCTATTTTGCATCCTTCCAGAAAACTGTATTCGATAATCACAGCATCAATCTCGGAAAACATGTAAACTGTTTCCTTCCTGTTATTGCTCTTGTGTCTTATAACAAAAGAGTCATCGGCAAGTAAAACGTATGACAAGGAACTGTGCAAATATGCTGTTGTAGCAATTGTTAGTCCTAATCCCGGCAAAGCCATAACAGGTATATTATAAGTGATAAAAGGAGTGACTATAATTGTCACACCTAACAATATGCTACAAGCAAACATAAAATCGTAGAACAGGTATCGTTTCTTTCTATATTCTTTCATAATAATCAATAATAGATATATAGTAATTAAGATAAAGGTCTCACTAAATTGTGGAACCTTTATCCTTTATTAAATATTTTGCTTTCAACTCTTTTTTTTAAAGTAAGACTTTATTACGCTATCGCTTACTTCCACATTTACATTGTTACTAAGCATATCATCTATTATAGCTTCCAGGTCTTTCCCATTTACACAATACATTAAGTACTTACATGATTTCTTACCACCAGAAACAATTCTAAAATATACTGTTGGTTGTGATATATCATTTTTAACTATAATCCTTTCGATATCATTATACATAAATGTTTTCTTCCACAAAAAATAAACTTTATTCTTAAGAACTATACGATTATCATATAGTATTATATAATTAAAATACACTGCCTGCCATAAAAAAATCAAAATAAAAAGAACTATTGTAGCCCACCATATCAATTCATTTCTATATGATGGATAGATATTGTTTTTCATATAAATCAGAAAAAGGCCAAAAGGAATAAAAAAAATCCAGATAGATATTTGTTTCCATACACTTTTACTATACACTTTCATACTTAATAAATTTGTTTATACATAATAGTTGACATTAGAAGGCAAATATAATTTTGACCTATTTACATTATTTAAATCTGCAGTTATTTTAAATGACCGGTTATTTCAATATCAATACCATAAGATTTGATATCATTAAGTATAGACATACAATCTTCCTTTGAGACTAAACAAATAACCAATGGTAGTGATTTTGTCTTATTGGATTTTATAACTCTGATATAATTCTGTGAAAAACCTCCTTTGTTTCCTATTTCCACTTTAATAATATCCCTGTACAAATATTTCTTTCTGATGAAGGGGATTATACCATTTATTATATCTATTCCGGAATTTGATACAACGACATAAAAACAATTGTACACTGTAATGAATATGATAAAAATGATGTAAGGAACAAAAAACAATATGGATATTTTTATTAAGTAATCAATCTCAACTCCATTACTCAGTGCAAGATTAAAATGTTCTACTATAATAGGAAACAATATAGCAGAAGTGATTATAATTGTTCCTAAGAATACCATTATGTATGTTTTATAAAAAGGTTGTCTATATTTTTTCATAGGATTTATGATATTAAGTACATACGACAATGATGTTCCGTCCTCAAAATACAAATGAATTTCTTGTTGCACTTTGCAGTAGAAACATTATTTCGCAAAGCTAATAAAAAATATATAATTTATCAAACCACAACAATATTTCATCAATAATATCATCAGCATCATCCGTATATACAAAATCCTTTTAATAGACCGTGCCGAATGCTGTCGCCCACACTGGAAAGCCTTGCCGAGAAATACAAGGACGACATAATAATATATAAGGTGAACACTGACGAGGGACGGGAACTGGCAGCGGCATTCGGAATAACAAGCCTCCCCACACTGCTGTTCATACCTATGGACGAGATGCCACAGGTGGCACAGGGCGCCTTGCCAAAGAAGGAACTCGAAAAGGCCATCAATGATTTCCTGATTAAATGATAAAAAAAACGCTTCGACGTTTTGCCTAAAACGCTTCGTCGTTTTAAATCGAATGACGAAGCGTTTTCTTTATAAAAGAAAATATGCCAACTATGACATTATGTCAGTATTTCATCTGCTGGCATTTTTTTTGCATATACCACCATCGGTTGACGACCAACCGGACATAAATGATTTATTAATATAAAATATTTGATATATGCAAAAAGGTAATATCGGGGTTACTACAGAAAACATATTCCCCATCATAAAGAAATTCTTATACAGCGACCATGAAATTTTCTTGCGCGAACTTGTTTCAAATGCAGTGGATGCCACTCAGAAACTGAAAACTCTTGCATCAAAAGGCGAATTCAAGGGAGAACTTGGCGACCTTACCATCAAGGTGAAAGCCGAAAACGATACTATCGTCATCTCTGACCGTGGTCTTGGTCTTACAGCTGAGGAAATAGACAAGTATATCAACCAGATAGCATTCTCAGGTGCAAATGACTTCCTTGCAAAATACAAGGATGATGCAAACGCTATTATCGGTCACTTCGGTTTGGGATTCTACTCTGCCTTTATGGTAGCAAAGAAGGTGGAAATCGTTACCAAATCATATCAGGAAGGTGCACAGGCTATGAAATGGACTTGCGACGGCAGCCCTGAGTTTACTCTTGAGGAAACTGAAAAGGCTGACCGTGGTACAGATATCATACTTTACATAGACGATGACTGCAAGGAATTTCTTGAAGAAAACCGCCTGAAAGGATTGCTGAACAAATATTGCCGATTCTTGGCTGTGCCTGTAGCATTCGGTAAGAAAAAGGAATGGAAGGATGGCAAGCAGGTAGAAACTGAAGAAGATAATATAATAAACGACACTTGCCCTATATGGACAAAGAAGCCAAGCGAACTGAAGGATGAGGACTATAAGAACTTCTATCGTGACCTCTACCCTATGTCGGACGAGCTTCTGTTCTGGATACACCTGAATGTTGACTATCCGTTCAATCTGACAGGTGTGCTCTACTTCCCGAAAATAAAGAGTAACATCGATTTGCAGAAGAACAAGATACAGTTGTACTGCAACCAGGTATATGTAACTGATTCTGTAGAAGGAATCGTGCCTGACTTCCTGACATTGCTTCACGGTGTAATCGACTCTCCGGATATTCCGCTTAACGTATCACGTTCATATCTGCAGAGCGACTCTAACGTAAAGAAAATCTCTACATATATCACTAAGAAGGTAGCCGACAGACTTCAGTCTATCTTCAAGAACGACCGTAAAGAATTTGAAAACAAATGGGATGACCTGAAGATTTTCATCAACTACGGAATGCTGACTCAGGAAGACTTCTATTCTAAAGCTGACAAGTTTGCTCTGTTCAAAGACACTGAAGGCAAATATTACACTCAGGAAGAATACAAGACTCTTATCAGCGGAAACCAGACTGACAAGGATGGTAATCTGATTTACCTCTATGCAAACAACCGCGACGAGCAGTATGCTTATATTGACGCTGCCGTAAACAAGGGCTACAACGTACTGATGATGGACGGACAGCTTGACGTTCCGATGATAAACATGCTGGAACAGAAACTTGAAAAGAGCCGTTTCACACGTGTGGACAGTGATGTTATCGACCGTCTGATAGTAAAAGACGAACCTAAAGGCGAGGAACTGAAAGAAGACAAACGCAGCATACTTTCTACTGTATTCAGCGGACAGCTGCCAAAACTGCAGAAGACAGAATTCCATGTAGAGGCTCAGGCTATGGGAGAAAACGCTTCTCCTGTCATCATCACTCAGGCTGAATATATGCGCCGTATGAAGGAAATGGCAAACATACAGCCGGGTATGAGTTTCTATGGAGAAATGCCTGACATGTACAGTCTTGTACTGAACAGCGACCATAAGCTTATCAAACAGGTTCTGAGCGAAACAGAAACTGTATGTGCCGAAAAGCTTGTTCCGGTAGAATCGGAAATCGCTATCCTCTCACTCAGAGAAAGCGAGCTGCATAAAGCTCACGAAGGCAAGAAGGACGAAGAAATCCCTGTAGCTGAAAAAGACGAGCTTAAAGATGTAGAAAAGAAGCTTGAGGAGCAGAGAAACCGGAAGAACAACATCCTGAACGAATATGCAGCAGGCAACAAAGTTGTTCATCAGCTGATTGACCTTGCATTACTTCAGAACGGTATGCTGAAAGGTGAAGCTCTCACAAACTTCGTCAAGAGAAGCATAGAGATGATTTAATACATAAGTATCATTGCAACGCATAGGGCAATGCCATTGGGGATATAATGGTGTTGCCCTTATTTTTTGTTACATCCCAATTGTATTATTATAAAAATCATATAAATTTGTAACCTGACATCTAATTCAATATAAGACAATAATGGGAAACAGAAATTTCACTTTGGATATACTAAGAGTTTTTGCCTGCTATCTGGTAATACACCAGCATGCGAGCGAATTTTTCTATATAGGAGAAAATGCAGCTGTAGTGACTGGAGACAATACTTTCAGAATAGGTATAATGACAAGCCTTGCCAGGATATCAGTTCCATTATTTGTCATGATTTCCGGTTACCTGCTCTTGCCCAAGAAAACGACTACCGAGGAGTTCTTAAAGAAAAGATTTACCAGAATACTATACCCGTTCATTGTCTGGTGTATCCTATATGCCGTGTATTATGTTTTCACCAAAGACGAAACCTGGACACAGGCATTGATACATATCATCAATATTCCGGTAAACTTCGGTGTTGAGGTAGGACATCTGTGGTATATCTATATGCTTATAGGATTATATCTGCTTGTTCCGATATTGTCACCATGGTTGAACAGTTGCACTAAAAAGGAACTGCAGGGATATCTTCTATTATGGGGAGCTACAACTTTTGTTCCTTACATTCATTTAATATTCCCGCAAATATTGGGAGAATGTTTCTGGAATCCCACACCTGCACTGTATTATTTCAGCGGATTTGCAGGTTATCTTATACTTGGATATTACATAAAACGATTTGGAGTTCCTTCTGTCATAAATTCCCTGATTCTGATTATAGCAGGATATGCCGCTACGGCTTTTATATTCTGTTCGCGAATAAATACTGCCTTAACTATTCCTGAATTGGAGTTAAGCTGGGGATTCTGTACGATAAATGTAGCGTTGCTCACATGGGGAATTTTCTCACTGCTTACACACATAAAATGGAATGGTAACGGAAAGACAGGAAAACTTATTACAGACATTTCAGCTAAAAGCTATGGAATGTATCTGGCACACATCATGTTCTTAAATTTATTTTTCAAGGTTATAAGTCCATATTTTGAAAATGTATATATATCGGTACCGCTGATATCTGTATGCACATTCGTTTCTGTATATCTGACTATAAAATTATTGTCGTACCTGCCTAAAAGCAAATATTGGTTGGGATAACAGAATATTTGGCCGAAATATAGGTAGTTACAAAAAATATATGCAACTGACAGGGTAAAAACGCAGAATTTTACTTATCTTTGATAGTCATTCAATTATTCATAGTCACACAACAACATATTACCAACTCACGACATGAAAACAATATACGTCCTACTATTATTATCGGTTTTATCTGCATTCAACACAGCTTTTGCTCAGAAAGTTGGTCTGGTCCTAAGTGGTGGAGGTGCAAAAGGAATGACACACATAGGAATAATTCGTGCGCTGGAAGAAAACAACATACCTATTGACTACATCACCGGTACATCAATGGGAGCAATAGTCGGCTCTCTGTACGCAATGGGGTATTCACCGGACGATATGGAGAAGATGATAAAGTCGCCCGATTTCAAGAAATGGTACTCTTCGGGAGGTATTGAAGAAGAATACATGTACTATTTCAAGATGAATCCCCCTACCCCTGAATTTATCAACATCCAACTATCCAAAATGAAGATGGCAAAGAAAGTAAAAACCAGATTTCTGCCATCCAGTGTTGTCGACCCTATGCATATGAATATAGTGTTTGTAGAACTGTATGCACAGGCCACAGCCAAGTGTAGAGGGAATTTCGACCAGTTGTTTGTGCCGTTCAGATGTGTGGCATCCGATGTTTACAATAAGAAACCGCTTATAATGAGCAGTGGCGACTTAGGTGATGCCGTCCGTGCATCAATGAGTTTTCCCGGTATGTTCAAGCCTATAGAGATAGACTCTGTGCTGGCATATGACGGAGGTATTTATGACAACTTCCCTGTTTCTACTATGATAAAAGACTTCAATCCCGACATTATCATAGGCAGCGTGGTGAGTTCAAATCCGAGCAAACCTAAGGAAGGAGATATCATGAGCCAACTGGAAAATATGGTTATGCAGAAAACCGACTACTCAATTCCGGATTCATTAGGCATAATGATGACTTTCCGATATACAGATGTAGGACTTATGGATTTTGACAGGTATGATGAACTTCACGACATAGGATACAATCGTACCATACAACTTATGGACTCAATAAAGCAAAGGATTTCGAGAAGAACCAACTATAGAATCCTTGAGAAGAAGCGTATCGACTTTAAAAGGGAAATGCCTGAACTCAAATTCAGAAAAATTATAATACACGGAACAAACGACCAGCAAAAGAAATATATAATGCGAGGCTTTCACGCCAAGGAGAATGATATTTTCACCCTTGAAGACCTCAGAAAGGGTTATTTCAGACTTTTGTCGGACAATATGATTTCTGAAATAAT
This sequence comes from uncultured Bacteroides sp., assembly GCA_900544075.1. Taxonomy (GTDB): domain Bacteria; phylum Bacteroidota; class Bacteroidia; order Bacteroidales; family Bacteroidaceae; genus Phocaeicola. The sequence goes on from UQTJ01000005.1 coordinate 107,398, forward strand.
TCCTCATGCTGTATATGACTATATCGACAATACATTTACCCTTGTACTGAACGTAAAGATTGCTGAAGATGTTTCAATAAGAGTTGGTGGAAACGTAGGCTCAAACGGAGCTAACCAGATTTATCTTGGAGCGTCATATCATAACTTAGGTATGTACTCTAAAGAATTCTCCCTTGAAGGACAGTTAGGACAGATATACAACAATCTGCAACTTACCGGAAGGATAGATTTACCCACAGAAATCCCTACATCCTACAGAATGATACTGTCATTGTCATCGTTCGACTATAACGGGCAAACAAAAAACTTTTTCAATCAGATAAACAGCCCTGTTTTCAATAAGAAGGATGAAAGATTCATTAAAGCATATATAAATATGCCTTTCCTCAGTAAACATAAGGCTGAATTCGGTATAGGAGTAGCTACATTGACAGACCTGTACTTCCAGACCAATGTCATTGATTTTGCTAACAGCGCAAGAGATAAAAGCAGCTACAAGATACTCGGAGGTTCTGTTGCGCTTGAGGGAAATACGCTTGACAGCAAACTTTACTCTGTAAGCGGCAAGAAGGAAAGACTGGCTGCAAACATTTATTTTGGAACTGAAAGATTCACACAAGGAATGGGAACAGACCCTTATAATGGCGAGTTCAAGTACACTCAGGCCTGGTTGCAGATATCGTATGAATTGGAGAAATATTTCAAAATAGCAAGAAGAGTTTCTTTGGGTTCATATCTGCATGCTTATTATTCATCGCGAAATTTCAGTAACAACTATCGTGCTACAATGATGCAGGCCGGAGAATTCTCGCCTACCACACACAGTAAAATTACATACAACGAGGCATTCAGAGCAAACCAGTTTGCCGGTTTCGGTGTCATTCCGATATACAAATTTAACAGTATGGTCCATGCAAGACTCGGCTTATATGGTTTTGTACCATTCTTTCCAATCAACTGTAATGAGTCAAATAAGGCTACTTACGGAAAGATATTCAGCAAATTCGAATATTTAGGCGACCTTTCACTCGTTGTAAGGCTTCCTTTCGGTTCTGTAAGTGCGTATCTCAATTATTACAGCTCACCAAACCGGAACTGGAACGCCGGAATATCCCTTGGATGGCAGATTTTCGGAGAAAGATTCATGCGCTAAAAACTTTTTTCACAAAAGGACAAAAAAATATGGAGCGAAAACTTGCGTAGTTAAAAAAATATCCATACCTTTGCACCCGTTAAAGAAAAAGAGATGGCCGCGTAGCTCAACTGAATAGAGTAGCTGACTACGGATCAGCCGGTTAC
>UQTJ01000006.1 GCA_900544075.1 uncultured Bacteroides sp.
GAGCGTTTACAGGTGCGGATGCCAAACAGAAAGGTTATTGGGAGGAAGCCGACGGCGGTACGCTGTTCCTTGACGAGATAGGCAACCTGCCAGCCGAAGTACAACAGATGATGCTCCGGGCATTGGAAACCAAACGGTATAGACCCATAGGCGGCAACAAGGAAAAGGCAGCAGACGTGCGCATCATAGCCGCCACCAACGAGGATATGCAGTCTGCAATCGCCGAAAAGCGTTTCCGTCAGGATTTGTTCCACAGGATAAAGGAATACACGTTGAACATACCGCCGTTGCGTGAGTGCTGTGAGGACATCATGCCGCTTGCGGAGTTCTTCCGTGAACTTGCCAACAAGGAGTTCGGCAAACAGGTGAAAGGCTTTGACGCGGAGGCAAGGAAGAGGATGCTCGCCCATCCGTGGAGCGGCAATGTGAGAGAACTGAAAGGAACTGTACGTTCGGCGGTGCTGTTCACCGACGGGGATGTGATAACGGCTGACAAACTGAATTTTGAAGAACCTCTGCTGTCGGGAGAAGCATCCTTGTCCTTGAAGAACGTGGAAATGGAAAAGAGGCAGATAATCCGTGCTCTGAAACAGGCGGACGGCAACCGCTCGCTGGCTGCTAAACTGCTCGGCATCGGGCGCACCACACTATACGGCAAGATGAAACAATACGGCATCAAGTACAAGGAATAAGGCACGATTGCCGCAGGTCAGAAACAGGTTGCCCGACTTCGGAGAGGCAACTCGGCGGCAAGGCTTGCGAGAGTAACTCGCAAGGTTTTGAGTAACTCAAAACATACCTTGCTGCTGCCACTTTTCGGCAGTAACCGAAAAGCCTTCGGGTAACTCGAAGGACACCTTGCTAATTTCTCGCTGATTTCTCGTGAAATCAATAATCCGTCAGCAAACGGATTTGAACAAGTGTTGTTATTTCGGCTCTCAATGCACGTTTCCCGATACCGATGCTGCCAGAAGAAAGGGAATAGAGGGATGAGAAAGCAAGAGAGTAGTTATATCCGTATGAATGCCTGCAAGCCTACCTGCGTGTGGGTTCTCGTGAATGCAAATGCGTGCGGACATACACACGCTGGCCTGCAAGCCTGCCCGCACTCTGACCTGCCCGCCTTCCTACTTGCCTGCCGACCGGTCTGCCTGCGTGCCTGCCTGCCGGCACACAGACAGGCGCGCAGGCAGGCTATTCGTAAACAAGCAGGCTCAAATACAATGTGGAAACGGTATTGAATTAAAAGCAGGACAGTGCTACTGATTTTCATCAGCAAGATGCGCAGCAAATGTACAATAATGATAAGATGTTTGATTTTCTCTATTTTTCAGAGGAATAACTTTGGCAATGAAGGAGAAAAACACTACTTTTGCAAATGAGAAAAGCGTTCTTTTGATTGATGCAGAACATTGCAGAATAGAGAAGCCCGCTGGTTTCCAAATCGTTACCTGTTAAGCTGACAATCTTTGTAAGTTCTTTGTTTTCAATGGGTAAGAAGAATTGATATGTCTTAAGCTATGGAAGGTGATGTGCTTTTTAATTTTAGCAGCCTTCAACCATTCGTGCATTACTTTTTGAGTCATATAGTAAAACAATCCTTTGAATACCTTTCCAGTTCCTTTTCTACCCATCAGATGCAATGCGTCATCATTAATAGGAACAATATTCTGTTTCGTTGTCTTTACAGCCAGAAAATCAAGATACTTACTTCCATCAGCATATTCTTTCACCATCTCCCAAGTCAATGCATTCACATCACTGAAACGTAGGCCAGTAAAGCAAGAAAACAAACATGCCCGTTTCAATACATCTATTTTACAATCTGTGTTGTAGAGCTTGTAAATCTCCTGTAAAGTCAGACTTTCTTTTAATGTATCTTCGTATTCTATGCGGTCGAGGTAGTCATTTATATTCTCATTGATCAATCTGGACCTGTATGCAATCCGGAGGAATCCTCTGAATGTTGACCAATATCCGGCAATCGAATTATTGGAAAGTCGTTCGCCAGTTCGCATGCTTTGAGCATGTTCTAAGAGATATTCTGCAAATCCTTGACATAATTCCACATCAACTTCTCCAAAGGAACATTTCCCGTTCACGTAGTTCTTGAAATGTTTGCATACATATATCCACTTCTGATTATGCTTCTTGGCTTCTTTCTCATAATAATCTATGAAACTTTCATTCAGACGTTGCTTGTCATAAAGATTATACCGTTCATTGATGATTTCCTCAAATCTTCGGCATCGAATGATTTCTGCTTTTTCTTCCATAGTTTTATTGAAAGCAAGTTCATGTGAATTCTTGGGGCTCTCGTAAATGTATATACCCAAATATTCATGACGTATGGTTTTCATCGTTTTTTTGTCTCGATAAGGTGGATAGTAATCGAGATAATATGACATTTTGCCATGCTTACAATGGCGGAGTCTTAATGTTACTTTCTTACAATTCTGCATATCTGTGGGAATTTATAATTTGTTTCTATTTAATGGCAAATATCAAAGATGATTCTCTGCTTACTACTGATAATAAAGAGTAATTACAGAGTAAGTTAGAATAAGTTTACTGTTTACGCTCATGGATAGCCCGGATGACATCTTCCTTCAAGAACAGAGTAAACCTTCCATCACGTTTCTTCTGTATATTTTTGTATCGGGCCAGACTGTAAACTTCTTCTCGGCTTAATCCGAACTTCTCTTTGATTTGTTCAACTGTATAATAGTCCTTCTGATCTTTGAGTCCTGGATTTCTCGCATATTCAACATCTGCTTTTGAATAGAATGTAGTTTCATGAACCTTTTTACTTGGTATCTTGTGACGGGAAACCAAAGTTCTTCTGGCTGCAGTAGACAAGCCATAAAGCTCTTCAATCTGTTCTCCTGTAATCCATTCGATAGAATCTCCTTCAACAGATTCTGAAACAGGGACGCGATGTCCAAATAACTCTTCCACAGCTTTTAACTCGTAAAAGTTTATGTGCTTGATAGTTATTCTCGGAACTTTGGCTTGCCTTGTTCTACCATGTACATGATGAACTGTTATCTTGAACCGTTCGGCAATCTTCTGTGCAGTTATATAGTCTTCAGGAACATCGAACTTTTCCGGATCACGGTTGAACAACTGTTCTACGGCATTTGCATTAAAGTAGTTTCGATGTTTGATGAATAGCTTTTCCAGTTTCCCTTCACGGGTTTTCGCCTGGGCAGCTTTCTCTGTAATACCATATTGTTCAGCAATCTGTTTGATTGAGATATAGCCGTCAGGAACCTTATCGGTCTTCTTCTGTTTTTTTCTTTTCTCAACTTCTTTATCAAGAAAGCTTGTACTCATTCTTTTTTCTACAATCCTGTCAAAGCTATTTCGTTCAACGATTGTCAATCGGCCTTGCTTATGGTTTGGGATATTATAGTTGTGGACATAATAATTGATTTGGTCCTTACTTAATTTGTATTTTTCGTGTATATCCTTATAGGTGTAATAAAGCGGATCAACATTCTCTCTTTCACCTTTGAAGGTATCAATATGCGCACGTGAGTAGTAAACCTTACGTCCTTGTGTGATACGAGGAATATCATTTCTTTGAACGAAAGAAAGCACAGCAGCATGGCTCATACTGAACTTTTCCATGATTTGATCTATTGTGTAATAGTCATTCATATCCACTTCAGCAATCAGTTCTGCAAAGTGTATATCCACAAGAGCTTTGTCATAGAAGGTGTTTCGCCCTTGATACACTTTTTTAATGCCATACTTCTCACAACGATTCCATACAGCACGACGGGTAGTATGGAATTTATTTACAATCTGGCTGACTGTGTAATATTCCCGTTTCTCATGAATCTTGCCTGTTCGTGTCTGATATTCTTTTGTCCGATCGAACAAACCGTCAATATCTTTCCGTCTGATAAGAGTCTTTCCTTTCATCTGAACGGCTTTTATAAGCCCACTGGCAAGTTCTCTGTAGACCGAAGATTTTCCGATTCCCAGATAAGCGGCAGCCTCTCTCGGAGTAAGGAATCTCTTTTGTTCGAGAACAGATTTCTGGGAGGAAACTTCAGCAGGCACATCCTGAGGATTTGACTCAAGATAGTCTGAAATTTCCTTCTCTCGCATCTTTCTTTTGTAATCTTTGCCATTACACTGACGTGAGCAATACTGAGTAGCCAATGTATGTGCAATAAAGAGCTTTCCGCAGTACTTACATCGTTTCTGTATCTCCATTGTCGTTTCTGATATTCGTGATAATTTCGCCAACGAAGTCACCCAAAAGTGTCCCAAGGTGTCCCACCACGTCCCAGGGTGTCCCAGCTTGTGCTCTCAATGTCATTTGGGCATTTTCCCAGGGTGTCCCAAGGAAGTGACTTCAATGTCATTTAGTCGTAATCGCACCGCTTTTAAATTCCATCGCGGTTCAAATACGGTACAAAAATAGTCGCAATAATTTGAAACAACAAAAAGCTACTCGGAAGTGTTAAAAAATAAAAGTCCCTCAAAATGAGGGACTTATTATAAGTTATTTGAAGATGTTTTGAGTTGTTTAGAGTACTTTATTTACCGACGCAAAAATTCTTAAATATATTCCCCAGCACCTCATCATTCGTAATCTCCCCACCTACGATTTCCGCTAAGTGGAAGAGGCATTCCCTTAAATCCTGGCTTACTAAGTCACCGGATAGGCCCATTGACATACCGTCCTGTACGCGATGGATAGCTTCAAGGGCGTGGGAGAGAGCTTCGTAGTGACGGACGTTGCTTACTACGACATCGTTTTGAGTCACTTCCGGTAGGGCGGCGGCTTTGACAAGGAGATTCTGCAATTCTGCTATTCCTTTGCGCTGTTTTGCAGCAATGGAAATTATTTCGTAATTCATGCCGGAACCTTCTGATGTCGATACAGGGTTTATGATAGTTACACCGTGCAGGTCCTTCAGACATTCAGACATGGTTATAGTATCACTTACCATATCGCATTTGTTCATCACAAGGATGAGTTTCTTTTCTTCACAGCGTGGAATTACCTTGTCCTTCAGTGCGTCAATCTGTACCTTGGCTTCTGTACTGTCTATCACCCACAGCACTATTGAGGCCTGGTCCAGCTTCTGGAAACTGCGTTCTATGCCTAAACTTTCTATTGTATCTGTCGTTTCGCGGATGCCGGCTGTATCTATAAATCTGAAAAGAATGCCGTTGATATTCATTGTGTCCTCTATCACGTCGCGGGTGGTGCCGTGTATGTCGCTTACTATGGCGCGTTCCTCGTTCAGGAGGGCATTGAGTAGGGTAGACTTACCTGCATTCGTTTCGCCTATTATGGCTACCGGGATACCGTTCTTTATTGCGTTTCCTACACTGAATGAATTTACAAGTCCTTTTATTACCGTTTCCACCTGTGATGCTATCTCTGAGAGTTCCGAGCGGTCGGCAAATTCCAATTCCTCGTGGTCGCTGAAATCGAGTTCCAGCTCCATAAGGGATGTGAGGTGCAACAGCTTTTCTCTCAGAGCTGACAACTCACGGCTGAATCCTCCGCGCATCTGGTTCATGGCCATACGGTGTGTGGATGCCGATGTAGATGCTATAAGGTCTGCCACAGCTTCTGCCTGGCTGAGATCCATTTTTCCGTTCAGGAATGCTCTCTGCGTGAATTCTCCCGGCCCTGCTGCACGGCAACCGTTCTTTATCAGGAGTTGCATCACCTGTTGCAGAACGTACGATGATCCGTGACATGATATCTCAGTAGAATCCTCACCGGTGTAGGAGTGTGGTCCACGGAACAGGCTCACCAATACTTCGTCCACTATTTCGCCTCCCTCATTGGTGATATGTCCGAAAGTCAGTGTGTATGGCTTGCGCTCGGATAGGGGAGCACCGCTTACGGGAGTGAATATCTTGTCAGTAATGGTTATTGCTTCCTTGCCGGAAACTCTTATTGTTCCTATCGCGCCTCCTTGTGCCGTGGCTATGGCACATATTGTATCGTCTGTATATAAAATATTCATCAGTCCTTAATCAGTATAGATTTTTTACTATCATTTCTACTATTTTCTCCAGATATATGCGGTCTGTTTCATCGAAGGTATTAAGCTTGTCGCTGTCTATGTCAAGTACTCCTACGACTTCTCCGCCGCTTATCATCGGTACTACTATTTCCGAACGTGACAGCGAGCTGCATGCTATGTGTCCCGGAAAGGCATCGACATCTGCCACTACCTGTGTACGGGCTTCTGCCCAGGCTGTACCGCATACTCCTCTGCCTTTTTTGATTCGATAACACGCCACACTGCCCTGAAACGGTCCTAAATGCAACTCACCGTCCTCGACCAGATAGAATCCTGTCCAGAAGAATCCAAAAGCCTCGTTCAGTGCAGCAGTAGTATTGGCCAATACGCTGATGATATTTTTCTCGCCCTCTATCAGCAGTCCGTACTGTTCAATAAAATGTAAATATTTTTCAGCCTTGTCGCTGATGTTTTCCTGTCTGAAATTTGCTTCCATCTTTAAATTCTTTCCAATACTAATTTTATCAAATCGTCTATCTGGTTTTTATATCCGGTGTTTGCTTCCTTGGCTACGCGGTTTGCTATCACCATGCACACTGTAGTGGCCTTATGTCCTTGCAGCCTTGCAAGACCGGCCAGTGCAGAGCTTTCCATCTCGAAGTTCGTTATTCTGCGTCCCTGATATTCGAAGCTCTCTATTTTCTCATTCTGATGCGGGTCGGCCAAAGGTACTCTAAGCTTTCTCCCCTGAGGGCCGAAAAATCCTCCGCATGCCACAGTTATTCCTCTCACCATATCTTTTGCGGCTATGCGCTCCACCATCTCGCTGTTAGCATGAATGGCGTATGGAGCCGGAGCGCACATATTTCCTGTCCATCCGAGGTGATTAAGCAACGCACGTTCCAATGGCAGGTCGCACACAGCGTTTCGTCCTTCGTAGAAGTTCAGCAGTCCGTCGAATCCTACAGAGATTTCCGAACAGATAAATGTTCCGACCGGTGTATATGGTTGCAGTCCGCCGCATGTTCCTATTCTTACAATCTCAAGCGATTTCAGATTCTCCTTTTCATATCTTGTGCTGAAATCTATATTGGCCAAGGCATCCAGTTCGTTCATCACGATGTCGATATTGTCGCATCCTATTCCTGTAGATGTTACCGTTATGCGTTTTCCTTTATACGAACCGGTGATGGTCTTAAACTCACGGCTTTCCACTTCGCATTCTTTCGTGTCGAAATGCGATGCCACTAAGGCCACTCTTCCCGGGTCGCCCACCAATATCACCTTGTCGGCCAGCTGTTCCGGTTTCAGATGCAGATGAAACACAGAACCGTCCTCGTTTATTATCAGTTCCGAAGGGGCAAAATATTCTTTCATAGGCATTTATTTTAATTCTATGTTTCTTATTTCCTTTTCTGTCTTTACGATTTCCGTTCTCAGTTCATCCACTCTCTTTTCTTTATCCAGAATACCCGGTGACATAGATTCGCGTACACCATTGTTGGCTTTCGAATATTTCTCTCTCAGGTTTTCCAATTCTTTTTCCAGCACATCAAGGTCCTTTTGTTTTTCCCTCATTTCCTGGAACAGCTTCTTAGATTCCGCTTTCCTGAAATCTTTCAGCGATGTATATACCCTGTTGTCGTTCACTATAAAAGTGAAATCTGTCTTTTTAGATTTCTCTCCCGGATTGGAATATGTCACCTTTGCAAGTCTTTGTTTTGCCTTTATCACCTCATTCCTGTCGGATTGCGTCAGAGCTATATTGTCAAGTTTGGCCAATGATATCATTTTAGACGGTTCAATGGCATCATAGTTGTATGTGTTTTTCGAATCGTTAGGTATGAACACATATACACACACTTTGCCTTCAGGCTGATATCTGTCCGATGCAAACCATCCCAGATTGTTGTAGTCATCTATCGCAAACATATAGTCATTGAATTCAGAGTTGAACGGATATCCCATATTGTCCGGTCTGAAATATGAGTTTTCGTCCGAGTCGGCTCTTGTTACATATATGTCATATCCTCCCAGGCTTTCTTTACCTTTGGCTGCGAAGTAGAGGGTAATTCCGTCCGAGTCAAGGAACGGGAAGTTCAGTTCCGTCATATCGTCATTGATACCCCTCAGTCTTTGCGGCTTGCTCCAGCTGTCAATAAGTTTTACGCTTGAATATAGTTTCTTGTTGCCATTTTCATCCTTTGCCGACAATAGCTTTTTGTCGCCCATTTCGTTCACAAATTCCATACAGATATCATCATCGTTTGTGTTGTCGCCCGAAACAGCCAATGTTCCTGCCTGAGAACCCAATTTGTATGCTTCGAGGAAAGACTTCTTGTCTACCACGAAACTGTCCACCACGGTTATATTCTCCACGCTCCTTATCAGACGTTCGCCTTTCCTGTATTTGGTCATCAGTTCTTCAGCTACCGTGGTATCTCTTTTTTTCTGTTCCAGCCAGTAGATGTGCTGTTCCAGATTCTTTATTGCATCATCATATCTGTACATATCATAGTATGCTTTGCTCACATAGAGATATGCGTTTATCACCTTTCTGGCTGCACTTTTCTCCAGATAGGGCAGACCTTCCATCATTTCGCCCGTTTCGTAGCAGCATGCGCCGTACCAGAAATTGTAGCTGGCGTTCGACGGTGATTGTTTCACCAGTTTCTTGAACACAGGTTTTGCTTTTTCAAATTCTCCCTGTGTGAACCATCTTTGTGCCTGGCTGAGTGTTTGCGCTCCTGCCGAGACAGTGAACATCAGTGCTATAGCCGTAAGTTTTATTTTTATGTCCATAATAATGTCTTGCTTTTTATATGATTATTGCGTTGTCAAATACATTTCCAGTCCTCTATCGTTCCCGTTTCCGAAGAGAATACCGCTCCAATCTTATAGAGTTTGCGGCTGTCAGATTCATATTCGCGGGCATATCCTTTTTCTTCTATCTGACCGAGGGCCTCTTCTGCCGTACCGTCAAGCTTGAACTCGAAGATATATACATACTCCGGAGTCTCGATTATGCAGTCCACACGTCCGTGGCTCTGAACCTTTTCCGTATAAACCGTGTAAACGCTTATAAGGCGCATTATCAGATAGAAGGTATAGTGGAAATAACGCTCCCTCTCACGCTCGTTCTCCTTGCGGCGCATAGTGTAGGGGATGCTGGCCAGGAACGATGTCAGACCGGTGCGGAAATCGTCCAGTTTTCCGTCCTCTAATTGGAATGCGGCATCCCTCGTCCATGAATCCACACTTTCCCTCGTATTAAAATATTTTGCAGCGACTAAAGATAGAAATCCGTCTTTTACCTCATTGTTAGGATAATCCAGAAGAAACATGTTCCTTCTGATATCAAACTCCTTTATGGTGAGATAGCCGCTCTGGTAAATCATCGGCAGAGGCTGTTCCACGTCAGCCTTGTAGTCGATAAACTCCTTCGGGGCGTAATACTTGCCCGTGATATCGTTCATGTTCTCGTCCGAATGTGAAAGCAGACGGATAAGATATGAAGGAGTGCCGCTCTTGAACCAGTAATCGGAGATTCTTTCCGCATCAAAAGCATTTAGCAGGCTGAACGGATTATATATGTCGGTCATAAGGTCACTGAAGTGATAGCCGTCGTACTGCGCTTTAAGCCGGTCACGCATCTCCTCGTACGAGCATCTGTAAACCTTTGACATGTTTTCAATAGGTTCTCTGAAGGTAGCGTCCAGTTCCTCCTGAGTTATACCGCAAAGCCTCTCATACTTTCCATGCATACTGATATCCTTAGGCTGGTTGAATCCGCTGAACACGCTTACCTGCGAGAATTTTGTCACTCCAGTCAGGAAGACGAACTGCAGATGCTCGTCAGCCCCCTTGAATACAGAATAGAAACCTTTCAGAATATTGCGGTGCTCTTCCTCCAAATCTTTATTAACATCCAGAACATCCAATATCGGTTTGTCGTATTCATCCACGAGCACCACGGCACGGTGTCCGCTCTGTTCGTGGGCAAATTTCAGAATCTCCATAAAACGCAATCCCAATGGCTGTTCACTGTCTGTCTTTAAACCTGTCTCACGCTCCCAAGAACTGATGTATCCGCCTATCCATTTTTCCAATACACCTTTTTCGGTAAAGTTTCCTCCGTTGAAATCCATATGGAACACAGGATAGATCTTCCAGTCCTTTTCCAGACTGTCTATCTTCAGTCCCCTGAACAGTTCCTTCCTGCCCAGGAAATAATTTTTCAGCGTCGATACGAGAAGGCTTTTCCCGAAACGGCGAGGACGGCTCAGGAAGTATATAGAACCCTCCTGCGCAAGTGAATAGATCATGTCTGTTTTGTCTATATAGACATAACCGTCTTCGATTATGCGGTCAAAACTTTGTATTCCTATCGGGTATTTCATATTGGTCAATTAAAAATTAATAATTAAGAATTAAAAATGAGTTTTTAGTTCTTAGTTGTTTGTTATTAGTTCCTAAGCAGTATTCTCTTCTACTTTGTACAAAAATAATGAAAATATCCGAAAGCAGGTATTTATATTCTATTATTTCTTTCTATGTCATTTTCTTGTGAACTTTTCAACGCAATGGCTGGCACTTGTCTTGCTATCTTTTTCTTTATCTCTTCTTGTTCGTAGAGTATCAGCATGATTCTATTCAGCAATTTTTCCTTTTCATCCAGCAGCAGGCATATGCTGTCTATATGCTCGCTGCGGCAGGTTTTGGACTTATATATACCTCGTGTACATCCTTGCGGAGACTTCTTATTTTGTAGGTAGTAGCTTCCAATTCCTGTTGTCTGTTCTGTTCATTGAGCCAAATATAGACGATGCCGAAAATGACGAATAGTATCAGCACATATCCTGCCGCTATCTTGGTGCGCAGGTGTAAGAAAACGCAGCCCACTGACCTTACGGTAGCGGGCTGCGGTGTCTGTATGATGTTACCGGGCACAATACTCCCGCCCGGAATGGGAGTTCTTTTCTTTTTGGGTTATACTTCGGTTATTTTCCGTTACGGGCGGAACTTTTCCCGCCCGACGGTTTACTGTTCCTTCTTCAAGGTAGGCAGGCTGTTGCCGTCTTTGAGTTCGTACTGCCAGCCTTTACCGCTCAGGGCGGCGTTCATGGCGGCGACGGCCGTCTGCCAGGTGACGGTCGTGCCGTCCACCTTGGTGGCTCCGCCGTTGTCATTGTCGGGGAGGCCGCTCCAGTAGCAGGCGGTCAGGGTGGCACCGGAATTCGTTGTACCTGCCACGCCGCCTGCCCGCTGCGTTCCCTTCACTGTGGCCTAGGAACTGCATCCGGTGATGGAACCGCCCTGTTGATAGCCCACCACACCGCCTACGTCGCTACCGCTGACGCTGCCCGACACCGAGCAGTTTTCAATGTTGCCGCCAAAGCTCCATCCCGCCACGCCGCCGACGAACGTGCCACTTGTTATGTTTATTTCTGTCAGCACCACGTTCTTCACCGTGCCTTTGATGAAGCCGAACAGACCCGTATATCGGTCACTTCCCGTAACGGTCAGCCCCGTGATGGTCTTGCCATTGCCGTCGAAGGTGCCGGTGTATGAGTTGCCGATGCTTGTGCCTATCGGCGTCCAGTCTTTGCCCGTCAGGTCGATGTTGTTGGCGAGGGTGCAGTTCAGTGTCATATCTTTCTGTACGGCTTCGTTCCACGCCAGCAGCCCATCGGCGGAGGTGACGGTGTAGGTCTTTCCGTCCTCCGACACGGTGTATCCCGGGTCTTTTGCCGCGGCGAGGGAGACGGTGTAGGTATATTCCTCGCCCGCTTGCCAGTCGGTATCGTTCTTCATCTTATAGGCGAAGACCTTGCCGTTGGTGAATTTGCAGGTGACGAATGCCGCTCCCTGTGCCACGCTTTGTGGGGCGACGAGGGCGGTGTAGGTGTCGCCGCCCTTGTCATGCGGGACGATTTCGGGCGGGTTGCCATTCTCGGTGGAGAGGCCCGTCAGCGACACGGACTTCAGCCCCTCGGTGTAGTCCGTCAGGATGACGGTCACCCGTGCCGTGCGGTGGGTGAAGCGGAGTGTGGGGTTGCCGTAGCTCACCGTCTGTTCCTCGGCCACGATGAGGTCGCTGCCCTCGAAGTCCTTCCGGGCACTTTGGTCGGCTTTTACCACCACGGCAGGCGGGGTTGTCTCCCCAGCGGTGTAGGGCCACTAGGCGGTGACGAGGCGATCGGTATGGTTGGTCCAGTAGTGCGGGTCATCGGAGGTCAGCATGGCGCCGGTGTTGTCGGAGGTGGAGGGCGTCACATTGTATGCCTTCACCGTACCGTCCATCCTGACTGCCACGCTCTGCACGCCCTCCCAGTTGCCGTCCACGGGGGCACGGGTGCCGGCGGCGGCTGTCGCCGCGGGGTTCAGTCCCGTGGCGGTGAAGACGATGGGTGTGCCTTCCGCCCCTTCCGGCAGGAAGCCCGCTTCGTCCTGCGTGCAGGCGGCAATGCCGAGCAGCAGGGCGAGGGCTGCGGATATATGGATGGTTGTTCGTTTCATGATGCGTGTTGTTTAGGGGTTGTTATTGTTTCTTTTGCAGTAAGGGCAGGCCGTCGGTGCCGAGTGCCCACTGGTAGTCGTTGCCGGTGAGGGCGGGGTTCATGCCATCCACGGCTGTCTGCCAGGAGGCGCCGGTGCCTATTGCATTCGTATCATCGGTGCCATTGTTAGTTGCTACTCCTAAACACCCATTCTGGCCATAATAGCAGGCGGTGATGGTGCTGTAGTTGCCAGAGGCTATGTTACCGCGGTTATACCCTGCTATGTTTCCGTTGAACCAGCAGGCGGTGATAGTGCCGAAGTTGTTGACTGCTATGCCGCTGACATCGCCATTGGCTGTTGCAATCGTTCCCGTTACGGAGCAGGCGGTGAGGGTGCCGAAGTTGCTCCACGCTATGCCGCTGGACACACCGCCTTGTTTCACGTTGAAGTCTACATCCACCAGTTGCAGGTTCTTCACCTCGCCGTTGCCGCCGATACCGTCGAACAACGTAGCATTCTCACCCCGCGGATTGTCCGTAGTGATGGCCAGCCCCGTGATGCGGTGTCCCTGTCCGTCGAAGGTGCCTTGGTAACTATTTGCAGAAGTGGAGCCATCACCTATCGGCGTCCATTCCTTGCCCGTCAGGTTGATGTCGGCAGTCAGGGTGCAGTTGAAGCTGAGGTCTTTTCGTGCGGCTTCGTTCCATGCCAGCAGGCCGTCTGCGTTATAGACCGTATAGGTCTTGGTGGTGGTGTCGTAGTTGTAGCCCAAATCCTCGGCTGCGCCGCTCTCGCCTTGGCCTGGTTCCCAGCCGCCGATGGTGCAGCCCTCCAGCGTCAGGCCGGTGGCGTTCACCTTGACGGTGTAGGTATAGCGGTTGCCCGCCTCTAATACGACGTCGTTCTGCGGGCGGAAGTAGAAGTTGCCGCCGCCAAGTTCCACGCGGATGAACGGCTCGCCTTTCGCAACGGTCTGCGGGGCGGTCAGTGCCTCGTAGTTGTTGCCGCTTGCGTGGTAGGTCTGGATGGCGGTCGGGTTTTCGTTATCGGCGGACAGGCTCACGAGGCTCACCGTGGCACCGTCCACGCTCGTGAATCCCGTACCGGGTTTCAGTTCGATTGCCACGCGTGCCGTGCGGTGGGTAAATTCAAGAGTCGGGTCGTCAAATTTCACCGTCTGGTCGATGGCGGAGATGAAGTCGCTTTTCTGGAAGTCTGCCAATTTGCTCTGGTCTTCGGCCACCTTCACGGCAGGCATCTGTGTGATGTCTGTATCGTCGAGGGGCCACCATGCTGATACGGTAATCGGGTCGCGGCTGGTCCAGTAGTGCGGGTCGTCCGTGCGTGAGAGCGTGGCGCTCTTGTATCTGTCGGCATCCGTAGCCGTTACGGTGTATTCCTTTACCGCGTCGCCCATCTTGAGTGCCACGGTCTGTACGCCCTGCCAGTCGCCGTCCACGGTGGCACGGGTGGATGGGGCTGCCTGCGGCGTTGCCTCTACGGACAGTCCGGTGGCACGGATGACTACGGGATATTCACCTTCGGGCAGACGGTTGTCGTCGGCCAGTTCGTCCTGTGTGCAGGCGGTGAGGGTTAATGCCAGCACTGCGAGGGTAAAATGTCTTATTCTCATTATCGCTTATAAGTGTTAAGTTGTTAAAAATCTATTCTTATAAGCGTTCTTTGGGAGAGAGGGGAAACGGAGGAGATTATCGGTTTATCCAATTTTCAAGCCTGATGCCTGAAAAATTCTTGAAGTCATGAATGTTTTCTGTCACCATCACCATGTCATAAACAATGGCGGTACATCCTATCAGCAGGTCGAAATTATCATCGGCTGGCGTACCAGCCAAACGCAAACGCGCTTTCTCTTTTGCAAAGAGATCGAGTGTTTCGCCAATGGGCAATACATGCATTGAAGCTATAAATTCATCCAAGTTTTGTGTGCGACGTGCCAGTCCTTGCTTACTTCCCAATTCGGCACCGTATTTCAGTTCTGCCACAGTGATTTCGGAAATATAGCAGTTTTCCATACCCACTTGGTCTATCTTCTTGTCCACATCGTACTTGCCACGCAGCAGAAATATACAAATATTTGTGTCGAGCAGATACTTTTCCATATTGTCAGAATGCAGTTATATCGTCTTTAAACTTTCTATCCTTTCTAACTTCTACCACCAAACTATCTGCATCCATGCAGTCGTCATCATTCCATACCCCATAAAAGTGACTGGCTGACACGTGTTCAGTTTTATTCTCTTTGCGCATGGAATTACTCAACCTTGCAATCAATTCTAACTTCATTTCGTTGCTTAAATCTTTCAGCAGATTCCAATAGCGGTCTGTATTGCTAACTGATAGTTCCATATCATTTTTTATTAGGATTCATATAGCGAAGATAGAAAAAAAATCCGAATAGTCAAATGACTTTCCTACATTATTTTGTACACTCCGTTTCCCACCATGTCAAAGAACGCTTCACTACTATTATAAATCTGCGTTTACTTCACCTCCGTCCACCGGTTTCCAACCTGATATAGTGGCTCCTTGGATTTCCACTTCATCCGGTGTTTCCAGCGTTCCGCCGAGGGTCAGCGATGCGACCTTCTCGGTGTTGAACTCCTTGAGAGCTTCCGTAAGGTCGCTTTTCAGCGTGGTGGGGGTCGGGTTGCCGTCAGCATAGCGGATTTCACCCGTCAGCAGCTGTTCCGTGCCGGTCACACCTAACAGCCGCACCGTGGCTTTCCACTTGCCGGCATCATCACCTTCGGTAATCCTGATGAAGGGCAGCACGACGTTCGAAGCGGCTCCGTAGGTATCGGTTGCGAAGTCGAGTGTTCCGGCTGCACCCGTCAGATGGGCAACAATCTCCGTGATGCGTCCGGCGGCATCACCCGTCGGCTCGACGACAAGCGTCAGCTCGCGCACCTGCTGCTTCATCGTGGCGGTCAGCGGATAGTCCTTGTCTTTCTCGATGCTCACCTGTTCCGTATAGGTGAAGAACCATCCCGGAGCATTGTTCACAAAGGCATCCATGCCTGCCCGGTTTCCCGTGGCTGCGGCAACGGTGGCGGTGGTACCGCTTACCGTGATTCCTTCAGCCGGGTTCCACACCGCAAGGGTGTAGCTGCCCGGAGCAAACAGATGGTCGGGGGCATGGGTGGCGGAAGTCTCCGTACCCGTATAGTCACCCATGGTGACCGTCCATGTGGCAGGTATGTCGATGCCCTCACCGCGGGCCGACCAGTCGGCTGTCACCGCAATCTTCCCGTAGTCGGGGTGCGGCGTGTCATAAAGCGTATCTTTCACGCAGGAAGAGAGCAGCAATGCCGCCAACAATATGATTGTATATCTCCTTTTCATAAGAAATAATTCTTAATTATTCATTTTTAATTATTAATTATCTAATCTTCCACACCAATGTCACACCGGCGTTGATGGGGCCCCACCAGTCCTTTGTCTCGTTGCCGCGGCGTACACGCACACCGTCAATGACCTCATATTTTTCAAAATCGGCATTCAGGTAGCCCAGACCGAGGTTGAAATCAAGATCTAATGCCTTGTTCAGCCGCAGCTGATAGCCGCCGGTGATGCCGCCACCCATCAGGTCGCCCTGCTTGCCTGTTTCGGAGAGCTTGTAGTTGAACTGTCCGGCCTTGAACATCGCACCCAGATACCAGGCTTTCTTCTCGCCCATGTAGTAACGCACTTCCGGAGCCACTTCCCAGAGTGCATAGCGGCGGTCTTTGTCGCTCCAGCTCCATGAAGTCCACGAGCCGTTTACGGCAATGCCCCACGACGGGCAGATGCGCCATTCAAGTCCTAAATCGGGTGTCAGGGTAGCCCAGCGCAGCAGGTTGGCACGCAGGGAGAGATGATAATCATTTGTGATTTTGGTTTCCGACGGCGTGTCGGCAAGTGTATTTTGTTGAGCGGCTTTCTCAGCTTCTGCCTTTTCAGCGGCAAGTCGGGCTTCTTCCGCCTTGCGCTGCTCTTCGGCAAGTCGTTCCTGTTCGGCACGCTTCTCGGCTTCCAGTCGTTCGGCTTCCGCCTTGCGTCGTGCTTCCGCTTCCGCATCCGTCGCGGATGTTTCCTTGACCGGTACTGTCAGGCGCACAGTGACAAAGTCTCCCTCTGTCGCATGGTTGCGGGTGATGAAATTCTCCTCTTTTATTTCCGTGCGTATAATCAGTTCTGATTTCACACGGTTGGCACGGATCTTTGCCGTGGCAAGGTTCTCGGTTTCACTGCCCAGGGAGTGGCAGTAGCCATCGACATAAAGCGGCAGCTTGCCGTCAAGAATTGTGGCTTTGTTTTTTTCGATACACTCCAGCAGGCGGGCAAGCTCCGTGTCATTGCCATTCCAAGGCACGTAGAACATGTCTTCCGTCCGTACAAACCGGAAAGTATAGGTGGTGTCTGACTTCTGTTCAGCTAAAACAGGCAGAAACAGAAGCGACAACAATACTGAAGCGGTTATTTTTCTTAAAATGTTCATATTTTGATTCTTTTTGGTTTTCGTTTCATATAAAAAAGGTAGCCGTTGCGCTCGTGCTCATCGCCATTTACGGACGGATGGAAGCGACAGACATATCTCGATGCGGTATATACAACGAGCAATATGCTGAAAATGATGATACTTACTGAAGGATTCCACCACAGCGACAGCAGCAGGGGTGATGCCAACAGTGGGAAGAACAGTAGGATTAGACTCTCAGGGTACATCTGGCGGAACCCTATAGGGTCGCTGTACTCATTGTCGCCACGAAGACGGTAAACGACAAGGAAATCGTGTAAAAGCAGCAGGAAACAGCACAGGCTGAAGACTACAGTCACAATACGATAGACGGGAAGCGGCAGCAGGCCTGAGAGATAAAGAATGAAAACTGCCTCCGTGAATACTATGACCGTGCTTACCTTCCAGTAGCGGAACGCTGTAAGGCGGCTGGCATAGCAGAAACCGTCGCCGTAATCAGTACGGAGAGAGAACATACGGCAGGAAGCCCAGCCGGGAAGAAGTACCGCAAGGGAAGTGAACCATCTTTTGGCGGGTATTCCCCCATGCAGTTCGGTAGCCGACATGAAAAGCAATACTGCAAAACCAATGAAAAAGAGCAGGACTGAGAAAATCACATCTATCTCCCTTACCGGATAGCGGTACTTATATTGACGCTCAAGGTATTCAGAGCCGGGACGCATACAACGGGGCATCCACGAGGTATTGCCGTAGCTCAGTCTGTACGGAAAGGATGCGATGCCGGCTATGGAAAGCAGGCAGGCGGCTGTGGCGGTATATATCTGCAGGGCATTCATGGTTTCAGGAGATTAAGGTTTGGCAATAAATGAGGTACGGACACGGAAAAGGGCGGAAAACTCCCATGAAAAAAGGAGTTTCCGCCCTTGCATATTTTATTGGAATTTATAAACTTACGCGCGACAGATGTCAGGTGAGAATGTGTGTGTGTTTACACAAATTCCGTACATATCCAAATTCTCAGTCCGTTTTGTTGAAATATTAGCATAATAGGCAGAGAGAACAGCCGCAGATAACAACAAACTGTTATCCGCATATGATTCTATTCCGTCAATATTAATAATGTGCTGTAATGTCATATAATTATATCTACTGTATCTACAGCAACAAATATAGTATTTTTTTCTGAAAGAATAATTTTTTGTAAAATAATTATGTGCAACGTTAAACGAAAAGTTTTTATCAGTAACTTTGCACCCGCTTTTTAAAAACATTTATGGGTAAACAGACTGAAGAAGACAAAATTATATATCGTATAAACAAACGTTTCCTTAAGGGAATAGTGGATTATGGGTTAATAAGCGATGGCGACAAGATTTTAGTGGGTCTGTCCGGAGGAAAAGACTCGATGGCGCTGCTTGAGCTGCTTGCAATGCGTTCGCGTATCTATAAACCGCGTTTCTCTGTCGTTGCTGTTCATGTGGAGATGAGCAACATAGAATATAAGTCGGACACTGAGTACCTTGCCAAGTTTGCAGAATCGCTTGGAGTCCCGTTCTATACCTACACCACATCTTTCGACCCTACGACGGATACACGCAAGTCGCCGTGTTTCCTCTGTTCATGGAACCGCCGTAAGGCATTGTTTACAGTAGCAAAGGAACACGGATGCAACAAGATAGCCTTAGGACATCATATGGACGATATTCTTGAAACTCTGCTGATGAACATGACGTTTCAGGGTGCCATCAGCACCATGCCTCCATTATTGGTGATGCGTAAGTTCGATATGACTATAATCCGTCCTATGTGTCTGCTTCATGAATCCGACCTGATAGAGATGGCACGCATACGCGGATATCGCAAGCAGATAAAGAACTGTCCGTATGAGAAGGATTCACACCGCTCGGACATGAAAGAGGTGCTGCGCCGCCTGGAAGAGATGAATCCTGAGGCAAGATACAGTCTGTGGAGCAGCATGAACAATATTCAGGAGGATATGTTGCCGAAGATAATTGAGAATTAAACTAAAAACTAATAAACTGACAAACTAAAAAAACTGACAATATGTTATCACATGGAATTTTCTCAGTATTACTGCTGATTTTATCAAACATTTTCATGACATTCGCATGGTATGGGCATCTGAAGATGCGCGAATACAGCTGGTTTGAATCATTGCCTCTGATAGGGGTGATAGCCTTCAGCTGGGCCATAGCATTTTTCGAGTACTGTCTGCAGGTACCGGCCAACCGCCTCGGTTTCCGCGAGAGTGGGGGACCTTTCGACATTATGCAGCTAAAGGTTATTCAGGAAGTCATCACTCTGGTGGTGTTTACGGTATTCTCCGTAATAGCATTCAAGATGGAGCTTAAATGGAATCACCTTGCTGCATTCTGCTGCCTTATTCTGGCGGTATATTTCATATTCAAGAAGTAATAGCAAAACGCTTCGTCGTTTAACTTGAAACGCTTCGTCATTCAATACCGAATGACGAAGCGTTTCTGATTTATGAAATAATGCTATTCAATACCGAATCTCATTTTCCGTATTTTTTCCTCTTCAGCCCTTTTGGCTGCCTCGCGTTTTTCTTTCTCACGCATGTATATATAGATGCTGTCCATGCTTCCTGGCAGTTCTTCAATCATCTTCTCCTCTTTGGCTTTCAGCTCATCCTCTTTGTCTTTCTCTTTCTTGGCCTGTCTGGCTTTTCTTACGTCCCATCTGAAGTTTCTTTTTACCCTGTCCGGATTTCTCTCTTTGTCTGCCTTTTCGTTGGCATTCTCCAGATATATAGTTCTTAGCGAGTCTTCTTTTTCGGAGATGATTCTGCTTATTTCCGCCTTCATAGAGTCTGTCATTTCCGTGATGTTTCCCGTAACGGCAACTCCGCTGCCTGTATTTTCATAATCGAATACCGGTGCTGTCAGACCGTTGTAGAATGTCGGAAATTTCAGGCTGTCCGCCAGTGTAGGCTGATATTTATCGTATATCTTCCATGCGTTGGCATGCTTCATGTTGTGCTGCAGCATTCTTCCCCTCGGAGTGAGGTTATAATAGAAGAATCCCATTATGTCCAGTCCTCCTATGGCTATTCCGGCTCCTCTTATCCTCATTCCGTCGCTTATCACGCCTGCCGATGGCGATATGCTCTTTCCGTAGTTGTCGCTGCTGTTGCCGAAAGGGTTTATGGTCCACGAGATATTATATTCTTTTTTCTTTCCGAACACCATCACGTCGTACACCGGGTCTTCTCCGAATTTTGTCCAGATAGAATAGGGGAGCATTCTGATGTATCCTTCCGGTTTCCTTACTTTGGTAGTGTCCGTCAGACTTTTCGGTACTGTTAGGTCGCTCTTGAACTTCATCCATGACTTTTCCAATGGAGCTTCCATGGGCTTGTTTATCTCGTCCGACATTTCCGGCATGAAATCAAATTTTATCAGCTTTATTGCATCCTCATTCAGTTGCAGCTCGCTTTCATTATTGTTTTTCTTTCTGAAATCATCCTTGAAGTCCGTATTCAGATGTTGTGCCCATGTGCTGTTTGTCATCATCACCATGCCGGCAATCACCAACGTCCTGTTAAGTATAGAATCGCTCTCCATTTCTTTCGTCTATTGTCATTTTACTCTTCCTCCCTGCAGCCAGTGACTGCTGTAGTATCTTTCGTTAAGGCTGCTCACCACCACTCCCACACTTGTAGAAGCATGTATGAATCTGCCGTCCTTCAGATATATTCCCACATGCGATGCTCTTCTCTTTTTCTTGCCGTTGTGGAAGAACACCAGGTCGCCTTCCCTCAGGTTTCTTTTCAGCACTCTCTGGCAGTCTTTGTCCCTCTGTTCTTCGGAATTTCGGCTGAGTTTCTTTCTGTACACAGTCCTGTATATCGACATTGTAAGCCCCGAACAGTCCACACCTTTCTTTGTTGTACCTCCGTATCTGTACGGAGTGCCAATCCAGTCGGCTGCTTCGAGGTAGAGCTTATGGTTGTCTTTCAGGTCGATGTCCATGTCCAGTCTTATTGCAGCTGCGGCAAGATCTCTGAAATCATAGTTGAGTCTTCTTGTGCCGCACGAGGAGAAAGAAAGCATGGCTGTAAGTATCGCTGCATATATGGTTATTCTGTGAAACAATTTCATCTTCATCTGCCTATGGTTTATCGTTATACCACAAATGTAATTAATAGTTTATTACAGCAAGTTCCCCGTTTGCACAATTTAGTTACTATTTAACATTATTCTTACAATGTATGAGTAAATCACAAAAAAAGACGATACACTCTTTATCTGAGTATATCGTCTCCAATATATAACTTCCGTTAATGTAAGTCATTCCATTAACTTCCCTAACTTCATTAACTTCTTTACTTTATTAATTATTTTACAGGCGAGTTCATGCTTACTTCAATCATGTTCTTCTGTCCGAAGAAACTCTTTGCAAACTTTTTCAGGTCATTTACTGTGATGCTGTTCACTGTGTTCTGGTATCCGGTATTCATATCCACCTTTTCCCATAACATTGTGTTTATTATTCCCATCCAGTAAGAGTTTTCTTTCTGGTTCTGCTGGAATGTCTTCAGCATATACTCTTTCACCTTGTTCAGGTCTTCAGTCTTAGGACCTTGTGCAATAAAGTCGCCGATACCCTTGTTTATCAGTTCTACCATCTGAGGTCTGCGCTGAGGGTCAGTGTCGAAGTATATCTGGAACACACCTTCCGCTTCAGGATATTTGCTTATAGAACCGTTGCATGACACACCGTATGTACCTCCTGCTTCTTCTCTCACAGTCTGTGTGTACAGAATGTTCAGCAATTGTCCCAACATGCTCATCATAACCACGTTCTTCTGGTTGTACTTGCATTTTCCGCTTGCCACCATAAGAACTGATGATTTTGCAGTTTCCATTTCTCTTGTGAAGTTATTCTCGTAGATACCTTTTCTGATATCAGGAGTTACATCGCGGAACTTCTCGTTGCGTTTCATTGACGGAAGACTTCCAAGATACTTCTCTATCAGCGGAGTAGCAGTAGCTTCGTCTATATTGCCCACCATTACGAATGTAAAGTCGCTTGCATCGGCAAAACGGTTCTTGTAGAGTTCCATCACCTTATTGTAGTCTATCTTGTCCAAAGTTTCTGCCTTCACAGAGATAGCTCTCGGATGACGGTTATACAGAGCCACGCTTATAGAATCGCTGAAAGCAGTATTAGGGTCAGCCTCTGCGTTTGCCAGGGCAGCCTTGTTTCTGTTGATGAACGATTCGAACGCATTCATATCCATTCTCGGAGCAGTAAATCTCAGATAAGTAAGCTGCAGCATAGTTTCCATATCCTTAGGCGAGCATCCACCGCTGATACCTTCTGTAAAACTGTTTACATATGCTGATGCAGAAGCCATTTTTCCGGCAAGTACCTTTTCCAGGTCAACGGCACTGAAGTTTCCAAGACCACCGAGTTCGACTACCTGATTCATCAGTTTGAACTGTACAGCATCCTTATCGTCGAACATAGAGTTACCACCGGCACTGAAAGCCTGCATTCTCACTTCGTCAGCCTTGAAGTCTGTTTTCTTCAGTACCACTTTCACTCCGTTGCTCAGTGTTAGTACTTTGCTGCCGAAAGGACCTTCCTCAGTCTTAACCACCTTACCGCCTGCAGGCAGTTCCTTCATAAGAGGTTCGTCCGATACCTTGTCTACATATGCTTCAAGCTTGGCAGATCTTACTTTGTTTACCACAGCCTTAAGTTCCTCTTCAGTAGGATATTTCATACCCTCTTTCTCCGGACAGAATATGCCGAGAACAATGTTCTTTTCTCCGATAATCTGCTTCACCACCTGATTGATGGCTTCTACAGGGATATTAGGAAGAATCTGGTTCATTATTGCATATTCATTCTCTATTCCCGGGATAGGCTCATTGTCGATGAAATGTCTTACATATTCGTTCACGTACTGTGAGTTTTTCATCTTGTCCTTTTCGTTGTAAGCCGATTCCAAAGCTCTCAGATAGTCAGCCTTTGCTCTGGCATATTCGCTTGCTGTAAATCCGAACTGTCTGGCTCTCTCAATCTCTGTCATCAGAGCCTCTGTAGATGTCAGTATGCCGTCTTCCTTGGCTACTGCAAATCCGATGAAAGCGCCCTTTGTCTTTGCCACAAGGAAATTGCCGTCTTCAGCCATAGCCTGAATGAATGGAGGCTGAGGTTGCTGTGTCAGTTCGTCCAGACGCGCGTTCAGCATGTTGCCTATCATTGAAGTCATATAGTTCATTGCCAGATAAGCCATACTGTTTTTCTGTTCGTTAGGCACTACGTCATGCTTGTGGAACAGATAAATCAAAGGCACCTGCTGTTCCTTGTCTTTGGCTATTGCTATGATAGGTTCATCGTTGTCAGGTACAGGGAAGTAGACTCTCTCTGCAGCATTTTCAGGCATTTCGATAGGGGAGAACATCTTCTTGATTTTCTCTTCCACCTTATCCACGTCAATATCGCCCACTACGATGATACCCTGCTGGTCCGGTCTGTACCATTTTTCGTAATAGTCTTTCAGAGCCTGGTAAGGGAAGTTATCCACCACTTCCATAGTACCGATAGGCAGACGGTAAGCATATTTGCTGTCCTTGTACATGATAGGGAACACCTTTTCATACATACGCATCATGGCTCCTGTACGGGTTCTCCATTCCTCGTGTATCACTTTGCGCTCCTTGTCTATCTCTTCATGGTCCAGAGTCAGGTCGTTTGCCCAGTCGTGCAGTATGAGCAGACATGAATCGACAACTGTTTCTCTTACTACCGGCACGTTAGAGATGTTGTACACAGTTTCGTCTACCGAAGTATAAGCATTCAGGTTTACACCGAACTTCACACCTATAGTTTCCAGATACTCTCTCAGCTTGTTGTCAGGATAGTTTGTTGTTCCGTTGAAGCACATATGTTCCAGGAAGTGAGCCAATCCTCTCTGATTGTCCTCTTCCAATATTGAACCTACCTTCTGGGCGATATAGAAATCAGCCTGGTTTTCCGGCAGTTCGTTGTGTCTGATGTAATAAGTAAGCCCGTTTTCCAGTTTTCCAACTCTAACGTTTGGGTCTGTCGGAACAGGCGGCATCTGCTGTGCAAAGCCTGATGCCACACCGCCTATGAATATTATCATGGCGGCAGAACGTTTCAGTAAATTCATGTTTGTAATTAATAATTAACAATTAATAATTAATAATTGACAATAAACAATTGACAATTAATAATTTAGAACTGGAGGTAAATTAAAAATTAAAATAGATGACATGCACTCGTTTTTAATTTTTAATTATTAATTCTTCATTTATTCAAATATCTCTCCGCCTCAATAGCAGCCTTACATCCGCTTCCTGCAGCTGTAATAGCCTGTCTGTAGTGTGGGTCTGCCACGTCGCCTGCAGCAAATACTCCTGGAACTCCTGTGCATGGTGTGTTGCCTTCAGTGATGATGTATCCCACTTCGTCAGTCTTAACCCATGGCTTGAATATATCAGAGTTAGGCTTGTGACCTATGGCAAGGAAGAATCCGTCTATAGCCACGTCATATCTTTCTTCGTCAGCTTCGCCCATTCTTTTTACCACGTGCATTCCTTCTACACCGTTGTCGCCGTAAAGCCCTACAGCGTTATGCTCGAACAGCACTTTAATCTTCGGATGGTTCATCACTCTTTCCTGCATAATCTGCGATGCTCTCAGATATGGTTTTCTCACTACGAGATATACCTTGCTTGCCAGACTTGCCAGATAGATAGCTTCTTCGCAAGCAGTATCTCCACCGCCTACTACTGCTACCTTCTTCTTTCTGTAGAAGAAACCGTCGCAGGTAGCACACGCGCTCACACCCATACCGGCATATTTCTTTTCATCTTCCAAACCCAGATATTTGGCTGTAGCCCCTGTAGAGATAATCACCGCGTCAGCAGTAATTTCTTTCTCTCCGTCCACCTCAAATGTATAAGGAGCCTTGCTTAAGTCTGCTTTTGTCACTATACCGTGTCTGATGTCGGCACCGAATTTCTCAGCCTGTTTTCTCAGGTCATCCATCAGTACAGGTCCGGTAACACCTTCAGGATATCCGGGGAAATTCTCGACTTCCGTAGTTGTTGTAAGCTGTCCTCCCGGCTGTAATCCTTCATAAAGTACAGGGTTCAGGTTTGCTCTCCCTGTATATATAGCGGCAGTATATCCTGCCGGTCCTGATCCGATGATCAGACATTTTACATGTTCTGTTGCCATAAAAACTTCTTTTTTGGTTACATTAATAATTCTCTCTTATCTTAAATCTATTATTTCCACTTTAGGATATTTTGCCTTGTCGAAAACGAACATGCTGTCGTCCGTCTTCTTAGGCAGGTATTTTCTGATTTCTATTTCCTGCTTTTCTCCGTTGTTGCCCTCTATGCAGATATATACAGGCTCCATCTTAGAATTTACATCTATCACAATCCTTTTCACGTCCTGACTCTTCTCAGGTGTCATAACCACCTCTTTACAAGCTATTCCGTTTCTGTTTTTTGTTCCTGCATACACATAATTGAATCCGTTTCTGTACATGCCTAACATCATATGCGGATTGATAGCCTGCAACTCGTCATTTGTCGGCGATGAAACATTTACCTCCGCATTTTCCTCAACATAGCTCCATAGCGTTTTTCCGTCAAACCAGCTTTTTATTCCTCCGCAGTCGAGTACGAATCTCTCACCTTTCAGGATTATGCTGCCGTCCATCGTTCCTCCGAAGATAATCTCTGTACCGGTCGATTTCTCATAATTGGCCGCTACAGCATCCAGCACTTCCTTGGCTTTAACATCCTTTTGTGCGGAAACTTGCAGCGATAAAGCCGAAAGTAAGCATATTATAATAGAACGTTTCATTTTGAGTTTTTAATTGTTCATTTTTAATTGATTAAGTCGCATCTGCAAGTCATTCTCGTCTATACACAGCACATCCCTTGCCTTACTGCCGTTAGCCGGTCCCACTATTCCTGCTCTTTCCAGCTGGTCCATTATTCGTCCGGCTCTGTTATATCCCAACGACAGTTTTCTCTGTATAAGTGATGTTGAGCCCTGCTGATGATAGATAATCAGTCTTGCAGCTTCCTCAAACATAGGGTCCAGTTTGTTCATGTCCACATCAGCTGCTCCGCTTGGTTCGGCATTCTCGTCCACGTATTCAGGCAGTTCGAATGCAGTAGGGTAGCCCTGCTGCTTGCTGATATATTCCGAAATCTTCTCTACTTCAGGAGTATCGACGAAAGCACACTGCACACGTACAGGGTCATTTCCCTGCAGATAAAGCATATCACCCTTACCTATAAGCTGCTGTGCTCCCGGACGGTCGAGAATTGTTCTTGAGTCCATCATAGAAGCCACTCTGAAGGCCACACGAGCCGGGAAGTTCGCCTTGATAGTACCCGTGATGATATTCGTTGTCGGTCTTTGTGTAGCTATTATGGCATGAATACCCACCGCACGTGCCAGCTGTGCTATACGGCAAATAGGCAATTCCACTTCCTTGCCGGCTGTCATAATCAGGTCGCCGAACTCATCTATTATGATTACTATATACGGCATGAACTTATGTCCGTTTGCCGGATTCAGCTGTCTGTTGATGAACTTCGCATTATATTCCTTTATGTTTCTGCATCCGGCTTTCTTCAGCAGGTCATATCTTGTATCCATTTCAACACAGAGCGAATTAAGAGTCTGTACCACCTTGGTCACGTCCGTGATAATGGCATCTTCCGCATCAGGCAGTTTTGCCAGGAAATGTCTTTCTATAGGAGCATAGATGGCAAATTCCACCTTCTTAGGGTCGATGATTACAAACTTCAGTTCGCTTGGATGTTTCTTGTACAGGAGTGAGGTCACGATAGCATTCAGTCCCACAGACTTACCCTGTCCTGTAGCACCGGCCACCAGCATATGCGGAGCCTTTGCCAGGTCTACCATAAACACCTCATTAGTGATAGTCTTTCCTAAGGCGATAGGAAGCTCGAAAGTACTTTCTTGAAACTTCTTGCTTGCCAATACCGAGCTCATAGGCACAATCTTAGGACTTGCATTAGGCACCTCAATACCTATAGTACCCTTACCCGGAATAGGTGCAATGATTCGTATTCCCAAAGCCGAAAGACTCAGCGCTATATCGTCTTCCAGATTTCTGATTTTAGAGATTCTCACGCCCTCAGCCGGAGTAATCTCATACAGAGTCACCGTAGGTCCTACATTGGCCTTGATTGACGATATTTCTATACCGAAGCTTCTCAGTACCTGTATGATTCTGTTCTTGTTTGCATTCTGTTCCTCCATGTCTATGCTTGGTCCGTCGTCAGGGTACGTTTTCAGCAAATCCAGGGTAGGGAACTTATACAGTTCGAGGTCGAGTCTTGGGTTATAAGGCACGCTCAGGTCACCCCTCACAGTTTCCTCTTCTTTTGTTTCCTCTATTTCGAAAGCCGGTTCCTCATCTTTCTCATTATTGTGTGCCATATTCTCGGCTTCAATAATTCTTCTTGCGTTCACAGGCACATCATCTATAGGAAGTTCTATGCTGTTGTCCGTATAGTTCACATCATTGCTGTAAACTTCCTCAGCATATATTTCAGGCTCATTCTCATGCTTGAATTCGTTATATAACTCTTCTTCCTTTATCTGTGTTCTGATTTTTTCCTCTCTTTTATGGTCTGCAGGACTTTCCTCTTCCTTGTCTGTTGTGTCCTCCATTGCTTCCTCATCCTGCTGTTCTTCTACTTTTTTATTCTTTTTTCCGAACAGTCTGCCTAAGATACCTCCCGGCATCAGTTTCTGATACCATTTAGCCTTTGGAGCCTCATTCTCTTCATTTTCAGTATCCTCACTGACATCCTCGCTCACTTCCTCAGGAGTTTTCTCAGCTTTTATTACAGTATCCTCCGCATTTGGAACAACCTCATTGGCCGTTACTGTGTTGTCTTTGTTTTCTTCGCCATTCTTTCTGAAGTTCGGATGCAGTATATGTCTTACCACCTCCATGGTCTGTCTTCTTATTGCAATACCGATAATGATACCGCAGAACAGAAGCAGCAGAATAAGTCCCGGTACACCGATATACGATTCTATCCATAGCGAAACATTATATCCGTGCAGTCCTCCCGGATAAATAAATGAATTTACATTTCCGAAAACGAAACCTAAAGTGACAGACATCCAGTACATGATGCTCATGCATCCTAAGAACCACTTCCATACAGTGAAATTGTATGCTTTCATAAGCTTTGTTCCTGCAATGAGCAGAACCACCACAATGAAATATGCCGGAATACCGAAACATCCGTTAATCAGAAACTCGGCTAATTTTGCTCCTGCCGGTCCCGTATGGTTCTGTACCACCTCAGTTTCGCCCACTGAATTCACTCCCATAGCGCTCTGGTCAGCCCCTCCGGCCGAAAGGAATGAAGTAAAGGCAAGGAACATATATACTCCGAACATAAGGCAAATCAGTCCCCCGACAAAGTGTCCTGTTTCCCCGTTCAGTGCCGATTTTATTTTTTGTGCATTTTCGTTGTGCTTTATATTTGATTTTTTATTGTTGTCTTTTTTACTGCTCATATCATTCATAAATTGGTTTCTACAATAGAATTTTGTCATGCAAAGATAATACAAACTGGACGAAATATGTAAACAAAAAACGATAAAACAGAAAAAATTCCTACCTTTGCACATATATTTTTTGATATAACATACATTATAAGACAAATGAAATCATCAAATCAATCCATTTTCGATGCTAATACAGTCGAGTTCGTTACCGTGGCAGCCGAATTTTGCGGTTTCCTGGAGCGTACTCCCGAAATGCAGCCGTCCGAGTTTGTAGACCGTACTCTCAAACTTCTTCCGCTGCTCTATCTGAAAGCATCATTGCTTCCTGATTGCGAACCCCTCGACGACATCGAACCTGAGACATTCGTCACCGAACCGGACTACGAGCATCTCCGTAGCCTTATAGCTTCACTGCTTGGTCCTGACGACGACTATCTTGAGGTTTTTCTTGATGAAATGGCGTATAGCGACACGCCTATCAAACAGAACATTTCCGAAGGTCTGGCAGACATATACCAGCCGCTGAAAGACTTTGTATGCGTTTATAGTCTTGGACTCGACAGGACAATGAATGATGCACTCTGGCGTTGCCGCGAACAGTTCGCTTCATACTGGGGACGTACGCTTGTCAATGTCATGCGAGCTCTGCACAACATAAAATATCACGGCGAAGAAACAGACATGTAAACACTCACATATAGAACATGGCAAATTACCAATCTACAATAAACAAGAAACTTATTTCCGAAATGACCAAAGCTGCCTTTCCCGGGCGGATAATCATTATCTACACGGTAGAGGATGCCCGTAAGGCCGTTTCATATCTCAACAGATGCGAGGTCGTAGGTGTAGACACTGAGACACGTCCGTCGTTCAAGAAAGGGAAAATCAACAAAGTGGCTCTTCTTCAGATATCCACTGAAGATACCTGTTTTCTCTTTCGCCTTAACCACATAGGCATACCGGATTTCCTTGTGGAATTCCTTCAGAACGATGTACTGAAGATAGGTCTTTCCCTTCGCGACGATTTCAGCATGCTCCGCCGTAGCAACGACAAGGACCCTAAGGTTGGCAACTGGATTGAACTTCAGGACTATGTATCCCGTTTCGGAATAGCGGAGAAAAGTCTTCAGAAAATCTACGCTATACTCTTCGGACAGAAGATATCCAAGAGCCAGCGCCTTTCCAACTGGGAAGCCGATGTCCTGACAGAGGCACAGCAGCAGTATGCGGCTACCGATGCATGGGCAACACTTCGGATTTATCAGAAACTGAATAATAATTAATAATGAATAATTAAGAATTAATAATTGATACCGATTATAATCGATATGTTGATGGAATCCCAGTTTTTTATTAGCTTCGCTGACATTCAGTTCTTAATTTTTAATTCTTAATTCTTAATTGAATATCATGAACAAAGTATATCTCAAACCGAAAAAAGAAGAATCCCTTCTCCGTTTCCACCCATGGGTGTTCTCAGGAGCCATTGCCAGGGTAGAAGGAAACCCGGAAGAAGGTGAAGTAGTTGAAGTCTATACTTCCGACAAGAAATACATAGCTGCCGGACATTACCAGATAGGCAGCATAGCAGTACGTGTACTTACATTCCAGAAAGAAGAGATAAACCACAATTTCTGGGTACGCCGTCTTACTGTAGCCCGAAATCTCCGTCAGGCACTCCGCCTTATCGGAACAGAAACCAACAATGCCTGCCGTCTTGTACATGGCGAAGGCGATAATCTCCCGGGACTTATCATCGACCTCTACGACCATACAGCCGTAATGCAGGCCCACTCAGCCGGTATGCACGTCTACCGTCATGAGATAGCAGCCGCACTCAAGGAAGTGATGGGCGATACCGTCCGCAATATCTATTATAAGAGTGAAACCACACTGCCGTTCAAGGCCGACCTCGAATCTACCGAGAACGGATTCCTTCTTGGCGGAAGCACAGAGAATGTAGCCATGGAGAACGGACTGCTCTTCCATGTAGACTGGCTTAAGGGACAGAAGACAGGTTTCTTTGTCGACCAGCGTGACAACCGTGCCCTTCTCGAGCATTATTCTCTCGGCAGAAATGTCCTCAATATGTTCTGCTATACAGGAGGATTCTCCTTCTACGCCATGCGTGGTGGAGCACGCCTTGTACATTCAGTCGACAGTTCTGCTAAGGCCATCGACCTTACCCGCGCCAATGTAGAACTCAATTTCCCCGGCGATACACGTCATGATGCCTTTGCAGAAGATGCCTTCAAGTATCTTGACAGAATGGGAGGGGAGTACGACCTCATAATCCTCGACCCGCCTGCATTTGCCAAGCATCGCGGAGCCTTGCGTAATGCCCTTCGCGGATATACCAAGCTCAATGCTAAAGCTTTCGAGAAGATACGCCCGGGTGGCATCCTTTTTACATTCTCATGCTCTCAGGTGGTAAGCAAGCAGGATTTCCGAAATGCCGTATTCACTGCAGCAGCCCAGAGCGGTCGCAGCGTACGCATCATGCACCAGCTCACTCAGCCTGCCGATCATCCTGTCAACATATATCATCCTGAAGGAGAATATCTCAAGGGGCTTGTACTGTACGTCGAATAAACATTTATTCTCATTTATACACACAGAAAAAAGGCTTCCGAAGCATTTCATATGCCATAGGAAGCCTTTTTCGTTATTGTATAGTTCCTGTTATCAGAAAGTTACGCTCAATCCCATACTCAGGTTCATGTTCAAATTGTTAAGCGGAATATACTGTTTTCCCACTTTGCCTACAATATAGTCCATACCCACAAACAGACTCAACACTTTCGGGTGGAAGTTCACAATCCATCCCATTGTGCTGCCGTATGAAGAAATACCATAGTTGATACCTGCCTCAAACCAGCTCAGCGGAGATATATTGGCAGCGAATCGTCCTTCGCTCCATGAATAAGGGCCATTTATCTTTGTAGTAGAAAGGAAACCGGCCGACAGTTTGTTATAGAACGGCATTTCGTATTCAGCACCAATCACCAATGTAGCAGCCAAAGCCTTGCTCAGCTTTCCTCCGGCACTTCTTCTATGCAGATTGGTATAGCTTTCAAAGTCATCTGTAAGCTGATCCAACTGGTTGTCTAATGAATTTTCACTGTCACCGTCGATAGACAAGTCCTTGAAACCTTCAAATCTCCAAGCCTCATTGTTTGTCGAAGCATATATATTGTTGTTCCAGCTCATGAATCCCAAATCCCTGATGGCAGCCGATACAGTCAGATGGTCTATCACCTCATATGTAGCACCCAGATCTAATGCAAGTCCGAATCCTCCAAGTCCCGGTGTTCCCATTTCCATGTTTTCGAAATCCACCAAAGTACCTTCACCTTCGCCATATTCAGCTCCGCTTTCCTCTTTTGTAGGGATGCTCAGTCCTGCTATAGCCACATTCATTTCTCCGTTGGCACTCACTTCCCACATATCCTCGTTCATCACGATTTTAGTATTGCTGAAGTTCATATTGGCATATGCACCTCCCAGGAGAGCCTTAACCTTTGCACCTACTCTCAGTTTATCGTTTATCTGGCGTGAGTGTCCCAATGCAACTTCCACGAATGTAGTCGATTTTACACCCATTGTTCCGAGGTCATATACAGTGTTAGGTCCGCTCTGTCCCATCTTCATGAATTCGAAGAAATCTTTAGGTATATAGAGCGATGTACTTGATCTCAGTCCTATATCCAAGGTATTGAAACCTCCCCATGCTCTGAATCCCATTGACAGGATAGACATATTCATATCCATGCCCATACGGTTGATTTTTCTCAGTCCTCCCAAGAATTCGTCAGCGCTTACACTGCTGTTCATGAAAGTAGTCAGTTTGTTGTCGCTGGTAGGGTACAGGAAGTTTGCAAGTCCCACATTTCCTTTCACACCCATATTCACGTTACCCAACACCGGAATGCTGAAGTACGACTTGTCACTTACCAAGGCCGGGTTCAGCTGATGTTTGAACAGATATCCGTCTGTAAAATATCCTGAGCTTAGAGCCTGTGCCGAAGCTCCTGTTGCTGTTCCCATCAGGGCTACAGCTGCTATATATTTCTTAATTCCTTTCATTGTTCTTTAAGTTTACCGTTAGTTCAAATCCATTGTTACCCCACCTTTAAGTCTTAATTTAATATCATCAAGCTTTAAAGTCTGATTTTCATTCAGAGCTGTTTCTGCAGTATTTTCACCGGCTCTTGCTGTAACAGTCATTTCTATACCGTCCAGTCCTTTCACATTACCTTCTTCTGTAGAGATTGAGAATGTAACATCTTTCTTCGTAGGATTTTCAATTGTTCCTGGTTCTACGTCGATGTTCATGTCTACTTTTACGTTAGGCAAAGGCTTTCCGTCCTTGTCTATAGCTGTAGCCACAAGGTTCAGACCTAATGGGATAGCATTTTCTATAGTCATAGATGCTTCCACAAGTTCAAATTCTGCATCTTCCAGGTCACCACTCCATCCGTCTATAGTCTTGACATATTTAATATTTGTTTTGCTGCCGAACATCAGAGGAGTGTTAAGTTCATAGTCGGTCTGTATAATTATATTACTACCTAAAGTGATACCACCTTCAGAAGCTTTTATCTGTTGAATTTCAAGGTCTATAACATCAGGTATTCTCTCTATCAGTGAGCTGAGATTATCAACTATAACCTCATGTCCATCCACTGGGAAATTTCTATTCTGATGAATGCAGATTTTGTAATTTCCCTGGTTTGCAGGAACTATCAGATCATTTATATATACTTCTTCTCCATTTACTTCCCCTATGGTAGAAACCAGTTTCGCATCCATAGTTATTCGAGCGTCAGTAGGATTAGAAACAGTAAGATAGATTCTTGGGTCTGTTACGTCTATTATTACATCGTCACCGTTAAGGAAATCCGGCAGTTCACCTATTTCTATTGAATTCTTATTATCTTTAGGTATTACTGTACCGTTTACTTTCTCAAGAGAAAGTTTATCACAACTTACATTTGTATTCATGCTAATAGAAGTAACTCCTGAAGTAATCTGTTGCGCAGGTAAAGTTATATCACCATTAACTACAATATTACCGCTTAATACTATTGTATGGTTTTCATAACTAAACTTAGCTCCTGGTTTCCCAAAAGTAATAGCTGTAATATTTACATTAATATCTTTTTGCGATGTAAATGGTACATCTTTATTAATTTTAAGCACATTACCATTCTCTATAGTACAGAAATCTTCTGTTGATGTTACTGTCATGTATTCAGGAAAAGTAATGGTATAATCTTTATTTATTGTACCTTGAATATTATTACTTAGATTAATAGTAAATTTCCCGTTTGTAGCCAGCGTAAATGCCTTTTCAACATTCAGAATCTCATCAGTAATATTTTCTTCTCTGATATCAATTTCAATGTTTTGATTTTCAATAGGTACTGTCGTTTCAGGAATATTCGTAATAGAACTCCCGAAATCTTTAGTCATCTCAAATCCATTGAATGTTAGATTTTCTATCTCCACCTTCTCTACATTAATCGAAGTAGTAGAACTTTCCCCTTTCTGTACCAAAGCATAATCCCCGGTAGTTTTGTTAGCCTTTATAATTCCGTCATCTTCCAGTTCAAGAAGATCACCCAATAACATTCTTTCCGTACTGCTACCAGGCAGAGTCAGGTCTCCACCTACGGTAATAGTCATGTCTATGTCCTTGTCCAAATCATAAGTGTCATCAACTCTCAGACACGAATTCAGACCGAACAACCCCAATGCATATGCTCCAACCGCAGCATAGCTCATAATTCTCTTGTTCATACCTATATTAATTTATTAATTTAATTAACTTAATTATTCAGTCAAAATTTACATATTGACGAAATAACAATACTTTAGCTATGTATTTCCAACAAAAATACAAAAAAATATTACAGAATTTAATCTTTGCGTATTAAAATAATATTAAAAAAATAACGTGCATAGGAAGTTGTCCTCTCTACACACGTCATTCCTTTAATTCCGGTATTTATTACTGCATTACTTTCCTGTATACCATTTATACATTCTGTGCACCCCTTCGTCTATCTCAACTTTGTGATGCCATCCCAGGTTATGCAGTTTAGTTACGTCCGTAAGCTTTCTCATTGTGCCGTCCGGTTTCGATGCGTCCCATCTTATTTCGCCTCTGAAACCTATTTCTTTCTTTATCAGCATAGCTACATCGAATATACTCAGCTCCTTGCCTGTGCCCACGTTGATATGGCAGTTTCTGATATCCTTGTCGCCGGCCTTGTATGTATCTTTGAAATCCACATTCAGCAGCACATGAACACTTGCATCCGCCATTTCCTCGCTCCAGAGGAACTCTCTCATCGGCTTACCTGTTCCCCACAGCATTACGTGGTCGTTGTGTATTCCGTATTTTGCCAGTATATCCAGTATTTCCTTCTCTGCCGATTCACCGTTCACGCCTTCCACAGGACGTTTGTTCAGGTCAGCTCTCACAGCCTCCATATCTCCCTCCATAAGGCATTTTGCAAGATGAATCTTTCTTATCATGGCTGGAAGCACATGACTTCTTTCCAGGTCGAAATTGTCATTCGGGCCGTACAGGTTTGTCGGCATCACAGCTATATAGTTGGTGCCATACTGCAGATTGAAGCTTTCACACATCTTCAGTCCCGCTATCTTGGCTATGGCATACGGCTCGTTGGTATATTCCAAAGGAGAGGTGAGGAGCACTTCCTCCTTCATAGGCTGTTCTGCGTCACGCGGATAGATACATGTACTTCCCAGGAAGAGCAGTTTCTTCACTCCGTGTCTGAAGCTTTCGCCTATCACGTTCTGCTGAATCTGCAGATTGTTGTATATAAAATCGGCCCTGTATATAGAGTTAGCCATGATTCCGCCCACATGTGCTGCAGCCAGAATCACCGCATACGGCTTTTCTTCATCGAAGAATTTCTTCACAGCCACCCCGTCCAGCAGGTCCAGTTCCTTGTGAGTCCTTCCCACAAGATTGGTATAACCTCTTTGCATCAGGTTATTCCATATGGCAGAACCCACCAGTCCGCGATGCCCTGCCACGTATATTTTACTGTTTTTGTCCAACATGTTACTCAATGGAAAATTAATAATTAAAAATGAGAGCACCACCCCTAATTCTTAATTATTAACTATTAATTATTAATTATTAATTATTAATTACTTCACGATTCCCTTCTCCAGATACTCAGCCAGATTAGTTCTAACGTGTTCGCTGTGTCTTTCTACAGCCACCTTGGCCATATCAGCATCCACCATTATGTTCACCAGTTCCTGGAAGCTTGTCTTTGTAGGGTTCCATCCCAATTTAGCTTTGGCCTTAGTAGGGTCACCCCAGAGGTTCACCACGTCAGTAGGACGATAGAAGTCTTCGCTTACTTCCACCAGACACTTGCCTGTAGCCTTGTCATAACCCTTTTCGTTGATACCTTCACCCTTGAATTCCAGTTCTATTCCGGCACGCTTGAATGCATGATAGCAGAACTCTCTAAC
The DNA here is from genome assembly GCA_900544075.1 of uncultured Bacteroides sp. Taxonomy (GTDB): domain Bacteria; phylum Bacteroidota; class Bacteroidia; order Bacteroidales; family Bacteroidaceae; genus Phocaeicola. Next base: position 36,115 of record UQTJ01000006.1, read on the forward strand.
GCTGTGCTGTTCGCCTGTTGCGATAACGAAATCCTCAGGAGTATCATTCTGAAGAATCAGCCACATACATTCCACATAGTCCTTTGCATAACCCCAGTCACGCAGAGAATCCAGATTACCCAAATACAGTTTCTCCTGCTTTCCCTGAGCTATACGTGCTGCAGCCAGAGTAATCTTTCTTGTTACGAAAGTCTCACCGCGTCTTTCGCTCTCATGGTTGAACAGGATACCCGAGCAGCAGAACATGTTGTAAGCCTCACGATATTCCTTTACAATCCAGAATCCGTACAGTTTGGCTACAGCATATGGAGAGTAGGGGTGGAACGGTGTATTTTCGTTCTGAGGCACTTCCTCCACCTTTCCGTAAAGTTCCGAAGTCGATGCCTGATATATACGGCAAGTATCAGTAAGTCCGCACAGACGTACAGCTTCCAACACTCTCAATACACCTGTCGCATCCACATTGGCAGTAAACTCAGGCGAGTCGAAAGATACCTGCACGTGGCTCTGTGCAGCCAGGTTATACACCTCAGTAGGGCGTACCTTGCTCACCACCTGCATGATGCTCATAGAGTCACCAAGGTCTGCATAATGTAAGTGAAAGTTTGGTTTTCCTTCCAGATGCGCAATTCTTTCTCTGTAGTCTACAGACGAACGTCTGATTGTACCATGCACATCATATCCTTTTTCCAATAAGAACTCAGCCAGATAAGAACCGTCCTGGCCTGTAATACCCGTAATCAATGCTACTTTTCTCATTCTTTTTATTATATAAGTTACGTTATAGAAACTATTCCTTACCTTTTATTTCCTTCTTCAGCTCCCTTCCGAAGAGAATCCATCCGCATGAACCCACACCTGCCAGGAATACGAATCCTATCAGTATAAGAGGTTTCGACGGTTTCGCAGCTCTCAGAGGTACAGTTGCAGCTTCCACTACTGTATATACCGGAGTATCCTCCTGAACCTTAGCCTTGGCCACCTGCAGCTGCTGTGCAGTCTGGTTATACACATTGAAAGCTAATTCCATCTCGTTCTTCAGTCTTTCCTGATGTGTCTGGGCTGTTCTCAGCGATATATTCTGGTTCCTGTCCATATACATAGCATAAGTTTCCTGTGCCTTATGATATTTCTCCATGCTTTCTTCGTAAAGCATCTGCGTATATTCCAGGTCCTTTCTTGCCTTGTTTGTCCTGTAGGTAGTGATATATTCCTGCAGTTTCTCCATCACCGTATTTGTCAGTGTGGCCGAAATCAGAGGGTCCTGCATCGTTACCGATATTTTTATCAGCGAAGTCTTCTTGTCCTCTTCCACCTCGATTCTCTTTCCGAGAGCATCTATAATACCCTTCTGGTCACGTGTAAGTCTGAACGGGTCCACCACACTTGTCGTATCCTTAGGTTCCTCACCCTTTACTGTTTTCATCACCCATCCCAAAGCTTCGAACGGAGCAGATATCACATAGCTCCACCATACCTTTTTCTGATGTTCCTTCAGATAGTCATATACAGTAGTGTTCAGTTCGCCCTTCTTGTCCGTCACCTTCACGTCGAACATCTCTACAGAGAAAGGTATTGACTTCACGATGTCCGGATATAGGGTAGGCGACAGCGCATCTGCACCCTGCATATCTCCGAGGCTTATACCTGCCAAACCTGCCAGTGCTGAAAGCCCACCGCTCATTGATTTGTTCATTCCTGTTTCAGGAGCTAAAGTTACCGTCGTGGTATATTCTTTCGGTATGCTGAATCCCACCACAAGACCTATAAGTGCAGCCCATCCGCACGACTTCAGAATCAGCTTTCTCTCATTCCAGAGTTTTCTGGCCAATTCTACCAAATCTATTTCCTGTTCTTCCATAAATCTCAATTTAACTAAAAACTAACAACTAAGAACTAAAGACTACTTCAACAGATTAGCCAGTGAAGCAATCATTGTAGCCAGTGAAGCAAATGAAGTAGCATAACCTATCACTTCACCTATTCTGTTCTGCTTAACCTTGTTAGGTACCACAATCTCACATCCCGGTTCAACCTTCTTGCTTCTGCTCTTCACCTTTGTCACCTCTCCGTTCATGTAGATAATGAATTTCTTGGTCTTTTTCGCATTCTGAGAGTATCCTCCGGCCTGATCCAGATAGTAGCTTACTTTCTTTCCTTCCAGATAAGTCACAGTGTTAGGCATCATCACCGCACCGTTTATCTTCACTGTGCTTGTCTTTTCCGGCACACTTATCACGTCGCCTTCTCTCAGTACTATATCGTCATCTCCACCTGGATTCTTCATCGCTTTCTCCAGGTCGATACCCACTGTAAATACGCTGTCAAGTTCCATCATCAGCGAGTTGACCAGACTTTCGCCCAATTCTCTTTTCATCATTTTTATCACGCTTCTCATGCGCTCTATTTCATGGTCGTTTGCCACTCTCGTCAGTTTCGCACCTTTTGCATATCCGAAAGCAGTCAGTCCTCCGGCTCTCTCTATCAGGCTGCTCAATCTTTCGTTCTTGTAGTTCAGACTGTATTCTCCGGCGTATAACACTTCACCGTCTACAGTCACATTCTTCTGTTCGCTGTATCCCGGACTTCTTCTCACGAACACCTGGTCGTATGGTTCCAGTACGAATCCCGGCTCACCGTCCACTATGAATCCGTCCTTCAGTCCGAACGAGAAATTCTGTCCCACAGTATCTATAGCGTGTGTACCCTTATTGTCCTTCATTCTTCTCGATACATCCACTCTCACTAACGAAGCCGCATCCTTCAGTCCTCCGGCAGTGATTACGATGTCCTCCAGAGTCATATTGTCTGCATACGGATAAGTACCCGGTTTCACCACCTCACCTGAGATATATACGTTACCAATGCTCTTTATATCGTAGATGCTCGGCACGTACAGCACATCGTTCTTTCTCAGTTCCACATCCTGAGCCGTGCCGTCAATTATACCCTTCACGTCTACCGACAGCACCTCACTTGTCAGGTTCTCTCTCTGTCTGTACAGCACCGCACGGTTTGTAAACGCATCGCCCAACAGCCCGTCAGCCTGCTTCAGCAACTTGCCCACAGTGTTTATATCCTCACAGAACTCATACACTCCCGGTCTGTACACAGCACCCTTAATTTCAAGCTTGTTTGAGAATCTGTTTATAGTCGAGTCAGCGCTCACCACGTCGCCGTCCATCACCTTGAATGCCCCGAATTTATCTCTTTCCACTGTAGCCACAGAATATTCTCTTCCTTCTTGTCTTATCACCCTCACACTGTTCTTGTAGGCATTAGGAGCGAAGAATCCCGCATATTTCAGCAGCGTAGAAACTGTCTCGTCCGCTTTCATCTCATATTTCATCGGACGTTTCACCTTACCTTCCACCTTCACTATGGCTTCGTAAGTAGGTACAATCACCACATCGCCCTCCTGAAGATTTATGTCGTCCGAAGTCTTTCCCTGCAGGATATATTCATACACGTCCACCTTTGCCACAGTCTTTCCGTTTCTTGTCACCATGATGTTTCTCAGGCTACCGAGGTCAGTCACGCCGCCCGCACTGTACAGAGCATGAAATACCGAAGCGAAAGCCGATAGGGTATAGGTGCCCGGCACCATCACTTCACCCATCACGTTTATCTTGATGCTTCTTGTCTTTCCTAAAGTCACCTGTATCTTGTTGCCCTCATCGGCATATATTCTGCTCAGTTCGCTTTTCAGATATTCCTTTGCGTCAGCTATATTCATTCCGTTCAGCGAGATGATACCCAGTCCCGGCACATTGATACTTCCGTCCGGCGAGATTTCCTTTCTGATGATATCCTCACTTGCTCCCCAAATGTCGATGATAATCTCATCGCCCGGTCCTAATCTGTAGTTCTCCGGTGTGGCCACGTTCGTATTCGGTTCGAACGACAGGTTGCTGTTTGTGAAAATATTCCTTCCGAATACCTGGTCAGCCATACTGTTCTCAGCCGGAGCCTGTGCCGGAGCGCTTTCCTGTGGCTTGGCTTCCTCAGCCTTTTTCTCTGTAGCTGCCTCTTCTCTTATCCTGCTTGTATCGGTAACGGTTTTTGTCTGTCCCGAATCCGCACTAATCTCTCCGTTTTCGTACATCTGCTTCAGTCTCAGAGCCTGTTCGGTTGTCACACCTTTGGCCGACAGCTCCATCATAAGCTGCTGCTTGCTTTTGCCCTGTTTCAATCCATCCTGTACATATTGAATCACCTGCGAGTCGGTCATACCTGCCTGTGCATAAGCCCCGGTATTACCCATAAAAAGAAGCGCGACTGCTACGCTGATAAAGAAAATTCTCATGAAATTACAATATTATTACAAAAACATGTTCTATATGAGTTGCAAAGGTAATAAAAAAAAGTGCCCCTACATAACCATAAAGACACTTTTTTGAATTTTTCCGCTTCTAAAACTTATAATTTATACCAATTGACATATTTGGGACAAACGAAACTCCTGCAGATGTATAAACCCTTGAGCTTGGTGTAATCTGTCCTTTATACATTCTGACAGCTCCTTCCAAATAAATACCCCATTTTTCGTCAATCCGGAACATCAGATCCGCACCACCATGTATTCCGAAGTTATTCTCATCTCCCAGTTCGTTATGTGTGTACAATAATCCGGCAAAAGGATATATGTTTACAGCTCTTTCATCGTTATATCCTCCAATCACGGCCAGCGCATCGACCATCAGGTCAGCCCCTATAGTGAGCGGATATGTTCCCTTATCCTTGTTATATCCGTACCTTGCAGCCTCCAGTGTTCCCCTTACAGCCGCAATCCTGCTGTATCTCCTTCCATAACTTATAGAGAACTGCTGTCCCAGCTCGCTCAGTAATATGTTTTTTGTCACACCTGCAGTATGGAACGGAAAGTTTGTACCTACCTGTACAGAAACGAAGTTGTATGGTTCAAACGCATATTTCCTTCTCATTTCCTCCACCTTGTCATACCTTCTTCTGTACTGCACACCGAATTCAAGTCCCACATTCTTCATCTGTCTGTGCTCCACGCTTCCGTCCACGAATCCCTGCGAATACTTGTTGCCGTTCCATCTTGCCTGTGCAAAGACTCCCAAATCGGGTCGCACCAGATATAAAGCTTGCAGTGCAGCCGTCGGACCTTTGAAACCGCGTATTTTTTTGCTGTATAAGCTTCCCTTATGTGCCAAGAACCCTAAGTCCAGACCACCCGAAAGGTTAAGTTCGAACTTATGGTCTTCGCCATAATGCATGAACAGTGAATTCAGGTTCAGCATACCTTCTAATCTTATACCTCCGTACGGTTCCTCGCTTGTGTCGTTTATCCTGTCGTTAGGCACATACGCCCATCCCCCGAAAACAGACACCTTTACTCCTAACGGATGAATCCATTTTCCTACAGCCACTCCTGCAGTAGGCCCCAGCGATTTCATTTTCATGTAGTTCCATACTCTTTCGCTGAAATCACCCTGCACTCCGGCATAAATCTCATAGAACATATTGTCCATGTAGTCCTTGTTTCTGATAGGCTCAAACTTAGTCATTCTGTACCTCAGTCCTGCCAGAGCCTGGAATCCTATATCATATTTTCTTGCAGCCTCTCTTGCGTCTATACCGTCGGTAAAGAGATTCAGCCTCGGTTCCAGATACAGGTCCATATATTTGCTCACCCTTCTTGTGAATATAAGCCCCCCGTGTATTCCCACCGAGAATTTCATTTTACTGCCATAAGGTTTTGTGCCGTACACACCCATACCTATGGCAGTTTCGATATAGATATTTCTGTCCGGGTCCCATCCTGTCAGATAATCCTGTATTCTGAAAATATGGTCCATTTCCAGTCCCATTTTTCTTAGAGCCTCATTCTTTCCTCCCATTACCGTAGCTCTGTATGAGTTGAAACTGTTCACATCCTTTGTTATGTGCAGTCCGAATTCAACCATCAGCGGCATCCATGCACCTGCCCCCTGCAGTTTGCTTACTCCGCCGGTCAGTCCTATACTCACATTTTTTCCTTTGGCAGTTTTGTCCACGGGCTTTCCCTGCGGAACATACCTCTTCTGCATCAGATAGTCCTTAGCGTTGAAGAATCCCTCGTTCACCGCTGTGCTGTCCTGTTGAGCCGTAGCGTTTAATCCCGACATGGCCAGGCAGCAAATGGCAAAAATAAGTCTATTCTGTTTCATTGTCTGTCAGTCCCGTTAATCATTAACATATCTACCGCCGCTTTCACTGTTTCATCAGTAAACTCCCCATCGTTTTCGGCCGTATGTATAAAACTCCTGTCCGCCATAAAGCACTGGTACAGACACATCATGGTATCCGTAAATCCCGCATCACCCTTTCTGGCGTTCACTATAGCCTTGAAATACCATGTCATAGCCTCCTCCTGGTTCAGTTCTCCTATGGCTTTTGCAGCCATCTTGTTGCCTTTTTCCGTTTCCAGGGCCAGACACATCACCACGGCATTCCTTTTTGTCGATTTACTTATATCATTGAAAGTCGTTTCGCATCTTCTTTTTTCCTCATCGTTTCTGCCCCCCTTATAGTATCCTCCAAGTGCCCATGCGAAAGCCTTTGCCATTCTGAACTCCTCCTCGTCCGGCAAAATCTTCGCCAGAATGCTGGCGTTCCTGTAATCATATTTCTTTATATACATACACAGCTGGTTGTTCACTATCTCCTTCGGGTTCACCAATTCCGTTCTGTTAGTGTTCACGTTGGTCCTTTGGTAGTCTGTCACATATACCGATTTGTCTATGAACGATTCCAGAATCGAAGTGTCGGCCGTATCCCTTTTCAGATACTGCACAGCCAAAACATTTGCTGCCAGTGCCCACGGTCTTTCCGGACTCTCCTCCATCGATTCATTATATGCCTTTCGTGCCAGTTTCTCCAGTTCCGCATCGTCCTCTATCATCTGGAACAGTTTCCAGTATTCATATCTTGTATATACACCCTTCAGACCATTCTTTCTGTAAGCCTCCATAACCTCCTCGTCGGTAGGTTCACGATAGATATCATACACTATCCTGTATTCCACCTGCCTCAGTCTTTCCAGATATTTCACCACCGTATCCTTATAATACCTCAGTTTCCTTATCTCCCTGCTTTGTCTGTCAGTATTTCCGTCATATCTTTCTATTATGCTTTCCAGTTCCTCTGCCATGGTAGTCAGACTGTCCTCTCTCATCATATCCGCCACTTCCTTCCACGGCTTCACCTCTGCTTCATACATCTTATACATCATCTCGTTCACACTTCCCGGCAGTATTTCCGTCACCTCGTTCATAATCCTTCTGGTACGTTTCCCGGCAAGGTTCATATTCATTCTGTACGAGCCTTCCGGCGAAGCATATCCCGTGATGTACAGTTCCTTCAGGGTAGCATCCGGCACATTCAGAATATTCTGCAGATTCATCTTTATCCTGTTCATGTTCTGCATATTCTCCTCCGTTTCCACCAATTTGTCCGAACTGATTCTGAAAGTCAGCTGTACCCTGTCCCTCGTATTTCTTTTCTCCACCTTCGGCCTTTCCACATTGAAAGGGGAGTTGAAGTCCATTTCCTTATATGTATTCGTATATTCCAGAAACTGCAGCGGCCTCTTGTTCTTGCATGACACTATCTGGAAAACCCTGTCATACCCCACAGCATTCAGGTTCTCCACTATAAAATCAGCATAGCAACTGTAGTTCGCTTCCGGGTCCGGCACAATAATCGTATCCTTCCATACTATTTCCATCTTGTTTCCCGTCAGCTCATAGTCTTTCCAGACATATTTCTCCAGCGGGTCCCTGCTCAGGTCATATCCCATTTTCCTCACCTGCGCACTTCTGAACTTCTTGCCGTCTATCACAATCGGTTCGCTGAATCCTATGGTGTCATTCCCGTCCTTTCCGCAAGTCATGGTGTACGGCTGTATCACCATTCTGGCATACTCATTACCCATCATCTGCGGCAGTACGAATGTATTTCCCACTATAAACATGTTCCCGTTCAGTCCGCCTATCGAAGGTTCAGGCTGCAGCTCCGTTCTCATTCCCGTCACTACCACCTCTTCCAGTTGCAGTCCCAGGTCCATGTTCACGTCTATTCTCTGATTGTTGTTCACCCTTACCATCACCGCTTCTGTCATGGCCGTCTTGAACACCAAAGCCCCGTTGTCCGGCACCAATATCTCGTAATACCCGTTTTTGTCTATCCTCGTAGTGTTTTCCTCATCCAGAATGACGGCTATTTCCTTATTGTTCAGTTCCTTCTGCAGCTTTCTTCCCTGTGCCACAGTCTTACAGCTGTACACTATAACCTCCGCATCAGTCACCGGCGTTATTTTCTTAGTGTCCGCCGTATTGAACACAGTTCCTGACACCCTTATCATTCTTTGTGCGTCAGCCGTCTGTATTCCGGCCATCACCATCATCACTGCAAGTCCTAATCTGATGCAGCTCCTCATATTTCTGTAAATTCCCATACCGATAATCCGTTAAAATACATATGCACACGATACCGACAGTTTCGACGGCAATATCCTTCTTCCACTTTCGTTATACGGCTGTTGCATAATGTCCACATTCTTGTCATATTTCCTTTCTCTGAACCATATCATCGACAGTCCCGTTGCAAACTCGATGTTCCAGTGTTTCCCTATCGGCAACACATATCCGTACACCACTCCCGGACCTCCTGCATCACCCAGGTGTCTCACCTTGCTTCCCAAGCTCGAGTCATATCTCAGTCCCGTGAGCGACAGACCTACGAACATCCAGTTGGTCGGTCTTCCCGACAGCCAGTATCTCCATTCCACCTGTCCTCCTGTCAGTCCCGTTTTCAGCGGTGTGTTCCCCACCGAATAGAATGCCGTTGCCTCCACACTTGTCTTTCCCGAAGTAACTAATTCCAGCGACAGGTTAGGAGTGAGGTTACCCCACATCAGCGCGTTTGTCTTTGCCGACAGCAGTTGGGCCTTAGCCTCCGTTGCCATCAGCACGAGCATCACGACGCACATCATTTTCATACATATACTGTTGATTCTCATATCATGCAATCTTTATCGTTTCGATTTGTTGTATTTCTCATTTACCGGTTTGAACCTGTACACCAACGCCACTCTCACTTCCGATATTACAGGGAAGGGAGTGATATGCCAGTCCTTTTCCTCCGTAAAAGCAAATCCTCCGTTGCCGTCACCCGTCCTTTTCCTGTATTTGCCGTACATCCATCCCGCGTTCATCCCAAGGTCAAGGTCCAGAGCCCCGTTCCTCATTCTGTACAACTGTATTTCACATCCGGCAGTTCCTCCCATACTCAGGTGCTCGCCAGTATATCCGTTTTTCAGGAATACCGTATAGTCCGTATATCCGGCGTACAGTCCCCAGTAAAAGGCCTTTCTTCTCTTGGGCATCCTTTTTCTTATTTTAGTCTGCCTGAAATACCTTCTTGCTTCCAGTTTCACGTCCGTAATGCTGTAGTCAGCCTGCGGAGTAAAAGTCTGGTGTGCTCCCGGATTCCATTTCACGTTTGCCCCTATGGTCCATTTGTTGTAGTCCCACGGAGTCACGTCATACTGTATTCCGAAGTTTGGTGTTGTCAGCACCCAGTCCACCATATTCGTTCTGAATGCTATCCTTTCCCTTACCGACAGCTTCTCGGCCTCGTATCCTTTCCGCTGTCCGTATTCTTGCGCATCAGCCGTTCTGCTACCCATTAGCAGTCCCGCCATACACACCATTATCATAAATCTGCTACGATTATATCCTTTCATATTTCCGATTAAAAGTTATATATAAATCCTGCACTCAGCACAGCCGAACCTTCACCTTTCGAGCCTCCTGTAAAGCCGTCCATCCTGTCATTCAGCAATGTACCTTTCAGTTCCGCAAAGATATTTATCCTCTTGTCTACCCTGAAGAGTGCCATTGCACCCAAATCTATCGATACACATGTAGCCTTGCTATCCACGTTGGCTGCACATCCGGCACCTATGAACGGCAGAACAGTGAACATCCTCTCTTCATCTATTCCAGCTATCATGTTCATAGCGTCAGCCATGACATCCATGTGAACTAATCCCATGTTCATGGCATCCCTTTTTCCTGATATATTTCCTCCGGTCACTCTTGCCGCCGTTCCCTGCAGCCTCATTGCCAGAGATGTAGTGACCCATTTTCCCACGTTCACTTCCGCTGCAGTCGAAAATCTGTAACCTGCATCATGCAGATTATCCGAGTCACCCACATAGAACTGTGTCCCCACGCCCGGTCCTGCAAACCATCCTTCGCTTGCCGGTCTGACGTCGAAGTGCCCTTTTATCCCGTCGCCTGCGCAAACCGTCGCCGTGCAACACATCATCAATACAGCCAGTTTAATCTTCTGATACATAGCTTATTCTATTTATTTCGTTAACTAAAACTTTAACTTTCCTTCTTGCAACAAAAAAGGCAAGTGACGAACCTGAGTCCATCATTTGCCCATATACCCTAAACTTTATCCAATGTCACAATCATTCCAAAAAATCTCAACCTTTCTCTAATTTCTCTATCAATACGCTTTCTCTTCCCCCTTGAACACATTCGCCACTGTCTTGTAGATAATATACAGATCCAGCCAGAACGACCAGTGTTCTATATACCATATATCACCCTTTATTCGTCCTGCCATATCTTTCAGTTCCTTTGTCTCACCTCTGAATCCGGTCACCTGACTCCATCCCGTCACACCCGGTTTCACCAAATGCCTAACCATATATTTATCTATAAGCTTCGAATATTCTTCCGTATGTTTTAGCATGTGCGGTCTTGGTCCCACCACACTCATATCACCTAAGAAGACGTTGATGAATTGCGGCAACTCGTCAATATTTGTTTTTCTCATTATGTTTCCCCATTTCGTCTTTCTTGGGTCATCCTTAGTAGCCTGCAGTCTGTCCGCATCTGCATTTACTTTCATACTTCTGAATTTCAGACAGTAGAACTCCTTGTCATTCAGTCCGTTTCTTTTCTGTCTGAAGAACACCGGTCCCGGCATTGTGATTTTCGTCACTATAGTCACTATAATCAGTACAATAGGGAATAACGTACATAAGAACAGAGTGGAAAACACTAAGTCGAAAGCCCTTTTCACTACCTTGTTTCCCAGTCTTGACATAGGGTCCTCTCTGAGCTTCAATATAGGCACGTTACCCACAAAGTCCAGGTAAACCTTGTTCTGCAGATAGTTGTGCATGTTCGGAACGCTGAAAAACCTTATTATATTGTTTTCGCACAGAGTTATAATCTTCACAATATCCTTGCTGTGATTATCTCTCAGTCCGCAGTACAGATAATGCACGTTCCTGTTATTTTTTATGAAATCCTCCAACTCGTCCGGTTTGCCGAGATACTTACACTGTTCGGACATCATTTCGTTCTTCTCATAATCGAAATAACCTAACACCTTATATCCGGCCCAGGCCTGACTCACTATCTCCTCGTACAGTTCAATCATGCTTCTACTTGAACCCACTAAGACCACGAATCTCAGGTTACCTCCATGAGTCCTGTATCTTTTCACTAAAAATCTCCACGTAAGTCTTTCCCCGAACAGCAGCACCATTAGTGATAATATATAGACAGCATACATATATGACCATGAATCCATGAAGTGTCCGTATCTCAGAATATACACAGATGTTATTCCGAACAGACATACAGTCTTGAACACCTTCGATATAATTTCGTATGCTAAAACAATTCTCTTAAACAAAACCACACCTACTATAGATGCGGATATAGCATAAATCAGCATAACCATCATCGTCACCTGTATGGTAGGCGAGAAGAAAGCCTTTTCATAATTTGTATCTTGCGTCAGTCTTACATATACCAAAAACAAAGCCCCGCACAACAATGTCTCAAAAGCTATCAGTATTGTGTTCAGGTATTTATTGTATCTGTTTGAATTGACCATGTGATTTATATTAGAAGTTATAGAAGTTAATAAGTTACAGAAATTATAGAAGCTATAGAAGCTACAGAATAAGGGACATGCAAGGTTCCCCTCGATGGAAAAATTAACGCCGGATTATAAAGACCTTTCATCAAAGTATTTAGAATCCGGCGTATTTATTATAGTTCTCTCATTCAGAGAATTATTTGCAGAAAGTAGCTATGATAGCTCTGTTCATTTCTGGTTTGCTGAACTTGTCACCTACACCCATACCTGTTGCAGTTATTCTGTCAGCCTCGATACCATATCTGTTCACCAATATTTCCTTCACTGTGTTGGCACGTCTTTCAGACAGTTTCTGATTGAATTTTGCATTACCTTCAGGTGAAGCATATCCCTTGATGTCAAGCTTCACTTCAGGATACTTCTTCATATAGTTTGCAATGTTTTCAATGTTAGACAACTGCTGTGCATCTACCAACGCCTGTCCCTGTCTGAATGAAACAACCGGTTCCATAGACATATCGAAGTTGTTTTCCTTAGCAGCTTCAGCCACCTTGTTGCAGTCTTTCAGTGCGCCTACCAAGTCTTTGTTCTTTCTCTTAGCCTTAGCCACTTCTTTTTCCAGACCTTCATTTCTTCTTCTCATGTCGTTGATTTCTCCGTTCAGTCTGTCCACGTCAGCCTGGCTGTATGCCATCATCACTGACGGATAACGCTTTCCGTTGGAGTTCTTGAAGTGATAAACCAGACCTGCCATAAGTTCGAAGTTTGTATTTCTTGGTTCGCCGTCACCAAGTTTTGTTACAAGGGCAGGTCTCACGCTCAGAGTCCACTGTTTTTCCTTACCCAGGTTGAAGTTAAGGCTCAGTCCCGCTCTGTACAGGAAGTAGTTGTTGTCGCCTCTCTGGCTTGCAGCGAAGAATTCTCTACCGCCACCGGCACCCAATAAACCTTCCACTTCAAACAGTCTTGGCTCTTCCTTTGCTCCTAACAGAAGGTTGGAGAAGTTCACCTTACCGTTAATTACAAACTGCAGTTCGTCGAATGCATTTACGCTGTAAGTAGTGTTGAAACCTGTCAGTGCCTGAAATGAAACTCCCAATACCGGAGTGGCCTGTTTGCCAAGCTCAAAGCCCACCAAACCTCCGTTTCTGTCCGAATTCATATAGGGTGCTCCCAATTGATGTTCCCATCCTCCGTTTATACCGAAATACCAATTGTCTAAAAATTTATTCCCCACTGTTACTTTTTCCTGTGCACCTGCAAATCCTGCAAATGCAGCAGCTACAATAGTTAAAATTACTTTTTTCATAATCATCTATTTATGTTTTTATGCTGCAAAGTTATAACTTATTTTGTTTTGAGATAAAAAAACTGACATTATTTTCATTTATATTGGTAATTTTCTTTCTTTATATAAGAAAATCTGTTAATCCCTCTTGAAAATATCCCTTGTATATACCTTTTCCCTAACGTCGTCTAAGCATGAATCATATCTGTTGGCAATGATTGCGCCGGACAGTTTTTTGAATTCCTCCATATTGTTCACCACCTTCGAGCCGAAGAAAGTCGAACCGTCCTCAAGAGTAGGCTCGTATATTATCACCGTAGCCCCCTTTGCCTTGATACGCTTCATCACTCCCTGAATAGAGCTTTGGCGGAAGTTGTCACTGTTCGATTTCATTGTCAGTCTGTACACACCTATCACACATTCCTTCTCGTTCTCCGGTCTGAAGTCACCCTTGTTGAAGTAGTCATAATATCCCGCCATCTTCAGCACCTGGTCCGCAATGAAATCCTTCCTTGTCCTGTTCGATTCCACAATGGCATGAATCAGGTTCTCCGGCACATCCGCATAGTTGGCCAGCAGCTGCTTCGTATCCTTCGGCAGACAGTAGCCTCCATATCCGAACGACGGATTGTTATAATGATTGCCTATTCTCGGATCAAGGCTGATACCGTTTATAATATCCACAGTGTTCAGCCCCTTCATCTCCGCATAAGTGTCAAGCTCGTTGAAGTACGAAACCCTCAGTGCCAGATAAGTGTTCGCAAACAGCTTCACCGCCTCCGCCTCAGTCAGTCCCATAAACAGAGTGTCAATATTCTCCTTTATGGCACCCTCCTTCAGCAGTTCGGCAAACGTTCTTGCCGCCTCCTTCAGTTCCTCCGCATGGTCAGTCAGCTTTTCGTCCGGACATCCCACTATGATACGGCTCGGGTAGAGATTGTCATACAGAGCCTTGCTCTCCCTCAGAAACTCCGGCGAGAACAGCAGCTTCAGGTCCCTTCCGTACTTCCTGTACAGTCCCTCGCAGTATCCCACAGGAATAGTACTCTTAATCACCATCACCGCCTTCCGGTTCACACTTCTCACCAGGTCTATTACCTCTTCCACATGACTCGTGTCGAAATAGTTCTTCACCGGGTCATAGTTCGTAGGAGCCGCTATCACCACAAACTCCGCATCCCTGTAAGCCGCCTCCCCGTCGAGAGTAGCCTTCAGGTCCAGTTCCTTTTCAGCCAGATACTTTTCAATATATTCATCCTGAATAGGAGATATACGGTTATTTATCTTCTCCACCTTTTCAGCTATAACATCCACAGCCATAACTCTGTTATGCTGTGCCAATAGAGTCGCAATAGACAACCCTACATATCCTGTTCCTGCTACCGCAATATTCATTTTATGAGTTTTTAAGTTTATAGTTCTAAGTTGTTAGTTTTTAGTTCTTAGTTACATCCGAATGGCTCTAACAACCAACAACTCTTAATTTTTAATTATTAATTATTAATTTCCATCAGCTCCTGCTCACCTCCAGTCCCTTGTCCGAAAGCTTCATCTCCACAAATCTCGCCCTGTCGTTCATTCTGTTCTCATTCAGAATTCTCTTTATTCTCACGGCCGCTTCCGGATCCTTCGCTACCATATACAGGAATCCTCCGCCACCTGCTCCCGGCAGTTTATATCCCAGACAGAGGTCATCTATCATCTCCGTCATGGCCCTTACCGCCTCAGGGTTCGTGCCACTGTCCAATCTCTGGTTCTGCGTCCATGTCTTGCCCACCAGTCGTCCCATCGTTTCGAAGTCATTCCTTATTATCGCGTCATACATATCTATGGCATGTCCCTTCATCTGTTCAAGAATCCTCAGATGCTTCTCCGAGTTCAGGAACATACCCTTCACAATCTCCGCCAATATACCCTTGGCCGTGCGTGTTATTCCCGTGTAGTACAGCAGATGACATTTCGCATACTCACTGTCGTTGAATATATAGTCAGGCATCCATTTCACACCCGGTTCCTGCCTCCATCCCGGCATTGTCTGCAGCAGTTTCACTCCCTGCAGCACACCGCCGTACTGGTCCTGCCATCCGCCACCCGTAGTCAGCAGCTGTTCAAGTATCAGAGTCCTGTTGCAGATACCCTGTCTGTCCCGGTTCAGTCCGCAGAAATCATTCAGTGCACCGAGCACCGTAGCCGCAAGAATCGAGCTTGTACCAAGTCCCGAACCTGCCGGTATAGCCGAAAGAAGAGTTACCTCAATACCCCTGCCGAAAGCCTTCAGCTGCTCCTCGAGCGAAGCATAGCTGTCCATACAGAACTCAGGCAGAAAACCCGACAGAGCCAGAGCCGCCTTAGGAATAGAGAACGGCGAGCCCACCTTGCGGAAATCCCTCAACTCGTCATACGAAGAAATCACCTCCGCAGCCCCAAGATCAATCGACCTCAGAGTAATACTATATCTGTCCGACGGTTTCACATACACCTGCAGCGGCGGCTGTCCGTTCAGCTCTATAGCCATGTTCACCACGTTACCGCCCTCCATCAGGCTGTACGGAGGAGTATCAGTCCATCCCCCCGCAAGGTCTATTCTCACCGGGCTTCTTCCCCAGACTATCTGGTCCGCATATACCGCCATCACCGGCCTCTGCTTCAGGTCCATGGCTCCCGTCAGTCCCTTTCTCATCAGTCCGAAAGCCCTTTCCTCCATCACCTTAGCCTCCGGGTTACCCGTCAGTTCCATCACCCTTGCCCTGAACATCCCGTCGCTAATCCTCTTCAGCAGTCCCGCATCCTCCGGCAGCTCCTCCGGCAGTCCGATACCGCCCTTGGCAAACTCCATTGCCGTTTCCTCTAAGTCCGTCTGATAGAAGACACTTCTCTCATGGTTCCTTGCCAGCGTACTCAGGTTCTTCATTCTGAAAGCCTCACGCTGCGCCGTCAGCCTTCTCAGGTTAGCATAAGCCGATATGCCGTCCGCCGACATCTTCACAGCCTCGGTCCACAGCCTTCTTCCGTATTCATCATCCGCCCTGCCGGTCATCCATGCTATCAGCCTTCCAAGGTCATCGATATTTTCCGTCACAGGGAAAATCTCCGCACTCTGCAAGTCCCCGTTGCCAGGAATATCCTCAGCCTTCAGTCCCCTCTGTTCCAGCCATACAGTGACCGGTTGTCCCATAAATAGGGTAGAGGCCTCCTTCATGCTACCCTTGAACTTGTCCTCAAATCCGTACGGTCTTGCCACGAATCCCTTTTCACCCATCGGCACCACGTCGATACACAGCCCCTCAGAGAGTGAAATCTCCCAGTCATTCTCAGGCACTCCCGTTACTATATTCTTGCTCGACAGACACCATTTGCTGCCGATAAAACTGTTCTCTATCCATATCTCCGCATTCCTTTCCGTCAGCCCCACGTTCATTATAGCGTTCTGCACGAACGTAGCCGGATGCGGTTTCACCTTATGATGCATTATCGCCCTCTGGTCCATCACACAGTTCTGCACCGCCAGAGTAGACGAAATCATCTCCCTGCTCGTTCCGTAATGATGGAATTCCCCTCCCGGCAACGGCAGTACCACCACCTTCAGGCCGTTCAGTTCCTTGTCCGCTATTCTCGGATTCTCTCCCAATGCAAGACCGAACTCCGAGTACATATCATAGAATTTCACGTTCCCTTCGCTGTCCATGGAGCGTTCCGCCATCAGCTTCACCGCCCTGTCACTCAGCAGCCAGATACCTATGTCCATCATACACAGATAATCCTTCATCATTGCCGCCATTTCCTCCACACCCGGTTTCTGCATCATGAACTCTAATTTTTCCGGCGTCTTTCTCGAAGCCACGAACACCCCGTGATTCTTCATCAGTTGCGGGTCTTCCCACAGTCCGTAGCACACCACGTCCGCCTCCGGAATCTCCTGCAGCTGCTCCTTCGCCCTTATATACACGTCGCCGCTCGCTATCAGCGTGTTCAGCCCCTCAGGAGCCTTCTCCATTATCTCCTCATACAGCGGCAGTTGCAGGTCCAGCAGATTCTGAGTCAGCTTCTGTCCCCGTGCCCAGCGGAACACCGGTACCGGCGTCAGAATCTTTCCCGACGGCGCATAAGCCGGCAGTCGTCTGCTCTGTCCTCCCGCGTGCAGCAGAATCCTTTTCTCCCTGCCTAACCACGTCATCAGGTCCGCACCATCCGCTTCTTCTCGTCTGCAAGCATCCAGGAGCCAAGTCGTTCCACCTCCCGACCCAAGTTTCTTACCTATCGGGTCCGAAGTGCAGAACCATTCCTTCCTGTCCGCATTCATAATATCATGAAAACACTCCACCAGATTCGGTGGCAATGAAAGTAATTTCTTCATATTCCGTATTATTTCGATTTTTATGCAAAGTTACACAATATTACCGAATATCATTCAACAACAGCTCCTCACAATTTCCGTAAACCTCATCAAAAATTTCACGACACCTTTTTTCGCTCATTTTCGTTTTGGCCCCCACAGCTATAAAATCCGTTAGGGTAGGGAACCCCGTTTGGTTCACAGATGTAGCATGCTGCCCGTTGTACCCTTCTGCACATAGTGTAAGGTCATACGCAGGAGCCAAATGCCATTTCCATTTCCCTGCATCATCTTTCTTTACCAGAAAACTGAAATTCTTGCAGTGATCATCCTTGTTGTCAGTCAGATAGTTGAACACCATCCTTCTATACATTTCCTCCACATCTTTCGGATTCTGAGTAAGATACCCCGTAAGAGCCATCAGATTAGAATAGTCAAGGACCGGTTCAGACAGTGACACACAAAGCAGTCCTCCCGCCGTAGCTGTATGAATACGTTCCCCCTCGTCTGTCATATCAAACCGCCTTGTAGTAAAATACTTTCCTGCGGTAAGCTTGAAGTCAGTGACATTTATTCCGCATTTTTTCGCTACTTCATTATAATGAAACTCCTGTACCCCCATATCCACAGGGTCGTAAGTATGCCTGAACTTAATCAGCCAGTGTCCCTCATTGTCAGAAAAGACAGCTTTAGGTCTGCATCCCCCGCTGTTTCCGCTGTTGTAGAGCAACAATCCCGCATCAGTGTCTTGCTGTTCCTTCAGCACCTCCAGAGCCTTCTCCTGCAACAAATCAAAGTCCGACATCTCCTCACCTTTAGTTATAATTGTTTCCGGTTCATAACAGAGAGCCCCCATACCGCTGTTACCCACCAGACTAAGCCTGTCTATCGAAGTCAGCTTTCTGTCATCAATACCTTCACGCATCAAAGTCCTGTGAAGAAGATACCTTCCATATCCGTCGGGCAGGCTGTCCTCAAAGATACCGAAGTTTCCATAAAACGGTTTTGGTTTTGCGATAAACAGCCCCGGTTTCAGTGGCAGTTCAAGAGGCGACACGCTGAATCCTTCTGCCAGCCATTCCCTGTCATATTCGAATGCACAAAGCCTGTTATCCGGAGTCAGTGACAGAGTTCCCACCTTTTCGCCGTGATATTTCACTGTAAGCTTGTCCGTCATAAATCCTTCCTTTCCTTTTTCCCTGTTCCCGTTTTATAAGCCCTGCTTTTCCCTGTGTTTTTACGGATTTGCGTCAGCTCTTCCATCGTAGAATACTTAGGCTGGCTGAATACATTCTTAATCTCCGAAGTATAATCCATTGCCATGGCTAAAGTAATCAGGTTCTTAAGCGAGATAAGCCCCTTCTGTTCAAACCTTACGATATTACTAACAGCCACTCCCGAACGTTCCGCCACCTGTTCCCTTGTCAGATTCTTCTCTATTCTTCGTTTTCTGAAGTCATCAGCCAATACCCTTGCAATGTCATCCGCATTATCAAAAGTATAGTTTTCCAATACTGATAATATATTATTCATATTTATTAATTTATTGAGTATAAAGATAAAATATTATCAGTTTTCAATAAAGCCTTTCAGCATTTCAGCGTCAATATTCAGTCTTTGAGCAATGACATCCATAGGGATTCCCTGATCATGCAGCATCCTTGCCATTTCTCTGATCATCAGGTTCTTTTCGTCTATTTCCTTGTCCTTGCTCTCTATCTCCTTGTCCTTGCTCTCTATCTCCTTGTCCTTGCTCTCTATTTCCTTATCCTTGCTCTCTATCACCTTGTCTCTCATCATGATGGCAGTATCCCTTTCCTCTATTTCCGAAAGAATCTCATCCTCCACTTCCATCGCACGTTTCACCTCAGGCGTTCCGCTCGCCAACATCAGTCTGTTAACCACTAAGAACTCATCTCCGGCGAACATACTGTCGTCCACCTCTAAGTAATGCTCGTTTCCCTTTACGCAATATTCCTGGTCGAACACCTGAAGCACCCTTTCAAGTTTGTTTCTCAGCCTTCCTTTCAGGAACGGGATTTGCACTATGATGCTGTCGTGAGCCAGGCTTTCCACAAACGGGTCCGGTACTCCGTTCACAATCGGGTTAGAGTCATAATCCAGATAATTCCTCTTCACATATACCACCGGTTCCTCCAGGTCCCCTAATTTGTGCCCCAATATATATATTGACACCATCGGATAAGCGAATCCCTTTGGACTCATCTCTTTCGACTGCAGATTTCTCTTGTCGCTGTACTGCGAAGCCAGATATTGTCTGAATCTCAGCGTCTCCGTCACCAGCCATGTTTTCTGCAGTTCAATGAGCACAATACTCTCGCTTCCATCCTCATTTCTCACCTTCGCGTTGAAGTCCAGTCTGAACATCGAGATATTTCTTTTTGTCAGTCCTGCATATTCCTGCTGTTTCATTTCCACAGCCACCACATCCTTTTTCAGCAATGCAGAAAGCATAATCCTCGCCACACGTTCATCGTCCATCATGAACTTGAACACAGAGTCATAAATCGGGTTTGCAATATAATAAGCCATAATTATTCAAATGTTATAAATCCTCAATTTCAGCTTCTGTCAGTCCGGTAACCTTTACTATTTGTTCCACTGGAATACCAATTCTTTTCATACCGCGAGCATTGTTTATTTTTTCTTCGGCCCTTCCTTCGGCAAGTCCTTTTTTCCATCCCGCTTCCCTTGCGTCTTCCTCCACTATACGGCTCACTCGATATCTGTCCAAAGCCTTATCATAAGCTATACGATCCTCCATTGAAAGATTTGCCACGGCAGCAAGTTCATTCAGTCTGTTAAACACCTGTTCCTTAAGAGCTTCAGGCATTCTGTTCCAATGTTGCATATTCTTAAGAGTATAAATAAGTTTGTCATATAAAGTTTCACATTCTCCAAGTTCCTTCGTAAAATACGGGAACTGCAGAAAAATCTGTCTGAAGTGCGTATTGACCACCTTTCCGTTCTCACGGTCAGCAATCACCGTGTCCGTACGGAATTTCTCTTCAAGCCCCGGTTCCTTAAAATTCATCAGGAAAATTCCGTACACTGTTGATAGCTTGTATCTTGCTCCATACGTCTCTGCATTAGGTTCGTTCAGCAGGAATACATCTTCCTTCGTATCAAGACCTCCATCCTCGTTTCCGGATTTAAGTTCACGTTCCTTTTTCCTCTTTTCCCTGATATTCTCCACCTGCCTGCCAATAGCCCTGCACATATAAAACAGCGTGCGATCCAGAAAATTGCTATGTGCCCTATTCTGCATCTCCACTATTATATATTCTCCGGTCGATGTCAAACAGTATAGATCATATATGATACCCGCATCATCAATGCTGTCCGAATGATTCTCCTTGTCTAAGAAAGTCAGGTTTTCTATGTGATGTTCATTCTTAAGCAATTCATTCAGCAGCGTGATAAGAAGATCCTTGCTTGCCGGTTGACCGAAAATAATCTTGAATCCCAAGTCCGTAAAAGGATTCACAAAATGTCCCAAAGATAAGTTCCTGTCATTCATACCATACACGCTATTTAAATCCAACTCTCAAAGATAATCATTTTTTCAATCCCCATCACAGCTTTAGGACACATTTTTAGGTTTATGCTTAACTTTTCATTTTCCTCCACCCCCAGTGCCACACCTTGAAAGCCGGTCCCCACAGCACCTCCTCCGGATATTCCTTAAGCAGCCTGAAGTTCCTGGCGTTCCTTGTAAGGAAGCTCATGGCCGAGTCACTTTTTATCGACCTGTCTATCTTCTCGTCATACATTCCGAAGTTACCGCCCGCCATAATCCCATCGAGCAGCTTTTCCCCCTTTTTATAGTCCGGTTCTGTCAGCAGACAACTTTCATCCAGTCCGAACACCCTTTCCATCACATACATCACCGCCCCGGCAAATCCGTACAGATTCAGTTCCTTCGCCTGCCTGCCGAACACCGCCTTCTCCTCCTCCGTACATCCTCTTTTCAGCAACATCGCATAATCCATCATCTGCCTCAGTCCTATGCCCTCGCTGAACACATGCCTGTACATATGCACCAGCATATACACCCTGTTCATCTCGTCCGACGGCACACACACCCGTCCTGCACCAGACAGTTCAATCTCCATGCCGGAGTCTGCCCATTGAGCGAACATCCTCTGCAACCTCCTGTTTTTCGGATACGAATACATCCACGAAGGCGTAGTGTGAATCTCCAGTTCCGCCATACCCCCGTTGTGAACCCCTATATGATGATAAGTCACATCCTCAGCTCCCAGTTCTTTCCTTGCAAGTTCTCTCACTTCACACTCCCTGCCAATCACCCACAGGTCGATATCCCCCGGATTACGGTGCAGCGGGTTAGGGTAGAAGTGCGCCACCCCCTGTCCCTTCAGCAGAACAGCCTTATATCCCCTCATACGGAAAAACTCATACCATTTCACCGCCTCCCCGTTCACTATCCTGTTCCTTTTCTCTATCTCCATCCCCATGCCTAACAGTTTCAGCAGCAAATCCCTGTCCGGTTTCTGCACACCTTCCGGCAGCCTGTTCACCGCATCCATCATTATCCCTGCCACCGCCTGTTTCTGCGCCATAGAGAATACAGAAGCCCATAATGTTCTGTTCATTACGGGCAATTCTATACTGTCATTCAGTCCTGCGCCAAGACGCAATAGAGAAAAAAACAAACTGTCAATATCCATTATTTCCCAAATTTTTCTTTAGTGATATTCCACAGAAATAATTAGCCTTTATCCATTTGCATACCATCAGTATGTTTTAATTCCTGATTATTAATCAACAACTCGCCCCTATAACCAGCATTTCACAATCATCCACAGCTTCAAGCGAATGCCCGGTATTTTTGTCTATTTTTATAAAGTCATCCACCGACAGCACATCACATCTTTCTCCCCACACTATTTTTACCGTACCCTTTCTCACAAGAAAACACTCCTCCATTGTCGGATGCTTGTGTTCCTCCACTACATCCCCTTTCTTCATACAGGCCACAGCCACCTGTGTAATCCCCGTTTCCGTAGAATATTTATCAAGAAGAACCCGTTTTGTACCACTTTTGTGAGCAGTACAAACAGGTTCAATATCATATACGTTCATCAGATTACTTCACTATCCCCTTTTCCAGATACTCTGCAAGGTTCGTTCTTACCTCCTCGCTGTGTCTTTCCACAGCCACCTTGGCCATATCAGCATCTACCATTATGTTCACCAGTTCCTGGAAGCTTGTCTTTGTAGGATTCCATCCTAATTTGGCTTTAGCCTTAGTAGGGTCACCCCACAAGTTGACAACGTCTGTAGGACGATAGAAATCTTCGCTCACTTCTACCAGACATTTGCCTGTAGCCTTGTCATAACCCTTTTCGTTGATACCTTCACCCTTGAACTCCAGTTCTATTCCTGCACGCTTGAATGCATAGTAGCAGAATTCCCTTACGCTGTGCTGTTCGCCTGTAGCGATAACGAAATCCTCAGGAGTGTCGTTCTGCAGTATAAGCCACATACATTCCACATAATCCTTTGCATAACCCCAGTCACGCAGAGAATCTAAGTTTCCTAAATACAGCTTCTCCTGTTTGCCCTGAGCTATACGTGCGGCAGCCAGAGTAATCTTTCTTGTTACGAATGTTTCGCCACGTCTTTCACTCTCGTGGTTGAAAAGGATACCCGAGCAGCAGAACATGTTGTAAGCCTCACGGTATTCTTTCACTATCCAGAAACCGTAAAGCTTGGCTACGGCATATGGAGAATAGGGGTGGAACGGTGTATTCTCGTTCTGAGGCACTTCCTCCACTTTTCCATAGAGTTCCGAAGTCGAAGCCTGATATATACGGCAAGTATCAGTCAGTCCGCACAGACGTACCGCTTCCAATACTCTCAATACACCTGTAGCGTCAACGTTCGCTGTAAACTCAGGTGAGTCGAACGATACCTGTACGTGGCTCTGTGCAGCCAGATTATAAACTTCAGTAGGACGAACCTTGCTCACCACCTGCATGATACTCATTGAGTCACCAAGGTCTGCATAATGAAGATGGAAATTAGGCTTTCCTTCCAGATGTGCGATTCTTTCTCTGAAGTCCACAGACGAACGTCTGATAGTGCCATGCACATCATATCCTTTGTCTAATAAGAACTCGGCCAGATAAGAACCGTCCTGGCCTGTAATACCCGTAATCAATGCTACTTTTCTCATAAAAAAAATGTTGAATAAAATTATATTTGTATTACAATATTGTTTTATCTACTTAACTTCTCCTTTGTTATATTCCACAGAAACAATGTGTTTCCTATGATATACCTCCTCCACATACGCTTCGGTTCCTTTATCAGACGATACAGCCACTCTAAGCTATGCTCCTGCCACCACAAAGGCGCACGCTCCACCGTTCCAGCAAAGAAGTCGAACACCGCCCCAATGGTACCACAGTGACAGTCAATATCCAGTTCCTTCCAGTGCGTATAAGCCCATTTCTCCTGCTTCGGAGCCGTCATACCAATCCACAGCAGATCCGGCTTTGCAGCGTTAATAGCATCAATTATCGCCCTGTTATCCTCGTCCGTAAATTCCGGCTTATAGGGTGGGGAATAAGTCTCCACCGTAATGTTCGGATACACCACAGCCGCCTTTTCCTTTATCAGAGAAAGCACCTTCTCGCTGCTGCCCATAAAGAAACACTTTCCACCGCGCGCATTCAGTTTCTCCATCTCAAACACAAACAAGTCCCAACCCGCTATACGTTCCTTCGGTTGAGACTTCGCCTTAAGCCATCTACACGCCATTACTATACTCGCCCCGTCTGGGATAAGCACATCCCCCTTGGTCAGAGCTTCCGCAAACAGAGCATCCTTCAGTGCCGTATTATACGAATGCGCGTTTATAGTATTGATAAGGAGTTTCTTATCTTGTAAATTATAGAGAGTATCCTTTGATTCTACAATCTTTATATCTTTAAATTTCAGCATTTTACTTATGATTTTATTTTATCATTTTTATCAGCTCCTTATCCAAAGTATCAAAAATAAATAAATCACCTTCGTTTAAAAAATCATTATCGTTAAGCAATCTTTTGTATGTTTCAGATTTCATCACAGTCTGAAAAGCCCATTCATAACTGGCAGAGTATTTTTTCATCAATAATTCTATTAAAGAATTTATTGTATAATCTATCATTTCCCATTTTTTACTCATTTCTCAATCCTCTTTAATAATTTAAGTGCATAATTGCTACAAAAGCACACTTGTATAGCATTGTAACGCTTGTATTCTATTTCAGCTGCAATTTCTTCAAAAGTCTTTTCTTTTACTTTAATTTCACTGAAATGTTCTTTTAAATGATTGTCACCTAATGGACCAATAATAACGTCATCTTTTCTTCTCTATTTCTTTTTACTAAAGGAGAAAAAATTCCTTCATTTGGCTGATACAAAATTTTTTCAGTACACATAGTCAATATCTTTTTATAGATTGTTGTTTACAAATATAACGTTTTATTAGATAATTACTTTCAGACATGTGGTTTTTTCTTTGTATATTAATCTTTTAATTACCTTCATCAACCAACAACTAAAAACTAACAACTAATTTTTAATTAACTTCGCTGACCGTTAGCTCTTAATTATTAATTTTTAATTTTTAATTATTATACATCTCCTCATAATACCTCAGATAATCCCCGCTCGTCACATTATCCATCCACTCCTGATTATCCAGATACCACTGTACGGTCTTCTCTATTCCTTCCTCAAACTGCAGGCTCGGTTCCCATCCTAATTCACGCTGCAGCTTCGTAGAGTCTATCGCATAGCGCATGTCATGTCCCAGACGGTCAGTCACATAAGTGATAAGCTCCAGCGAATACCCTTCCGGATTGCCAAGCAGCCTGTCCACAGTCTTTATCAGCACCTTTATTATGTCAATGTTCTTCCACTCGTTGAACCCACCAATGTTATACGTTTCCGCAATCTTTCCGTTATGGAAAATCACATCTATCGCCCTCGCATGATCCACCACATACAGCCAGTCCCTTACGTTCTCACCCTTTCCATACACAGGCAGCGGCTTGCGATGACGGATATTGTTTATAAACAGCGGAATCAGCTTCTCCGGGAACTGATACGGCCCATAGTTGTTCGAACAGTTCGTCACTATAGTCGGCATCCCGTAAGTATCATGATACGCACGTACGAAATGGTCACTGCTCGCCTTCGAAGCCGAGTACGGACTATGCGGATTATATTTCGTATCCTCGTAGAAGAAATCCTTTCCGTATGCTAAATGATGTTCCGACGAAGACGCTGTTGTGCTGAACGGCGGCTCTATACCCTCCGGATTCGTCATTTCCAATGCCCCATACACCTCATCAGTAGATATATGATAGAAACGCTTGCCCTCATACCTTTCAGGCAACGACTCCCAGTAAAGCTTTGCCGCCTGCAGCAATGACAGCGTACCCATCACGTTAGTACGTGCAAATGTGAACGGGTCCTTTATCGAGCGGTCCACATGGCTCTCCGCAGCAAGATGAATAATACCGTCTATCCCGTATTCCTTCATAATTTCCTGCATACGCTCATAATCGCAGATGTCAGCCTTCACGAACACATAGTTAGGCATATCCTCTATATCCTTCAGGTTCTCTAAGTTACCTGCATACGTCAGCTTGTCAAGGTTTATTATTCTGTACTCAGGATATTTGTTCACGAACAAGCGCACTACATGGCTGCCTATGAAACCGGCGCCGCCGGTAATCAATATATTACGTTTGAAGTTCATATTTACTTATTTTCTTAGATTATTAATACATATTTTCAGAGAATCAGTCCAATAAGGAATTTTTATTCCGAATGTTTCCTTTATCTTGGTCTTATCCAATACCGAATAGGCTGGACGTTTTACAGGACTTGGAAATTCATTGCTATGGCATGGCTGAATATCACAACCTGTATTTCCGGCCATTTCAGCGATGACTTTAGTGAAATCAAACCATGAACATACTCCTTCATTGCTGAAATGATATATTCCTGTCTTTGAATAACTGTCATTATATCCTTCTTTCACATAATCATCAATCATAGTTCTAATAACAACAGCCAGATCATAAGCATAGGTAGGTGTACCTGCCTGGTCAAAGACAACTTTCAGTTCAGGTTTTGTGGAAGTCAGATTAAGCATAGTTTTCACAAAATTCTTTCCATATTCAGAATAAAGCCATGCAGTTCGTATAATCAGATGTTTGCATCCTGTAGCGATTATATTTTGTTCCCCCTCCAGCTTGGTCTGTCCATATACCCCTGTTGGAGTGCCTTTTTGTTCCTCCTTACAAGGCACATTATACGGATCGCCACCAAATACATAGTCCGTTGACACATGTACCAGCAGACCGTTAACCTCTTTCATTACAGTTGCCAGGTTTTTAGGAGCCACTGCATTAAGTATTCTGCAGAAATCCACATCCGATTCTGCTTTATCTACATTCGTATAAGCGGCACAGTTTATAATGCAGTCTATACCTTTTTCTTTTACAATACTTCTTACCGCTTCAATATCCGTTATATCCAAAATAGTGGTTTCTACACCATCCACAATAGTAACGTCTGTAAAGACAAAATTATATTCAGTATTTTTGCTTATGATGCGCATTTCGTTACCTAATTGTCCGTTTGCGCCTGTAACCAGAATATTCATGTTCATAATTTTAGTATAAAGGAACATTTATATTAAACGGTGAATCGAAATCCTTCAGAAGAGAGTGCTTTGTATCCTTTTCGCTAAGAATAGCCTTTTCTGTCGGAATACGCCAGTCAATGCCAAGGCTTTCGTCCAGAATACTTATACCGCCGTCAGCTTCAGGAGCATAGAAATTGTCGCACTTATACTGGAATATTGCTTCGTCGCTCAGTACTGCGAAACCGTGAGCAAATCCTCTTGGAACAAAGAACTGTCTGTGATTATCCTCAGTCAGTTCCACAGTCACATGCTTGCCGTAAGTAGGCGAACCTTTGCGTATATCCACCGCCACATCAAGTACAGCACCTTTAATGACTCTTACTAGCTTGCTCTGTGTAAAAGGCGGACGCTGGAAATGCAATCCCCTCATGACGCCGTAGCTTGACTTGCTTTCATTGTCCTGTACAAATTTTATTTCCCTTACCTCTTTGCAGAAGTCCCTTTCCGAGAACGATTCAAAGAAATAACCTCTTGCATCAGTAAAGATGCGTGGCTCGATTATCACCACACCTTCTATGTCAGTCTTTATGATGTTCATTAGTAACTAGTTCTTAGTTGTTAGTTAGTCCAGATTTTCCTTTCCTGTTTCTTTAACTTCTTCTATCACCTTCAGTAGATACTGTCCATACTGGTTCTTCAGCATCGGTTCCGCATTCTTTCTCATCTGTTCCTCAGATATCCACCCCTTGCGGTAAGCTATCCCCTCCAGACATGCTATTTTCAGTCCCGTACGTTTCTCCAGCACCTCGATATAAGTCGAAGCTTCGCTCAGCGAGTCATGCGTACCCGTATCCAGCCATGCGAAACCGCGTCCCAGAGTCTGCACCTTCAGTTCCCCGTCCTCCAGGAAACGCTGGTTCACCGTAGTAATCTCCAGTTCCCCGCGGGCCGACGGCTTGATGTTCTTGGCCACATCCACCACCTTGTTCGGGTAGAAATACAGTCCCACCACCGCATAGTTCGATTTCGGTTTTGCCGGTTTCTCCTCTATGCTCAGGCAGTTGCCCTCCTTGTCGAATTCAGCCACCCCGTATCGTTCAGGATCGTTCACCCAGTATCCGAACACCGTAGCCTTCTTCTCCTCCTCGGCAGTGCGTACAGCCTCTTTCAGCATACCGCTGAAACCGGCCCCGTGGAAGATATTGTCACCCAGCACCAGACACGCCGAGTCATTGCCAATGAATTTCTCTCCTATGATGAACGCCTGAGCCAGACCGTCCGGACTAGGCTGTTCCGCATATTCGAATTTCACTCCGAATTCCGAGCCGTCGCCCAGCAGACGCTTGAACCCCGGCAAGTCATACGGAGTAGATATAATAAGAATCTCCCTTATCCCTGCCAGCATCAGCACGGAAATAGGATAATAAATCATCGGTTTGTCAAACACAGGGAGCATCTGTTTGCTCACCCCCTTGGTGATAGGATACAGTCTCGTTCCGCTACCACCTGCCAATACGATTCCTTTCATCTTTAATGATTTTATAAGTACTTTTATATAAGTTTTGTTATAGTCTTCCAATCATAATCACCATCTCTGAATGTTTGCGAAAATAATCTTGCTACACATCTTAAAATATATGCTACAAAGATTATAATCACAAACATAAGAATAATATTCAAAGGGAAAATACTGTTCATTTTATCTGTAAATAGTGTATATTGAACCAAATAAATTTCCAAACATAAACCGCCAATAAACTTCATACACCATCCTAATACTTTCTTATTATAAAGCATTTTCATTTTTTCACTATTACAGACTTTATATGAATAATATACAATATAAAGTAATGGAATCAATGATATTATTTGCAATTCAGAACATACAGGGTTGAGCCTTCCAGAAAAAAGTATTGCATAATATATTATTACACTACAAGATAATTTCATTAAATCGTATCTAAAACTGTACTTAAGCTCCTTTTTCGATACTCCCATCATTGCTCCTAACAACATAAACAAAAAATAGTGACACCATTTGAAATACGTATTACCATACATATTATAATTTTCCGGTCTATCAATCAGTAAATACCATATAATAGTTATAATGGAAGCTATTATGAACACCAGTCGTAATTTATTGAACATAAACCGTTTTATGATATATAATATGACATAATATATCATAATACATGTCACGAACCATCCACCTCCATGAATTATGATGTAATCCATTCCATATTGTTGGTTAAAGATAAAAGCTCCTAATATCGCCCATGCAAACACAGTAGGATAGATTCGCCTTATACGCCTTTTGTACCAGTTATCGAATCGTCCCATTCTCCCTAGAAAGAGTGTAAATCCGGAGCAGAAAAAGAATAACACGTCACCTATTGCTCCTCCCGTAGCTAACATACTGTATTTTCCATATAATAATTCCATATGAGAATTAGTAATCAGCAATGCTGCAAAGAATTTTAATATATCAATACCTATATTTCGTTCTTTCATTTATTTAAATCTTTATTATAAAGTTCAATCATATCCTGTATTTTTTTATCCCAAGATAATTCTTTCTGTCTGGCATTACATTTCTGAGCCATATCATATAATAACTTTCTATTATTTTCCAGTTTATTCAATATCTTAGAGAATTCTTTAACCGATGTTTCCGGATTTGAAAGTTCAATCTTTATACCAACTTTTGAATTTACAGAATCACCTTGTCCACATGTATTAAAGCATACAACAGGTAAATTATTTGCTATAGCTTCAAGAACCACATGAGGTGTACCTTCTGCTACACTTGTAAAGAAAAACACATCACTGTTTTGCATTATTTTTTGTACCTCATCATGTGAAACAGCTCCATGCCATATACATTGATTCTCTATTTTAAGTCTCTTGGTTAACTCTAAATAATAAGAATTATCACCACCTCCAACAATATGTAATTTGATATTCCTATTATTAGTTTCAGCTATACTGCGTATGGCCAAACCTAATTGTTTTCTAAAATCTAATTTGCCAACCCAAAGAATATCAAACAAATCTTTATCTGATTTATCCTTTATTGAATGTTCCTGAACATAACATCCGGTTTCGTTAATTAAAGGAGAATCAATATTAAAATACTTTTTAAACGACAATTGTGAATTTGAAGACGCCGATACCACATATGATGCACGTTTTGTAGCCTTATGTACTCTTGTTGAATATTTAAGTTGAAACTTAGTGATAGTATTCTTCAACCACATAAACAATTTCGTTTTTATACTGGCTCCTTCAAGATATGCAATAGGGAAACTCTCTTTGGCATCTACTGGTCCCCATACAAAAGGTATATTTTCAATTTTCCATAAATAACCTGGCTCTCTGAAACCAATCATATTTAATTGATGTAATATATCTATATGAGTCTGCTGACAAATCTCTTTAGCCATTAAATATGTTTTCCACTGCCATTCCTTATAATATTTGTAGAAACGCCAGTCCCCTTGATTCCAGCACATCTTTCTTATTTCTTCCGAAACAGGATTATAATAAAAATGCATATTTCCCCCTTGTGGTAGAGTAGGGAGTATTGCTTCTATATTATTACGAAATTCACCTTCCGTTATAATATGAAGTTCACAATACTTTGCAAGATTCACGCACCAGTTCCAAGCCATTCCTGGTTCACTACCCATATTGGGAGAACATGCATATGCATTAATAATGATTGATAACATAGAAAGAAATTTTATTTAAGAATGGTTTGATAACTTTGTTATATAAAATAATTATAGGTATTAATATAATACATATTATTACCAAACAAATCAAAGAATTTAATATATCATGCCTTACATCATTTATAGTGCAAGTAGTAATCTTACTATATAAAAAAATAATAATTCTTTTTAAAGGATCATGAATACATAATATTAATAATGTATTACTACCGAAAAAAGAAATTATTTTTCCTATAATATTATTAGCATAGATCTTTTGAAATAATAGTGCAAATAATAACAGTAGTAAAATTGTATATATAGCAATAAAATAAAATATAATAGCTGTATCAGGTTGAGGATAAAAAATAGTTGATGGTACATATCCATAATAACAAATATATATACAATAAATTATCAGAAGAATTATAAAGATGTAAGATTTGCTCTTGCTTGTTAATTTATATAACAGATGTACTTTACTACTAATACAATGAAATAAGAAACAATAACAAGCCATTATTAGTCCGAATGGTAACAAAAGATTGAAATATGAAAAAATAAATGATAATCCAATACAAATAATACCAATAAGACATCTGAATTTAAAATTATATTTAGAAAATGAACAAGCTAGTATTTCAGTAGATATGAGAGCAGGCACAAACCATAACGGATTGTTATGTGCGAAAAAGTTCCAATATGGACTTTCATAAAATAACCCTAATATAGGTTTCCACCATTCTGCTTCAACACCACCCGAATTGGTTCTTAAATATCTCTCAATTAAAACCCAATATAGGAATGTTAATATATAAAAGAATAAATAAGGAATAATTAGTGTTGGAATTCTTTTTCTAATTAATTCTTTAACTGTGTACTGATTCCTAAAAAACACACCTGATAATACAAAAAACAATGGCATATGAAAAGAATATATAAACTGATAAATCATATCGTTATTAGTATATATATGCCCCATTATAACAGCCCAAATACCAAAACACTTTAAAAAGTCTATATATATTAATCTTTGATTATTCATTTATTAAATAGATTGTTATTTATAAATTCATCAATAACAGGTAATAATGAAGCTGTGGGATTTATTCCACCTGAACGAGGTAAAACTCCAGTTGTCACTACTAACATATTATTCCATTTTGAATAATAGTCCTCTAAATTTTTAAAATCAAACATTCCATATGGATGATAAATATCTTCACAAGTTTGCACATTAATTTCTTCTGTGAGAACTTCATAATCCACATTGCATTTATTTAATAGTTTAATTGCTACTTCTTTTGCGCTATTATAAACATCAACAGCCTCTTTGCCTACATTGTAATAAACATCGAGACCATTTACTCCAAATTTGTCTTTTTCTTTAGAAAGCGAAACGTAACTATCTTTTGTTGGATTCTCTATATCTATATATAAGTACCATTCATTATTCATCACATACATTCTTCTGAGTATAAGTACAGCCCAAGCAAAACCTACTACATTAGGAATATCCTTGAATATATTCCATACATATTTCATTTTGAAATGATGTTTAAACAAGACCTCTTTTACACTTTCAAAAAAAGGAAATTTCAAATTGAATACTGGATGTACATAAAATGAACAATCATTTACTTCCCCTATCATTCGTTTAGTAATTAGAGATGTACCTCTCATTCTAAAGACGAAATCTTCATTACCTATTATTGTTGATTTATTTACTTTAAAAACCTTCTGTGAAAGATGATCTGAAAAATAAACTTTATTTTCTTTTGTAAGTCCAGAACTAAGTAATATTCTTACGCTTTCAAATGCACCAGCTGTTAGAAAATAAAAATCAAAAAACTCTTTTTTCTCAACTCCAAATTCCCTATAAATAACAGACTTAATATCTTTTTTATTGTCTGATTCTAATTTTATTACCCTACAGTGAGATTTAATATTAACCTGTTTCCTTTTATTAATATTAAACCAATGGAAAAAATTCCTATGAAGCGCACTTAACCAAACACCTGTTTTGGTAAACAAATCTTCAGAAATATGATTTTCAGGATATTTATTCTCTATTTTGAATTTGGCAAGCATTTTATCCTTATTCTTTATATCAAGATTTATAATTTCTTTCATAAAGTCATTTGGATGCTTAAAATCATTATCTGTATAAGTTAATAATTGACCTCCCCATTTATCAGAAGCACCTCCAAATCCAAAATATCTTCCATCAGTCAAGCCTTTATACATAGCTTTTTTTAGTGAAGAGTAAAAGCCTATTTCCTTTTCACTCTTTACTGATTTATCACCTACATCAAATAAAGTTATTTCTGCACTTGGATATTTTTCTATTATTGAATTTATGACATAACTACCGTATGTACCGGCGCCTAATACTGCTATTCTCATTGTTTATTATTTAAACTTAATATTTAATTTTTCTTCTGTAAGTTTTGAACTAAAATTACTCTCAATGTACATTCCTTCAAATCTACTATATAGTGATTGTGGCATTATTCCTATCTTAGATAAAATATGAGGTATATATTTAAATATACATTTAGGCATTGTAAGAATTATTCCACCTACAGTCTGTTTTGCATATTTATATTTAGTCATTCCGTCGTTAGGGAAGAAATGATATACAGGTAAATTGTTTTCTGTCTCAATTATTCTTACCAATGCTCTATGTATATCTTCCCTTTTTACTATCGGTTGTTTACTTTTCTTATTACCTTTTATAAAACTTAATTTTAATGGTAATTTTTTTATAAATGGACATGGTCTGTTGTCAGCAAGTACATATCCAGGTCTTACTAAAATAATTTCGAAAGGTACCTCTTCTTTAAGATTCAATAAATATTGATCTACTCCTATTTTAAATTCTCCATATCCTTTTTTTAACGTATTATCTAAAGTTTCTATTTTTGTTGTTTCATTTACTTCTTCAAGATCGTATTTATATGCCATGATAGAAGAAAAATGTATTAATTTCTTCACATTATGATTTTTACAGAACTCTATTACTTCTTTGATATAATTGATATTATCATTTAATGTTTTATCTTTTAAAACTGCAAAATTAATAACAACATTATAATTATTATCAAATAGCTTGTTCTTTGATATAGTAAGATAATCTCCGGTAATTTTATTATTACACCTATTTTCAGTACCTCTAGAGAATAAATACACATGATATTTATTCATATCTAATAATTTATAAAAGCCTGATGCAACAAAAGAATTTGCGCCTAAAATTAATATATTATTCATTTGATAATGATTTATATAGTTCCTCAATTTGCTTGTTTATATTATCAATATTAAAGGTCGTTTGAGCAAGCTTTAATGATTCTTTTGAAATATTATTTCTTAAATTCTCATCTGATATTAATTTATCTAATTGTTGAGCTAAAGTTATATCATCTTCATAGTTAAATAATAGAGCATTTTTCCCATTTTCTACTATATCAGGTAATCCTCCTGCTGGAGTACAAACGACAGGAATACCGTATGCCCATGCATCTAAAACAGCCATAGGAAAGCCTTCAGCACTACTAGCTAAACAAAAAATTGATGCATTTCTAAATAATAAATCTTTTTTATTTCCATTTATCCAACCAGGGAATTCTACTTGCTTTTCTATATTAAGTTGCTTTGGCAATGTTTTTATTATAATTTTATCTTTTTCAGATTTTGGATTACCAGCTAAAACAACATGCCATTCCGGATATTTTGAAGCAATTCTTGCAAAAGCTTTTAATAAGGTGTCAAATCCTTTCCTTTTATATAGAGTCCCTGCAAATAATATGTACTTCTTTGAATAATCAGCCTTTCCTGGTTCTATAACAGGACATGGATTGTATATAACAAGTACGTTTTTCTCTATATTTAAAGCTTCTTTTAACCACCTTTGCCATTGAGGTGATAACACTATTATCTTATCTACAGACTTAAAAAACTTTATATATTCACTTTGGGTTGATTTTTCAAAAATCACTTCAGGTTTATGCGGATGAAAGTGAGCTATTGTTTTTTTGTTTAATAGTTTTGCTATTTTTAGAAAGTATTTCTTTCTCCTAAGAGATGAATATGAAGCCACGTGTATATGAACAATATCATAAAATGGTAATAAAAATATATAAGTTATATATGCCTTTATAAAATAATATATTTTTCTAATATTACTCCCATCACGATGAGTTTCAATCCATTTACAGTGAAACTTATCCCATTGCTCTCCTGTCTCATGAGCTTTTACTACAGAAGTTATACCTCCTCGTGTTTTACGACTTGTAGCTATTACTAAAACTTTTTTCATATTATTTTTTTATTCTTATTATTTTTGCAGGAATACCACCAACTATAGCATTGTCTGGTATATCTTTAGTAACGACAGCATTTGCACCAATCGTTACGTTATTACCAATATGAACAGGTCCGAAAATTTTACATCCAAGCCCGAAATAACAGTCGTCACCTACAGTGACAGGTCTTATGTCTGCTTCTTCTGTTTTATTCCCAAAAACTACTCCAGGTAACATTGTACAGTTTTTTCCTATTCTCACATTAGATCCTACATGGACGAAGTCTCCGGCATGATAGATTCTGAATCCCGGTCCTATGGTATTGGGATAAATAGTCATCCTAAGTTTAAATCCTAATCTCTTGTACCAAAAGAAATGCCATAGAAATAGCAGTGTATTCTTATTTCTATAATATTCAATATAACGAAGTTGACGAATATAATTGAAAATATACCACACTTCATTATGAAGTAACCAATCTATAAGTTTAGGCTTTTTCCCATTGAACCTTTTTAAATCTTCTTCGATATAATATAGCAAATCTTTTTTTGTTTGTATCATAAGTAAATGTCTAAATATTTTATACGTATCGATTATAAGATAGTCCCTTTTAACTGGGCTAGCATGCACACATTAAAAAAGAGTCCACAAATTTAATGATTATAATTTGTATATTGTCTTTGATAGAAAATTTTCGTAATCTGTTCTCCATTTTTTATAATTCCTTGAGCTGTTTGCAGAAGTAAACTATAAAGTCCCACATTGTTCATTCTATTTTTTGCCACTACGATTATATAGGTTGTTTTTCAGCAGATAGAATAAAAATGCTAGCAAGAAAATATTTTTGTTTTAAAATTCCGATTTATAAAAACATGGCAGAAGAGTCTTCTTGTAGCAGTCTTTACTATAAGGAATATTTTCAAACAAGTGTTTCAGGTAATCCTGAGAATCTATGTTATTAAGTTTGCAGCTTTCGTTTAATGCTAAGTTTCCTGCTGCATTCTCACTGTCATCATAAAATAATATAATTAAAATATTTTTTTATTCTGCACAATATACTAATATTGAATCAGTTATTAAAATCTTAACAGTTACTTACCGAAACATATTAGCTTTAAATATTTATTTAATGAAATAATTTTTTCTGTTATCAGTACAAAAAAAATTACTAAAATTGATACTATTAATCCACTAAAAAAACTTATTACAAAATTTGATGTTGTAAAAAAAATATAGTTCAAAGAGGGTATATTAATGAAGAAGAAATAATGCAAAACATATATAGCTAGGCTTTTCCTACCCATATACGTAAATACCTTATTGTAGACATTATTTGAAATATTAGATGAATTTTCACACATACGTATTTCTATACTTATTAAAAATAATACGGCCATAATAGCTTCTATATATGACGTTCCTATCACATTACTCATAGGTAACAGCATGAGAATTATATACACAGAAATAGCTATAAATGCAACCAAATCATTCTTAATTAGCAATGCTGTAGTTTTGATGTTCCGTAAAAAATCCAAATAGAAAATATACCATCATTCTATGTAGATTGCATAGAGATGCATCATGTACATACTTAGGTATTATATAGAACATTGCTGACATTATCATAAAATATACAATAATAATTTTTAAATCGGTAACAATAGTGACTCTCTTCATTATAAAATTTATAAATATTATTATACAATGGATAGTAAATAATGTCACTAAAAACCAATAACCTTTTCTTGCCTCTAATGAAAATAAATATTCATAGTTTTCTATACCATATTGGAAGATTATATAAACTGTACTCATAATCAACTAAGGTAACATTTATGTTCTAAACTTCTTTAATAATTCATAGAAAAGATTTTGATTCAATGTAAATTTTGCCACATAACCAGATAATGCCATAAATAAAGGCATATGGAAAGAGTATATAACTCTGTGGACTATATGTTGTTCTCCATTATAATTTTCAGGGACACAGAAAGCAAATACATGACTAATTACTACCAACAATATTGCCAGTCCTTTTAAATTGTCAACATAAGGAATTCTGTCTGTATTCATTTTGATTGTTTTCATTCTTGTAGTTCTTTAAATAATAACTCCCACTGGTCCAATATTGCGTTAAGACTAAACTTATTTTCATTCATAGTCATTGCTTTTACAGACATTTTTTGCCATTCAATATCATTATTCATCAACTTATGCAACTCATCACAATATCTTTTGATATCATGATGAGGAATAATTATACCATTCTCTCCATTTCTTATTATATCATATACTGCTGCGTAACTATCATATACAAATGGAACGCAACCATAATGCTGAGCTTCTATTAAAGTCATTCCGAACCCCTCCCAAGATGATGTCATAAGAAATATTTTAGCTTTGCTATAAAAATCTTCAGGATGGTTGTAAGCCCCCATAAACTGGATTCGTTCTAACCTCATCTGAATAGCTTTATGTTTATATAACTCAATATCTGGGCCACTGCCTAATAGTACAATACGCCAATTAGGATGCTTATTTTGAATTTTTTGCCAAATTAATAAGACATTACTTATACGTTTTTGCTGTTCAGCCATGCGAGATACTACCAATATCATATTTTCCTTGTTCGTCACATGTACTTTTTCTTCAGAAAAAGCACATGGATTAGATATGGCTCTGAGCTTTTCACCAACAACACCGTACAGATTTCGGAATACAGATATGAAATTAGAAGAAAGCAACACATAAATATCTGACAATTCATATTGTTTCATCATGTTATATTTATAAGGGTTGCCACATAATCTGTGTTTGATAG
The DNA here is from genome assembly GCA_900544075.1 of uncultured Bacteroides sp. Lineage (GTDB taxonomy): Bacteria > Bacteroidota > Bacteroidia > Bacteroidales > Bacteroidaceae > Phocaeicola. The sequence goes on from UQTJ01000006.1 coordinate 74,202, forward strand.
ATCTTAGAAGTTCTTTGAAATATATATTAGGATATGTACAACCCCATCGATTTTTATTTACCCATATATCAGGATTGCTGTGAAGAACAGAAATTATCTTAACTCCATACCTTTGCTTCAATCGTTGATAAATATCAAAGTACATTCCCCATGTAAGATTCTGACACAATAAGATTTCTATATTTTTATTCTTAACGAAGTTCGATAATATATCATACGTTTTTTCAGACACATCAATAGGTATCCGAACCTTATATTCTAAAGGAACACAGTCATCATCAAGTTTAGTATATGTATAATATACCATGTGTCCACGAAGCCGCAGTCCTTCACCAATCGTATATGAGACCCTTTCAACGCCACCGCGAGTTGGACACAAATGTTTCTCTACAATCAAAATATTCATGCATTTAATAATTTTTTAAACATATCTAAATATTGATGTAAAAGTACGTCATGAACATACGACTTTGTAACATCCTTATTCATTCTATCAAGTAGTTTATCGTATTCTGCTTTAGAATGTTTGATACACTGTTTCATTACTCTTTTCAAATCATCTATATTTTCTGATTCAAATAAAAAACCATCTACACCCTCTTTTACCTCGTCCACAAATCCTTGGAGATTGGATGCTATTACAGGTCTATTGTAATTATATGCAACTTTCAGTGCACCACTTTGTGACATACATTTGTATGGATAAACCACATAATGACAAGAAGCAAATATATTCGGAATTTCATCATTCTCTATCATCCTGAGATTAAGTTCAAAAACCTCAGGATGACGTATTTTTGAGTACACATTCCAAGATAATCTCCATTTACCATTAATACTTACTTTAAAACCATTAACACCTTCTTCAACCAATTGATTGGCAGCCTCTATCAACAATTCAATGTTCTTGTCCGAATGAATTGCTCCAAAATAGAGAAAAACCACGCTATCCTCACGTTGTTCTACTGTTGGAACACCAAAGTCTTTTAATGCAAGGGGTATAATTGTTATCTGATGTCCTGGATAATTCTTCGCTAACAGACGAGCTTGTGATGGAGAAAACATATTGATATACTTTGCATGTCCAAATCCGACATGAAAACCTAATTTACATAATATAGGATATTTCATGCTTGGAGTTACACCACCATCATGAGCACAAAAAATAGTTTTCTCAGCAGGAAGAGAACAATAGAAAGGCAGGCACCAAGGATTATTTGGAACTAGGTCAATATAATTTAAATCAGCATTTACAGACTTCACAATTTTACCTATAGCCAAATAATCTAGAATAGAACGAGGATCACGAGCTCTGTGGTTAAAATAAACCTTATGAATTGTTAATCCATCATACTTTGCTTCCATTTCATCAAAAAAAGAATTTGTATATCTTCCAGGTATCACAATCCATTCTATTTCAAACCATTTCAGCAAATCTGGAATAAATGGTATATCCACGTCTATAAAGCTGGCTGCTGAAACCCAACATATTTTTTTCTTATTCATAACAATCGAATTCATATATTCAATGAGTTCAAATGCTTATTTATAGTTTCTATTATAATATCCCTGCGATTATTTAAAGATGTCACTACTTCTTCATAACAACTTTCCATTCTATCAGTAATAGATATAAGTTCATCTGATGTTACTACATCTATGTCAACTGACATGTCTTCCATACCGATATTCTTCATATATTCCCTTAACTTATATAGATAGTTTACAGCTATTACAGGGATTCGTCCTGCTCCCGAAGCCAAAATAGCAGCATGCATACGGGTAACTACCGCATATTTTGCATGAGAAAATACTTCAACCATTTCTTCAGGAGAAAGAAGTTCCTTAATATTAAGAGCATATTCTGGATATTTCATCCTTGTAATAACTTTTTCAGCAATTTGGGCATCTCCTGGAACAACAGTATTTGTAAACACAATTCTTCTTTTATATTTACTAATAATATAATCTAACAGCTCTGCTACCGCCTGTTCATATCCGTCCTGTCTGACAGGTCCCTGCACACATCGGAATTTCCAATTAATGGTAGACACCGCCACATAGCTATCTTTGTCCTGCAATAATCCATAGCGTTCAATTATATTCTTCTTTACATTGTCTGTACCTTCAGACTGTAACATAGCAATATCATAACTTCGGGAAATTATATTATCGTTAACCCCCCAGTCTTTAAGGATATCATACGACTTTTGATCTCTAACCACAATAGCTGCCGAACGTTTCATTATCCTCTTTGCCTTCCATATCGTAGGACTATAAAATACAGGTCCGATTGTAAGCGACATGTGAATTAATTTCTTACCTAAATTTTGATACATCTCAAGAGCATACAAAGACAACAGCGCTGTTTTAAAATATACATCATTTATTCGTTCAGCTCCGATACAAATTACAGCATCTGCAGAATCTATATGTTTGAAAACATCCTTCTTTTTCCCAGTGAAAAATGGAGCAGCTTTTGAAAACAACTTTGTAATAATCTTTGCATAAAAAATCCAAAGTACTGACTGAACTAACCATAATAGCTTAGTTATAGTGTTCAATCCAGATTTAAATCTAAAAACATCATTTATAACAATCACATCTTTGTATCCCATTCTATTCAACGTATTTCGCACTCCATCTATGTCCGGAGTCAAAACAACAACATCTGTTGCTTCAAATATTTCCCTTGCTATCTTTACTGCATTCTCAATCAATGCCATCGAACCAACGTTAAACGATGGTCCTGCTTCTGCTATAACTATTTTCTTCATATTCTACGCTTTATAATCATTTATAATTAAAGGATTAAATAAACTGATGAAAGCTTTCTTTTCTTCCGTATTATAATTTTTATCAAATAATCCGTTTGTCCAGTATATGATATACATTAATAGTTTAAATAGGTAGAAAAGTTCGTTTCTATGATGCTTCTTCATATAGTACATCATACTTTTATTATATGAAATCCTTTTAAAGTTACTCTCCTTTATACTCTTACCTTCAAGGTGCATAATGTGTTCATTAGGCAATATCATTTGTCTATATCCAATTTTTTTGGCTCGTAACTGCAGGTCGCTTTCTTCAAAATACATAAAAATATTATTGTCGAAACCTCCCAGACTTCTAAATAGGTCTGTTCTCATCATTAAGTCAGCTCCCATAATATAATCGACTTCAAAGGGAACATGTAATTCTTCACAGACAGTCACAAATTTTTGTTGTCTTCTACCGCCTATACCAATATTCTTTCTTAATACTGACAGAGCAACCCTCATACAGGTTGACATTGATGGAAAAGAGCCAAAACTTTTCACAGGTCTTCTATCTGCATTATAGAGTGTTACACCGACAGAACCAACGTTATCATTCATATCAAGATATGTCTTCATCGTATGTATGACATTGGTTTCTATTAACGTATCTGAGTTCAAAAAAAACAAGTACTTACCATTAGCTAATTCTGCAGCCTTATTATTGGCTCTGCCAAATCCAAGATTCTTTTCAGAACGTAATAATATTACACTTTTAGGCAAATTATCCTTGAACATTTCGTATGATTCATCATCAGAACCATTATCTATCAGGATAATCTCATAATTTAACTTTTCCGTATATTGAAGGATCGACTCTATACATTCTATGCATAATTGCGGAGTCTTGTAATTAACAATTATTATTGATACATCGTTCATTTTTTACACTATAAGTTTGTTTGAATTTATTTACTTGCAAATTTCGTTTATGTAAAGTATCATAATATGCATAAAAATACAAAAGGAAAACCCACCAATAAATATTAGTACCTACAAAAGAAATCAAGTAAGGACATAAGAATGTAGCTGAAGCTATATATACAACATACATGGGCATGTGTTTTCTTTTCTTAATAACCATTATAGTTAACCATAAAATAGCAGCTACAGGCAATACACCATATATAGACCATATACCGACGATACCTAAGTCTCCTGACCAAATACTATAATTTTTCCCTAAATCTGTTAGGTATTGACCATAAGCAGATTTTTTTGAGTCCATTCCGTTTCCTATGATATCTATAATAAAATTATCATTATGGTCAAATAGAAAATATGGCAACGATATTGCACGCCCTCCCTCTGCTTTCGTATTTTCTATTGTTTCTAAATATAAAGAAGTTATGATGTCAAGATTATACAAAATAGCAATACCTAAGAATATGAATAAAAACACTTTTATAGATTTATATTTTGTTTTTGTAAAAGAAAAAAATGTAAGTATGCAAAAAACGTAAATTATGGTCTGTCTATTCTGTATAACTATCACTGTAATTATAAATAGGCACAACATAACAATTTGCTTTTTTGTATATTTAAAAGATAAATCTGACATTAGAAAACAGAAGAAATACAACCAAAGCATACCATTGCCTCTAGCTAAAAACGTATATCCAAAATCTATACTCGAAGATTCTTCTGGAACAGAATCTACAAACAATAGGGGGGCTACTAATGACACATAAAGAAGACCTATATAAACAATGGTAGCCAAAGTTATTGATTTCTTTATTTCATCGATTGATGGCTGCATTCTAAACAACAATGGGAATAATAAAAGAGGGAATTGAGCTCGGTAAACAAATATTGTATCTATAGTTCTTTGTCCGTGAAATACAATAACAGAAATGGCAGACAACAACATTGCCGCAAACCCAATTTTATAAAACCAAGAGTACTGTTTAATATTAATGAAATTTCTTTTTTTGAATTTGAAATATCCATAAGCATACATCAATAGATTCAGAATTACTAATGAATCATGATCTGATATTGAATGAAAAATTTTTAGGTTCCAAAAATGACTCCCTAACATCAATATGACAAACAAATATACAACCTTACTCATAATCTAAACTTTGATAACATATTAATTATAGAAGGTAATAATAAACGTTCATTTGCCATCTTTAGACCAAATAAATAGATAACTACTCCTACCACAAAACCTACTGTTATTTGTAACAAAGAATTGTCAAAAGGCAATAAATAAATTATAAGTCCCATTACCAATGCTGATAGAGGATATATTAAGCACTTTTTTCCTATTAATCTAAAAGGAATTACAGAACTTCCCAATACTAACATAGAAACAATTACAGATAGTTCAGCAATAGAACTTGCGAGTGCTGCTCCTCTATGAGAGAAGTAATATATCAACAGAGCATTTAAAGAAGCATTTACCAACGCCCCCACTATAGTAGCTTTTGTCATTTGCTTTTCTTTTCCGCTACTTATTAATATCTTAGCTACAACGTTTGACATTGCACCTAAAAATACAACAGGAGCAAGAAGTTGAAGAGTAATTATTGATGGTATGTATTGTTCTCCGGCAAATAGTTCGATTAACGGCCTAGCCAAACATATTAAACCTACGCAAAGTGGGAAGCCTATAGACATTGTTATCTTTATGGCTTTTGCTGCTAAATTATCATATTCTTCTTTATTTTCACACTTTGACAAGTACGATAAACGAGGAAAAACAACAGTTCCAACAGATATAACAACTCCCATCAGAAGGCGTTGAAGTCTTAGTGAAGGTGCGTAATATCCTACTGCATTCTCACCAGATATAAAACCAATCATCAGATTGTCAAGATTGAAATATATAGTCACAGCTACTGAAGAAATAAACAGTGTCCAGATTGAAGGAAGATGTTGCCTTATGTTCAATTCGGGCCAAGTCCATTGTTTCCAATCTATACATTTATCCAATCTGAAAAAGTTAACAAAATAGTTGCCCATTTCTGCACATAGATTTACTAGCATATAAGGAATTATATCTTCCTGAGTATGTACAAAAATAAATAGTGCAGGCACAGATAAACATCGGACAGCTAATCCTCTCATTGTTATGTATCTGAATTGCTCTGTACCTGAATAGAACCAAGTTACACCCAATACATTTACACCAATATGTAGAGAGGCAAGAAGAAATATCGTCTTATGAGCAATAACTTGAGGAACTGTAAAAAGTATTATCAGAACAGTAGCATAACCTCCAATTGCAAGCATCGAGTGTAAATACAGTATTTCTTTAGTTAGTTTTGTAAGTTTAACTTTGTCTTCTCTTACTTTTGCGACTTCACGTGTTGCATACGTAGGAATACCTAATGTTACTATCAAAATGATATAATTAACTATAGAACCCATAAATCCCGTAATACCTAAGCCTTCAGGACCGAGTATTCTTGACACATACGGGAAGGTGATCATCGGAAACACTAATGAGGACACCGTATTAATTATATCAAATATAAAATTTTTTTTTAAAGAGTTCATCTAATTATATTTGAATAAACTTTATGTAATAAAATCTTATATATTTGTAATAATCAAATATATTGTGCTATTTTATTTACCAATTTATCTGTCGCTTTTGAACGTATGAATTCAAACATACTACACAATGCAACAGTAATTATAGCAACAAACAACCATAAAAAATCTGGTATATTGTTAACAACCAAATTATTGTACCATTCTTGTGTGTACATGCTATCTGTAAGGAGATAAGTTGCTAAAACCCCAGAACTAATATAACCTACTTTTATTTTAAGCTCCTTACTGTTGTAAAACATAAAAAAGAATGAAATAGCAGATATTAAGACCAAAGGATTGTGATAATACCATATTCTATACAATAAGAATCCTGACTTTGTCCAAACAGAAAGAACAGTTAATGCTAACATTATAGCTGTGCTACATCCAAAAATTAAGAATGGATGTTTATTTATTAAATTAACAGGGTATTTCCTAATAAATCTTCCCAACAAATAGATAAAAATGAAAAGATTCAAATCATTAAATCTACTTCCAAATATCCATTGCACCATTCCAAGAAACATAAAAAATAAAATAATTAATATGTTTCTGAATGTTGATTTTTCCAGTATATTTACTCCTGAATTCAAAAAAGGACTCAACAATAGTAAATAGAAATATGAAGTTAAAAACCACCAGCGATTATTACTGATTGGAAAAAAGGCCTGAGCAATAGTAAATATACCCATATCATACCCAATTAAAAATCCTACGAATTGCGTAATTAATGAATAAGTAAGCAACATCAGTAATAATCTAATTACCTTTTTTTTCTTTAATGTAAGTCCAAAATAACCAGATATAAAGATAAAACAATCTACATGGAAAGATAAGAAAGTAGATGTAAAGATAAGACTATTGTCCCATTCATTCACATATAGAGAAGGATCTTTCATATTAAGTCCATGCATTATGTAGTGCCATATGACTATCATAGTCATTAACACTACACGTAATAATTCTACATTCGAGTTTCTTCTGCTATCTATATTCATATTATAATACATCTAAACTTTCCCCCCCAATCACATTTTTTATCCTTTCTGCAGACTACTAGCAATTATTCCATACTTTAGTAAATTCATATGCTTATATCGTTCTAATATATCAATTATACATTCTGCAATGAATATGTGATGAGCTTACATTGACAAGTATAAACTAAATGTTTTTATTATTAATAGCTTTAAGCACAGCCTCTAAATACGAACGCCCCCATTTTCTATCAGGTTCCAAATAATTACCTTCAGCCCATTCATTCCATGCATTTATAAATACAAAATTTTCCTCTTCTGAATAAGGTTGGAATTTTTTATATATTGATTCTAACCATTGTTGGAAAATCTGTGGAGTACTCTTGTGTAAACAGAAAAAAGGTTTATTAGTATACCTTGCAGCATTGTCCCACATGGGCGTTATGCCAGGAAATCTTTTATAACCTAAATTTATTGGAAAATTCATTATATACTTAACATATGAACTATATGAAAAGACAATAGGGAAACCTGTAAAACCGAACTTATTCAAAAAGTTATTGGCTAAATTTATCAGATGTCGAGTCTTTTTTTTATATCCATGATCACAGTGGGGTTGAAATTCAACAGCAGCATCAAAACCAGGCTTCATATATTCTGCTCCAACTGTACCATCACTTTCAAATCTGACAATATAAATATCATATCCCCTTTGTTTGCATTCTCTTCGTAAGTTTTCTATTCTTCTTTTACAGTTTTCAACAGCTGTAGATCTATATATCCCAAACACTGGACGATTTCCAACCTTAATATATCGTTTGTCAGCAAAACATTTGCAAAGATATTCTGCATGGTTAGCATCGTCCTCGTCCGAGTATTCCTGTTTTATGATAATTTCATTATTTTTCCCTTGCCAACTTTTGGACCAATTGTGATTAGCCCAACATAACATGAATGGAAAATCAGGTTCTCCTGTTTTCAAAACTTCATTCATGGGTAAGTCCAACAATTGTTTACCCATATACCAATAATGATAATAACAGAATCCGTATATTCCGTAATCCTTGGCCAATTGAGCTTGTTCAGCTCTTACTTCTGGAACTCGCAAGTCATAAAAGCCTAAATCGGCAGGTAACTTCGGTTGATAATGCCCCGGAAATCTAGGCCTGGATTTTGTAACATTTGTCCACTCCGTAAAGCCCTTCCCCCAAAAAGAGTTATTCACTTCAGTTGGATGATATTGTGGCAGATAAATAGCAATATTTCTAAACTTCTTCATAATTACTTGTCAATCTATGTGATAACGGTGTATTTATACATTCTTCTTTATAATGGCCTGCTAATATCAGGATAATAGGAACCTCCGATGCAGATATACCACATATTTTTCTGGTCATATCATCTTCTTTCTTTCCTTTATTATACATTTTATAACAAGTGGCTATTCCTTGAACATGTAGTCCATATACAAGGTTCATAGCATACAAACCTCCATCAATATACATTTGATAACGTTCATACGTAGCATTAAAATATGACTGATTGGCGGTCACTACAAAAACAGTATCCGCTCCTAGACACCAACCTTGATCACCATGCTGGCTGTCTATTAGTTGCTTTTTATGTACCGTATCTTTAATGACATATACTCTACAAGATTGTCTGTTACAAGCGGTAGGAGTTTGTTGGGCCATTACTATAGCCTTGTTAATTTCTTCTTCTGTTATGGGATTTTTACTATAATATCTCACCGATGATCTACTTTTCATAAATACGAGTAAATCATCATATCCTATATTCAGATTTGGTTTTGTAACTTGCTTTACTCCAATCATGTCTTTTACATAACAATTAGTATCAACAGTATTGAGCAATTTGTCTATTTTTGAAACAATTTTTGCTTCTGAACAGGAATTTTCATCATTTTTGTAAGCATTCAATGCATTAATTCCCATTTTGAATATTTCATCCTCTCCAAATTCTTTATGATACTGTTCAACTAGATAAACTAAACGAAGTACTTTCTGTTTTCCCCAGTTTTCTTTCTTCTTTTCAAAAGATAATCCTTTTTCAATTCCATGAATACTAATCAATAATAAGGCTCTTAACTTTTGGCCCTTTGCTTCATCTTGATTAAAAAGAGAGTACTTCATAGCATATCTAATGTCTTGTAGATATAATGCTATCATACTTACCTTTTCCTTTATTAAAAGGATATTTTTCTTAATGTGTATTATTCCCATAAAATGCTTTATATAAAGATGATAATAATTTATCTTTCCTCTCTACAACTAGTGTTTTGTTAATTTGATCTATTTGTTCTTTTAATTGAAAACGATTTTTATAGTGTGTGAAAACTGTATTACAAATCGTATCATCATCTTGTTCTTTCATATTACATATAGGCTTATAACATAAAGTTTCAGAGAATAGACCAGTAAATTTTCTACTGTATGCCATAGGAACAGTTGGAACTCCTGAAGAGAAAGCTGCTATGCATGCGTGCATTCTAGCTCCGATAAAGAAATCCATAGCAGATATATATGATTTAGCCTCACATGGATCAAAAAAATATGGTGAAACAATTAAACGGTCTTTATCGTATTCATTCATAATTATTTTTGAGATTGCATAATCATTTTCAATTTCATACCAACTGTCAGTTAATACATGGGGAATAAGATGAATCTTAATGGTATCATCTGATAAAAAAGTATTAATCAATCTTCTGATTGTTTCTTGATAGTTACACTTCAAAGCAAATTGATTATCTTGAGTGTATCCTCCATGCCAAAGTAATGAAGATATATTTATACCTACGTGTACATACTGAGAATTAAATTGTTTTTTCTTATATGGTAAAAAGAATGCCATATCAATTAGTTCAGAGATGTTACTAAATCCGGACTTTTTTAGTATATTAAAACTAATCTTATCTCTAGTGAATATAGTATCTACTTTCTTCAAACAGTTAAGCGCTATCTTTTTAGATTCTTCATGTCTAAAAGGTCCTATTGTTTGAGGCAAGAATATTATTTTATTTGCTTTTCTTTTCCATGTTTGTACATCGCGAACCAATTTTTTCAATAATTGTTGTCCATAAATATCAGAAAAACTATCACCTCCATTAATAACGAGCACCACATCCCATTTCCAAAATTGAATTTTCCGTACATTTTTTTTTAATAAATAAATCCATGACTTATTCGGTTTGGAGTATATAATAGGATAAAGCATGACCTTGGTCTTAACACCATTAAGACTAATATATTTTTCCGTACCTTTAAATGATTCAAAAAAATAGATTTGTTTGTCTTTTTCATTCTTTAGTACTTCATTCAATATTTCGATTATTGAATAAGCTAAAGCATTGACGCCTCTATTCCCACAATTGGGATTTGCTCCTAATATTGCAACCTTCATAAAATACAATCGTAATTATTTAACATTGACCATTCAATTTGATTATCTTGCCTATCTAGATATACATCTCTCTTTTTTATTTTGACTTCATCTACACCTCCTATTATACAATAATTACCTATGTTAGAGTAATCATCTCTAAGTACTGAATTATTTGCTACTATTGTAAAGTCTGGTGTAATAGTTCCCTTTAAAGAAACTGTTTTCATGCAGAACCAATTATTGGCTCCAATTCTGATTGGTTTGTAACCTACACCTAATCTGCTATTTGATGAATATTTTTTTATTACATGTAAATCTGTGTCCATAAAAAGATTATCCCATCCAATAAGACAATTGTCTCCAAATACAATCTTTTGTGCACAAACCACACGTAGAGTTGTAGTTGCATAAAAATTATCGCCAAATTGTAATGAACCTGTTGGAAGCACAGATAGGATACTACCATTACCTATTACACATTTTCCATTAAAAACAATTTCTTTTTTATTGTCAATCAAAATACCTTTGTTTGGATAAATTGAAACTAAATTTACACCTAACCTTATCATACCAGGTTTTACACTTTTGCAATTAATCAAAAACCGACCTTTTGGTTTAAGAATAATATTTTTCCAAATAAAAGGAAATAATGAACTTGGACATATAAGAATAGGTAATTTGATAGCTTGTTTGAATGGCAAATTGCGAAAACAAAAGATTAATGATAGAGGAACTAAGTATATAATAGAAAAATATTCTTTTACTTTCATAAGTAAAAATCCTGATAAGTTTTATTTGTTTCTACTTCATTATTTCTTTTTCCCAATCAATCAACTTTGCCACATGCGGATTTTGACTATGAGTGGAATATGAAGGAATTGGAAGAAGAAGCTTACGATTGTGGAAATTTTTGAGTTCAAAGAAAATAGGAGAGTCTGATAATCTACCATTACTAGACCACCGCATAAAAACATTCTTATCTCTAAGGAATGTATGTACAAAAGCAGCCATTGTCATTGTTGTACTTACGCTGTATTTCCAATGGGATGACTCAGTAAGAAAGACTTTGGTCTTTTCTCCACCAATGACGTAGGGATTATCTGCACCATATCCATATTTGTCAGGATGATCATATAGAGTAACATAATCAGCCTCTCCAGAACGAAAGATTTCTTGAAGTGCTTTTAGTGACCCGTCTCTATGTACATAATCATCCTCAATCATATAAACTAATCTATCATCAGGAAGGTTACAGATTGTATTAAAGGCTAAGCGGAAAGAATCTGCCGCATTCTTTTCTTCAGCTCGTATAATCCTTGCAAAAGGAGCAACTTGCTGAAGCCACTGGTATGTAGAATCTGTAATACAATTACCTATTATAATCCAATCACATTTACCCTCTGGAAATTGTTTTATAGCATTAAGCAAACACTTTTCACGAGTAAACCATTTGGGTCTCATCTTATTGCGTCCCATATCGCTAATTCTAAATAATATGACGGGACAATCTGTATTACCTATATAATGAAATGAAGGTTTCTTTCTCCGCAATCCTTTCCAACATGTTTCTGTATAGAAACGAAGAACACGTGAGAAAATTTTTCTATATATTACCAACATAAGTTTATTGGACTTTATTTAAATATTCTTTCATGCTCATTAAACTTTTGTCTTTATCGGATATGATTAAATTACTAATTCCTCCAATTTTTTCGAAAGGCCATTGGATATTGATATCAGGATCATCATACATTATTCCTGAATCGCCTTCAGCATAGAATACTTCTCCACATTTGTAACTAACCACAGAATCCTCCAAAACGAGATAGCCATGCCCGAAATAAGGTGGAATATAAAGTTCAGTTTGGTTATCCCCTGTAAGATCAAAACCTCTCCATTGGCCAAATGTCGGTGAGTCTGGGCGTAGGTCAACAATAACGTCATAAACGTGCCCACTGATACATCTGACAAGTTTGGCTTGTTGTTTAACCAGCTGAAAATGTATAGCACGGATAACTCCTTTTTTACTAATGGTATAGAATACTTCTTTTAATTCATGATTTATACCATTATCCTTGAATATATCTATATTATAATCCTTAATAAAACCACCTCTGTTGTCTGTGGCATAAAAAGGTTGAATCTTGAAAGCACCTTTCAAGTCCAGTTCTTCAAATTCAAATTTCTTTATCATATTAAATGATTCTATTTTATAATGTTTTAAGCCATTCTATGGTCTTTATGATTCCCTCATCAAATGGTGTTGAAATATATGCTCCAATAGCTGAGACTAATGAACTGTTGTCAAACATATCCATTGTATATTTTATTCCGTCATCAGGACGTTTGCCTATCTTAATTTTATCCGAACAGCCTGCAAGTTCTCCTATCCTCAACAAATAGTCTTTCAACAATCTTGGATGGCCGGAACCAATATAGTAGAAAAATTTCGGAACTTCTTTTTCTCCTAAACGGTAAACAGCTTCTATCAAATCATCTACATATATAAAGTCATATGGTTGTTGTGCCGGACCGAATGTCGCATCATTACCTGACATAATCTCACCTAACGTATAGCTTACTAAATTTCCTGTTTTATTTCCTATACCATATATATTTGAGAACTGCATCCATACGAAAGGCAATCCTATATTCTTACAATAGTCATCCAATATTAAATTGCATGCATGTTTAGCCACCCCATACATCATACCTCCACTGGTCTGTTTCAGATTGGGAAGGCTGAAAGTTGCATTTTCAGCTACTGTACCTGCGCAGAGGAATTTCTTAACTCCCAATTGCTTGCATACGTTAACACAATCTATGGCCATTTGTATGTTTGCCAATTGTACATTTGGATTGGCTTTATCTTGTCCATTTACACCTCTCCAAGCAAAATGATAAAAAGCATCATATTCTCCTGAAGGAAGTTTATTTATAAGAGAAACATCAACTCCAGCCTCTATTTTAGTTATCAGACGATTGTTTTCCGGTATATGAGAATTCGTAAAAGACAAGTCTATAGCAATTACTTCAATACCATTTTCTATTAATTTTTTTATTAATGAACTGCCAATAAAGCCATTGGCCCCTGTAACGATTACCTTTTTCATAGTCTATTTCATAAGAAATTCTGCAATCTGTTTATCCATACAAGCGCTTACGTCACCTCCTGAAAGCCAGATTTTACTCCATTCTACAATCTTTTCCATTGCTTCATCCAGATTCCATCTAGGACTCCAACCAAAAGTCGTTTTAAGTTTGGAACAATCTAGCTTAAGGAAGTTTGCCTCATGAGGACCACCATCATATTTATTTATCCATTTTGCACCTTCACCCCATTTGCTTACAAATAAATCAACCAGTGCCCCAGTCTGGAAACAGTCAACATCATCAGGACCAACATTGTAATAGTCAGCATACGAATAGTCTTCATACTGTTTCATTGCTATGAGCAGATATGCATATAGCGGCTCAAGCACATGCTGATACGGTCTTGTAGAGAAAGGATTACGCACAATAATATCCTCATGTTTTGCGGCAGCTCTAATACAATCCGGTATGATACGGTCGTTAGCAAAATCACCTCCTCCAATAACATTACCGGCACGGGCTGTAGATATTGCTATAATAGCCTTACCATCCTTATCCGTAAAGAATGAACGTTTGTAAGAATGAGTTACTAATTCTGAACAAGACTTTGAATTAGAGTATGGATCATAACCGTCCAATTCTTCGTTTTCACGATATCCCCAATTCCATTCCTTATTTAAATATACTTTATCTGTTGTTACGTTTAAGAATGATTTTACACAGTTTGACAGACGGACACACTCAAGAATGTTAACCGTACCCATTACATTGGTTTCATATGTGTAAGCAGGTTCTTTATATGAGTCACGTACAATCGGTTGGGCTGCAAGGTGTAAAACTATTTCAGGCTGTGCTTCGTCGAAGGCTTTCTTAAGAGAAGACATATCACGAATATCACCGATTATTGAATTAACATCGTTCTCAATGTTAGCAATCTCGAAAAGTGAAGGTGTTGTCGGTGCTTCGAGTGAATAACCAGTAACCATTGCACCGGCATTAGATAGAATCTTACACAACCAACTACCTTTAAAACCAGTGTGACCAGTTACGAACACACGTTTACCTTTATAAAAATCTAATATATTTTCCATTGAGTTAATTATTTTGCATAATCAGGAATGTCAGGAACTGAACGCTCCCAGCGCTTCCATGGAGCCTTGTTTTCTGATAAAAGTTTCTCTAAAATAGATTTTTCTCTTATATTGTCCATGCATTGCCAAAAGCCTGTATGTACGTATGACATCAACTCTCCTCTATTGGCAAGTTCTACAAGAGCTGTTTTTTCAAATACGCATGAGTCACCATCGAGTAAATCGAATACTTCAGGCTGAAGTACCATATAACCGGCATTGATAGGACTGCCGTCTGTTACGCTTTTTTCACGGAAAGCTCGGACTGCTTGATCTTTTGTTATTTCAAGAACCCCTTTATCCTGAGTCATTTTAACAGCTGTAAGTGTTGCTAATTTACCATGAGATTTATGGAATTCTACCAACTTGTCAATTTCCACATCACATACCCCATCTCCGTATGTCATTAGAAAAGGTTCGTTGCCTATATATTTCTGGATACGTTTGATTCTGCCTCCTGTCATAGTATTGTATCCTGTATCAACAACTGTTACTTTCCATGGTTCCATATTAGTCTGGTGAACAGTCATCTCATTTTTCCCGTTACGATAATCAAAAGTAATATCAGAATTATGCAGGAAGTAATTAGCAAACCACTCCTTTATATACTCCTGTTTGTAACCGGCACATATAATAAACTCAGTATGGCCATAGTAGGCATATTCTTTCATGATATGCCACAAAATAGGCATTCCACCTATTTCTATCATAGGTTTTGGTTTGAACTGAGATTCTTCTGATATACGGGAGCCGAACCCACCTGCTAATAATACAACCTTCATAGTTTTATTATTTAGATAATTTTAATTTAAAAATTTAATTCTATATCTTCTTCTTTATATAAAACCAGAATCATTCGAAGTCTTATTAGATTCTCTCAAAAAAGTTTTCTGCGAAAATAAATAAATACCCTCAAATAAACTCATTTATTTATCTTTTCCATACCCATAACCATAGCCATAACCGTATTTCTTACCATAGCCATATTTACCATAGTGACCATATTTTCCATAGCCGTAATAATATCCGTTGCGGCGTTTATTCATATTGATACCATTAATTATAGTACATAGGTTAGGTAACTTACCTTCAGTTTTAAGTTCGTTAATAAGGGCATAGTCGCTCTTGTGGGTATAGTCAGCACGACATACATAGATGCTTACGTCGGCTACACGGGATATGAGCTGGGTATCCGTTACGATGCCGATAGGGGCGGTATCGAGGATTACATAATCGAAGTTATTCTTTAATATTTCAATAGCCTTGTCGAAAGCATCGCGGGCTACAAGTTCCGTTGGGTTAGGAGGAACTGTTCCACCCGGAAGGATATAGAGATTGTCGGAAATATCGCTTTTCTGACAGAGGGTCATAAGCTCTACTGTGCTTGGAGAGGCAAGATAACTGGTGATTCCTTCTATCTTGCGGGAGATATTGAAGACTTTATTCAGACCAGGCTTACGGATATCCATACCTACAATGACTGTCTTCTTACCCATAAAGGCAAAGGATGTGGCAAGATTGCCGGCTATGAAGCTCTTGCCTTCGCCCGGAGTAGTGGATGTTATAAGGATGACTTTCTGGCCTTCACGGAGCATATACTGTACGTTGGTACGGACGCTGCGGAAGACTTCTTCCATAAGGTCGTTGCGGTTCTCACGGATTACGATGGCTCCTTCGCTGCGTTTGTCGGTCTGTGGAACATCACCTACAATAGTAACATCGGTGATTCTCTCGACATCGGCACGGCCTTCTATCTTGAAACGGAGCATGCGGATAAGCCAGAGGCAACCGATAGGGAAAGCTATTCCCAAGACGAAGGCTATCATATATATCTGTTTGCTCTTTGGGCCTGTCTGTCCGCCAAAGAGAGGTTCCTCGATAATACGGCCGTTATTTGCTACTGATGCAAGGGTAATGGCGTTTTCCTCGCGTTTCTGAAGAAGCATGAGGTAGAGGTTTGCCTTGATTTCCTGCTGACGGGATATGCTGATAAGTTCCTTTTCCTGGATAGGGGCATTGCTGATACGGGTTTCGTATTTACCAGCCTCTATGTCGAGGTTGCTGCGGGTGATAAGGAGTCCTTTATGGACACTCTCTACTGTTGTCAATACGCTGTTGCGTGTAGCGGCAAGGGAGATATCCAGATTTACCACGGCTGGGTTCTTCTCGTTCGATGTACGTAGAAGACGCTTACGCTCAATAAGCATCTCGTTGTACTGGGAGATGACTGTGGTAAGGGTAGGGTCGGTGATACCTACATTGGCAGGAATGACCTCATAGCGGTTCTTAGGATTATCGATATACTGACGGAGGAACTCTACCAAACGGAGCTGTGTAGCGTTCTCTGCACGGCGGGCATTATACTCGCTGCTTCCCTGAAGAGCTATCTGCGCATCACTGCTTATATCTGTTAATCCGGCTTTCTGCTTATACTCGGCAAGTTCTTTTTCTGTGGTACCAAGTTCCTTATTGATTATCTCGATACGGGCATTGATGAACTCTGCTGTACGGCTTGCCACTTCGTTCTTGTCGTCGTTGGCATCGCTGTTATAGAGTGCCACAAGAGTATTGATAAAGTCGATTCCACGGCTTACGTTTACATCAGAATAGTTGAGGGCAATGATGGACGTGGTCTTGCTGGTAGGTGCCGCACTCAGACGTGCCTTGCATCCTGCTGCCATTGCAGTAGGGTTGACAATGGTAACGTCGATGGTACGAGGTTTATCAACCTTAGCGAGAACAGAGTCGGAAGGAGCAGTGAAACTTACTGTTCCTACAGGGGTAATCATAATGGCGGGCATGCGGTCGAATGTACGTGTCTCTTCCTGCTTTTCGCCATTGAGAGAATAAGCTGCCCTGACACTGAAAGCGCTGTCCGGTGTAAGGCTGACGCTCAGTTGCATTGCTCCCTGGAGGCGGTCGGCTTCCTCAGGAGCCATCCATACCTTGACGGGGCTGCTTTTATATAATGTGGCAGGATAGCCGAAAGTACGTTCCTCTGTATAGTTGATATTCAGACTGAGATTGTTAACCACTTTCTTGATAAGGGTGCGCGACTGGATGACTTCTACCTCATTGTCGAATATGCTTGCCATAGAAAGCATACCGAGGTCTTCCATAGCGGCAAAAGTGGAAGCGGCACCACGGTTCTTGCTCTTGTCGCCCTGCTTGATAAGGACTGTGGCGTTGACATTATATACGGGTGACTGGTAGCGGAGATATACATATGCTCCGGCCATGCACAGTACAAGGAATATAAGTATATATGGCCAGTGGATAAGGTATTCCATTATCACGGCTTTCCAGTCGATAGGCTTTTCGTTTTCTTCTTCAAAGAAGTTATTCTGATTATCCATTTAATTCAATTAAAAGTTAATAATTAGGAATTATTTTGTTAGTGCTATGACAAGTGTTGTTACTGATGTCACGAGGCTGAGGAGGGTTATCCACATTGAGGCGTTGGTGCTGAATGTGTTGCTGCGAACCTTGGCTTTGGTAGGCTTGACATAGATAACGTCATTCTGCTGGATATAGAAGTACGGCGAGTTGGCTATGTCGGCACGTGTGAGGTCGAGGGTATATATCTGGCGCTTGCCTGTGGCATCTTCACGCATGAGCTGTACATCATTGCGCACGGAGAAAAGGGTCATGTCGCCTGCCTGGGCAAGGGCTTCGAATACTGTCATCTTTTCGTTCTCGGTGGTATATGTTCCGGGACGTGCCACTTCGCCAAGGACACTGAACTTATAGTTGTTTGAACGGACAGTGACGTTAGGCTCTTCGTTAAGATAGTCTTTAAGACGGGTACGGATAAGCTCTTCACACTGGCGAGTGGTCATGCCGTCAACCTTAAGCATTCCGAGGATAGGAAAGTCGATACATCCATTGTTGTCAACCAGATAGACAAGGAGCTTGGCATCGTTCATACCTACCTGATTATTTTGCATCTGACCTTTTGCCTGTCCTATCTTGCGATAGAAAGGCGCGGAAGCCTCAGGGTCGGATGTGCTGACAAGGATAGTAAGCTCATCCTTTGGCATGATGCGGAAATCGTAAAGCTGGGATTTTGCGGTTTCGTTGAACACTTCGGACTCTTGCATGTAGAGTGCGCTCTTGTAGGACGAGCAGGAGGTGCCGCCCATCATGGCTGCTGTAAGAATACAGCCAAGGAAGATTTTCCTAAAATGTAGCATATGAGTTTTTAAATTTTTAGTTTTCAGTTGACGAGGTACCTGCCTTTCGGGCACGCTTCGCGGCTCCCTGTCACAGTGAATTCCCCTTTAATCAACACCATAACAGGAATAAAGTTTTCAAATTCAGGCGCAAAATTAGGCAAAATATACCACAAAGGGAAATAAATTGTAAGTTTTTTTTGGGAAAGTGGGAGGAAAGGAGGAGAAATGGAGGAAAATAAGTAATAAAGTATTATAATCCCATGTGGTCTTGGCAGTCATGGCCTGTGCCTCGATACAAGCCTTAAGCAGACCGCCAATCATTGAGCTGAAAGGTATCGCCTGCAACGCACTGGTTGCCACCTGCGATGGTGCATTTTAATATCCCATTACAGTTACAATATCCATAAAATTAGTTCCAAAATCAGTCATAATTTCACTCACTGCTGTTCTATATGTTTTGCTGTTGTCAATTGCGTTTTTTATCCTAACGGCAAATCTTGAAAAATCAAGACTTCCATGCTTGTAACCTTGAAGTTTTCTTTTGAGCATTCTTTCGAGAAACTGTATTTGTTTCTTGCAATTGAGATTATCTTCATAAATACCTTCTCTTAGCCATGAGTAGTAATGGAATACAAGCCATATCTGAAAAGCAGGATTCGATAAAATGATATTTATATTCTCATTTTGGCTTATGGAAATTAATTTTAGCTGTTCGTCTGTTTTGAATGAACCTGAATCCAAATCGCAGATTGTATATAAACTCATATTGGACGGTCTGGATGGATAATTCAATTTTATATAGTTTAATAATGCATCTGTGCGTTTTAAAGGATGAGAACAACTTACAATAGATTCATCTATCTTGTCGTTTACACAGACCATGAGTTTCTTCAATTTATTATTGTCCTTAAGTAATTTTTCCAGCCCTTTCAAGTATTGAATCTCTTCTTTTTCACCCTCTGTTATATATGTCAATATTTCCGGTTCCGGTTCAGAACCGGCAATATAAGTGCTGCTTACTCCTGGAATGGTATTTGGCCTGCTGCTCATAGGTTATTCATTGAAGTTAAAATCAGGTATGCCCTGATACATACCATTAAGATAGTTTATTTCTGCATTATCAGGATATTCAACTCTGTATTTGGCTAATGGATACAGTGACGAAGCTTCATTTCTGTTTCTGTTTATAAACCAGATTTCATCAGGACGCAATAGAGATAAGTTTATCATCTTTACATCGTGAGTGGTACAGATCAATTGCCTGTTCTGCTCTCCTTCACTTGACAGAAAATTTCTGAAAATCATAGTAGTAAGCAAGCTATGTAAATTCCTGTCGATTTCATCCACTATCAATACACCGCCACTAAGAATAACTCTTGCATAAGGAGGAATCAAATCGAACAGCCTCTGTGTTCCATCCGATTCTTCATCTTTGGAGAATTCTGCTGTGTAATCATTAACGCGATGTCTGAATTTGACTTCCTTTGCTGTAAGTCTGTCTTCATCGTTTATTTCAAACAGATATTCTTTGCCATTTATGTTGAGCATACCTTTTGTTCCTTCATTTTTCTTATCCAACAAACTTTTATTTATTTCCGAGAGGAACTCCGGGTTTACTGTAAGATATTCTATAGGAACTTCTTTCAGGTGGATATTGTCGATGTCTATACCAAAAATCTTGAAGTACTCCTTATATAATATGTTTACTTCCTTTTCATTACCGTAAACAGCTGACAATAAATTGAACTTTGTATTTGGGAAAAAGATAGTCAGTCTTTTGAACCATGTAAAGACTTCTTTACATGAGTCCCAAAACATACCTTTTCCGTATGATATGCTTCCAAGCTTTGTAATCAACAAACTATGGTCTGATGAAGCCTGATCCTCTTCATAGATTCTAAGACGTGACAATTCTTCAGCAGACATATTCTTTAAATGTTCTTTTAAAGAAATGCCGTCTTCCGTTCTCTCCCTATGAAATATGCAGATTTCTTTGGTCAGTTCATATAGCCATTCTTCCTGTACCATTGCTTTATTAAAAATGACACTGAAGCCATACTGGTATATTTCTCTACCTGTTTTTATTTCAAATGAAAAAACGGATTCCTGATTCTGCTTTTCCTTGTCAAGTCTGTAACTGTAATTAAGTAACGGAGAAAGTGTACTGTTGTCTAAAATATATGAACGTGCAAAATCCATTGATTTTATCAATGAACTTTTACCGGATGCATTTGCTCCATATATAATTGCCGTTTTCAGAACGGGGAAAAAATCTTTGTCTATCAAGTGCCCTTCTATATTGTTTACACTTGGAATCATAGATAATTCTACCGTTTCCTTATATGTCATAAAGTTGCTGACTGTGTATCGGTATAGCATATATTATATCTCCTCTTGATTTTTTCTGAGATGTTGACCTTGTAGTTCTTGTTAAAATCTGCTGCAAATTTATATCTTTTCACCCTCAGATACAAAAAAACGTGGCACTTATGTTATAAAATCGCTCCTTCAGACTGTTATATATCGCTAACAGTGTTTCTGTCTTGCCTATAAGCTCGTTAAGAGCTATTACCGTGTCTTTTTCGTCTATTGGATAGTCATGGGCTATGTCGTTTCTCAGTTCTCTGATATATATCCAGTCGTGCGATGACGGGATAATGCCGTAACGTTCCAAACGGTTGAGTATATCACGCATAGGGAGATATTTTATGTCCTCGTCAAGATACTCTAAAATATATCGGAATAGCTTGGCGCCCATCGCATCCTGAAGTTTCGAGAATCTGAAGATGAACTGGTCTATGCATCGGACTAATTCTGTATCTTGTGATGCATAGTCATTCAATTGTAATGGAAGATGTGTTGACAGGTCTTCCAGTGCTCCTTTTATGCGTGCGATATGTCTGTCGCATATCTCAAATTCTCGCTCTATGCGTTCTTTGATTTCATTTCTCTTGTCCGTCATGATAGTAAAATTCCTTTATTAAGGGCTTCCATTGCAACGTATGATGTCTCATGATCGCCTATGATATCTATTTTCTGGTCGCCAAGTATTTCTTTCAGCATGGCGGACATCCTGATTTTTGCAAGCACTCCTTTGTCTCCTTCGGGGGTTCGCACAAGCAGGTCTATGTCTCCACCTCTTTTGCTGTCGTCTGTCCGGGAGCCGAAAAGATATACCTTTACGGACGCGCCGTATATCTTTTGGGCTACATTCAGTATTGCTTCTATTTCTTTTCTGGATAATCTCATAATCAGGTTCTTCGGTTATTTTCTGATTTACCTCTTATCGTCGTTTTATCTGCAAATTTATATCTTTTCACTCTCAGATACAAAAAAACGTGGCACTTAATATTAAATGTGCCACGTTTTTTTAGTGTTATCTCTTCCGCGACAGCTCCAATACGCAATAATACAGACGCTTGGCTGCCTTCTTCAGCTTGGCTGTGTCGGACTTGCTGAGATTACCGTTCTTGAAACGGACGTAGAGCACATCGGAAAATGCATTGAGATAGTAGCACATCTCTTCTTCAGAAAAGTTTTTTTTCTCATAAAAATGAAATTTTAAAGGTTAATATTTATCGGTAAACGCAACTGAATTGCTTCAGAAAAGTTGCGTCTGACTGTGTTTTCCATATGCAAATATAAAAAAATCGTCTGTTTTAAGAAAAAATAAGGATAGTTAATCAAAGATTTGAATATCGGAGAAAGCGGACAGGAGGGGGACTGCAGGCGGATTGGAAAGGGCGGAAAGGGGGAGTTTTAACATTTGGGAGGGGAGAGGATAATGACGAAATTTGGGGAAGAGAATTAATAATTAAAAATTAATAATTAAAAATTAATAATTAAAAATTAAGAACCAACGGTCAGCGAAGCTAATTAATAATTAAAAATTAAGAACTAACAACTAAAAACTTAAAAACCCAAATAAATGAACATCACATTATTCAGCAACCTTTACAGCAAGGAGGCTCAGGGCGTGATAGACGCCGCGGAATGGAGAGATGCCATCAGGGATGGCAAGTACAGAACTATAGTGGAGAAGATTCGTTCCTTTATAGAAAAAGGTATGAAGGACGAGGCGAGGGAGTGGAAGATGAAGCTGCCGGCCGTGGTCTTTGCGGGGGACTGCCGTATGGGGCGGTTCTTTGCGAAGACAACGGCGAGGACGGGGTGGCTCATGTTTGACTTCGACAATCTGACTCCGCAACAGGTGAAGGCGGCACGCGACCTGCTCATAGTGTTCGAATGGGTGGTGATGGTGCATGTCACTTCGTCGGGACGCGGACTGAGGGTGGTGGTGAACGGCGGTATGGTGCACATAGATGTGTATCGCAACGCGTACGAGAAGGTGGCGGAGGGTCTGAAGGCTCTGACGGGACTGGAACCTGACATGCAGTGTAAGGACTTCGCTCGCACGAGTCTGGCTTCGTACGACCCGGAGGTGTATTATAACCCGGAGGCTGCGGTGTTCGACTATGGCACGGAGGGTAATCCGCTGAACTATGTGCCGGCTGTGGGACCGGACACATCGGAGGACTTCCGCGTACAGTCGGCACGGTCCGCTATGGGGAACAGCCGCAATGTGGACACTCAGGCGGTGATAGACCGTTTCTTCGAGAATAATGCGTACACGGAGGGGAGCCGCCATGAAACTCTGCTCTACCTCGGGAAGTATCTGCGATGGATGGGTGTGGAGAGTTGGCAGCTTGATGATGCAGTGGCCCGTGCATGCAGCCGTGCGGTACAGCCGGGGATGCCGGAGAAGGAGGTGAGGAACGCTGTGGTCTGGGGGTATGAGCATGGCACTGAGGGGATGAAGAGCGGGGAGCCGGTTGGGTTCAGGGTTCACAAAGGCTCTATAGGTTATGTCGCCCGTGAGGCATTTTCGCAAGCATCTGATAATCAGGGAATGACGAAAAATGAAATTTCTGAAAACGGAGATTTTCCGGGGGAAGGTTCAGATGTGCTGAACCTAAATGAACAGGAGGTTCAGGACGAGGATGAGGTGATAGAACAGACGTGTCCGGTTCTGCCTGATGAGATATTCGGAACCATGCCGGAGAGTCTGCTGAAACTGCTGTCGACGGCCAAGGACAGGAAGGAGAGGGATGTGCTTCTGCTGTCGTGCATCACGGTGCTGAGCGGTCTGTTTCCGGCCCTGAGGACCATGTATGGCAATGTGAAGTATTCGGCCCATCTGTACACCTGTTTCGTGGCTTATGCGGGTGCCGGTAAGGGTATGGCGGTGCATGCTTCTCTGTTAGGAAAGAAGATTCATGCGGAACTGGAGAGGAGATACAAGGAGGCCAAGAAGGAGTATGAACTGAAGCTGCTGGAATGGGAGCTGGAGGTGAGGACGGCCTTCAAGGAGAAGAGGAAGCCTAACATAGAGATGAAGCCTGAGGAACCGGAGAGGGACCAGCTGTTCATGCCGCCCAATATCTCGAAGAGCCAGATGATGCATACGCTGAGGGATGCGAAGTTGCACGGCAATATCCTGATGGTATCGGAGATTGATGCCCTGGCAGAGGCTCTGAGGACTGACTACGGCAAGCAGACGGCCGAGCTGAGAATGATTTTCCATCACGAGACGGTGGGGCAGAGTTATAAGACGGACAGGGAGCCGGTGGAGGTGGAGGCACCGATGTTGGCTCTGCTGATGTCGGGCACTCCGAATCAGCTCGTAAGCTTCATAAAGACGATAGAGGACGGTATGTACAGCCGTTTCCTGTTCTATATACTGAAGGCCGACTATAAGTGGAAATCGCAGTCGCCGCTGTCGGAGAGGGGTAATATAGATATCAGCGAGCTGTTTGAGGATATCTCCGAGAGGCTGAAGGTGAACTTCTTCAGTTCCCTGGGCAAGAGGGTGATGATTAACTTCACGGAGGAGCAGTGGGAGAAGCATGATAATGTATTCGGGGCGCATCTGGCGATAGTGGCTGCAGAGGGCAATCCTCATATGGCGGCCATTGTGTTCAGAAGCGGTCTGATGGTACTCAGGGTGGCGATGGTGCTGAGCGGACTGAGGATGCTGGAGGCGGGATGGCAGGTGACGGAATTCACTTGTCAGGACGAGGATTTCGACAGTGCGATGGCTATAGTGCAATACTGCATGAAGCATTCGACCAACATCACGACAATGCTGATGGAAAAGACTTCGAGAAACAAAATTTCGGGCTTCTACAAGGTGATGCCTGTACTGAAAAGTATGGATGAAAAATTTAGGTTCACCGATTTTAAAAGTGAGGCCCTAAAACGCGGAATTTGTGACAGTACGATGAAAAGGGCGCTGAAAAGATATCTCGAAAGTGGCTTATTATCAAAGCGTTGCAATATCTACAAGAAAAGCGAGCTTCTGCTTAAAGGGTTTATATAATATAAGGGGTGAACCCTGAACCTAAACCGCATTTTTCGGAGTGGAATTTATGGCTCCGGAAAGCCTCGGAAAAACGCTTCGTCGTTCGAAGTAAAACGCCCCGTCGTTTAAGGTAAAACGACGGGGCGTTTTTTGAGGGGGGGGATTTCCACTGAAGAAATTCACTTTTTCTCTTGGTTATTTATAACAAATATGTTATATTTGCAGTCGTAAACAAATGCTCTTTGAATTATGAAAACAACAGAGTTCTTGAAGAAGGCTGCTAAGATAGGCTGCTACTTCGTGAGCCATGGCAAAGAACACGATGTTTGGTTTAGTCCTAAAACAGGCAAATACTTTCGTGTTGGACGACATGGCTCGCAAGAGATTAAAGGCGGCACATTGAACAGCATGATGAAAGATGCGGACCTTAAATGACCCGCACATTTGTTTACAAATTAAAAAAAGAACAGACAATGAAAACAACAGCTATTGTGGAAATGTGGGATGACAAGACAATAAGCGTCTACGTCCCGGAATTTGACGGATTCAACCTGAATGGACAAGGAAATACTGTAGAGGAGGCCAAACAGGCCTTGATCGAAGCAGTGAATGATTACAAATCTATGCTTTCGGAGGCCGGCAAAGAAGTACCGGCTTCATTATCGGATGTCGAATTTGATTATAAGTATGATATTGCATCATTCTTTGAATGTTTCAAATTTATCAGCGTATCGACATTTGCAAAGTATGCCGGGATAAATCCATCATTAATGCGCCAGTACAAACAGCGCATAGCATTTGCTTCTGAAGCTCAAAAATCAAAGATAGAGGAAGCTATACATAGGGCAGGAAGCGAAATGCTTGCCGTGCATCTTTAATTGTGGCATTTGTTTACAAAAGTCCTCTTTGGAGGCAATATGAAAGCGGTGGGATTAAGTTCTTACCGCTTTTTTATACAATAAAACATGATGTTTCCTCAAAACGTTTCATAATAAGGACAAAGCCGTACAAAGGAGGACAAACTGCCAAAGTCATAGGGAAATATCTTGCAGAACAGGCTGATTTTTAGTAACTTTACGGTATGAAGAGAGCAGATGATTAATAATTAATAATTAAGAAGTAATAATTAAAAGCTAACGGTCAACGAAGCTAAGCAGGAACCGACGGACAGTTGTCAGTTATTAGCTGTTGGTTTTAGCGGGCTGCCTCATTTTTAATTTTTCACTTTTAATTTTTAACTAATGAACAGATATACCGATGACGAACAGGAGGCTTTCAAGCCTCGGCTGTATAAGAAATGTGAACTGGCAATGATGTATTTCCCGAATGCCACAAAGGAATCTGCCTCCAGAAGCTTCAGGAGGTGGCTCTCAAGGTGCGGCATGATGATGAGGGAACTGGAAGCTGCGGGATATGACAAGAACCGCCAGTATCTGCTGAAACCGGAAGTGGAGATTATAGTGAAGCATCTGGGGGAACCGTATTGAGTTAATAATTAAGAATTAATAATTAAGAACGGTAACGGCTCTATGGTGGGAACCGTTACCGTTCTTTAATGAGTTTTTTTATTGATTTATTCTTCTGTGCTTATCTCTGCTGCGTCAAGGGACTTGCTCTGGGGCAGGCGGACTCTGATGGTCTTTATCTTATTGCGGTGGTAGATGATATTTCTCTCGCCGATGAAATGTTCCTGGCCGAGAGTGTCAATCCATTTCACCATGACTGTACGCCACTCATAGAAGCCGTTCTGGGCCTTGTAGTCATCATTATAAGCACCCCACGGATCGTAGAGGGCGAAATACTCAGTCTTGCTCTGCTCAGGACTTTCAAGCACTATCTCTGGGCCGTTGTACATCTGAAATACTATCTTGCCTTCGGTGAAGTTTTCTGCCTCGACTCTTATGCCGAACATCATGGGAGCCATGTCGATGGTTACTGTACCGCCGTCGGTAGGGGTGATGATTTCGGACATGCCGAAATGGCGTTTTACGGGGGCCACTTCGTATGTTTTCATTTGTCCGTCGCTTCCAAACATATCGGTAATGCCCCGATAAATGTAATATCCACTGAAATCGTTGGTATATTCAAATGTATTGTTCAGGATGCTGTAGAACGGTGCTGCATAGGCAGTTATTCCATCATACTCTTCATGGTAGATGAGGTCGAGGCCGTCTTCTACTACAGTTGCCATGAAATAGTATCTATCGTCCTTCCTGAGTCTTACGGATTTTATATTGTCTTTCTTGCTGAACAGACCATATGCATATTGCAGACTATAGCTATTTCCGCTGATTTCATGGTATGAAAACACCTGGATGTAATAGAGGTCATTGCTGCCGGCACGTGAGAGTGGGGACACTTCAATGTCTGATATGGAGCCTGTACAGCTTAGGGATACCTCGACGTATTCGTCGGCTGCATCGGCATCTGCAGTGGGGATTTCTTCCTTGCTGCAAGAGGATATTCCCAGGCTGATGGCGAAAACTGCCGCAACGGCTTTTAAAAAGTTTATTTTTTTCATTTTCTGACTGTTTTTAATTGATTAGTTACCGGGTAATGGAACAATATCTCCGCCACCTGTAAATTCGATTTCGCCCTTACCGTCCGGCTTCATAGGTGTGTCCTCTGTAGTGACAGTTACACCACTGCTCTGGGCTTCTCCGGAGATGGTTACCTTAAGAGTGGTCATCCTGTTGCGGAAAAACTCGAAAGTTTCGTTGATGACAGGTATCTCCAGACCTTCGGGAGTCAGCTGTTTTATCATTACTGTGTGGTGTTCAGAATATTCATCGTTGCGCATCTCGTAAATCTCGTAGAGCGGGTTGAAGGAGATTATTCCGGAAGTTTCGGTATCGGGGAATGCGATTTCCATTTCAGGGGTGCCTTCCACGCTTATAATGAGCCGGCCTTCCTTGAGGTTCTCGGCTATCACCTTAAGTCCGAACACTGTCCTTATCATGTCTATATCGACTGCAGAGGTATTGTCCGGATTGGCTGTATATATGTCGGACTCGCCGTAGTATCTGTCGATGTCGGGCATGTACCAGTATCCTTCGTTGAGAATCTCTACCTCACCATTGCTTATGCAGTAGCCGTCGAACTCATTGCCTGTAACGAACTTGTTTGTGAGTGATGTCATGAACGGCTGGCTGTATATACCGTCATTAAGACTGATTCTATTTTTGCCGTCGACTACCATGGTGGCAAGGAACTTGTACTGTTTATCCTTGTCGAGGGTGATTTTCAGTCCTTCGCCACTGTCGAAAAGGCCGTGTGCGTATGGTATGATTTCTTCTTCACCGCTGCCGACGGTATATGCCTGGATGTAATAGAGGTCGTTGCCCGGTGTTCTGCTATCGATATCTCCGGGATTGAGAATCTCGCCTGTCAGATTAATGGGAACAACGAGCTGTGTGCTTGGGATATCGGTATTGCCGCCATCTCCGTCGTCGTTATCATTTCCACCATCATCGACGTTTTCGTCGTTGTTGCCATTGCCATCGCCGTTGCCATCGTCCACTGGGGATTCCGTACATGACGCTATGCACATGGCTACAATCATAAATATGGTAGAGAATCTGTATAATATTCCGGTTTTCATAATGATTGGGGTTTTAATATATATTCTCATTCTTAATAGTAATATTCGAAGATGTCTTCTTCCGTGTCATCTTCCATCTGAGGTTCCTTTATGTCGATATTGATGCCTGATTCTCCGGTGTTCGGGGTGGTATCGATACGCACGGTAATGGTGGTCTTCTTGTTACGATAGAATGCAACGGGCTTTTCGGCTACCAGATGTGAGTTTCCGGAACCGTCTATCCACTCTGCCGTGACTAAAAGCACTTCGAAATAGCCTTTATCCGCAAGATAGTCGTTCATATAGAACATAAACAAATCGTATAATGAGAATATTGCTGACGCTGTTCCGTTAGGGCTGTCAATAAGAATTTCGGGAGCATCGGACACTTTGACACGTATTTTTCCTTCGGTGAGATTCTCTGTCTTGACGTCCAGTCCGAACACCATCTTTGCCATGTCGATGTTGATGCTACCGCCTGCAGACGGATTGAAGTAGGTCAGTCCATAATAGCGGTTCAGATTAGGATTGCCTATGATGTATATTTTCTCGTCTTCTGCCAGTATTTCCACCCAACCGTAACTCGGCAAGGACATGTCGAATTCACTTGTATATGTGAAAGTATTGGTTAGGGCGGACCTGAATGGACAGCCATATGATTCGCCATCGTAGAAAATTATGTTGGCTGCATCCTCTATCATAGTGACCTGGATGGTGTAGTCCTCTTTTTTGTTAAGAGAAACTTTCAGATTGTCAATATTATCGAAAAGTCCGTGTGCATAAGGGGTATAGTAGCAGTTGTTTCCTACTGAATCTGTGAGAAGGACCTGGATGTAATAGAGGTCGGTACTGCCGGCTCTTGACAATGGTGTCTGTCCCATGTCGATAATCTCGCCTGTGCAATTGAGCGCCACTTCCACATATTCATCGGACGTGTCCTCCGCCGGGGAAGAGAGATTTTCCTTGCTGCATGAGGACACGAACAATGAAATGAGGAAAGCGGATGTCAAGGCCTTGAAAATATGTCTTGTTTTCATATCGCTTTTTCGTTTATGAATGTTTTACGGCAGGTCAGAAATCGCCACCGCCTACAAATTCGATTTCACCCTGGTCGTCAGGAAGCATTTCGGATGTTTCTGTAGTGATGCTTACGCCGTTTTCATACATATTGCTTTCGATTCTGACCTTCAGTGTAGTGAGCATATTGCGTGTGAAAAGGATTTCCTTCTCGTCGACAGGGATTGTTTCGCCGTTTGAGATGCGTAAGATTCTGACCATGGCGTATTCAGTGTAATTATTGGTCATTTCTCCGGTAACATAATTCATATCCTTATTATTGGCCTCGTTAAGGTCTGACAATGAGAATATTTTCGTAATTTCTGTCTGTGGGGCGGAAATCATCATCTGAGGTGCGCCGGACACTTCTATAATAAGATCGCCGGATGTAAAGCCTTCAGTCACTACTTTTACTCCGAATACTGTTCTGAGAAGATTTATGTTTACAGGTTGAATGTCCTTAGGATTGACAGTGTACAGTTCTGATACACCAAAGTATCTGTCTACGTCCGGTTTCTCGAAATAACCCATGTCCACCAAATCTGCACTACCTCTCATAAGTTCCCAGATGCTGAAATTTCCGTCGACCACAAATTTATTCGTCAGGTCTGTATCGAATGGAGTAGAGTAATGATTCTCGTAGTTATATATTCTGTTTTTTCCGTCCTTAACTATTGTGGCGTAGAAAAGGTATTTGTCTTCAGCTTTAAGGGCAATAGTTTTGTCGCCAAAATCATCGAAAAGACCGTGAGCATACGGTTGCGCGTAGCCATCTTCCAGAAGTCTGCATACCTGGATATAAAGCAAATCATTGCCGGCAGCTCTGCTCAGAGGTGTAGTGCCCATGTCGAGAACCTCGCCGGAAAAGCTGAGGGGTACGATAACTTCCTTTGAATCACTGTCTTTCGGAGCATTGTCCGCTGTTTCTGTACATGAAACGATGCCTGATGCCAAAAGCAGCATAAGAGCTGACTGTCTGAAAAAATCTTTCACTTTCATAACATTTAATTTTTAAGTTTATAAATACGTTTAGTTGTTTTTTACACAAAAACACTGATAAAAGGATATAAAACCGATGGCTTTTGTATAATTTTCCCAAAAGTATCAAAAACATGTAAACATTCGTTGTCAAATCGTAAAAATATGATAATGAAGCTTATTTTTAACATTCGTAGGTTCAATGATAAATACATAACTTTTGCGAGGGAATTGTTATGTAAGGTCCAGGATTTTTCGTATCTTTGTTTCACGAAGATAGGATGCGGCTCGGCAAAAAAAATCAAGCAAGCTTATTTATTTGCTCTCACCTTTCGCTATCTTTGCCATGAGAGGAAGTTTTAATTATTAACCCTTAATTATTAATTGACCAACATGAAATACCCTATAGGAATACAAAGTTTCGACCAGATAATCGAGGACGGTTATCTGTACATAGACAAGACAGACATGGTTTATAACCTGGCGCATGGAGGAAAGATTTATTTCCTGAGCCGTCCACGCAGGTTCGGAAAGAGTCTGCTGGTATCTACGCTGAAGAATTACTTCCTCGGCAGGAAGGAGCTGTTCAAGGGGCTGAAAATTGATGCCATGGAGAAGGAATGGAAAGTGTATCCGGTGTTTCATATGGATTTCAATGGTGGAGAATATACTTGTCCGGGGGCATTGAGGGATGCCATTACGGGTTATATCTCCGACTGGGAAAAAGAATATCGCATGGAAGACGGCTCGAGGGATATCAATCTCGGATTACGTTTCAAGAGGATTCTTGCCCAGGTACATGAGCAGACGGGACGTCGCGCCGTGGTGCTCGTGGACGAATATGATAAACCTATTTTGGATGTTCTCGACGTGAACAAGGACCTGGAGGAGGAGCACCGCAACATACTGAAGGGGTTCTATTCGGTATTCAAGGGGGCGGACGAGCATCTGCAGTTCGTGCTGCTGACGGGGGTGACGAAGTTCTCGCAGGTGAGCGTGTTCAGTGGATTCAACCAGCCGGAAGACATAAGCATGTCAAGGGATTATGAAACTTTATGCGGTGTCACACAAGAGGAACTTGATTCTTGTTTCGGCAAAAGGATAGAGGAGATGGCCGACGAAATGGGATGCAGCGTAGAAAGAATGAGGCAGTTGCTGAAGGAACAGTATGACGGCTATCACTTCAGCAAAAGGATGACGGATGTGTATAACCCTTTCAGCGTGCTCAATGCAATGAAATCAAAAGAAATAGACGACTACTGGTTCAGGAGCGGCACGCCGACATATCTGATACGCCTGCTATCTCACTTCAACGAGAACATGAACGAGATTACTGGCAAGTATTATGCCACGAAGGAGTTTATCGACTATAAGGCGAACGTGGAGATGCCGCTGCCGATGATATATCAGAGCGGTTATCTGACGATAAAGGGGTTCG
>UQTJ01000007.1 GCA_900544075.1 uncultured Bacteroides sp.
ACGGGTGCCGACTGGCGCCCGTCTAAAAGGGGATACCCTAAAATTGGAAGTTTACGTTTTACCTTAATTTGTTTTATGTAGAAAAATAATTATTTTTGCCATAATTATGCACAATGAAGATTAAAGCTTAAGTTTGAATTTATGATGTCCGTATACAAAAAATATATATTTTTACTCACTTACTTTTTTTTATTTCCAGTTTCTTCCTATTCTTATGGACTGAGATTTAAAGGATCAAACTATCCTATTGATAAAAGAACATCGTATCGTGTTTTTGATAAAAAGGTACCTGTTTATAATGATTATTTTGATGTACAGTTTGATATGGCATTATATCCTGCAGTTGAAATAGGTTATATTGTAGATATAAGAGGTGATTATAATGAGCAGGCATTTAATCTTTTTTTTGATATACGTGGAGAAGATGTGTTGTTTCGTTTGAATCAGGAAGGTAAAAGTGTTTTAATAGCTTTGCCGGTCAATAAAGAAGATATGACAAAGAACCACTGGTTTAAAGTTAAGATTGCATTTGATTTAAAGCATAATGAGGTTACATTAAAAATACATAACCGTGAAAAAACTTGCTCGGGTGTTTATTTGTCCAATAGTTTCAAGCCCTCTATCGTTTTTGGCAGAAGTGAGCATATTATAGATATACCTTCTTTTGCCATAAACAGTTTATCTGTTAATGGAGATAAAAAATATATTTTCCCATTGAATGAGGCAGAAGGTGAATCTGTATATGATTCTGTAGGTAAGAGTTATGGAAAAGTTGAAAATCCGGAATGGCTTATAAACGAGGCTTTTCACTGGAAAAAAGAATATATATTCAGCTCATCGTCTGAGGCTGGTTCTTGCTATGATGAAAATAATAGTATTATATATTATTTTAATAGAGATTCTATTTTTTCCTATAATATAGAGAACGGTAGCTATGAAGTTAAGAAAACAAATGGAAGTTGCCCTATGAAATTGTTTCTTGCTAGTGGCTTTTTTGACTCGGTTAATGAAAAATTATATGTGTATGAGGTTTATCATGAACCACCATATGATAATAACCCTTCTATAGTTAGTCTGGATTTAAAAACTTTAGAGTGGAAGATAGAAGGAATGCATCATCTGGATATGCAGTTGCATCATCATGATTCCTATTATGATGTACAGAATGGTTCTTATACCATTTTTGGCGGATTCGGAAATATGTATTACAGTAACAGGTTCTATAATTTAAGAACAGGTGTTAGGGATAGCTCTTTAAATTTAAAATGGAATGAAATAACTGGTTTGTCGGGTGATAGAATATGTCCACGTTATTTTTCATCTGTAGGGTATTCTCCAGAGAATAATTCTATTTATATTTTTGGGGGGATGGGAAATGAAACTGGTGAGCAGATTGTTGGGAAACGCTATTTACATGATTTGTATAGGGTTAATTTAAAAGATAATCAAATAAATAAATTATGGGAACTCAATGGCGAACCTAATATTGTTCCCGCACATGGCATGACAATATTGGCGGATTCTGTCTTTTATGTTCTTCAATATCGTGAAAGTGTTTCACGTTCACATTTGCATTTATATAAATTTTCTATTAATGATGGTATTTATAATGTTTTAGGAGATTCTATTCCTATAATTTCTGATAAAATTACAACAAATGCTCATCTGTATTATAATGAACGAAGAAAACGCTTTTTTGCCACAGTTCAGGAATCTTTTGATGATATTTCATCAACGTTTACAATTTATTCATTACTTTATCCCCCAGTCTCCTATTCGACATATGAAAAGGTAAAAAGTAGAAATAATCTTCCTTATACTTTAATTGGAGGGGCTTTGGGTATTGTCTGTGTATTTGGTTTAGGCTATATAATAAGGAATAAAAGAAAACCCAAAAAATATTTGAATGAGGAAAGCTGTATCGACGAATTGAAATCCTCAAAGTCTGTTGTGAAAAAAGAAATAGAAGAAAAAGAGGCTCGTAGAACTAATGCTGTAT
The DNA here is from genome assembly GCA_900544075.1 of uncultured Bacteroides sp. GTDB lineage: Bacteria > Bacteroidota > Bacteroidia > Bacteroidales > Bacteroidaceae > Phocaeicola. The sequence goes on from UQTJ01000007.1 coordinate 2,000, forward strand.
ATATTTTTGGAAACTTTACAGTGTACGACAATAAGGGACGTGATATTTCTTATATGTTTTCTTTACAGATAAAACAATGTTTTTTTCTGATATTATATTATAGTTCTTTTGAAGGTATTTCTTCGAAAGAACTGAGCGACAGACTATGGCCTGACAAGCCTAAAGATAAGGTGAAAAACTCGAGAGGTGTAGCATTAAATCATTTGAGGTCTTTGCTTAATGAATTGGATGGTATCATGTTGGTATATGAAAAAGGTTTTTTTCAATTTGTATTGAGTGATACTTTTTATTGTGATTATTTACGCTGCATGGAACTTATTTCCAATAAATTAGAAAATCCCTTTAGAGAAGAATTTATTAAAATAATAAGTCGTGGTAAGTTTATGACCTTTTTGGACAATCCATTATTCGATCATTTTAAAGATGACGTAGAATGTAAGCTTGAGGTTGTAATATTGGAGCAGATGAGAAGTGCTTTTAATAATAATGATTATCACATGACAATAAATTTTGCTAAGTCTGAATTTAATATTGATCCTATAAATGAAGAGGCTTTGTCATGCTGTATTAAATCGTATTTTAATCTAAAACGCGAAAACCTGGCGATAGTAGAATATCAGAGATTTATGGCAGAATATTTAAAAGGAACAGGAGAAGAATATCCACGTCCGTTTACCGATTTCTGGTGTTGATCTTTGTGTTTTTGCATAGTAACTAGTATAACTAATCTCATTTTTCAAAGTTTCCATATTAGAATTATTAAATTAAGGGTTAATATACTGTAGATTAGAACTTTTATGTATCTTCTAACCTGATTTTAACCCTAAATTTAACCCTAATTTCTAAACTTTGTGTCAGCTTAATGATTAAGTGGCGCGCTTGTTCGTTAATGTGATTATTCATTTATTATTAATCAAATTTAAACTATGGAACTTACAAAAATGCGGAATTTTTTCAGTTTTATAGCTGTACTTTTATGTATGGTGTTTATGTTTGGTTCTTGTACGGATGATGTTTCCGACAATGAATCTATGATTTATGGTAAGGTGAAAGGTGTAGTAACGGATGTTTCTTCTATGCCGATAGAAGGGGTTACTGTGGTTGTTGATGAATCAGGGTTGAACGCAACTGAAGGTGGTCCAACAGCCGTTACAGATTCTAAGGGAGAGTTTATACTCGAAAATGTTTCAATAGGTACACATATAATTACATTTAAGAAAAATGATTATCAGACAGTAAGTGTGACTTTGGTTGCTGGTAAGTTTAATGATGAAAATGTTGCAAGTATATCGGCTGTTATGCAATATGCTGCATCTGAAATTCGCGGTACGGTTATCGATGCTTCAAACGGTGGTGCTCCTTTGGCAGGGGTTACGGTGAGTGTAAGTCCTACACAATCTGTAGCAACTGACAACAATGGTGCTTATGTGATTGATAACTTGCCTCTTGCGGATTATACTGTAACTTTTGATAAAGACGGATTTACATCAATAAGCAAAAATGTATCAGTGGGTGATTTCCAAGATGGTGTAGCTGTGGTTGATGCTACAATGGGTGCGAATGAAATCTTACGTGGACTTACAGCGGAAGATTTGCAAAGTGCAGATAAGTGGTATTATAATGAATACCGTGGCGGACGTAATGCAGAACAGTATCCTCATTGGGACTGGGCATGTGACTACATGTGCACATTGGATTTCCGTGGAAACTGGGAAGAACAGAATGAAGGTACAACTTTGAGAATACGAAATGATGAAGGTGACAGGCAAAATCCTGTAGATTTGGAAATGTTCGACTCATTTGTATTCGGAAGTAAGTTGATTACTACAGACAACAAAATCATGACTCTTCAGGTCCGTACTCATAATGCAGATGAAGCATCTCCTGCTGTGTTCGGCGTTCAGGTTGTTGACTTGTCTGAACCTTCTCCAAAAGCACAATTGATAGGTGAAATAAAAACTCTTGCTTCTGAAGCTTATGTTTCATTTGATTTTGACTTGAGCGCTTACGTAGGAAAAGAAGTCATTATAGCTATTGGTACATTCCGTGCGCAGACAGGAGACTATTGGAAGCAGCTGGTTTTACGTAGAATCGCTTTTGCAAAAGAAAAAGTTGAAGGTTGGGGATGGTTGCCAGGTGCAAAAATAGACGGATTGGACGGTTGGCATATGACAGAAGAAATGGTACGTTCTACAATGCCTCATACTAAATCTTCATTTACAGGAATAAGCAAGGTAACAGGAAATCGTGATAACTATGTAGATGCATACAGAGCATGGCGTGGAACCGGACATTTTGGTGCGGAATGGTCATTTATGCCTGTTCAGAAAGATCCTGAAGTATTTGCAGGTGAAGGTTATCTGATAAAGACAAAAGGTGGTGATGCTCAGGTAAGTACAAAAGAGCCTCAATCTTATTTTTATGCCAAGTTCTCTATTGCTGAAGGTTCTAATAAACTGATATTCAAGACACGCAATTTCAGTGATAATCCTACGTTCTTTAAGGTTACAGCAATAACAGAAGATATCACCGTCAAGCATTTGTCTCCGAAATCTAATACAGCTAATGATGCTTCTGAAGCAAATGACGGCTGCTGGAGGTTTGTACACCAAGATGGTGGAGCGGGAAGCCCGGACAAGTATGCGACTTTCGAATATGACTTGTCTGAGTTCGACGGTCAGGATGTCTTGATAGCAATAGGAGTTTACAAAGGTGAATCTAATGGAGATGAGAATAAGTTGGTAATGTATAGTGTAACCTTAGAATAATCAAAAAAAGCAAACAGGTTTCTGTATTCCATTGTAAAAAGATAATGGAATACAGAAATAAAATAAATTCTATAAAAGCAATGAAAACATTTTTTACATTAATGACAAGTTCAATGTTGACACTTGTTACTTGTGCATGTAATTCCGAAGATGCAAATACTCCTGATAATGATGGAGGAATTTTCTTGGAGAGTGTTGCGGAACAGAATACGGCTCGTGCCATCGAAATTATTGATAATGCAATGAAGTGCTATTTCCCGGGCACAGGAACCGGTATGACACGTTATTATAATCCTTATACAAAAACTAATTCCACTGAAATTGCCAGTGTGTGGATGTATACCAGTTCTATAGAAGCTGTAAATGCAGCCATGAAGGCTATGAGAGCCGGTAAGGATAAAGGCTCTTCTGCTTTGTATGACGAGAACTTTGAGAATTATAAGGAACTTTTGAATGGATTGTATGATAATTTGGAATATTATGCAGGAACTTATACTTTGACTTCTTACACACAGACAAAAGAGTGGACTGTATATGGAGTAAACAGAGGCAGAGACAAGGGTACTGCTGAGGTAGAAGGTGTTCTTAATGTTTATGATGACCAGATGTGGCTTATACGTGAACTTTTAGAATCATACCATTTGACAGGTGAACAGAAGTACTTGGAAAAGGCTGAGTACCTTACTTCATATGTCCTTGATGGATGGGATTGTACTTTGGATAACACGGGTAAAGAAAATGGTGGTATTACATGGGGACCAGGATATTGTACCAAACATTCTTGTAGCAACGGTCCTTTGGTAAGTCCTTTGGTGTGGTTACACGAAATTTACAAGGGAAAATCAGATGAAGTTACATACAAATACGTTGCAGATAACAATAACCGTATGGAACGTACTGAAAAGAAATCAGACTATTATCTTAAATTCGCAAAAGCGGTATATGATTATCAGAAAACTCATCTGATGAATCCTGGAATAGGTGTTTATGACGATATGATGGGTGGAGGCAGCGAAATAAAATATATAACTGTCGGTGGTGAACGATATCGCGATAATACGCCATTGCCGGACCGTGTTGGACCTGCTATCTCTTATAATTCAGGAACAATGCTTTCCGGCGCTGCTGATTTATTCAGAGCTACAGGTGATGAGGTTTACAAAAATGATATGATAGCTTTGTCTGATAAGAGTTTTACATATTTTGCAAAACCGGATGCTGATGTAAAGGACCATTATTCTTTCGAGATAAGTGGCTTTAACAATTGGTTTAACGGTGTTCTTATGAGAGGTTATGCAGATGTAAGAGCTGATTATCCTAAAGCGGCAGATTACCTTTCCGCATTCCAGAAAAATCTGGATTATGCATACGAGAATTATAGTTATGAGCACATGCTCCCTACTAATTTATTGATTGGTTGGCATAAAGCAGAAAGAACAAAGAACAATGTAGAGGGTATGTTTACTTTTGCATTTGCTGCAGAATATGCAGTATTGGCAAATATCGAGTGGAACTTTAAAAAATAAATAAACAAGCTATGAAGAATTTAAGTAAATTACAATGTAACTTGTCTTACTGGGTTTTGGCATTGTTGTTAGTGCTGATACCTGTAGATATGTTTGCTCAGAGAACTATTTCAGTATCAGGAGTAGTTATTGATGAGAATAATGAACCGATTATCGGTGCAGCTGTTCAGGTCAAGAATACAGATACAGGTGTGATAACCGACATTGATGGACGTTATGTGATCAATGTATCAGATAATGCTGTACTTTGTTTTAGCTACGTAGGTCTCAAGACTGTTGAAGAAAAAGTTAACGGACGCAGAACAATCGATGTTACTATGATGACTGATGCTAAAATGATTGATGAAGTAGTTGTAGTCGGATACGGAACGCAGCGTAGAGGATCGTTGACAGGTGCCGTATCTGGAGTTAAAGGTCGTGATCTGATTAAGACAAAGAGTGAGAATCCGCAGAATATGCTTACAGGTCGTATTCCTGGATTGCGCGTATGGCAGAAAAGTTCAGAGCCAGGTACATATAGCAATAGCTTTGATGTTCGTGGTATGGGTAGTCCTTTGGTTGTTATCGATGGTATTCCACGTAGTGTTGAAGAATTCCAGCGATTGAATGCTACTGATATTGAAGATATCTCCGTTTTGAAAGATGCTTCTGCCGCTATTTATGGTGTAAGGGCTGCAAACGGTGTTGTTCTTGTAACTACTAAAAAAGGTAATTCCGGTAAAACTGAAGTTACTTATAATGGTTCTTATACAATACAGCAACCATCCCGCATGCCAAAGCTTGCAGATCCTTATGGAACAATGACACTGTATAATGAAATGGCAATGAACAATATCAATGGTGGTAACTGGGTTTATACTGAGGAGGATTTTGAAGCCTTCCGTAACGGAACACGCAGGACAACAGACTGGAATGACTTGATTATCGCTAAAACCGCTCCACAGACACAGCATGATATCAGTATATCAGGTGGTAATGAGAAGACTAAATACTATATCAGTATGGGATATTTTTATCAGGAGGGTATCTTTAAATCTGGAGACTTAAACTATAACAAATTCAATCTCCGTTCAAATATATCAACTGAAATTGCAAAAGGTGTTAAACTTGAACTTAATGTCAGTGGCGTTTCTGATGAGAGAAATACTCCTTTAACAAGTTCTCCGGATATTATTAGGAATTATTGGGCACAGGGTGTGCTTTCTCCTGCATATGCTGATCCGGAAAATACAATGTTGAACTATGAGGGTCTTGATATGCAAAGAAATACTGTTGCAATGATGACATCTGATATTTCTGGTTATAAGAAATACAAACAGAAATATTTCCAGTCATCAGCAACTTTATCTGTAGATTTTGGTAAATATACATCCGTTTTGGAGGGATTGACTGCTAAGGCTATGTTCAGCTATGATTATCGTTCAGACAATAATGAAGCTTTTCGTAAAGAATATTCTTTGTATGCTTATGATAAGACAACAGACTCGTACAGTCAGGTAATATATAGCGAAAGCTCTCCAAGTAGTATGCGTCGTGAATTTTATGACAAATCACAAGCATTGGGTCAATTTGTATTAAATTATAATCGTACATTTAAAGAGGTACATAATGTTGGTGCCATGATAGGATGGGAGTTGCAAAAACGCAACGGTGACAATTTCTATGCTTATAGGGATTTGGCATTTTCAATACCATATCTATTGGCAGGAGTAGATGAAGGTCAGATTGGTGGTATGAATACAGGAAGTAATGATCTTTATGAACAAGCTAGCGAGGCTTTGATCGGACGCGTAAACTACTCTTATGCAGATCGTTATCTGTTTGAAGCACAATTCAGATATGATGGTTCAAGTAAGTTCGCTAAAGGTCATCAATGGGGATTCTTCCCTTCTGTTTCAGCCGGATGGAGAATGTCTGAAGAACCTTTCTTTAAGAACACTGATTGGCTGAAGTTTGTAAATATGTTAAAACTTCGTGCAAGTTATGGAGTATTAGGAGATGATGGAGATTTGAACTATGATTGGGCTATGGGATATACTTATCCGGCTACTAGTGGTAATATGGCAAATGGAGACTATAATCAGTATTCTCCAGGATATATATTTGGAGGTAAATTTATATCAGCAGCAACTCCAATGGCTTTGCCAAACGAAAGTATTACTTGGTTTAAATCTAAGACTTTTGATATAGGTTTTGATTTTGAAGCATGGGACGGTAAACTTGGAGCTTCATTCGACTATTTTGATAGACGTCGTTCAGGTTTGTTCGCTCGTCGTACAGGAGCTTTACCTACTGTAGTTGGTGCTACTGCTCCACGTGAAAATCTGGATAGTGACCGACAGTTTGGTATGGAGTTGGAACTTTCTCATCGCAATAGAATTGGTGATGTAGCCTATAACTTAAAAGGTATTGCAACAATAACACGTAGGAAATATCTTACAGCATCAGAAAAAGGACCATGGGCTAATTCTTATGACCGTTGGAGAAATGATAACCTTACAAACCGCTATCAAGGTGTGCAGTTCGGTTATACATCTGCAGGACGATATACAGGTTGGGAAGATATTTGGAGTTATCAGATCTTTAAGGAAAGAGACATCTTGCCAGGTGATTACAAATATGAAGACTGGAATGGTGACGGTGAGATAAACAGTCAGGATGAACATCCATATGCTTTTGACCAAACACCATGGGTTCAGTTCAGTTTGAATGCAGGAATACAGTGGAAGAACATTGATTTCAGTATGTTGTTCCAGGGTTCTGCACTTGGATCAATGGAATATAAGGAACCATTACATGAAATATGGGGTAAGAATGGTGGAGGTGCCCTAGAGCAGTTCCTCGATCGTTGGCATCCGGTTGATCCAAAAATAGATCCATATGATCCTTCAGCTGAGTGGGTTTCTGGATATTATGCATATACAGGACGATGGACTAAGAATAATTCTTCTTTTAATCGTGTAAGTACTGCATATCTTCGCCTTAAGAGTATTGAATTAGGTTATACATTCCCTAAGTTAAAACAAATACCTAATGCAAGCTTAAGAGTTTATGCAAATGCATATAATCTGTTAACATTTACTGGAGTAAAATTTGTAGATCCTGAACATCCTGATGATGAACTTGGACGTATGTATCCTTTGAATAAGACATACACAGTTGGTCTGTCACTTTCATTTTAATAAGTAGTGTAAAAATAAAAACGATTGATATGAAACATAAATTGATATCCGCAGCATTGTGTTTGACACTTGCTACTTCGTGCTTGGATTTAGATATTGATCCTAAAAATATTATTACTTCTGAATCTTTGATATCCAATGAGTCCGGTATGGATATATACATGGCTCGTATGTATAGTAATATGCCATGGGAGGATTTCAAGTATTTAGGTCAATGGGGTATAAATTTTAATGGATGGTTAAATGCGGTAGGTATTGATGGTACCGGTGAAGCTTTGAACCGAGATGGTATTTGTAAATCCTTTACAGGTGAAGATAATCCATATTGGGGAAAGGCATTTGAATTGATACGCGATGCAAATTATTTGATTGAGAATCTTCCTAAGTACAAAGATTCTTTCGCTAGTGTTACTTACAATCATTATCTGGGAGAAGCTTATTATGTACGAGCTACTGTTTTTTATGCAATGGCTCGTAGGTTTGGTGGAGTACCATTGGTTACAAAAGTATTGCAGTATCCAGGAAATGATAATCTCGAAGTTCCTAGAGCTAGCGAAGAAGAAACGTGGGACCAGATATTGTCTGATTATGATACAGCAATAGAACTAATGATGCCTACCAGTCCTAAAAGCGGATACAGTAACAGGTATGTTGCATTGGCATTTAAGTCAGAAGCAATGTTGTATGCAGGTTGCGTTGCTAAGTATAATGAAACTGTAAGTGGTAGGCTTACAGGTCTGGGTGCGAAGACCGGTGTACGTGTTATTGGTTTTGCTGAGGACCGTTGGCAAGAAGCGTCGAAGAAATATTTTACAGAAGCTTACAAAGCCGCTTCAGAAGTTATAAAAGACGGTGGATATGAACTATATAAGAAAAAATGGCTTGCAAATGATCCTGAAGCACAATATCAGAATATGGTTGATATGTTCTCAGATCTTGATAATCCGGAAAATATCTATGTGAAAGAATATTCATATCCAACTAGTACACACGCTTTTGACTCATATAATTTGCCACGTACATTTAAGGCTCCATTAAACTGTGGAACTTGTCCGACTGCAGATTTTGTAGAGTTGTTTGATGGCTTAGATCATTATGATGACGGTACACTGAAGGTTACTGATGGTAATTCTAATGCAGATGGCAATTATCTTTTGTATGATAAGCCAATGGATTATTTTAAGAATGCCGAACCACGTTTACGTGCTTATGTTATTTTCCCTGGTGATGTTTTTAAAGGTCAGACTATAGAAATTTATGCAGGAGTTTATACAGGTAATACTCCAATTAAACCTCTTTTCGATGACTATTCTTATGCAACAGGAACAACAAAATATCAACATTTGTCAGCTTATAAGGATACTCCAAAGACACTTTGGTTAAGTCCAAAACCTGAAGGTAGCCAGGAAATAGTACAACTGGAGGACGGAACAACAATGACTGCTTCTGGATTTAATGGTCCATTTTATGATGAAGGTGGTTCTGCTCTAACAGGTTTATTATTGCGTAAATGGCTTAATCCTGATCCGTCATTTGAACCTCGTGAAGGTAATAGTGCACAGCCATTTGTCCTGATGAGATATGCCGAAGTTCTGCTTAATGCGGCAGAAGCAGCTGTAGAACTATCTTTGGCTGGTGTTCCATCACCTGACGGTACAGATATGTTGGCTGTAGCTACTCAAGCTATAAAGGATATTCGTGAACGTGCCGGTGCGGAACCTCTTAATGGAAATTTAACTGCATCAAATGAGAGCCGTGATATCGTTCGTAAAGAGCGTAGAAAAGAATTGGCGTTTGAAAATAAGACCAAATGGGATTTGCGTCGTTGGCGTGTAAATCATGATGAAGGTAGAGATGGTTTTTGGGGTATTCAGCGTGATAAGAACCTTTTCAGTAATAACGTTAACTATCGTTTCCGTGGTATTTATCCGTTTTATTCAACTAAGGATAAAAAATGGTTCTTTGATGTTCGTTTCCAATATGTAAGTGAAAAAACATTTGGATATACTCCTTTGGATTATTATTTTGAAATACCTAGTGGTGAGGTTTCTAAGAGTCTTGTAATAGATCAGCAACCTAATAGATAAAAAATAAAATCATAAAAAAGTAAACGATATGAAAAAAATAAAATTTTACAGCTTGCTTTGTGCAGTATTTCTTATGACATCGTGCCAAATGTTTGAGATGGATAATTATGATGAACCAAGTGAAACAATTTGGGGAGAGGTCGTTGATGAGGCAACAGGTAAAAGAGTTCTTACAGATCAAGGAAGTGAAGGAATAAGAGTACGCCTTACTGAGTTAAGTTGGGGAGAAAATGTTCAGCATAACCCTGATTTCTATTGTATGCTTGACGGTACTTTCCGTAATACAAAAATTTTTGAAGGTGATTATAATATTCGTATCGATGGTCCTTTTATTCCGTTAGTGCGTGAAAATACTGATGGTACATTATTATTCGATGGTTCTCAAAATACAAGGATAAGTGGTACTACTAAAGTGAAATTTGAGGTACAGCCTTTTCTTAATGTAGAGTTTGTGGGCGATCCGCAAGTTAGTAATGGTGTAATAAGTGCAAAGGTTAAGGTTACACGAGGAGTTACGAATGAAATATTTCGTGAAAAAATTGAGCCAATGGGTAATTGGAAAGATGAATATTTAAATATTACAGATATACAACTGTTTGTAAGTTATTCAAGTACGGTTGGATATCGTGCCCGTGATGATCGCTGGTCGAATAAAATAGAGTATTCTGGGGATGCATTTAATGAACTTTTAGGTCAACCTGTTCAAATAAGTTCAATTGGTAATATCCCTTCAGGAAGAAAAGTATTTATTCGTGCTGCAGCTCGTATAAATTATGACACTCCTGTTGGTAGTGGAACTCGTCGTTGGAATTATAGTGAACCTGTAGAGGTTCTTATACCATAATTTTTTGTCGGCAAGAAAATATAGTCTTATAATATATCTTCTTGCCGATAAATTTATTGGATTTAATACCTGAAAAATAATTTTTAATTATGAAACGCAATTATTTTCTAATAAGCATTCTTGCCATGAGTATTCCAGTTATGGCTCAGACAAACAAGAATGTTAAAACAACTTTTCAAACTTCAAGAGAATGGAAGGCAACAATAGACAATCGCGCTGACGCTGTTATGGTATATGGGGTAGGCGGTAATCCATCTGATAATTCTAAAAAACTTTCATTTGAAGACAGAGTACGGTCATGGAGAGAAAAAGGTTATACCGTACATTTTATGACAGGTATTGCCTGGGGGGAATATCAAGACTATTTTACTGGAGCATGGGATGGAAAATCTCATCTTGACGAAGGTCAGGTTACAATGGCGGGGGATACAATTTGGCATGGACATTTGGTTCCATATATAGTTCCATCAAATAACTTTCTGAAGTACATGAAGGAAAAACATGTGAAAAGAGTTATTGATGCCGGAATTGATGCTATTTTTATGGAAGAACCTGAATTTTGGGCAAGAGCTGGATATAGTGATGCTTTCAAGAAAGAATGGAAAGAGTATTATGGGTTCGACTGGAGACCTCAACATGAATCTCCAGAGAATACTTATCTAGCAAATAAACTGAAATACCATTTGTACTACAGAGCTCTTAATGAAGTCTTTACTTATGCTAAGGAATATGGTAAAAGCAAGGGAATGGATGTAAAATGTTATGTACCTACCCATTCTTTGGTGAATTATTCGCAATGGCAGATTGTAAGTCCTGAGGCTAGTTTGGCTTCATTGCCATGTGTGGATGGCTACATAGCTCAGGTATGGACTGGAACATCACGTGAACCAAATTATTTTGATGGTATTAAGCGTGAACGTGTTTTTGAAAACGCTTATCTGGAATATGGCTCTATGGAGTCGATGACAGCACCTACGGGGCGTAAAATGTTTTTTTTGACTGACCCTATTGAGGATTGGCCTCGTGACTGGGCTGATTATAAGAAAAATTATCAGGCTACTTTTACAGCTCAGCTGTTATATCCTAATATCGCTGATTTTGAAGTAATGCCTTGGCCGGAACGAATCTATGAAGGACTTTATCGCACTAGTGTGAACAGTGACAAAAAAGAACGTATTCCCCGGTTTTATTCTACTCAAATGCAGGTCATGATAAATACTCTGAATAAAATGCCTTTGTCTGAGAATAAATTGAATGGCAGCCACGGAATCAGTGTATTGATGTCAAATTCTCTCATGTTCCAGCGTTTCCCTACTCATGATGGATATGAAGATCCTCAGTTGGCTAATTTTTATGGCCTGGCATTGCCTTTACTGAAACGTGGAGTTCCTGTAAAAACAGCTCATATTGAGAATTTGGGGTATAAAGAAACTTTGGCTGATACTAAGATATTATTGATGACTTATTCGAATATGAAACCATTGGAACCGGAAGCGCACAGATATTTGGCTCAATGGGTAAAAGATGGTGGCATTTTGATATATAGTGGAACAGATAAGGATCCTTTCCAAAGCGTTAGAGAATGGTGGAATACAGGTGAAAAGAAATATGCAACTCCGTCAGCTCATTTATTTGAGTTACTAGATATTCCGGATTCTGCCCAGGGTGAGTATCGTTGTGGAAAAGGTACGGTATGTGTTTTACGTACAGATCCTAAAGATTATATATTAAACAAAAACGGCGATAAGGAATTCCTGAAATTGCTTTCACGTATGTACCGACAGAATGCTAAGGCTGGAGAACTTGAGTTTAAGAATAATTTTTATCTGGAACGTGGGGCATACGATTTGGTAGCTGTTCTTGATGAAAGTGTAAGTAGTGATTCTTATGTTGTAAAAGGCTGTTTGATAGATCTTTTTGATCCTAGTTTACCGGTTATAACCAATAAGAAGGTAAATCCTGGAGAACAAGCTTTTTTGCTCGATGTAAATCGAATAGCTAATAAAAAGTTACCTCAAGTATTGGCATCTGCAAGTCGTGAGGAAAATGAAGAGCGTGGTAAAAGATATTATTCGTACGTAGCAAAATCTCCTTCCGAAACATCGAATATATCTCGTGTCCTGCTGCCTGCATGTCCAAAAAGTGTAAAGATTGATGGTAAGGAAAAAATCGATTTGCGAAATTGGGACAAGCAAAGCAGTACTTATTTGATTGCGTTCGAGAATAATCCTGACGGAGTCAATGTGACATTTGAATGGTGATTTTTAATATTTAATTCTTTGCTTTATAAAAATATTTATGAAAAAAATTTTATTGTCAGCTTTGCTTGCTCCATTTTTCATTTCGTGCAGCACTGAAAAAGCTAATTATGAGATTGTAAAAAATGATTTACGTGCTCCTGCCTATCCGTTGGTAACAATAGATCCTTATACCAGTGCATGGTCAATGAGCGATAATTTATATGATAGCCCTGTATGTCACTGGACAGGCAAAAGTTTTCCTTTTGTCGGAGTAATCAAGGTAGATGGTGTATCATATAGATTTATGGGAACAGAAGATAAAGAGATGATACCTGTTGTACCAACTTCCTTGCAGGGAGATTGGAGTGGTCGTTATACCACTGAAAGGCCAAAAGGGGATTGGACTTCAGAGAACTTCAATGATTCTAGCTGGAAAGTTGATAAAGGTGCATTCGGTACTATGGAGTATGAACCTACAGCCAAGACACAATGGGGAACAAAAAATATTTGGGTACGTCGTTCAGTAAACATAGAACGTGACCTTGATGACTATCCTGTATATTTGGAATTTTCGAATGATGATGATGCTGTTTTCTATATAAATGGAGTAAAAGTTCATAGTACAGGTTCTACATGTTATAAGAATAAACAGATAAAATTGTCGGAAGAAGCAAAATCGGCGTTGAAACCTGGATTAAATATTATTGCTGCAGAATGTGTAAATCCGGTTGGTAATGGATTGTTGGATTTCGGATTACTTATTCCTAAAGATCTTAAGACTTCGTTTGCTCAGACTGCTGTTCAGACTTCTGTTGATGTGCAAGCTACTCAGACTCATTATTCTTTTAATTGTGGCAATGTTGTGGACTTAAAGCTATCATTTGCAGCACCATTGTTTTTGGAAGATCTATCATTAGTGAGCCGTCCTGTAAATTATATTACATATAATGTTACTTCTTTAGATGGAAAAGAACATGATATAGATATATATTTTGAAGCATCGTCTCGTTGGGCTTTGGACCAGCCTCACCAACCTTCTGTAAGCAACGTATATGAACAGGACGGACTGATTTTTATTAAGAGTGGCAGTAAGGAGCAAAATATTCTTGCAAAATCCGGTGATGACTTGCGTATAGATTGGGGCTATTTCTATCTTGTTGGTGACAAGAAAAATACAATATATAATATTGGAAATACAGACGCTTTACGACAGAGTTTTGCAGACGGTACTTTTGCTCAGACTAGTGCTTCAGGTGAAGGCAATATGGCTAATATGGCTTTGGTACGTGATTATGGAAAGGTAAAGGAAGTGGCAGACAAGATTATGATTGGATATGATGATATTTACTCTATACAGTATTTTAATACCAATCTTCGCCCTTATTGGAATAAAAAAGGTGATAAAAAAATTGAATCTGAGTTCCTGACCGCTTTCAGAGATTATGATAAACTGATTTCACGTTGTTACGCTTTTGATAAAGAGTTGATTGAAGAAGCAGCAAATGTAGGAGGAAAAGAGTATGCTGAACTTTGTGCATTAGCTTACCGTCAGTCAATTGCTGCTCATAAACTTGTTGAAGCACCGAATGGTGATTTGTTGTGGCTTTCAAAAGAAAATAACAGTAACGGATGTATAAATACAGTTGACTTGACTTATCCGTCTGCACCATTATTCCTTATTTATAATCCGGACTTGATGAAGGGTATGATGAATGGCATTTTTTATTATAGTGAAAGCGGAAAACACCAAAAACCTTTTGCGGCTCATGATTTGGGAACTTATCCTTTGGCCAACGGTCAGGTATATGGTGGTGACATGCCTGTAGAAGAGAGCGGAAATATGCTTATTGTAGCTGCTGCAATAGCTGCTGTAGAAGGAAATGCTGATTATGCAGCTAAACACTGGGATGTATTGACTACTTGGACTGATTATTTGGTAGAAAAAGGTCTGGACCCTGAGAATCAACTTTGTACTGATGATTTTGCCGGACACTTTGCTCATAATGCAAATCTGTCTATTAAGGCTATATTGGGTATTGCTTCTTATGGACGTTTGGCTGAAATGCTTGGTAAAAATGATATTGCAAAACATTATATGGCAAAAGCACGCGAGATGGCTGGCGAGTGGGAAAAAATGGCTAATGATGGTGACCATTATAAACTTACTTTTGACAAATCTGGAACGTGGAGCCAGAAGTACAATCTGGTATGGGATAAAATATTGAAGCTTGGAATCTTCAATCCTCAAATAGCCGAAACAGAAGTCGCTTATTATCTGAATAAAATGAATGTGTATGGCTTGCCACTTGATAGTCGTGAAACTTATACCAAGACAGACTGGGTTATGTGGACAGCAGCTTTATCTAATGTTCAGTCCACCTTCCGCAAGTTCATAACACCTATGTATAAGTTTATGAACGAAACCATAGACAGAGTTCCTATGTCTGACTGGGTATTTACTGATAAACCAAATTATAGAGGTTTTAAAGCTCGTTCAGTGGTAGGTGGATACTATATGAGAATGCTTGAGAACAGATTGCTTGGCAAAACGAAAGATAACAACTGATTTGAGTAAAATATAAGCAGTTCTTCCTGTTCAGAAGTTATATGGACAGGAAGAATGCTTTTTATTTCTAATATTTTTAACACTTAATATTATCATGGGAATTAAACAAATATTTTTTACGACTGTTCTTGCGTTAAATAGTTTGATTGTGTTTGGGGAGAGTCTTACTCCTGTTGATTATGTAAATACTCTTGTTGGAACAAAGTCTAAGCATTCACTTTCTACGGGTAATACTTATCCGGCGGTTGCATTACCTTGGGGAATGAACTTCTGGTCGCCACAGACAGGTGTAATGGGCGATGGCTGGGCTTATACTTATGATTCAGATAAAATAAGGGGATTCAAACAGACTCATCAGCCTAGTCCGTGGATTAATGATTATGGACAATTTTCAATTATGCCGGTTACCGGTGCTGTTGTCTTTAATCAGGATGAACGTGCAAGTTGGTTTTCTCATAAAGCAGAAATTGCTACTCCATATTATTATAAAGTATATTTGGCTGATCATGATGTAACGGCGGAGTTTTCTCCTACGGAACGTGCTGCAATATTTCGTTTCACGTTTCCTGAATCAAAAGATTCTTATGTAGTTATAGATGCTTTTGATAATGGTTCGTATATCAAGATAATTCCATCCGAAAATAAGATTATAGGCTATACTACTAAAAATAGTGGAGGGGTGCCAGAGAATTTTAAAAACTATTTTGTTTTAAAGTTTGACAAGCCTTTCAGCTATGTTGCTACGGTTAAGGATGGAGTGATTGATACCCAGAATACAGAGCAGACAACCAATCATGCAGGTGGAATTATTGGATTTGAAACTGTCCGCGGAGAGCATGTTAATGTAAAAGTGGCATCATCGTTTATCAGTTTTGAACAGGCTGAGTTGAACCTGAGAGAGATTGGAAACCGTACCTTGGAACAGGTTTCTCAAGATGCCAAGGAAGAATGGAATAAAGTATTGGGTCGTATTGAGGTGAAAGATAATAATATAGACAAACTGCGTACTTTCTATTCATGTCTTTATCGTTCGGTATTGTTCCCAAGAAGTTTCTATGAGATTGATTCAAAAGGTGACATAGTGCATTATAGTCCTTACAATGGTAAGGTGCTACCTGGCTATATGTTTACTGATACTGGCTTTTGGGATACTTTCCGTTGTTTGTTCCCTTTTCTTAACCTTATGTATCCTTCGATGAATTTAAAAATTCAGGAAGGTCTTGTTAATGCATATAAAGAGAGTGGTTTCTTGCCTGAGTGGGCAAGTCCAGGACATCGTGGCTGCATGGTAGGAAATAATTCAGCTTCTGTAGTTTCTGATGCATGGATAAAAGGCCTACGTGGATATGATATAGAAACTTTGTGGGAAGCCGTTAAGCATGGTGCTGTAAATGTTCATCCGGATGTACCTTCTACAGGACGTTTGGGATATGAATACTATAATAAATTAGGATATGTCCCTTATAATGTCGGGATTAATGAAAATGCAGCCCGCACATTAGAGTATTCTTATGATGATTGGTGTATTTATCAGTTAGGGTTGTCTTTAGGAAAATCAAAGAAAGAATTGGAACCATTTGCAAAAAGAGCATTGAATTATAGAAATTTGTTTGATAAAGAACATAAACTTATGCGTGGGAAAAATGAGGATGGTAAGTTTCAAACTCCTTTTAATCCTTTGAAATGGGGAGATGCGTTTACCGAAGGAAACAGTTGGCATTATACCTGGTCCGTTTTCCATGACCCTCAAGGCTTGATTGATCTTATGGGAGGAAAAGATGCATTCAATGAAATGCTGGATTCCGTATTTATTTTACCTCCTGTCTTTGATGATAGCTATTATGGTAGCGTTATTCATGAAATACGTGAAATGCAGATAATGAATATGGGAAATTATGCACATGGTAATCAGCCTATACAACACATGATATATCTTTATAATTATTCAGCGCAGCCATGGAAGTCTCAATATTGGGTACGTGAGGTTATGGATAGAATGTATAATGCAAATCCAGATGGATATTGTGGAGACGAAGATAATGGTCAGACTTCTGCTTGGTATGTATTCTCTGCAATGGGCTTCTATCCGGTTTGTCCTGGTTCAAATCAATATGTTTTAGGTTCTCCACTATTCCGTTCAATAAAATTACATTTGGAGAATGGTAAAACTGTAACAATATCTGCTCCAGAAAATACTCATTCCTCAAAATATGTACAGAAGTTATATATTGATGGAAATGAATATAATCATAATTACGTTACTCATGAGCAACTGCAAGAAGGTGCTATGCTTGAATTTAAAATGAGTGAAACTCCTAATAAACTTAGAGGTATAGATATAGAAGACGCTCCATATTCTTTCTCTAAGAGTTTAGAAAAATAAGATTTTAATAAAGATGTTTATTCTTTATTGTATATTTGTAAGATATAATGTAATTTAGAAGTAAAAATAAGATCATGAAACACAAAGTATTTATAACTTCATTTTTGTTAAGTTTAGGAGGTTATGCTATTGCTGATACATCTGCTTTTGAAACTGTATCATCAGGATATGTATGTTTAAATGATGCTATATATAAGGATAACCGTCCCGAAGTCGGTCAAAGACTTTTTACGTCGCAGGTTATAGAGAATAAGATAAAGCAAATGCAGAAACTTTTGGCAAATACCAAACTTGCTTGGATGTTTACTAATTGTTTTCCAAATACTCTAGATACAACAGTTCATTTTAGATATTTTGATGATGGCAGACCTGATACCTTTGTATATACAGGTGACATACATGCAATGTGGTTAAGGGATTCTGGTGCACAAGTGTGGCCTTATGTCCAATTTGCAAATGAAGATCCAAAACTGAAAGAGCTTATAGCCGGAGTTATAAACAGACAGATGGAATGTATATGTATTGACCCTTATGCCAATGCATTTAATGATGGTCCTACAGGTGGGGAATGGATGAGTGACAATACTGATATGTGTCCTGATGTACATGAAAGAAAATGGGAGATTGATTCTTTATGCTATCCAATTCGTTTGGCCTATCATTATTGGAAAATCACAGGTGATACGAGTGTATTTGGTGATAAATGGCTAAGTGCTGTGGAGAAGATTATTGAGACATTCAGAGATCAGCAAAGAACAGATGGAAAAGGTTCATATAAATTTCAGCGTAAAACAGAAAGAGCATTGGATACAATGACAAATAATGGCCTTGGTAATCCTGTTAAGCCAATAGGCCTTATAGCGTCATCATTTAGACCTTCAGACGATGCAACTACTTTTCAGTTTCTTGTACCTTCAAATTTCTTTGCTGTTTCATCACTTCGTAAGGCTGCAGAGATACTGGATAAGGTAAACGATGAAAAGATTTTGTCTAAAAAATGTAAGGTTTTGGCCAATGAGGTAGAAGAAGCTTTAAATAAATACGCTATTTATAATCATCCTAAATATGGTAAAATGTATGCTTTTGAGGTTGATGGCTTTGGTAATCATATGCTTATGGATGATGCCAATGTTCCAAGTCTTTTGGCAATGCCTTATTTAGGAGATGTAAAGCTTGATGATCCAATTTATCAGAATACACGCCGTTTTGTTTGGAGTGAGGATAATCCGTACTTTTTTAAAGGTAAGGCAGGAGAAGGTATTGGAGGTCCTCATATAGGTTATGACATGGTATGGCCTATGAGTATAATGATGAAAGCTTTTACTAGTACAGATGATGATGAAATAAAAGATTGTATAGAAATGCTTATGAATACTGACGCCGGAACAGGTTTCATTCATGAATCTTTTCATAAGGACGATGCATCTAATTTCACTAGAGCATGGTTTGCTTGGCAAAATTCTCTTTTTGGAGAACTTATAATAAAAATGGTTGATGAAGGTAAATTGAAGCTTTTGAATAGTATAAAGTAGTCTGTGTTTTATTGAATAATAAGATGTAGGTGAAAATATTGATGCGTTTTACTGCTATAATGATAATGTTTATGATTTGTTGTTTACATAAAAACAATAATTTTATTGACAGGAACAAGTATATCTATAAAACAAACACATCTTATACAGAAGCTAAGGACAGATAGAATGGTACGGCAGCAATATGGTATCAATCAATATATTGGAATATGGTTATAAATGCCTGCAAACTGGCTTGCAAAACCAATGACAATAAAAGGAAAAAAGAACTACTTGGGCTGAACCGTAAGATATTTGAGGTGTAAACAAATGGAAATATATAGAATTGACAGTGTGACCGCTGTTGTATGAATTTCCACCTTTCTAATAGTCCGAAAAAAACGTGCGCACGTTTTATCTAAAACATGCGCACGTTTTGTATTGAATGTGCGCACGTTTAAAGTTGAACGTGTGCACAATATTTTGGCGGTTTCATCCGAACTCCGTATTCTGTTCCAATTTTCAGTATTGATAAAAAAGAAACCGCCGATAACGATTAGTTATCAGCGGTATTCTTTTTGAGTGATCCGCTTGGGGCTCGAACCCAAGACCCCAACATTAAAAGTGTTGTGCTCTACCTGCTGAGCTAGCGAATCAATCCTGTTTTGCTATCGTTATTTCCCGATTGCGAGTGCAAAGGTATGACTTATTTTTGAAACTGCAAAATATTTGAATGATTTTTTATAATGAAATTTTAAAAAGTCCTGTAAATCAGGATGAAAAAAATGATAAAATTAAATGGGTTGTGTGATAAACTCTACATAACCGGGAGCAAAAATTATTTTTTTTCGTATAACATAGATATGTTTGATGTAATATTATGTATTTTTGTCGTACTATTATAATAATGTATATATGAAAGTCAGAAAATTTCTTGTTCCATTTATGATTTTATTTCTTGCTTCATGTGGGCAGGAAGAAAAAAAAGCCACAGAGCTGTTCAATAGAGCAGAGGAGTCCTTTAAGTCGGCTAATTATAGTGAGGCTAAACTTCAGATAGATAGTATAAGGAATTTATATCCTAAAGTGTTTGAAGTCCGCAAGAAAGCTGTAAGACTTATGCAGCAGGTTGAATTGGAAGAACAGAAAACATCCCTAGAATATCTTGACAGTATGATGGCGGTAAAGCAGGCTGTTTTGGATTCCATGAAAGTTGCATTTGTACTTGAAAAAGATACGGCATATCAGGAAATAGGAAATTACTTTTATCCGTCGCAAGTTGTAGAAAAAAATATAGGAAGAACATTTTTGAGGGCTTGTGTAAGTGAAAAGGGAGAAATGTCACTTACTTCCATTTATTGTGCAGGCGGTTCTTTAAATCATACATCTGTAAAGGTTAGTTCTGCTGATGCTTTTGCTCAAACACCTGAATCGCCAGATATGTATGTCACTTCGGACTTGGGACGAAAGATTGAAAAGGCAGATTATAAGGTTGGTGCAGACGGTGGTGTCGTTGGGTTTATAATAGCGAATAAGGATGCCAAGTCATTGAAGCTTGAATTTATTGGTGATAGAACTTACAGAACTGTTATGTACTCGCCGGACATCAAGGCAATAGTGGAGGTTAGCAAACTGGCTCAGGTATTGGCTTCGATGGAAGAAATAAGAAAGGAACAGAAAGAGGCTAATTTAAAGATGCAGTTCCTTAATAAGAAAATAGCTGAAACTGTGATAGAGTAAATAATAAAAAACGCTTCGATGTTTTAGATAAGAATGCTTTGTAAAACATCGAAGCGTTTTTTATGGGTATTGGAAGTTTATAATCTTTCTGCCACTTTATTCCAGTTGACAAGCGACCAGAAATTTTCAATAAAAGCTGCACGGTTGTTTCTATAGTCAATGTAGTAGGCGTGTTCCCATACGTCTATAACCATAAGTGGTATAAAACCTTCGGTGATAGGGTTACCGGCATTGGCAGTATTCATTATTTTCAGATTGTTTTCATTGTCTTTTACTAGCCAAGTCCATCCTGAGCCGAATACACCTAATGCTGATTTGGTAAATTCTTCTTTGAATTTTTCTATGGAACCAAATGTGGAGTTTATCTTGTCGGACAGTGTTGATGGAATTTCCTTTTGCTCAGGTGTGAGCGACATGAAGAAAAATGTATGGTTCCATGTCTGTGCCGCATTGTTGAATGTTGGTCCTTGGGCGTTACGGATGATGTCTTCCAGGCTCATGTTCTCGAATTGTGTACCTGCTATAAGTTTGTTCAGGTTGTTTACATAGGTTTGCAGGTGCTTGCCATAGTGGTAATCAAAAGTTTCTTTGCTCATTTTAGGAGCTAGTGCTTCCATGTCGTAAGGAAGCTTTGGCATTTCGTGAATCATAGTAAAAACGTTTTAAAATCATTATATTGCAAAGTTATAAACTTTAGTATTATATGTTGTCAAAAGAAGAAGTTTTTTATATGTTGTATGGCATAAATCCGGTATATATTTTTCTCTTACATTTTAACAATGTGTTAAATAGTAAAAATGACGTAAGTAATAATTTAAAACTGTAATTAAAAATATCTTATTTTCTTTGGAATTGTTACATGTGTATTTTGATATACATAAAGTATAGATAATTTGAATTTTTTCTTTCAAAAAGATGTACTTTTGCGGTAAAGAAAGACATAAAGATATAAATATAACTTTAAATCTTTCTAATAGATAATAATAATCCATGGATGTTGGTTTAAATAAAACAAAAGTTCATTTTAAAAAGGTAAAGAGATATGAAAATGATTAAAGGTAGAAAAATGATGTTGCTTTTTGCTATTATTGGATTGGCGTCAGCATCGGGTATTAAGGCGCAAGACAAGGTTGAAGCGTCGGTAGGAGCTGACTTGGTCAGTGGTTACATCTGGCGTGGTCAGGATTTGGGTGGTGTAAGCATTCAGCCGGGAGCAGGACTTTCGTACAAAGGTTTCTCTTTGTCAGCCTGGGGTTCTGTAGGTTTTGAAGGTACAGATACTAAAGAACTTGATTTGACACTGGGATATGAGTATGGTGGTTTTAGTGTCGGATTGACTGACTATTGGTTTACAAGTGCGGATTCGCCTGCACGTTATTCCGATTATAAGGATGCCCATACATTTGAGGTTGCCCTGGGTTACGATTTCGGACCTGTAGCGGTCAGCTGGTTTACTAATTTTGCAGGTTCGGTAGGTGTAAACGAAGATGGTAAAGATGTATATGCTTCATATTTTTCTGTTTCGGCACCTTTTTCATTGGGAGGTATTGACTGGACAGCAGAGATTGGAGCAACTCCTTGGGCTAATGATTTCTATAATGGTTATTCCGATGGTTTTAAAGTTTCTGCCGTAAGTCTTCAGGCATCAAAAGAGATAAAGATAACAGACAGTTTTTCTCTTCCGCTTTGGGCTCAGGCTATCTGGAATCCTACAACTAAAGGAGCATACTTCGTAGCCGGAATAAGTTTCTGATATCCGGTATAGTACACAAATACAATATACATACAAAATACAAATACAATAACGAGACGAGATTATGAAAAAGATTGAAGCTATTATTCGTCGGACGAAGTTCGACGATGTGAAAGAGGCACTTCTGGAAGCCGATATCGAATGGTTTTCCTATTATGATGTAAGGGGTGTGGGAAAAACACGAGAAGGACGTATATATCGTGGAGTAGTTTACGATACGAGTTCTATAGAACGTATCCTGATTTCTATTGTTGTGAGAAACAAGAATGTGGAGAAAACTGTAGAAGCCGTGATGAAGGCTGCGCATACAGGCGAGATAGGCGACGGGCGTATTTTCGTAATCCCGGTGGAAGATGCTGTCCGCATTCGTACCGGAGAACGTGGAGACATCGCGCTCTATAATGCGGAACAGGAGAAATAACTTTGTTCGTCATTCCTTAATATATAATAAAATAACTAAATAAACGAGATAGATTATGGACAAATATATAAAAGGCGGCATGCGTATGTTGCGGTATGCCGTAATGCTTCTGATTATGTTTTGTTGGGTGCCTGATGTGTGTGCGAGTGAAGAAACTGTTGTAACCGAGCCGGTTTTGAATTCCGGCAATACGGCTTGGCTGTTGGTTGCCTCAATATTGGTGTTGTTTATGAGTATTCCCGGTATCGCTTTATTTTATGGCGGTCTGGTTCGACGGAAAAATGTGTTGAGTGTCATCATGCAGACGCTGTTTATTGTTGGTGTAGTCAGTATTTTGTGGGTGGCATTTGGTTATAGTTGGGCGTTCGATACCAGTTTTGCCGAAACAGGCAATCCGCTGGCGTGTATAATAGGAGGTTTCGACAAGGTTTTCCTTCACGGCATCAGCATCGGCACCCTTACAGCAGGCAATATTCCCGAACTGCTTTTTGCGATGTTTCAATGCATGTTTGCGATTATCACACCGGCATTGATACTCGGTGCTTTTGCCGAGCGTATAAAGTTTTCCGGATATGTATTATTTATTACTTTGTGGGTGATTGTCGCTTATTTCCCTATGGCCCATTGGGTGTGGGGCGGAGGATTCCTGCAGGAAATGGGTGCTATCGACTTTGCCGGAGGTACGGTCGTGCATATTAACGCCGGAATTTCCGCATTGGTTATGGCTATCATGCTTGGCAAGCGAATGGATTATAGGGTAGGACACCCCATTACGCCACACAACGTGACTTTCGTTTTTATGGGAACTTCTTTCTTGTGGTTAGGCTGGTTCGGATTCAATGCCGGAAGTGGGCTGGCGGCCGACGGACTGGCAGCGAACGCTTTTATGGTGACGCATATTGCCACAGCCGCCGCTGCCATAACCTGGATGGTGATAGATTGGTTTTGCAATAAGAAGCCTACCATTATCGGCTCGTGTACAGGAGCTGTGGCCGGACTTGTGGCTATCACTCCCGCAGCCGGCACGGTTGATTTGCTTGGCGCATTGTGTATCGGCGTCATTACTTCCGTGGTATGCTTTTTCATGGTTGCCGCTGTAAAGCCTAAGTTTAAATACGATGATGCCCTCGACGCTTTTGGAGTGCATGGAGTGGGTGGTATAATTGGTTCTGTCCTGACAGGTGTGTTTGCTACGCGTTTTATTACCGGAGAGGATGGCGTGCAGGGTGCCTTGTATGGAGACTGGCATCAGTTGTGGATACAGATTCTGGCTACGGTAGTTTCTATTGTATATAGTGCGGTAGTTACTTTTATCCTGTTCAAGATTGCTGACGCGACTGTTGGCTTGCGTGTTGACAAGCGTGTGGAAGAAGAAGGTCTCGATATCTATGAACACGGTGAATCGGCATACAACAGATAATTAATAATTAACAATTAATAATTGATAATGAACAATGAATAATTAATAGTGAATAATGAAGATATCAACTCGTTTTTAATTATTAATTATTCATTGAATAACCTAACAACTAAATAAATATGATTCGTTTTAATGTAGTGGAAAAGGCTTTCCAGACAAAGCCTATGGAGGTAAGCGTACCAAGCTGCCGTCCGAGTGAGTATTTTGGCAAATACGTATTCAACAGGGAGAAAATGTTCAAGTATCTTCCAAGCACGGTCTATGCTAAGTTGGTAGATGCGATGGATCATGGAGCGGCACTTGACAGACAGACCGCAGACGAAGTGGCGGCAGGTATGAAACGTTGGGCAAGCGAACTGGGTGCGACGCATTATACGCACTGGTTCCAGCCTCTGACAGAAGGAACAGCCGAGAAACATGATGCGTTTGTGGAACACGATGGCAAGGGTGGAATGATGGAAGAATTTTCAGGCAAACTTCTTGTACAGCAGGAACCTGATGCTTCGTCTTTCCCTAACGGTGGTATCCGTAACACTTTCGAAGCTCGCGGATATAGTGCTTGGGACCCTTCATCACCGGTGTTCGTGGTAGGTGATACATTGTGTATTCCTACAGTGTTCATAGCATATACAGGTGAATCACTCGACTATAAGGCTCCATTGCTTAAAGCTCTTAGCGCTGTAGACAAAGCAGCTGTGGCTGTATGTCATTATTTTGATACTAATGTAAAGAAAGTTACAGCTTTCCTTGGATGGGAACAAGAATACTTCCTTGTTGACGAAGGTTTGTATGCAGCCCGTCCGGACCTGTTGCTTACAGGACGTACACTGATGGGACACGAAGCTTCCAAGAACCAGCAGCTTGAGGACCATTACTTTGGAGCAATTCCTACCAGAGTGGCTGCATTTATGAAAGACTTGGAAATTCAGTCGCTTGAACTCGGAATACCTGTGAAGACTCGTCACAATGAGGTAGCACCTAACCAGTTTGAGCTTGCTCCTATCTATGAGGAATGTAACTTGGCTGTTGACCATAATATGTTGGTAATGTCGCTTATGCGTAAGGTAGCACGTGCTCATGGATTTCGCGTTCTTCTGCATGAAAAACCATTCAAAGGTGTAAACGGTTCAGGAAAACATAACAACTGGTCGCTCGGTACAGATACAGGTGTGTTGCTTATGGCTCCAGGAAAAACAACAGAAGAGAACCTTCGTTTCGTGACATTCGTGGTAAATACGCTGATGGCAGTTTACAGACACAACGGCTTGCTGAAAGCTTCTATCATGAGTGCGACAAATGCTCATCGTCTTGGAGCTAACGAAGCACCTCCAGCAATTATCTCTTCTTTCCTTGGTTCACAGCTGAGCAAAGTGCTTGATCATATCGAAGAAAATGCCAATGAAGATTTGGTTTCCCTTGGTGGAAAACAGGGTATGAAGCTTGACATTCCTCAGATTCCTGAATTGCTTATCGACAATACTGACCGTAACCGTACTTCTCCATTTGCATTTACAGGTAATAGATTTGAATTCCGTGCTGTAGGTTCTGAAGCCAACTGTGCAAGTGCTATGATTGCGTTGAATACTGCTGTCGCAGAACAATTGGTTATATTCAAGGATGAAGTTGATGCTCTTATAGAAAAGGGAGAACCTAAGGTATCAGCTCTTCTACAGGTATTGCGTAAATATATCAAAGAAAGCAAACCAATCCGTTTTGATGGCAATGGTTACAGCGACGAATGGAAAGAGGAAGCTCTCAAACGCGGATTGGACTGTGAAACAAGCTGTCCGCTTATCTTTGATAACTATCTGAAACCTGAAAGCGTTGCAATGTTTGAGTCTACAGGTGTAATGACTCGTAAGGAACTTGAGGCACGTAATGAGGTGAAGTGGGAAACTTATACGAAGAAGATTCAGATTGAAGCCCGTGTATTGGGTGATTTGGTCATGAACCATATAGTACCTGTGGCTATCAGCTATCAGACTAAACTTATAGATAATGTGTTCAAAATGAAGAGCTTGTTCTCGGCTGATGAAGCAGAAAAACTCTCTGCTGGTAATGTCGCTATAATCAAGGAAATTTCTGAACGCACAGCATATATTAAGGAACATGTTGATGCAATGGTTGAAGCTCGTAAGGTGGCAAACAAGATTGCTTCTGAACGCGAAAAGGCTATCGCTTACCATGACAATATCGCTCCTATGCTTGAACTTATCCGTTATCACATCGATAAGCTTGAGTTGATAGTTGACGATCAGATGTGGACTTTACCTAAGTATCGTGAGTTATTGTTTATACGATAACATATACGATTCTCTATTTATTGGTTGTTTAATTCAGAGAAAGAGCCGGTACTCCGTGATGGCGTATCGGCTCTGTATTTGTTAAGTATTCTAAGAAATCAGTTTAAATTAATCTCCTAATAAATATTTGCGCAGTTCATCTGCATTATCGGCAATGAAGTCAGGGCTATATGATTCAAGTTCAGCTTTTGGTCGGAATCCCCAACTTACACCTACAGTAGTTACACCTGCATTCTTTCCGGTTTGCATATCTACGCAGGAGTCGCCTATGTAGACAGTATCTTCTTTGCTAATACCTGTGTGTTCGATTATTTCATAAGCTATCGTAGGGTCTGGTTTAGAAGGAACACCTTCTCTCTGTCCAAGTATCAGAGAGAAATCTACTCCAGGGAAGAACTGAAGTACAAGTTTTACGGCAGCTTCCTGATATTTGTTTGATGCCACTCCTATGGCAATATTATTTCTCTGCAGTTCCTTGAGCAGTTCAACCATTCCGGGATACGGGCGGCTAAGGTCAGAATTATGGACATCATAATATGGTACGAACTGCGAACGTAGTTTTGTTATATATTCTTCGTTGCGTTTGTCTTCGGGAAGT
Source organism: uncultured Bacteroides sp. (assembly GCA_900544075.1). Lineage (GTDB taxonomy): Bacteria > Bacteroidota > Bacteroidia > Bacteroidales > Bacteroidaceae > Phocaeicola. Next base: position 29,342 of record UQTJ01000007.1, read on the forward strand.
GCACGTTCGAACATTTTGTTTATACCATTTCCAACGAAGAATTTGTATTCTTCTTCCTTGTGTGTAGGAAGTCCATAGTGCGCAAGTGCGAAGTTTGTAGCTGCGGCAAGGTCGGCTATTGTATCGAGTAATGTGCCGTCCAAATCGAAAATTGCAAGTTTCATGAATAAAGAATTTTCTTTTTATTTAATTGTCTGATAGTTTATAAATCGACTGCAAACTTACGGAAAATCGTTTGATTTATTATATCTTTGTGAATCTAAAAAGTGATAAAATTATGAAAACACATAGGTTGGGAGTAATATTGTTGGTATTTTGTGGTTTTTTGATATTTGAAAATACAAGATTGATGGCGCAGGATTTTACAGACTGGAGTTCCTGGACTTCGGTTGTTGTGAACCATAAGTTTAATCAGTCGTTTAGGGTGATGTCTAAAGTGCAGGTCAGAACAAGGGATGATTTTAGTGCTTTTGAGAGATTTTTTGTAAATGCCGGATTAGGGTATAAGGTTTTACCTAAATGGGAGTTGAAAGGTGTTTTTGCTTATCATCGCAGGAATAGTGCTTCCAAGGGAGAATTCAATGCATATAGGTATCATATAGGGTCAGAGGCTACATGGAAGAAAGGTGACTTCAGAATTCGTTGGCGAGAAAGATTTCAGCAAACTTTTGCTTTAGGTGATGCAGAAACTATAATCCGTTCAAGACTTATGTTCGACTATAATATTCCGTCGACAATACTGGCACCGTATTTTTCTATTGAAACTTTCAATGATCTGGAAAATAATGATTTCTTCAGGGCAGAAAGAATCCGTTATATGCCAGGATTGAAGATAAATTTAAGTGATATGTATTCGTTGTCGGTATTCTATTGCAGGCAGGATGATATTTCCAGAAAAACCAACATTGCCGGTATGGAATTTATCATTAATCTGTAATTAATATAATAGACTTCTAATTTTTAATTATAAATTTTTAATTCTTAATTATCATGAGTTTTCTTGATTTGGTTAATAAGCGCTATTCGGTACGTTCGTATGAAGAACGGCAGATAGAAAAGGAAAAAATGGATTACATTATGGAATGCGTTCGTTTGGCGCCATCAGCTGTAAATTTTCAGCCATGGAAGTTCTATATTGTTACAGACAAAGAAAAGCTTGATGCCATAAAGTATACATACAAGCGCGAGTGGATTCAGCCTGCTCCGTGTATAATTGTGGCTTGTGCCAATCATGATGAATCGTGGCATAGACGTTCGGACAATAAAGACCATGCAGACATAGATTTGGCAATAGCAATAGAGCATTTGTGTCTTGCAGCTGCCGAACAAGGATTAGGTACATGCTGGGTATGTAATTTTGATGCATCTTTGTGTCATCAGTTAATGGCTTTGCCTGAGAATATGGAGCCAATAGCTCTCATACCTATAGGATACACTTCTGAAACTGAAACACCGGAGAAAAAGAGAAAAGAGATGTGTGAGATTTGTACATATATCTAAAGTTTATACCGCTTTTTATGTAAAAAGAAAGTCCTGCTCCATCCATATTATGTGAATAGGAGCAGGACAAAAGTTACTATGTTGGCAGATAGTATTCAAGATAGCTTATGAGAATTTGTACTACATTAATAGAAAGTATAAATCCTCGGACAAATATTATTCGTTTTGTCCAATTTTTGGTTATATAAATAAAATGTAAAGTTACATGTATCCATCACATTCTTTCCTCGAGAATGATGTGGCATGATTTTTTGTTTTGCAGGTCTTCTGACTTACTCCGGATGGCTTTACCTTCCCGTCGTCACATTATATCCGACAGTGGTTGATAGAAATTAAGCTATCCTTGTTTATGGAGATTACAGCAGCGGGACTGTCCGGGATTTGCACCCGATTCCCTTTTCATCCTCATCCTGTATAATAGGATTATCGGAACAAAACATTGCAAATATATAGAAAAAAAGGAAATTCGGAAATAAATTGTAGAAAATCCTTAAGCTTAAGAAGAAATAAAAAAACAACGGCAAATGAACATTGTAATAATGCTCCTTTGCCGTTTTTGATAAAATTTCACTATATAGGCTTATTTTACTTTTTCTATAGCCTGATTGATATCAGCAATGATATCGTCTACGTTTTCTATTCCGACTGACAGACGTATAAGGTCTGGTGCTACTCCGGCTTCAATAAGCTGTTCGTCGCTGAGCTGACGGTGAGTATGACTCGCCGGGTGGAGTATACATGTACGTGCATCAGCCACATGTGTTACTATACAAATCATTTTCAGATTATCCATAAATTTGATAGCTTCTTCACGGCTACCGTTAAGTCCGAAAGCAATTACACCACATGAACCGTTTGGCATGTATTTCTGTGCCGAGTCGTAATATTTGTTGCTCTTCAGTCCACAATAGTTAACCCATTTTACTTTAGGATGAGCTTCAAGCCATTCTGCTATTTTCTGTGCATTTTCGCAGTGTCGAGGCATACGCAGATGTAATGTTTCAAGTCCTAAATTCAACAAGAAAGCATTTTCAGGCGATTGAATTGAACCTAAGTCACGCATCAGCTGAACTGTAGCTTTGGTGATATATGCCATTTTGCCGAAAGCCTTTGTATAAACTAATCCGTGATATGATTCATCCGGTTTAGTAAGTCCGGGGAACTTGTCTGCATTTGCTTCCCAGTCAAAGTTTCCGCTATCAACAACAGCACCTCCCACACATGTGGCATGACCGTCCATGTATTTTGTTGTAGAGTGTGTCACAATATCTGCTCCCCATTCAAAAGGACGGCAGTTTATAGGTGTGGCAAAAGTGTTGTCAACTATCAAAGGTACTCCGTGACTGTGTGCTATACGTGCAAACTTCTCAATATCCAATACATTGATACCCGGGTTTGAGATAGTTTCTCCGAACAGACATTTAGTATTAGGACGGAAAGCCTTTGATATTTCTTCTTCGCTGGCATCAGCATCGATAAAAGTACATTCTATGCCGAGTTTCTTCATTGTAACGGCAAACAGATTGAATGTTCCTCCATAGATTGTTGAAGAGCATACGAAATGATCACCAGCTTCACAAATATTAAATACTGCATAGAAATTGGCTGCCTGTCCTGAAGAAGTAAGCATAGCTCCCACACCACCTTCAAGTGCTGCAATTTTAGAAGCAACGGCATCATTTGTAGGATTCTGAAGTCTGGTGTAGAAATATCCTGATTCTTCAAGGTCGAAAAGGCGGGCCATCTGTTCGCTTGTTTCGTACTTGAATGTTGTCGACTGATATATAGGCAATACTCTCGGTTCACCTTTTTTAGGTTGCCATCCGGCCTGTACGCATAGAGTTTCTCTACTTAATTTATTTTCCATAATGTTTTATTTTTATTGAATATTTATTTTATTGACGGCAAAATTACTAATATTTCCGTCAATTAGTTGACGAATGACAAAAAAAAGAATTATATTTGAACAATATAACCAAATAAGAATAATTGTATGGAAGATGAAATCGTTTTTAAGCACGTGATACCGGCTCAAATCCGGTTCAGTGATGTCGATCAGTTTGGCCACATGAACAACTCGGTGTATTTTTCTTTGTATGACCTTGCCAAGACTACTTATTTCAAAGACGTGTTTGGCGATTTGCATGACTGGAAGAAGTTCGGAGTAGTGGTAGCTAATATAAATGCAGATTTTATTGCTCCAGTATTTTTCTCGGATGAGCTGGTCATAGAAACTACGGTTGTTCATCTCGGAAATAAAAGTCTGACATTGCTTCAGCGTGCGATAAACAAATCGAGCGGTGTTGTGAAGTGTCAGTGTCGTACGGTACTTGTGGGCTATGATGTAGCAACTAAGGAACCGATACCAATCCCTATGATATATAAGAAAGCAATATGTGGTTATGAAGGGAAGACTCTTGAAGAGTTGTCGCAGAAGTAGAATTCTGCATACATTATAGTAATAGAAAAAGGCTTAATCATTATTTGATAACAGATTCTGATTAAGCCTTTTGTGTCGTAATTAATCGTATATTTTATTTTTTACCTTCACCTCATACAAGTCATTTCGTCTGTCTTTCAGATTTCTTACACTACCGTATGTGTGTAGTTCGTTCAGTAGGTCAAGGTCAACATCCGATACAAGAATCATTTCTGTATTTGGAGTGGCTTCGGCACGTTTACCGTCGGTAGGGAATGTGAAGTCGCAAGGGGTGAATACCCCTGATTGGGCATATTGGATGTCCATGTTATGTACACGTGGCAAGTTTCCTACACTTCCGGCTATCACAACGAAACATTCGTTTTCTATAGCTCTGGCATGGGCACAAACCTTAACCCGGCTGTAGGCATTTTGTGTATCGGTCATGAAAGGAACAAAGAGAATTTGCATACCCTGATCGGCCATGATTCGTGACAGTTCCGGAAATTCTACATCGTAACATATCAGTACACCTATTTTGGCACAGTCAGTTTCAAATGTCTTAATGGAACGACCTCCGCTAAGTCCCCAACTTTTTGTCTCATCTGGGGTAACGTGGATTTTTTCGTACATTTCGGTTGTACCGTCACGGCGACAAAGGAAGCCAACGTTGTACAGGCGTCCATCTTCTTTTATAAGAGGCATACTGCCTGTTATTATGTTTATGTTATAACTTATAGCCAGTTTAATAAATCGTTCTCGTATTTCATCTGTATATGCTGCCAGTCCGCGGATAGCTTCTGATTCTGCTTCATTGTTGAAACGTGCCATGAGAGGTGCGTTGAAATATTCAGGGAACAGAATGAAGTCACTTTTATAGTCTGATACAGCATCTACAAAGAATTCAACTTGCTCAAACAGGTCATCCAATGTGTTATACGAACGCATCTGCCATTGTACCAAGCCTACTCGTACTGAAGTCTTAGGACTGATATATTCCTGTGTAGGTGGCTGGTAGTAGATATTATCCCATTGAAGAAGACAAGCATAGTGTCTTGATTCCTCATCGTTCGGAAGATAATTACGCATGACCTTGCGTACGTGGAAATCGTTTGACAGCTGGAATGTCAGAACAGGGTCATAAATCTCTTTTTGCCTAACCTTGTCTATGTATTCCTTTGGCCGCATTTTGTCGGCATATTTGTGATAGTTCGGAATTCTGCCACCGAACATAATAGCTTTCAGATTTAATTCCTCACACAGTTCCTTGCGGTATTCATACATTCGTCGTGCCAAGCGCAGTCCTCTGTATTGTGGATGTATGAATACCTCAATACCATATAATATATTTCCTTTTGGGTCATGTGTATTGAAAGTTTCTTTGCCTGTAACTTGTGCGTACGTGTGGTCATTTTTTACATCATCGTAGTTTACTATTATAGATAGTGCGCATCCCACTATCTTTTCGTCCACTACGGTGACTATCTGTCCTTCAGGGAAAATTCTGATAAGTTTTTCTATTTGCTTGTGTGTCCAGAAAACATCGCTTCCATCGCTGTAAACACGTGTGAATGATTGTGCCAACTGGTCATAATCTTCGATTTGTAGATTTCTGATTTGTACTTTGTTAATTTTTAGTGAGTCCATTGTTTTATGTTATGATATATCTTTCTTTTAAAAATGAAAATATCTCCAATACCGTGGCTGATATTGGAGATATTGTAAAAGTTCTTATTTATACGATTTCTTATAGATTTCTAAAACTTCATCATCTGTAAGTGGGCGAACATCGAAACGATAGAATCCTCCTGCTATGTCTCTTGCGTTGGTAACCATTTCCGGTAAATCTTCCGGCTTCATACCCCAGTCGCTTAGTTTAAGGTTGTCCATACCGCATTCTTTTTTCATCAATGCAAGTGCTTCAAGGAAATCACTTGGTCTGTTACTCTTCTTCTGAGTCATTACTTCCGCCATCTTCATGTAGCGTTTCATACAGTCATTCTTGAAAGTTTCGAAGTAAGCGTCACTCAGTGCTATAAGTCCTGCTCCGTGTGGAAGTTCAGGGTATTTTGCGCTCATGGCATGTTCCAGCGCATGTTGTGACACACATCTTGATGTCGCTTCGACCAATCCGGCAAGGGTACTTCCCCATGCCACTTTTGCTCTGGCTTTCAGGTTACGTCCGTCTTTTACTGCAACCGGCAGGTATTTATAAAGAAGTCTGACTGCTTCAAGTGCATAAAGGTCGCTGATAGGTGTTGCGCAATTTGCAATAAAGCCTTCCGAAGCATGGAAGAATGCGTCAAATCCCTGATAAGCTGTCAGTTGAGGTGGAACAGAAAGCATCATTTCCGGGTCTACGATTGACAGTTTTGGGAATGTATATTGGCATCCGAAACCTATCTTTTCAGTTTTCTCAGTGTTTGTTATAACTGTCCATGGATCTACTTCTGTACCTGTACCGGCTGTGGTAGGTATGGCTATAACAGGCAGTGCACCTTTAACAAGACGTCCTTTGCCCGAGCCGCTCTGGATGTAGTCCCAATAGTCGCCGTCATTGCATGCCATTACTGCTATGGCTTTGGCTGAGTCGATAGAACTGCCACCTCCGAGTCCGACGAGCATGTCGCATTTCATTTCACGGCAGATGGCTGCACCTTCCATGACATGGTCTTTTATAGGGTTTGGAAGAATCTTGTCATATACTATTGAATCCACATCGTTTTCTTTAAGCAGTTCAATCACCTTGTCCAAATAACCGTATTTGCGCATTGATGAACCTGCAGAGATAACAATCATGGCCTTCTTTCCGGGTAGTTGCTCTGTGGCAAGATTCTTAATTTCGCCACATCCGAACATCAACTTGGTAGGTATGTTCAGACTGAAAACAGGATTTGTATTCATAATGTCTATAGTTTTAAAGTTCGTATTTTCAAAATTAAGCAATTATGTTGATAATAGGTCATGCTTAGAGTTAAAAAATACTATTCATTCATAGGCAATGATGATAAATATTCGTTGTTGCATTATTTAGTGATACCTTTGCTGTCTGTAAAAACAGTATATACAATGAAAACTATAAAAAAGAGTTTCCCTGTTTTAGGAATGAGCTGTGCCGGATGTTCGGCTCGCGTAGATAAGACTTTAAACAAACAACCTGGAATAATAAGTGTATCGGTAAATCTGGCTGCAGCTATGGCTACAGTGGAGTATAATCCTGAGGAATGTACTCCTGAGCAGTTGAAGGAAGCCGTTCAGAAAATAGGTTTCGACCTTATCATAGAGGAAAAGAAAGAAACGCAGAAGGATATGGATGAAGTTCGCAAGAGTCATTACTGGTCGTTGAAAATGCGTACTTTGCTCGCTGTCGTACTGTCTGTTCCTGTATCAGTGATAGCTATGTTTTTTCATGATGTGCCATACGCATTGCAAATAATGGCAGTGCTTTCCGCCATTGTGGTTTTTGGGTTGGGAAACAGTTTTTTCGTTAATGCCTGGAAACTTCTTATTAAAGGGGGAGCCAATATGGATACACTTGTGGCATTGAGCACAGGGATTTCTTACTTTTTCAGTTTATTCAATATGGTTTTTCCTGAATACCTTCTTCGTCATGGGATAACTCCTCATGTTTATTTTGAGGCGGCTTCAATGATTGTGGCCTTTATTCTTCTTGGGCGTACTTTGGAGGACAGGGCTAAAGGAAATACAGCTGATGCGATAAAAAAACTTATGGGACTCCGGCCTAAGAAAGTGACAGTGATGATAAACGGAACGGAGATGGAAACCGAAATAGACCGGCTGATGGTGGGCGATACTGTAGTGGTAAAGCCTGGTGAGCGTATTGCTGTAGACGGAACAGTTGTTACTGGAGAATCGTATGTGGATGAAAGTATGTTGAGCGGAGAGCCTGTAGCTGTATTGAAGGAGAAGGGTTCCAAAGTGTTTGCAGGAACAATCAATCATAAAGGAAGTTTCAGGTTTGTTGCCGAGAAAGTTGGCAGTGAAACAGTTTTAGCACAAATTATCAAGATGGTTCAGGAGGCTCAGGGAAGTAAGGCACCTGTACAGAAACTTGTGGACAGAGTGGCAGGTATATTTGTTCCTGTTATTATATCAGTAGCTTTGCTTTCGTTTGTTCTTTGGGTTACTTTTGATGCAGAAAGCGGACTTACTCATGGTTTTCTTGCTGCTGTGACAGTCTTGGTTGTTGCTTGTCCATGCGCCTTAGGACTTGCCACACCTACAGCCATTATGGTAGGTATAGGCAAGGGAGCAGAGATGGGAATATTAATCAAAGATGCAGACAGTCTGGAGATAGCCCGCAAGGTTGATACCGTGGTACTTGATAAAACGGGAACTATCACCGAAGGCATTCCGGTTGCTACAGACTGGGTGTGGACTGATGAAAGTGAGGATTTGAAATCTATATTATGCGGACTGGAGAAATATTCCGAGCATCCGTTGGCTATGGCGGTAGTACATGGTCTTGGAGTGGAAACTGCTGAAATAACCGGTTTTGAAAGTATTACAGGAATGGGAGTGAAGGGGCTGTATGAAGGGAGAACATACATTGCAGGAAACAGGCGTTTGATTTCATCATGCGGAATTGTCGTTCCTGCAGAAATGGAAGAAAAAGCGTCATTGCTTTCATCTCAGGGTAAGACGGTTATATGGTTTGCCGATAATGAGAGAGTATATTGTCTCTGTGCCATAACAGACAAGATGAAAGATACTTCTTCCGGAGCCATAGATAGATTACAGAATATGGGTATAAAGGTGGTGATGCTTACGGGAGATGCAGATGCTCCGGCACGCTATATGGCTGAACAGTCCGGAGTGGATGAGTATAAGGCTGAAGTCACTCCTCAGCAAAAGGCTGAATTTGTCCGCTTGTTACGTTCGCAAGGAAATATCGTTGCGATGGTCGGCGACGGGATAAACGATAGTGCAGCCCTTGCCGAGGCTGATTTGAGTATCGCCATGGGAAAGGGTAGCGATATCGCCATGGATGTGGCAAAGGTGACGATTATTTCATCCAACCTTGAGAAGATAGCAGATACTATAAGTCTTTCGCGCCATACGGTACGGACTATCCGTCAGAATCTGTTCTGGGCATTTATATATAATATAATAGGTGTACCTGTAGCAGCCGGTGCCTTATATCCTATAAACGGTTTTCTGCTTAATCCTATGATTGCAAGTGCCGCAATGGCTATGAGTAGTGTCAGTGTCGTGACTAACAGCTTAAGACTGAGGAGGTTTAAGAATGTTTCTCATTCAGTTAATTGATAAAGACGAGATGTTTTTATCGTTTGACATATGTGGGTATGCTTATCGACATATGTCAGTATATTTGCTTACATATGTGAGTATGCTTACTGACATATGTCGGTAATAGAAAATCTTCAGTCTTTATTACTGGATTACTTGTAGAATTTGAATAAAAAGCAAAGGCCTGAGTTTATATAAGCTACAGTAACTTATATATCTCAGGTCGTTTATATTATGGGAATGTTTTCAGGATTTGTCAGAACTTCTTTACCCTGATATGGCAATAAGGTTCGCCGCCTGTCTTGTCGTAGTAATGTTGGTGATATTCTTCTGCTTTCCAGAATTGTGATGCCGGTGTGAGGGCAGTATTGACTTCATAACCTTTATCTCGTAAGATGGAAATCACCTTTTCTGCTTCTTCTTTTTGAGAATTGTCAAGATAAAAAATCTCACTTCTGTATTGTGGACCTATGTCAGGGCCTTGTCCGTCTGTCTGTGCCGGATCGTGTATTTCAAAGAACAGTTTGCATAAATCCGTATATGAAATCTTTTCGGCATCGTATTCCACCAATACAGCTTCCGCATGCCCGGTAGTGTGAGCCTTTACTTCCTGATATGTAGGATTCTCTTTATGTCCGCCAATGTATCCTACAGTGGTACTTATTACACCTGTTGCCTTTTCCATCTGGTGCTGTACTCCCCAGAAACATCCGCAGGCAAAAATCGCTTTTTCGGTTTTCATGATTTCTGTTTGTTTTATAAATGAATGTACAAACATACAAAAAGATTTTAACTTGTGTCACCATATATCCGTTTATCTGTTACCTTTGCGAAATAAACCATTGAAAACATATCATTATGAGGAAAATAATATTACTTTTCATTATATCTTTTTCGGCTTTGTATCATTCTTACGGACAGACGTATAATGAGGTAGTGGACCGTGCAATGAAATGCGCTTTGTGCGACAGCCTTGTTCAGGCTGAACAACTTTTCCGACAGGCCCTGAAAATGGACCCGAACAACGCACGCAATGCATTGCTCTTTTCTAATTTAGGAACTGTACTTAAGCGAATGGGGCGCACTGATGAGGCTATCGAGGCATATACTATGGCTCTAAACATAACTCCATATTCTACGGCCATGCTTCTTAACCGAGGCACTCTTTATCTTGATAAAGGGCTTGACTCGAAGGCATATGTCGATTTCTGTAATGTGATAGACCTTATACCTGAGAATATTGAGGCACGTCTTTATCGTGCATATATTTATATGCAGCGTCGCGAATACAAGGAGGCAAGAATAGACTATAATGTGATTGTCGGGAAAGAACCGTCGCACAAGGCAGCCCGAATCGGTCTTGCAATGCTTGACCAGCTTGAAGGCAATCTTACTGCAGCCCGTGACAAACTGAATCTTCTTATAGGTGAGTTCTCAGACGATGCATCACTTCTTGTCATGAGAGCGAATCTTGATTTGGATAGGGGATATCCTGAATCGGCTGTTCTTGATTTGGAGGAGGCTTTGCGCGTTAATCCTGATGATGCGGAAACTACGGTGCAGTTAGGTGATGTTTATCTTTCATTGAAGCAAAAAGGCAAGGCGCTTAATGCATATGAAAAGGCTATAAGTCTTGGAATACCACGTTCTGCTCTCATGGAGCAGATAAAGAAATGCAAGTAATGAAAGCTGCATTATTTCATGAATGATGAAATGTTACATTTACAGATAATTATGTCTATAATGCTGTTATATTGCTTCTGAAAACGGTGGATGTAACATACAGAATATAATTTGTAGCAAATTTTTTCTCCATGTAACATTACATAAAGTTTTGGTATCGTGCGGAAATGTATTTGAGAACATGAATTTGTATTTTTGCCTACAGTAAAAATTTAAATTTATGAAAGCACTGATATCTTTAAAGAGAATTATTACTTTATGTATTCTGTTTGTATCATGCAGTACACTTTCGCAGGCAAAGGTCAGTTTGCCAAAACTGATTTCTGACGGAATGGTTCTGCAAAGAAATACTCCGCTTCTTATTTGGGGAAGTGCCGAACCGGGCGAGAACATATACATAAAATTCAAAAAGAAAAAGTACGAAACTGTTGCCGATGCAAATGGAAAGTGGCGTATAAACTTGCCGGAAATGAAAGCCGGAGGTCCTTATTCTATGCAAATCAACGATATCGTTTTGAATGATATCCTGATAGGTGATGTCTATTTATGTTCTGGCCAGTCTAATATGGAATTACCGGTAAACAGGGTGATGGACAAATTTGCTTCAGAGGTTAATGGCTATGAAAACAACAGTATCAGATATGTAAAAGTTCCTTATTCTTATGACTTTTCAGAAAAACAGGATGATGTAAAAACTGTGTCATGGAAAGCAATGAACAAGGAAAATTTCATGGGATATTCAGCTATATGTTATTTTTTCTCACGTATAATGCAGGAGAAAACCGGTGTACCTGTAGGAATTATAAATTCCAGCTGGGGAGGAACTCCTGTCGAGGCATGGATTAGCGAGGAAGGGCTTAAGGATTTTCCTGCTTACATCAATCAGAAAGCTATGTATGAGGATAATGAACTTGTGGCGCTGATAAAAAAGATGGAAAATGAGCGCGGTAATGCATGGCGCAATCAGTTGTACAGAAGTGATGCCGGAATTCACAGTGATATTCCTTGGTATTCAGAAAAGCTTGACGACAGCGAATGGGAAAAAATAGATATGTTCTCATCCGAATGGGCTTCGCTCAACGGACGTCCTATAAATGGAACTCACTGGTTCCGCAAAGATTTTGATATTCCTGAGTCATGGAATATCAGCGATGCCGTTTTACGTCTTGGATGTATTGTCGATGCTGATTCGGTTTTTGTGAATGGTCATTTTGTAGGTTCAGTATCCTATCAGTATCCTCCGCGAATTTACACTGTTCCGTCTGAACTTTTAAAACACGGAAAAAATCAGATTACTATCCGTCTTTTCAGTAACGGAGGATATCCTTCGTTCGTACAAGACAAACCATATAAACTCATATGTGGTGATAATGAGGTTGACCTTACCGGTATCTGGAAACACAAAACAGGCTCTGTAATGCCTTCAGCACCTTCGTCTACAGGATTCCAGAATGTTCCTGTCGGATTGTATAACGGAATGATATTCCCACTCAGGAACTATAAGTTCAAGGGTATTGTGTGGTATCAGGGTGAGTCAAACGTTGGACGATGGAATGAGTACTCTTCTTTACTCTCTGCTATGATTGCAGACTGGAGAAAACTGTTTGACAGTCAGTTGCCTTTCTATATAATCGAGCTTGCAGATTTTCTTGCACCGGACAATCCTGGAAGAAGTGCCTGGGCTGCACTTAGAAAGCAGCAGGCTATCACGGCAGAGAAAAATCCTGATACATATCTAATAAAGAACAGTGATACAGGTGAATGGAATGATATTCATCCATTGGATAAGAAGACAGCAGCTATACGTCTTGTAGATACCATATTAAATAATGACAATAAAAAACATAAATAGTATATGAGTGCAATTCAGAATCAGAAAGTATCCATGGTCGAAAAGGTTGGCTATGGGTTGGGTGACTGCTCTGCGAACCTTGTGTTCCAGATGATGATGATTTATCAGACAAAATTCTACACAGATGTATTTGGACTGGAGGGTGCAATAGCCGGAACGGTAATGTTGGTAGCGCGTATAGTTGACGCATTTGTCGACCCTACTGTAGGTATATTATCCGACAGGACAAACTCCAAATGGGGAAAATATCGTCCGTGGGTATTGTGGACGGCGCTTCCATTCATGGTGTTCTATATACTTGCCTTTTACAATCCCGGAATTGAAGACAAAGGTCTTGTAGCATTATATGCCACAATTTCATATACATTGCTCATGACAATGTATTCTTTCAACAATACTCCGTATTCATCATTGGGAGGTGTGATGTCGTCCGATATAAAGGAACGTACAAGTATAACCTCTGTCCGTTTTATATTTTCCACTATAGCTCAGTTCGTGGTTCAGGGACTGACATTGCCTTTAGTCAGCAAGTTCTCCGATGGAGGCGACAAGTCACACGGATGGCTTTGCACCATATCATTGTTTGCAGTCATTGGATTTATATTCCTTGTAATAGTATTTTTCTCTACAAAAGAGCGAATTACTCCTCCTGCCGGACAGAAGAATGATACAAAACAGGATATCAAGGATGTTTTGAGCAGTGTTCCATGGAGGGCAATGTTCGTACTTACCCTGTTTGTGTTTATTACGCTTGCCATGTGGGGAAGTGCCATGAACTATTATTTTGAGAACTATGTAGATGAGACTGCCTTGTTTGCTTTCCTCGATAAGATAGGTCTTGTTTCTGTAGAAGCCAAAGATACAATAGGCTATACTATACTGAATGCCTTCGGACTTGTAGTAAGTTCGCCGGATAAAGCCTATGAAGTCGGTTTCGGAGTTTTCAATATGGTCGGAGCCCTTGTCCAGTTCTTCGGAGTAATCCTGTTGTCTGAGTTCCTTGCAAACAAATATGGAAAGAAGCGTACATTTATCGTATGTCTTGCGCTGACAGCCGTATTTACTGCTATGTTCTATTTCCCTTCGCGTGACAATATAGAAGCAATGTTCGTATTGAATATCCTGAAGAGTCTTGCTTATGCTCCTACAGTACCGTTGTTGTGGGCAATGATAGCTGATGTGGCCGACCATTCAGAGTATGTCAACTATCGTCGTGCCACCGGTTTCGTATTCTCAGGAGTTGTATTTGCGCTTAAGGCAGGACTCGGAGTAGGTGGTGCTGTATTAGGCTTCCTTCTCTCAGGTTTCGGCTATGTATCAGGCTCGCAAGTTGAGCAGAGCGATACAGCCATTCAGGGCATAATATTGTCTTCAAGTCTGATACCTGCAGCGTTCTTTTTTATAGGAGTCATAGCATTGTTCTTCTATCCTATAAGCAAGGAATATAATGAGAAAATGCAGGCTGAACTTTCTGCAAGAAGAAACAGTAATGATTATTAACCAAAATAGAAAAATACAGTTATGAAATTCAAACACTTAGCGACAGCATCTTTTTGTGGTATTCTTGCTGCGGCATGTGCTGGCGGTACTACTCAGACAAAGGAAATCGGTCTGAAGGACGTAGTGGGAAACAAATTTCTTGTAGGGGCTGCTTTAAATGTCAGACAGTCGTCCGGTGCTGATACATCTTCATTGAAAATCGTAAAACGTCATTTTAACTCTATTGTTGCCGAAAACTGCATGAAGAGTGAGGAAATCCAGCCGCGTGAGGGTGAATTCTTTTTTGATGAGGCCGATAAATTTGTCAATTTTGGTATTGAAAACAATATGTCCATTATCGGTCACTGCCTTATATGGCATTCACAGTGTCCTGACTGGTTCTTCACAGATGACAAAGGCAACAATGTTTCGCCTGAAATCCTGCGCCAGAGGATGAAGATACACATATCTACTGTAGTGGGCAGATATAAAGGAAAGATAAAAGGCTGGGATGTCGTGAACGAAGCTATTGTAGAGGATGGTTCCTACCGCAAGAGCAAATTCTACGAAATATTGGGAGAAGAGTTTATTCCTTTAGCTTTCCAGTACGCTCATGAGGCCGATCCTGATGCGGAACTCTATTATAATGATTATGGAATGAACGTTAAGGGACGTCGTGAAGGGGTGGTTAAGCTGATACGCTCATTAAAGGAAAAAGGACTTCGTATTGATGCCGTAGGTATGCAGGGACATATGGGAATGGATTATCCTGACATTAAGGAATTTGAAGAAAGTATGCTTGCCTTTGCTGCCGAAGGGGTGAAAGTAATGATTACAGAATGGGATATGAGTGCATTGCCGACAGCCCGCCAGAGTGCCAATATATCTGACACTGTGGCTTTCAGGAAATCGCTGAATCCTTATCCAGATGCTTTGCCCGATTCTGTAAATACTGCATGGAACAAGCGAATGGATGAATTCTTTACTCTTTTTGAGAAACATTCCGACATCGTTACACGTGTCACAGCGTGGGGGGTAAGCGATGGCGATTCTTGGAAAAATGATTTCCCTGTTAGAGGCAGGAAAGACTATCCATTGCTGTTCGACCGCAATTACCAGCCGAAGAATTTTGTCAGGAAAATGATAGAAGAAAAAGATAATAACTAATATACATTATAAAAAGATACTAAGAATATGAAAAAGGAAGAAAGATATTTGTTCCCTGCCGATTATATGGCAGATCCGTCAGTGCATGTTTTCAATGGTAGATTATATATTTATCCGTCGCACGACCGTGAATCCGGAATACCGGAAAATGACAATGGCGACCATTTTGACATGAACGACTATCATGTTCTGTCTACAGACGATGTGATGAATGGTGAAATAGTAGACCACGGAGTAGTTCTGAAAGTTTCAGATATTCCATGGGCAGGACGTCAGCTATGGGACTGTGACGTAGCTTACAAAGATGGCAAATACTATATGTATTTTCCTCTGAAAGACCGTAATGACATATTCCGAATGGGAGTTGCTATAAGTGACAGACCTGAAGGCCCGTTTATTCCTCAGCCCGATCCGGTTCGTGGAAGTTACAGTATAGACATGGCTGTTTTCCGCGATGATGACGGAGAGCATTATATGTATTTCGGCGGTATATGGGGAGGTCAGTTGCAGCGTTATCGTGACAACAAGGCAATAGAAAATCCGTGCCTTCCTGCCGATGATGAACCGGCATTACCAAGCCGCGTGGTTAAGCTTTCAGATGATATGCTTCAGTTTGCAGAAGACCCTCGTCCTGTAATTATCCTTGGAGAAGACGGACTGCCTCTGAAGGCCGGTGACCCACACCGTTTCTTTGAAGCATCATGGATGCATAAGTATAACGGTAAATATTACTTGTCATATTCTACCGGAGATACACATCTGTTATGTTATGCTGTAGGTGATAATCCGTATGGACCTTTTGTATATCAAGGTGTTATACTAACGCCTGTTGTAGGATGGACCACTCACCATTCAATAGTTGAGTATAAGGGAAAGTGGTATCTATTCCATCACGACTGTGTTCCTTCAGGGGGCAAGACATGGCTTCGCAGCCTGAAAGTTGTAGAACTTGAGTATGATGAAAATGGTAAGATTATCACAATAGAAGGCAGTGCAAATGATTAACAGAATATTATTAGGTTTATTTTTCTGTGGATGCGGTTTAACCGCATCTGCAGAAAATGGAAGTAATCTATGGCTCAGACAAGAACCGTCCTGTCAGGCTACGGTGGTTTGTGATATAACTTCTCCTGTCATTGATGTAGCACGCAAGGAATTGGCTTCTTTGTGGAAAGGAGGGGAGGTGATATTACGCATAAGTGCCGACCGCGAACATTATGGACTTGGTGATGAAGGCTATACCATACGCTCGGCCGGTAATGATATAATACTGGAATCATCTGCAGAGAAGGGGCTGCTTTATGCAGCCTACCATCTGTTACGTCTGCAGGCTGAAGGAAACGACTGTAAGAACCTGAATATATCAGAAAGCCCTCTTTATGAATATAGAATACTTAATCATTGGGACAATATAGACGGTACAGTAGAACGAGGTTATGCTGGAAAGTCACTTTGGAAATGGGAAGAACTGCCTTCTGTGATATCGCCCGCATACGAAAAATATGCACGTGCAAATGCTTCTATCGGTATCAACGGAACAGTCCTTAATAATGTGAATGCCTCGATTGAGATTCTTTCCGATAAATACCTTGATAAAGTTAAGGCACTGTCGGATATATTCCGTCCTTATGGTATAAAAGTCTATCTGTCAGTTAATTTCGCTTCTCCGATGAAGCTTGGCGGACTTGATACAGCCGATCCTATGGATGAAAAAGTTGCGGAATGGTGGAAAAGAAAAGTTCACGAAATATATTCCCTGATACCTGATTTCGGAGGCTTCCTTGTAAAAGCCAATTCTGAAGGGCAGCCGGGGCCATGCGATTATGGACGTACGCATGCTCAGGGAGCAAATATGCTTGCTTCGGCATTGAAACCGTATGGCGGAATAGTGATGTGGAGAGCTTTTGTCTATAGCCCTACGGATGATGACAGAGCCAAGCAGGCTTATCTTGAGTTTAAGCCGTTAGACGGAAAGTTTCTCGATAATGTAATAGTGCAGGTAAAGAACGGACCTATTGACTTCCAGCCACGTGAGCCTTACAGTCCGCTGTTTGGCAGTATGCCCCACACACCGCTTATGGTGGAATTTCAGATTACTCAGGAATATTTAGGACACTCCAACCATCTGGCTTATCTTGCTCCGATGTGGAAAGAGTTTTATGAATATGTGTCGCCATATTCCATTAAGGCAGTAGCCGGAGTGGCTAATATTGGAGATGATGTCAACTGGTGCGGACATGATTTTGCACAGTCCAACTGGTATGCTTTCGGCCGATTGGCCTGGAATCCTGAACTGTCATCATCGCAGATAGCGAGGGAGTGGCTTATGCAGACATTCACTGATGAATCGGAATTCCTTAATCCTGTGGAGGAGATGATGCTTGAGAGCCGTGAAGCAGTTGTGGACTATATGATGCCTCTCGGACTGCACCATATTTTTGCCTGGAACCATCATTACGGACCTGAACCATGGTGCGAAATTCCAGGAGCAAGAGCAGACTGGTTGCCTTCATACTATCATTGTGCCGACCGTGAAGGCATAGGGTTTGACAGGACGACAACCGGAAGTGATGCCGTTTCGCAGTATCCTGACTCTCTGGCTGCTGTCTTCAATTCCCTGTCTTCGTGTCCGGAAGAATTTCTGCTTTGGTTTCATCATGTTTCATGGGACCATAAACTAAAGTCAGGCAATACTTTATGGGATGAATTGTGTTATAAATATCAGACAGGTGTGGAAAAGGCTCAGGAGTTTTGTGAAGTCTGGAATCAGATGTCTGATTATGTAGACAGCGAGCGATATCAAGCCATTGCCAATCGTTTGAAAATACAGGCTGATGATGCAGTATGGTGGAAAGACGCATGCTTGGAGTATTTCCGTACATTCTCCCGAATGAAATATCCTTCCGGAGTAGACAAACCGGTGTTCAGACTCAAGGAACTTAAAAAAGTCAAATTGCCTATCAGCAATTATGAGTGTCCGTCGGAGGATATATTGCCTCGTAAATAATCACTGTATATAGATCCTTTTTCAGCGTATCAGGACCCGTCGGAAAAACGCTTCGTCGTTTGAACTAAAACGTTTCGTCGTTTTATGTCGAATGACGAAGCGTTTTTCTCATATATAAAAAAGCAAGTGTTACAGCCATAGTCTTACTGATAACACTTGCATAATGAATAAAGAGTGTAAGAGAGATTTTTTATGATGTATTATATAGAATTTGATAAAAGAGTATTAATCTGTTTTGTTGATATTCCGTTTTATCTGGACTTGCATTGATAACAGGAACAAACTCAGTAAAAATGATATTCCATGTTTTTTTCATTGGCATATACTTTATGAGTCGTATGTCTTTAATAGCCTTGATTTTGTTTTATCGCAAATTCTCTCAATGCGCTTTCAGGTATCGGAAGTAGCAGGTGCTTGCTTTCATCAAAGCCTTTAACCTCAGGATAGCTGAAGTCTAATATGTTATTCATATTTGTAAGTATGCGGTAATATGGATACATGCCTCCCGTGCTGCGCATATAGAACAGGAATGTATCTATATTGATGCTTTCATCTTCAGATATGGCATCACCCTGATAGGCTGTGTTCAGAATGCTGAGTGTTTCAATCGCTTCAGAAGTGTTTCCTAACCCATATTCAGCCAAACCTTCGATTAGATATGCCTCGCGTGAGAGCAATGGATACATAGGTGTGAGTCCGCCATCACCTGACATTATTATATCGTCATATCCGCGCCATAGGTTTTCCGGTTCATATATGTACGGGGAGTCTGAAAGTTTCAGCATGCCTGATGCTATAAGTTTTTTGCATAAGTTCTTTGCTTCATCGTAATTGGCATTACATAAAGAAGCCTTTGCAAGAAGCAGCGATGAGGCATTCGACATAGCTGACGGAAGTTCTGCAATCAGTTTGTTGCACCATGCTTCGTAGTCGTCCATTTTGCATGCACGGTTGTCGCTTATGTACGTTCCATAGTAAGCAAACATTTGTGCCTTTACCAAAGCCAGATCCAGTGTGATAGTGTCGGAAAGTCCTTTCGCACTTTTCATGTCCGCTATTTGTGCCAAATACTTTTCACCGTTACTGATAGCGCTCAGTGCTGTATTCCAATATCTCTCTGAAAGTATTGCTATCTCGTTGAAAGTACCGTATTGTCCCATTGTCAGCGACGCTTCAAGGGTGAACGACTGGTCTGCGAATGTTTTCATCTCATAATTCCATAAATCTCTGACTGCGATTAGTGAGTCTTCCCTTATTATTGGTGTGTCAATACTTTCAAAAATTTCCGGAACAACATATACGAAGCTGTTACCTACAGCTATTTCTTCACCTTCTATTTCTACACCATTTACAGCCACATCATCGCCTGTACGTGATATGTAAAGGTTCTCGTCGTTTACGCTTTTCAAGACCAATCCGTCAGTCAATTGCGATTTTGAATAGCTTCCCACCGCGATATGACGTTTTATGGAAACAGAATCTAACATTGTGCTACGACTGGTTTTTGCCGCAGTCAGGTTTTTTACGGCAAATACAGTAAGTTTGTCTTCGTTGATGTCAGAAAGATTGATTTTCTTTAATACTTCTACAAAACCGCTTACCTCCTCATTGTCTTCAAGAGCCTGTACTATATTCTGCACGGTTTCGTCTCCTTTTGATACGGGAGGATTTTCAGGGGCGTTGTCTTTATTGCATGATACTATCGACAACATGAAAGGAATGGCTATAAACCACATAAGTGAAAATGTCTTCTTCATAATTCTGATTTTAAATTGAACAATATGGATTAAAAGATACGGAAATCTCAGTTCAAGGGAATGCTCAAGAAGCCTTTAGACAGTGCTTTCACCACCAGGTCTGTAGCGTTTCGTGCCCCGAATTTCAACATAAGGTTTTTGCGGTGCCATTCCACAGTATTTTCGGATATAAACAGATTTTCCGAAATTTCGTGTGTATTCATGCCTTTGGCTATTGCTTTCAATACCTCAAGTTCGCGCATGGTAGGAATGGATGACAGTTCGTCTCCCACATTACTGTTTTTTTCTTTTTCTTTATATATTTTCTTAAATCCGGGACAGTAATATGTACCGCCTTCAAGCACAGTCTTTACCGCATCCACTATGTGCATTCCTGCTGAGGTCTTGAATACAACTCCGTTTATTTCCGGTGATTTCAGCTTGTTCACTATCCATACTTCTTCGTGCATGGTGCTTACTATGATTTTGGCTTCAGGTGATTGACTTTTTATAATATGTATAAGGTCAAATCCATCCATGTCGGGTAGTGCGATATCCACAATAAATACGCTGAACTGATACTGTTTCATCAGTGATAGAAGCTGCGATGCGTTTTGTGCTATATAAACCCTGCTTCCCTCAAAAGACGAACTTAAAAGGCTTTTCAGTCCTTCCAATATCAATGAATGGTCATCTACTATTACAATATCAGTTCTCATGTGTCTTGCTGTATTTTATTTTTAACAAAAATATAGATTGTCAGTTAAATACAACCCACGGTAACCCGTAGTTTTCACCTGAATATGGGAATACGGACATATACAAGTGTCCCTTTGTCTGTAGATTTTATCTCATATGTGGCGTTTATGGCCTCTGTTCTTTCTTTTAATGTACGTTTTCCTCCTCCCTTTTTTGAATTTTTTATTCCTTTTCCGTTGTCGCATATACTTATTACCAGATCCGGCAGTTCCCATTCCATTTTTACCTCTATGTCTTTTGCCTCTGCATATTTCAGTGAATTGGAAATAGCTTCCTGGATTATACGGTAAATATTGAGTGATATATTGTCGGGCAATACAGTCCAGTCGCAATCTTCAGGCAATGCCTTGAATGAGATTTTACATCCGGCATTTCCAATACCGTCAATATAGTTATATATCACCTGATCTATACTGGCTTCCTTAAATTCGGGTGGTAACAGTTCGTGAGATACTCTACGTATGTTTTCGCGTGCGTCAGACAGTGAAGAAAGCCATTCTTCCGGTGCTGGTTTATTGTCGGAACGTATGTTTACTTCCAGGGCATAAAGGTCGTTGCATATCCCGTCGTGCAACTCGCCAGCAAGACGCATACGTTCTTTTTCCAATTTGTCGATGTAATCTCTGGTAAGTTTCAGTTCTGTTTTTCTCTGTATTTGTGCGAATTGCCGTTCGCGGGCTTCGTTTTCACTTTTCATCTGTTCAGCCTGCAGCCTTTTGCTTTTCTGTAAATAAACGGTAATAAATACTGCCATAATTATTACAAATGAAAGCGCTATAACTAAGAATAATATGTGTAATCGATCCTTTTCCTGTTGCTCATTAAGTTCTTTAATTTCAAGTTCTTTTTTTGCGCTTTCATATTTTGCGGAGAGTTCTTCTATCTGTTTCCCTTTGCTGTCTTCAAATAGCGAATCGCTTAATATCTTTGCTTTTTCAAGAACTTCGTAGGCATTTTTGTAATCATGGCTGATACCGTATATCTGATGCAGGTTGTTATATACATCATATTGCAGGAAAGGATAATTTGATATACCGTCGAGCGACAGGATGTTTTTTGCTGTAACAATAGCGGCATCATAGTTTTTCTTTTCATTCTGTATATAAAAAAGTACCTGATAATAATTCACGAGGCTCATGAATGAATTTATTTCCTTTGAGAGTTTTGATGCCCTTTTCATATAAACGGAATATTCACTTTCCGGCGCTCCGGTTCTGAACAATGTCAGCATATAATATGTAATAGAGTTTAGTTCTGCTTCCGGCTGTCCTGTTTCATCGGTCAGTTTTATCGCTTTCTGGAGATATTCCTTTGCCAGTTTGTGCTGCTTTTGAGTGATGAATACAGACGATGCGACTGAATATATCTGCGAGCGGAATATCTTGTCACTGCATTTGTCTGCCGACTGGGCTGCTTTCAATGCATATTCAAATGCTTTTTCCGGATTTTTCATATCAAGATAAAGAGCCGACAGGTTATTGTACAGTGTGGTTACACTCTGTAGATTTTCTTCCGTTTCAGACTGTAGATTTACGACATGTTTTAATGCGATGTCATATGCCTTTGCCGCTTCTTCAAGTTTTCCAGATGAACGCAGATATACACCTCTTGATGTGTAGGCGTCTATTATATTTAAGACATTGCCTTCATCTTCAGCTATCTTTATTATTTCATTGCTAATCAGGATGGCAGAGTCTGTTTTCCCTATCTGGTATAAGGAATCTGCAAAACGTGACTTTTCGTCCAACGCATTTTGGGAATACAGTGCATTTAATACAATATTAAATAACACAAATAAAACTGTAACGGTTGTTTTCATGGTAATATGGTTTAGAGGTTATAATTAAATAGTAAAAATCATCTGTCATGCAAATTTAAATTTTTATTTGTAAAAACTTGCATAACAGATGATTATTGTTTACATAATTTACAGACATACAAATCTTTATGACGTAATGTATTTTATCTATTTGCGTTTGTCTGTAATAAATAAAGTAATATCTCTTATTCTTTTGTCAGGAAATATAATTTGTATTTTATATATTCCCTCCTTCAACTTTTTGATTATTTCTTCAGGTTTGTTTTGTGTTCTGAAAAGCTCTATACACGTAATGTCATTTATAATAATAGAACTTACTTCTATGAATTCAGGTAGTTTGTTTACGCATACTAATAGCTCATTACTGTCCGGAGTGTTCAGCTCCAGCGGACAGCTTTCGTTGCCATATCTGTCAATGCTTGTAACAGCCCAGAAAAGATTGTCACAGTCGTTTGATGTGTATTTGAAATCGCTGCAGCTGTTTTTTAGACAAATTATGTTATTGGCATTGTTCGTATCGACCGGATATATCGTTGATGCATATATCCTGTATGATATTCCTCCTCTTTTGCATGAATCTGGTTTTTCCCATTTCAAGACAATACTATCTGCTGTATAAGAAATATTTCCGTTACAAGGTGGAGATGGTGGAATGCTGTCCTGCCATGTCATAGGTGGTACGGCAGCCGGTGAAGAGTAGAATTTGTGCGTCAGACTGTCCGTAAGTCCGCAAGTGTTTTTCATCAGAAATTCGTTTCTGAAGAATGCCTGTCCGTCCAGTCTGTTATGTCTGATAAAATGTATCTGCCTCATTATCTCGTCAATATCCCATTCCTTGGCTTTATGCTCAAGGAAATATACTCCCAATCCGGGCACAACCCATCGGCCGTGTTTGTTTTCCTGCCAGTCGAGAGCGAACGGATAAAACTGATTGTCGCGGAAATACATCATAGGGAATACTGCATCATGTATGCCTGATTCCATCCATAGCTTTGCGTCCTGATAAACGGCATTGTATGCATTCCAGCCTTTTGAACTGTATCTGCGTGTATCGTTGTATTTGCCTACAGGAGAACTGCTTATCTTCACCCACGGCTTTATTTTCTTTACTTCATTATGGATTTTTCTTACTATCTCTGTGATATTATCCCTGCGCCATTGTGCAAGGCTTTTTCCTTTTCCGTATTTTTTGAATGTCTTTGTGTCGGGAAAGTTTTCTCCGTTTTCCGGATATCTGATATAATCTAAATGGATTCCGTCTACATCATAATTCATAACTATTTCCTTTGCCATGGCAGATAGATATCCGGCCGTTTCAGGATTGCCCGGATCCAGATACCATGCTCTTTTGAAGTGGATGCACATCGACGGCTTTTTCTTTACAACAGATTTATTGCCAAGCAGTTTTACCTGTCTGTCATTCCCGGCCGGGATGCATACCATCCACGCATGAAGTTCCATACCGCGCTTGTGGCATTCTTCGATGGCAAATTTCAGAGGGTCATACCCCGGATTGCCACCTGTTCTTCCGGTAAGTGATTCTGCGAAAGTTTCGTATATCGAAGGATATATTACGTCGCCCCTCAGTCTGGTCTGAAACAGAACGGTGTTGAAATTGGCTCTTTTCAGCATGTCTAAGTGTCTGCATAGTTCTTCTTTCTGCAGCTTGATTCCATATCCGGAAGTGGCTTTTGTCTTAGGCCAGTCAAGACCTCCTATGGTCGTTATCCATGCAGCTCTTATTTCATATTTGGGGGATGCGGAAATATTTGATATAAATATTATCAACAGGGATATAATAGTTATGATTCTTTGCATATTATTGAATTTTGTATGCAAAGATAGTGAGAGTTTGCCGAAAAAACTTCTTTATGGTGCTAATATGTGATTTTATGTTTCATTTCTGACTAAATAACATTATTTTTGCAACTCAAGACGATAAAAATCAAACAAAAAATATTATGATAACATTTAGTTTAGCTTTAGTATTACTTATTGTAGGTTATCTGGTTTACGGAAAGTATGTTGACAGACTTTTCCAGCCGGATTCATCACGCAAGACTCCTGCCGTAACTATGGCCGATGGGGTGGATTTTATTCCTCTTCCTACGTGGAAGATTTTTATGATTCAGTTTCTTAACATTGCCGGTCTTGGCCCTATTTTCGGGGCTATAATGGGAGCTCAGTTCGGTACGGCATCCTATCTTTGGATAGTATTCGGTACTATATTTGCAGGGGCTGTGCACGATTTCTTTTCAGGTGCGCTTTCTATCCGCAATTCGGGTGAGAGTCTTCCTGAGATTATAGGACGATATCTCGGTCTTACAACAAAGAAAGTGGCTTGTATTTTTACCGTACTTCTTATGATACTCGTGGGTGCGGTGTTTGTGTCAGGTCCGGCAGAATTATTGGCCGGTATGACTCCTGATTATATGGATATGTATTTCTGGATGATAGTGATATTCATTTATTACATCCTTGCCACAATGCTTCCTATCGACAAAATCATCGGCCGCATCTATCCGCTGTTTGCTTTTGCCCTGTTGTTTATGGCTGTAGGAATCCTTGTAATGCTTTATGTCAAGTCGCCTGAATTGCCTGAAATGTGGGACGGTTTCGGAACAAAATATGAGAAGAATCCTATCTTCCCGATGATGTTCATTTCCATTGCATGTGGAGCAATAAGCGGTTTTCATGCCACACAGTCACCGCTTATGGCCAGATGTATGGTAAATGAAAAACACTGCCGTCCTATATTCTATGGTGCAATGGTAACGGAAGGTATAGTAGCCTTGATTTGGGCTGCGGCTGCAACATATTTCTTCCACGAAAATGGAATTGTGGACCAGGCTACTGGTATAGCTTATTCGGGTGCAAAAGTAGCTACGGATATTTCAAATCAGTGGCTCGGAACTTTCGGTGGAATACTTGCTATATTGGGGATTGTGGCAGCTCCTATCACCAGCGGTGATACGGCACTCCGTTCCGCGCGACTTATAGTTGCCGATTTCCTTGGTATCGAACAGCGAAGCATTGCAAAACGTCTGCTGATATGTATTCCTATCTTCCTTCTTACAGTGGGACTACTTGTGTTCAGTTTCAGTAATGCAGAAGGGTTCAAGATTATCTGGCGATATTTTGCATGGTGTAATCAGACTCTTTCTGTATTTACACTTTGGGCTATAACTGTCTATCTGGTCAAGAATAAGAAAAACTATTGGGTGACTCTCATTCCTGCCTTGTTTATGACATGCGTATGTTCTACATATATATTGATAGCACCGGAAGGTTTCAGTCTTTCGCCGGCTGTATCTTATTGGGGAGGAGCGGCATGTGTTATAATAGCTGCAATATGGTTTGTGGCATGGTATAGAAAATCTGTTAAACACTAAAATATAGATAATATGTTAATGACAACAACGAATAATGTGGAAGGCAGACGTATTTTGCATTATTATGGAATAGTTTCCGGTGAAACTATAATCGGTGCAAACATGTTCAGAGATTTGTTTGCAAGTATTCGCGATATCGTAGGCGGACGTGCCGGTTCTTACGAAGAGGTATTGCGTCAGGCAAAAGATAGTGCGATGAAAGAAATGTGTGATGAGGCTATGCGTCTTGGAGCAAATGCAGTAATAGGTATAGACCTTGATTTTGAAACTGTAGGAGGAAACGGAAGTATGCTAATGGTGACAGCTTCTGGTACTGCGGTGTATCTGGAATAAAAAATATTGGGTAGAGATGAAGAAAAGTTTAGTTTTATTGGCCTTTGTGGCTTTACCGGGGTTGATGATGGCCCAAAAGAAAGGTTTTGATTACAAATTCTATGGTCAGGTTCGTACCGACCTGTTCTATAACTCAAGAGCCAATTCGGAAACGGTTGACGGATTGTTTTATATGTATCCTAAGAATATCTCACCGGACTCGGATGGAAAAGACCTCAATAGTTTTGCCAACGGCGGTTTCTATACACTTTATTCCCGACTGGGAATTGATATTGACGGACCTAAACTGATGGGAAAGATAAAGACTTCGGCTAAGTTGGAAGTTGATTTCCGTGGTTCAGGTACTTCATTCTCGATGTTGCGTATGCGTCATGTATATTTCAATCTCGACTGGGGTAAATCTGCTTTGCTTGTAGGTCAGACATGGCATCCTCTTTACGGTGATGTTGCTCCGGACATTCTGAATCTGAATATGGGTGCTCCGTTTCAGCCTTTCAGCCGTGCTCCACAGTTGAGATACAGATTTACCACTCAGGGATTTGTACTTACTGCATCAGCCATATGGCAGTCGCAGTATCTTTCTGTAGGCCCTGCGAACAATACTCCGGGAACTACGGAAACTGCTAAAAGCCAGAATTTCATAAAGAACAGTTGTGTGCCTGAATTCTATTTTGGAGCCGACTACAGAACTTTGGGAATGATTCTTGGTGCAGGTGTGCATGTATCGTCAATGACTCCGCGTACACAGTCGGAAACAGGCAATGGAGTATATAAGGTGAACGAACGTATCACGGGTGTTTCCGGTGAAGCTCATGTGAAATATGTGAAAGATAAATTCTCATTCTCTGCAAAGACTTTATTAAGTACAAACCTTACGATGACAAGTACAGTTGGCGGATACGGAGTGACTCATGTAGATGCACGTACAGGCGAGCAGGAATATGCGCCTCTGAGAGTTTCTCATTCATGGGTAAATATGGTTTACGGAAGCAAGTTGCGTTTCGGCGTTTTTGCCGGATATCTTAAAAATCTTGGAGCAAGGGAAGAGGTTTCAGGCCTGATTGGTACAGGTACAAATCTTGACCAGCTATCAAGCGCGACAGCCGAACTTACATACAATATTCCTAACTGGAAATTTGGAATGGAATATTCATGGACAGGAGCATGGTATGGAAAAAATGATTCCAAGGGTAAGGTATTTGATACCAATCTTGTGAAGAATAACCGTATAGTGTTTACTGCAATGTTCCAGTTCTGATAAAGTAGTATTAACCTGCAAAGCAATAATAATATGAAGACTAAAGTTCTTTTCCTGTTTGCATCTTTGTTTGTTGTCTCTGCAAACTCTCTGGCAAGTCCGTTTGCCAAATATAAGAAGTGGCTTGACAAGGACAAATTTTCAAACTATGCATCTGTCACTTTGCTTGACAGTACAAATGTGTCTGTACAGCCTACCGGACAGGGAGCATTCTCCGTGGTAAAGGCCATTAAGATACAAAACCTGAAGGGAGTGGTTACAAACCGTGTTCTGAAGTATGATTATGACCCTTTGACTGCCGCTGCAAAGTTCAAGGTGGTAAGGATTTATCATGAGGACGGTACATATACCGAAGTGGACGTTAGCAAGACCTGTGATTATGCGGCACCTGCAAGAATGATTTACTGGGGTGCAAGGCAGATTATGTTACAGCTTGATAATTTGAAACCGGGAGATATAATCTATTATGAGATAGATAAGAAAGGTTTCACATATGCACTTCTTGGAGCCGAGAATGAAGATGATTCTCGTTTTATTCCTCCTATGCGCGGACAGTTCTATGATATTGTACCTTTCTGGGTTTCAGAGCCAACCATGAGAAAAGTCTACAGAGTGGGGATGCCTATGGAAAAAGAACTTCAGTTTCAGTTCTATCAGGGTGAATGTTCCTCATCTATGCGTTATGAGGATGGAAGGAAGATATATACATTTGCTATGGACGATGTAATGCCTTTCGATAAGGAGCCTAATATGGTTGACCTTTTTGATGCTGCCCCAAAACTTATGATGTCGACAACTCCGGATTGGAAAGAAAAATCACGCTGGTTCAATAAGGTAAATGAGGATTACGGCAGTTTCAATGCCATCCCTGAAGCGCAGAAGAAAGTTGATGAACTGATAAAAGGCAAGAAAACTGATATGGAGAAAATAGCTGTTCTCACACACTGGGTAGCTGACAATATCCGTTATGCCGGAATTACAATGGGAAAAGGTGAAGGCTTCACTCTGCATAATCTGAAAATGAACTATACCGACCGTTGTGGCGTATGTAAGGATATAGCAGGAACATTGGTGGCATTCCTTCGTATGGCAGGTTTCGATGCATATCCGGCAATGACAATGGCAGGTAGTAGGGTGGAAAGCATACCGGCCGACCATTTCAATCATTGTGTGGCTGTTGTGAAACTAAGCAACGGTACTCTTATGCCTCTGGACCCTACGTGGGTTCCTTTCTGTCGCGAATTGTGGAGCAGTGCCGAACAGCAGCAGAACTATCTGCCGGGTATTCCTGAAGGCTCCGACCTTTGTGTTACTCCGGTTTCTGCACCGGAAAACCATTATGTACGCATCCAAGCCAAGAATCGACTGAATGCTGACGGAACTTTGGTTGGAAAATTCACAATATCAGCCGAAGGACAGAGCGACAGCAATATACGCCGTATTTTTACAACAGGCTTCCAGAGCGAATGGCGAAATACAATGGAAAAACAATTGCTTAATGTTTCTCCAAAGGCTGTTATGAAGAGTGTGGACTACGGACGCTCTCCAAAAGACTATCAGAAAGCACCAATAAGCATAACATTCACTTATGAGATTCCTGAATATGCTATGACAGGCGATGGTGAGCTGATTTTCAAACCATTCGTAATGAATAATCTTTATACTCAGGTGCTGTCTTTCCTTCGTATAAATACAGACTTGGAGGACCGTAAATATGGATTTAAGGATTCTTGTTCTCGCCTTGTAGAGGTTGAGGAAAAACTGTCTTTACCTTCAGGATATAATATGCTTGGTGAAGAAAGGAAGATAAGTATCGATGGTGAGGCTGCCGATTTTGGTGGAATACTTAAACAGACAGGGAATAAGATTTTTCTTGATGCAAAACTTTCTCTATATAAGAGAGTTTATACAGCTGATGATTGGGATGATTTCCGCAATTCAGTTAATGCCTATAAATCTTTTGGTGAGTATATTGTAGTTAGAAAATAAATAAAGCGTTAGATTATGAAAACCATAAAACAGTATATATGTCTGATATGCTTGCTTTTGATAGTCTCTCCGGTTTATTCCGCTTCGGAGGCAAGTTTCAGAAAACTATATAAAACATATACTCTCAATCAGGATGGAAGCATGGAGGAAAGAGTATATAAGAAACTGAAGATTTACACCCATGCGGCAATGAACAGCAAGTACGGAGAAACTTTCATCGTTTATAATCCGAAGTTTCAAGAACTTAAGATAAACGAATCTTATACCATACAGAAAGATGGAAATAAGGTTGTTACTCCTGCTAATGCCTTTGTGGAAGTACTGCCTTCTTTTGCGGCAGATGCTCCTGCATATAATCATCTGAAGGAGATGGTAGTGGTTCATACTGGACTTGAACTCGGAGCAACTATCGTACTTGATTATTCTATCAAGACTAAAGCAACGATGTGTGGTGAACTGGATGTTTTTACCATGATTAAGGAGCTTTCGCCTATAGAGGATTTCAGGCTTACGGTTAATGTACCGGAATCGAAAAAGCTTAATTATGAGCTTCTCAACTCTTCTGCTAAGCCGGTTGTAGAAGTAAGTAATGGCGTAAGAACCATATCTTATAATATTAAGAATATAAAGCCACGTCCATACTCTTATCCGGTTTATAGCGCTTCTGTTGGTATTGTACAGCAGGTGGCAAGTGGAATGATGACTGCCTTTACTGCTTCAACATATGAAAGTAATGCCGCTGCTCTTGAGGTGCTAAAGAAGCAGTTTACGGTGGGGGACAGCAAAGTCATCGAAAACAAAATTCTTGAAATAAAGAAAGAGACAGGTGATGATAAGAATAAGCTCCGCATGGCTATAAATAAGTTTATGACATATTTATATAGTGTGAAAGGACAGTGCGGAGTTTCGTTAAGCCAGGCAGGCTACAGAGTGCGTCCTGCTTCGGAAGTCCTTCTTTCCATGTATGGCTCAAGAGCTGATTTGGCAAATCTTGATAATGTACTGCATAGGGCTGCAGGTCTTGAAGCGGAGATTAAGGTAGCTTCGGTAAAAGCGTCCGATATGAATAGTGTAGGATTAAGTGGTGTCGTAGCTGTTCTTTCAGACAGCGAGATGAATACATATGCCAACGGATGGTATGCAGATGTTCTGGATTATATGTCAGTAACTGATTTGAATGGAGCCAAATCTTCGTTGATAATAGATAAGCCTGAAAAGCCTACAAAGAATATCAAGACTATTGAGGTGAATAAAGATAACTGTAAAGAACTGTCTGGCGGATATCTTGCTGTAACTATCCCTGATACTCATATAGCCGGAACTCTTTATCCTTATTCGGCTAATACGTCAATATCGGAGAATATGATACTGCCTCATGAGTTGCACTGCGTAATGCAATATAACGTTAAGCTTCCTGAAGGAAAGACATGGATTGAAAAACAAAATGTGAAAGTTTCGAATGAAGTGGGAGAGGTGAGTGTTGAATATGAACTATCAGGTGATGAAGTGAAAGTTACATATACATACAATATTGACGAACAACTTATTACAAAGAAGAATTACAGACAGTTCTATTCACTCATGAGTGAATGTAAGGATATGAATAATTACACATTGATATTCAAATAAAAAAGAAAAGGAGGCCATTTGGCCTCCTTTCTTATTATGGTATGAAATAATTTTCCAATTATTTGTCACCACGGATAGCAGCGATACCCGGAAGGATTTTACCTTCGATAGCTTCAAGCAAAGCACCACCACCAGTAGAGATGTATGATACCTGGTCAGCCATACCGAACTTGTTGATACAAGCTACAGAGTCACCACCACCGATGAGTGAGAATGCACCTTCTTTAGTAGCTTCAGCTATAGCTTCAGCGATTACCTTAGAACCACCAGCGAAGTTGTCCATTTCGAATACACCTGCAGGACCGTTCCACAAGATAGTTTTTGCACCCTTGATAGCAGCCTTGAATTCTTCGCGAGTCTTAGGACCTGCATCAAGACCCATCCATCCGTCAGGAATATTGCTGTCATCGCAAACCTGAGTGTTAGCATCGTTAGCGAAAGCGTCAGCAGCGATACAGTCGCAACCCAATACAAGGTTTACACCTTTAGCCTTAGCTTTTTCGATGATGTCAAGAGCCAACTGAAGTTTGTCGTCCTCTACCAATGAGTTACCGATATTACCACCTTTAGCTTTAGCGAAAGTAAATGCCATACCACCGCAAAGAATCAAGTTGTCAACTTTATCCATCAAGTTTTCGATGATACCAATTTTTGTAGAAACCTTAGAACCACCCATGATAGCTGTGAAAGGACGTTTGATGTCTTTCAATACGTTGTCAACTGCCTGAACTTCTTTTTCCATCAGGTAGCCCAACATCTTGTGGTCTGCATCGAAGTAGTCAGCGATAACTGCTGTAGAAGCGTGTTTACGGTGAGCAGTACCGAATGCATCCATAACGTAGCAGTCAGCGTATGAAGCAAGAGTCTTAGCGAATTCTTTCTGAGAAGCTTTCATTGCTTTCTTAGCATCTTCGTAAGCAGGATCTTCTTTTTCGATACCTACTGGCTTACCTTCTTCTTCAGGATAGAAACGGAGGTTTTCAAGCAAAAGAACTTCACCTGGTTTAAGAGCTGCAGCAGCTTCAGAAGCTTTTGCACAGTCCGGAGCGAATTTTACTTCAACACCAAGAGCTGCAGAAACAGCGTCAACAATCTGGCTCAAAGAATATTTAGCGTTTACTTTGCCTTTTGGTTTACCCATGTGTGACATGATAATCAAAGCACCACCGTCAGCAAGGATTTTTTTCAATGTAGGAAGAGCACCGCGGATACGAGTGTCGTCTGTGATTTTACCTTCTTCATTCAAAGGCACGTTGAAGTCAACGCGAACGATTGCCTTTTTACCAGCAAAGTTGAATTTGTCAATTGTCATCATAATCTTAATATTTTAATTAAAGAGTTTTTTCTTTATTTCTTAGACGCTCGCAAAGTTAGCAAAAAAATATTACAGATAATGAAATGTGATAATTATTTTCATGGGGATTATAATTTCATATAGTTCTATTTCAATATTTTGTCAGTATCTGTTTCTGTCTGCATTAAATCTGTAACCTATACCTAACATTAGGTTGTTAGGATTCTTGAATTTATACAGCTGGTATCCTACGTGCAGGAAAACATTTCTCGTTATATCTGTTTTCAGTACGAAGTTCTGGTAAAAAGAATTGATATCCTTTCCACGGCATATGAAATTTTTTCCTATTCCCAAGTTTATTGAGAATATAGGCATAACGACTTCTGCTCTGACGGATAGTCCCATGGAAAACTGTTCGATAAACGGAGGGCGGAAAAATTTCAGGTCGTCTGTCGGTGTGTCTGTATTGGCCAGGTGGTCTGTAATGTTTGCACTTTCATCATACTGCGCATCGAGTGATAAACCTGCCCTGAAGTATTTGTTGAAGTTATACATCGGGCTAAAATTCAGACCGGCTACTGCGAATACACCCGGAATAACAGTGCCCGAACCTTCTTCCCACATTATTCCTTTCTTTTTTGTTGCACCATATATGATAACGTCATAGTTTATATAAGGCTTGAACCCGTATTTGGGTGTTACAGCTAATCTATTGTTCCTCTGATATCTTGAATCAGGATTGTTTTGCGGACACCACATGAGTCCTATACGGCCATCGAGTGTATTTACTCCAAAGTTCGGATAACTGGTGTTGCCGTTGGAATAATGCGAGAGGCCTATTCCTGCTCTGAATGCAACTTCCTTTGTTATCTGCCAGTTGAGCAGGAAACCTAAATTTATATATGCATTCGCTTTTGAGCCTACTATGGTGTTATATGGATTTTTCTCGGCATCGTATTTTTTCCATCCGAAAGATGCTCCGAAGTTCCATTCGTAGTCAAATGAAAGATTTGGGGTGATAGATGCAATCTGTGATGTCTGAAACACATATACAGCTAATGGGTTTCCTACCTCTTTAGTGTTATAAAATGTGTTGTATCCTATACCTATACCCTGTATTGTGTTGGGATACATTTTGCCCATATAGCTGTTTGGAGCAAATTTGAAGCCGTATTTTATGTGTCCGGACAGGTTTGTGCGAATGGGGGACTTGGCCATATTTTCTCCTTTGAAGAAACCTTTGGTGGGGAATGTATATGCCGGTTTAAAGTCCAATCCTATCACGTGTATTATCTTTCGCGGAACACTGTCCTGCTCATCTGCATATATGCCTGTAAAAGTCAAACATAGAAATAACAGAGTTGATATATATCTTTTCATACATTTTTATCATCTATGGGGTATATTATTCGATAGCCAAACGGATCCATACTGTTGAGTCTTCCTGTAAAAATATATTTTTCTCCGGTGGCTGGGTTTGAGATATGGACTTTATAGTTTACATGAAACTCTTCAATTTTATTATATATTTCTATATTTTTTGTTTCCCCCGGATTGACAGTCTCTTGGACTACAAGATTCCTGTCGAGTTTTCCTGTCCAAAAACTTTGTTCAAGCAATCCGAATGTAACTTTTGTTTTCTGTACAACCGGTTTCCCTTCTACAATATCAGGTATTTGTATTTCTGCAAGATTTTCTCCTAAAATCTTGTCCAAATTATTGAAAATTTCATAGTTGTCAGGGTAGAACTTTATTCTTCTTTTAGAATTTTTGTATGGATAGAAATTTAATGTGATAGACCCTTCTGATGATTCTGTATTGTTTACAGTAATACCATCAACTTGTTCCACTATGTCGGTATTATGATAGAAATCATTTTCAAAATCGTATTCCACCCTGTCGATGACGAACTTTTCTGTAGGTTTCAGTGATACTTTTATGGTTTTGCGGACATATTTGTTTCCTACTTCTATGCTGAGGTTCATAGGAGAGTTGTTGAGATTCTTGTCGCAAATGATTTCCATTTCCTGGCTGTTCCTTTTTTCAATACGGAATCTGCAGTATGTGTCTTCATACGAAATGATTGCATTTTCTCCGTTTTCCAAAGGAAGGTAATCCTTTTTGGTCTTTCCGTCAAGTTCATATATATCTAAAAGCATTGATTTCGTACTGTAAACATTCAGTATGTCCCATTCTTCGGTATCGAAATGCAGTTTGTATGCCTTATCTTTTTCCACTTTACATGTATCGGGAATATCCGTGATAAAATCTTCAATGAAAATGCCGGAGTTGCAACCGGTAAATATCGTGACAAGTAAAATGTATATAGGTGTTATCTTGCTTTTCATGATTATCAGTGTGTTGCCTTATACCATGATGTTTCTGTATAGCTGTTTGCCTTCTTGTTGTAGCTTGGCTCGGAAGTGGTTATTCCGCAATATGTTTTTATAGGAATAGGATTGGTGCTGCTTGCAGAATAAAACTTTTCAGTATGTGCCTTGTAAGGGACTACTTTGTCGAGTATCTCAGTGAATGCTGCATATGTATCATCATTCTCTCCGCAAAGATTCTTTACATAGTCTGCAAAGTCATAGAAAATAACCGGTGAATATCCGTCCATAGGCTGAATAAGTTCTTCTTTTGAACTGTCGAATGAAAAAATGGAATTTATGATTTTCATTATCGAAGCCATATTGTTCAGTTCTCTGCAGTCGGTAATTCCTATGGTGCCATAAGGGTATTTGTATGTGGAGTAGAAACTGTAGAATTCATTGCATATACTCTGATAGTCAGGATTCTTATCCAACAGATATTTACCAATCAATGCGTAAGGCATACCGTAGGCCATTATTTCGGTGGGGCATGCTATGATATGATTGGTTACATATCTTAAATCGTATGCTACTTCAATGTTCGACATATAGCAGTCATCGAACATAATGTATTCCATTTTGATATCATTGTTCGATATGCTTTGAGCTAATGTAGCAATGTCTGTCTGATATTCCGCAGACAAGCCTCCGAAAAAGCGTGTCATAGGTCTGTCTGTGTATTCCCAGTGGAATTTGAATGTTTCTTTAGTGCGCGATGATGAATAGTCCACCGGAAGCCATCCCATGCCATGACATCCTATTATCATGGAATAGCTTTCTGCCGGAGCAAATGATTTCATGTCGCTGATTATGTCTGTAAGTCCGGTTTCGGTAGTGAATTGCGGATTACTGTATTCTTTCAGGATGTTGCGCTTACATATACCTTTATTATATACTATTTCAAACATCTCCGCTTCCGATGAACTTGTTGACATAAATACTATCACTTTTTCCTGTTCAAGTCTTTTCTCCGCTATGGCCTTTTCTAAGTCTGTTATGTTATCGTAGAAATAGCTCGTAAGGTTTGTAGACCATGGAAGGTACATAAATACAGTCCTTTCTGTTATTTCCGGTTCGTTATCTTCCTTTCTGCACGAAACGAAAATAATGGAGAGGAGAAGTATTAGTATATATTTGGTATGTTTCATTGTAAAACTAAAGATATTGATATAAAATGTTTTTATCAGATTACAAACTTAATAATATCTTTTCATCTTTCAGAATAAAATGAGAGGGAAAATATTATGCGCTATTCTTTATAGGTAACCTTGAACGGTAAAACCTGAAAAACTCTTCTGTCGGCTGTAGTCAGTTCGAGTTTATATGAAATGGAACTTCCGTTTCCTTTTTCGATAAGTGTCTGCAATGTTTCTTTTGGAAGAAGGTCTTTCAGATAGAGTCTGCCGTTCTGTAAACGTATGAGTCTTGCTTTCTTGTCGGTATCGACAACGAGTATGTACGAACGGTTATAATGACTTAGAATACTTCCGGCATATCCATCACGGGTGGTAGTTCCTATGCTTGAGTTTTCATAGCTTAGCGACCTGTTTTCTGATGGTTCCGTGAATTCCATGTTCTTGTTGAATACCACTTCGCTGTAGCTTAAATCGTAGATGTCCGTTCCCTTGGGTTCCATTTCTTCGTCTGTTGAGAAAAGACTGAATTCAAAATGTCTGAACCTGTCTGATACAGTTATGTAGGCTCCGTTTGTAATCAATTTTATTTTGACATGGTCCCCATTGCATGTTATTTCGCATGATTCCTCGTTTGCCGCTTTTACGGTATATAAATCGTTGTAAGAAAGAACGTCAAATTCAAATTCATTACCGGATATGATATTGACTTCGTCGTTAATAGATGTAGTCAGGCTTTTTATATTAGATAAATCTGTAGGGTAAGCGTTCTGTACTTCTGTCAATTCCTTGCTACTCATACGTTTGTAGGTGGAGTAACCGTAAATATTTACTCCGTCTGCACGAATGCCGAGATAATCGATGACTTTCATAATGTCTCCTTTTAAAGACACAATACGCATTACTAAATTGCCATTATTGCTGACTCTGTTGCCACTCCCGTAATCATAGGCATATGTATGATATCCATAAGTCGGAAAAGCATCTACATACATGTATTCTTTTAATGATTCAGATGACTCGAAATAGTACTGGCTTGGCCCTCCTCCTATCAAATCTTCATAATAGTCTTTGGTGGAACATTTTCCGTCGCTGCCTATTTCATGCGTAATAACGTGTTTCCAGCCATAACCTACGACTGACGATTCAAACTCTTCTGTTGAGATATTGGCGGCATCAGGTATATAGCATTCTCCATTCGCATCGAAAGAAAAAGTAGGATAGGTATCTTCCTTGTCGCATGATGCAAAGGAAACGGCACACAAAAGTGCTATAATGAATGAGTGAAGTTTCATGGTTTTCATATCTTTGGTCTTTATCGTTTATTATTTCATGCCTAAGGTTTGTTTCCTTCTTATTCGACTCAAATGGATAGGAGTTATTTTCAGATAAGAAGCAATCTCCTTCAGTGGAATAAGTTGGATAACGTCCGGATATCTTTCAAGAAGTTGGATGTATCTTTCTTCAGGAGTGTAACGGTATAGGTTGATGTATCTCAGATATATCTGATTGAATAGTTGTTCGGCAGCAGTACGTGCCATTCTTTGTCCGTTTGCTGTATCATCATATTCATGGTTTAAAATGTCCGAATGGCAAAAAAGTATTTTGCAATCCGTTACAGTCTGAATGCTTATTTCTGCTTTCATTCCGTAAAGGCAAAAAGGATAGTCTGCAACAAATTCACCGGGAAAAGAGAATCCTATGTTGTAATCCTTTCCTTCTGTCACATTTCGGCAAGTGTATTTTACTATACCCGATTCAAGTAACCCGCAAAACGGAAATATATCCCCTTCTTTCTGTATATATTCATTCTTTTTGTATTGACGCAATTCTCCTTTCCTATGGCATAAGTCAATGTAGAAATCAGCGTCAATTCCCGCCATGTATGTGTTGAATTTAGACATTGTTTAAAATCATATTTAGATTATAACCTGATATAAAGGTAATTATTTATTTTCATGCAATGTCTTTTTTATAATTTATTCTGATATAATATCTATTGTTTACTTATTGTTCCGGAGCTTCTTTTCTTGTCATATCCAGCCAGTCTTTAGCTTCAATATAATCCAAACTGATTATAATAGAATCTTTCTGCCTTTGGTCTAACGTGTAATATAGCGAGTCTTTTTCCCATCCTTTGAACAAAGCTTCTATGGAATCTGACTTCTCTTTGACTAACTGTTTGTATATGCGGGGCAAATTTTTATTATTAACCGATGAAATCAAAAATGTTCCACTTCCTATTCTGCCGTTAACTTGAGGGTTAGTGATTATGGAATCATTTAGAACAAAAGCGATTTGTTTTCCTATTGATTTTTCTGTTTCGTCAGCCCATTTTTCTGTCTTGTGTTTGCTTATCTGTCCTAAAATGACGTATGTACCGTGCATGTCAGAATCCAGTTTTAAACCGGTAAACTCTTTTACGGTTACTATTGGTTCTGATGAAAGACTGTCGTTTTCATAATGATACCATCCGTTTTCACGGTGTGATATTTGCGGTTTGTGTGTACAACTAATGTTTAAAATAATGAAGAAGAAAAATAAGTAATTGATTGCTTTCATTTTGTTACATTGAATTTATATTTAATAGGGTGTAAATAATTAATAATGTTCCAAAAACAAGTAATACAGATGAACATTTCAAAAATGACTTGTCTTTATGCTTAATTCCATAAATAACACCTATTACAGAACATAGTGTGATACCTATAGGTAGTGAAAATGTTCCAAGAAATATAATGCATATCAACATTATGATACATATTATAAGTGAAATTCTTTTTCTCATATAAATAATAAGGCTATTTTATACTATAACGTACCGCAACAGCCTTGACTCCGGCTTCCGGAAATTCTTCCTGATAATACTGTGTAAAATCTTTATAGAAATATGGAACAGGTTTAGGACCGGCAGATTTGCTTTTTGAAGGATAGCATATAAACACATCATATTTTATTGCATTTTCCTCGTTTTCAGGATTTTTGCCTATAATGAAAGTCCATTCCATAGTTCCGCTAATCGTTCCTTCAGGCTTGAGATTTTTGTACGATTCAGGAATGTCAGCACTATCCTTGTTCATTTTCTTTATAAAACCGAGCATCCCTATTTCCTTTTTTTCGTTTACAAGAAGCCATCTTGTCCAGCTGTTGTCCATATAGCAATTCAGACTGTTGAAAGTAACCATTGGATTGGTGTTTATATCCTCTTCTATGGATGCTTTGTCGTCGGCATCTATATAGTATTTGAATTCCGGATTGACAGTAGCGCAATATTCACTGTAGAACCAGTCCGGAATGAAATTGTCAGGAACACCTTCCGATGTCTTTTTTTCTTTTGATATCGTTTCAATAAGATTGTATTCCGTCCATGCAGGCTCGCCCATACTATGGTCAAGGTAGCTTGTCTCGCTTATACGAAGTGTATATTCATATCCGGCTTCGTATTCAAATCCCTCTATATACGCAAGTTGTTCCCATTCGGCCGAATGTTCTTTTAGTATCGCATATACGTCTGATACATAGTTGTTTCCGCAGGAAAAAACCAATCCCGTCACTTTTTCAGATGCTACGGTGATAGTGTATTCCTTATAATTTGTTATTTTTCTGCCTTCTTCCTTTTCGCATCCTGCCAGTCCGATTATAAGCAGGAGTGACATGATTGTTCCAATTATTGTTTTTGTTTTCATAACTGTATTTTAATGGTATAATGCAAAAATAACCTTTAATAGATAGAATACCAATGAATTGTGTGTTTTTTGAGAGATAAAAAAGACTTTTCTTAACATAGATTTATTGGAAATTATAACGCTTAGTGATAGAAAAAGGAAAATATGAACAGTGAAAGCGAAAATGTCGTAGCGATTCTCCTAACCTTACTCTCTAACTTTGCGCCTGATAAACAAGATAAACGATATGAAAAGACTATTACTTAATTTTGCTCTTGCCTGTTCGCTTTTTCCTCTTGGAGCGCAACAGGTATTGACATTAGAAGAGTGTCTGCAGATAGGTATTGAGAATAATCTCACACTGCAGACCAAGCGCAACGAAATTATTAAGGGAAAGCACAGTATTTCGGAAAATAGGTCAAAGCTGTTGCCGCAAATTAATGCAGTGGCATCTTTCAACGACAATTTCAACCCTCCCGTTTCAGTGACAGACGGCTCTGCATACGGTAATCCTTATAATGTGACAAAGACACTGCAGTATAATGCATCCGCAGGACTGCAACTCCAGATGCCTCTTTATAATCAGACCATCTATACAGCCATGTCGGTTACTAAGATGATGGATGAAATAAACACTCTCTCTTACGACAAGGCACGTGAGGATCTGATAATGCAAATCACAAAGATGTATTACCTCGGACAGAGTACTGCCGAGCAGATTTCCATAGTGAAAGAAAACATTACCCGTCTGGAGGAACTGAGAGATATTACTACTGCTTTCTTTGACAATGGTATGGCGATGGAAGTGGATGTGAAACGTGTAAATATCAATCTCGAAAATCTTCAGGTACAGTATGACAATGCCGTGGCAATGCTCACTCAGCAAATCAATATGCTGAAATATGTGATAGACTATCCTGCAGAAACAGAAATTACACTCACTCCGGTTGATACAGAGAGTATCATTCCTGTAGAAATGAGCGGTTTGTACGAAGGTCAGCCGGAACTGGAACTGCTGAAGAAACAAAGTACGTTAGCAGAGAAACAGAAGAAGTTGATTTCGCAGGGATACATTCCTTCACTGTCTCTTACCGGAAGTTTTATGTATTCGGCATTCACCGATAAGGCAAAGAATTGGTTTCATGACGGACCGTCAAGCAAATGGTACAACTCATCAGGTATAGGTCTGACATTCAGGGTTCCTATATTCGACGGGCTGGACAAACGCTCAAAGATACAAAAAGCGAAACTTGACATTGAAAATACGAAACTGTCGTACGAAAATGCTCTTAAGAGCTTAAGAACCAGGTATCTGAACGCTACGAACGACTTGATGAACAGTCGCCGCAATTTCACAAAACAGAAAGACAACTACCTGCTGGCCGAGGATGTTTACGAAGTGACTTCCGACCGCTATCGTGAGGGTGTGGCGTCGATGACAGAAGTACTTCAGGACGAAATGCGTATGAGTGAGGCACAGAACAACTATGTGACTGCACATTACAACTACCGTGTGAATAATCTTACGATGCTGAAACTTACAGGAAAACTTGAGACATTATTAAAATAACGGTGTTTAAACAGTACTTAAACACTGTTTGAATACTGATTAATTAACTTCTCTAACTTCAAATAAAAAAAACGATATGGAAACAAAAGAACTTGATATAAAGAAAAATACTCTTGAGCAACAAGCTGCAAAACTCAGAAAACAACGCCGCCGTCAGATGCTGGCAAGTACATTCGGAATAATAATCCTTTTAGTAGGTCTTTATCAGATAGGAGTAATGTTCTTCAGTTATAAACTGAATGAAACAAGCAATGACGCACAGATAGAACAATACATCTCGCCGGTAAACCTCCGTGCTTCGGGATATATAAAGAAGGTGTATTTCACCGAGCATCAGACTGTGAAGAAAGGCGATACACTTATGATTCTCGACGACCGCGAATACCGCATCCGGGTGATGGAAGCTGAGGCTGCACTGAAAGATGCCATGGCAGGAGCATCAGTTATAGGTCAGACACTCCAGACCACAAAGGCTTCCGCTTCGGTTTATGAGGCTTCAATCTCGGAAGTGGAAATCCGTCTGGCTAAACTGGACAAGGACCGCAAGCGTTACGAAAACCTTCTTCAGAGAAATGCTGCCACACCTATCCAGCTGGAACAGATAGAGACAGAGTATGAGGCAACGAAGAAAAAACTTGTGGCATTGAAACGTCAGCAGGAAGCTGCAATGTCGGGAGTGAACGAGGTTTCTACCCGCCGTCAGAATATGGAAGCTGCTATTCAGCGTGCACAGGCTGCACTTGAAATGGCAAAACTGAATCTTTCATATACAGTGGTTACCGCACCGTGCGACGGACAGTTGGGACGCCGTACCATAGAGGAAGGACAGTTCATTTCTGCCGGACAGACCATAACATATATATTGCCTGATACACAGAAATGGGTGATAGCCAACTATAAGGAGACACAGGTGGAAAATCTTCATATAGGCCAGGAGGTAACACTCACTGTAGATGCCGTAAGCGACAAAGAATTCAAGGGAAAGATTACAGCCATATCCGGTGCTACAGGTTCAAAATACTCGCTTGTTCCTACCGACAATTCAGCCGGAAACTTTGTGAAGATACGTCAGCGTGTTCCTGTAAGGATAGATTTCGAAGGGTTGAGCAAGGAAGACAATGAACGTCTTGCTGCCGGAATGATGGTTATTGTGAAAGCTAAATTATAATCTATGCCAAAGAATTATCCATTTTATAATTGGGTTCCCAAACCTTTAGGTATCATCCTGCTGATACTGCTTTTCATCCCGATACTGACTGTGGGCGGAGTATATACAGCCAACAGCGGTGAGATGACAAGCGGACTGGGAATCCAGTCGGAACATATCCAGTTCGTGGGGTTCGTTACCTCAATAGGTATGGCAGCTTTCGCCCCATTCTTCTATCAGCTGGTATGTATCCGTCGTGAAAAGATGATGTGCGTGGTGGGTTTCTCACTCTTGTACATCCTCAGTTATGTATGTGCTGTTACAGACAGCATCTTCCTTCTCGCATTGTGCAGCCTTATCATGGGGTTCCTGCGTATGGTACTTATGATGGTGAACCTCTTTACTC
Organism: uncultured Bacteroides sp.; assembly: GCA_900544075.1. Lineage (GTDB taxonomy): Bacteria > Bacteroidota > Bacteroidia > Bacteroidales > Bacteroidaceae > Phocaeicola. The sequence continues at coordinate 72,222 of UQTJ01000007.1, forward strand.
TGATAAAATATGCCTTCGGAATGGAGGCTACAAGAAATATCACTCCCGGAATGGAACCGACCACGGAAGAAGGATGGGATGCCCTTGATGCAGAAAAAAGCAAGAGTATGCCTATCATTTACCTATTCTTTATGATACTCGGACAGATAGGGACATCGCTCACAGCATGGCTGGCATATGAATATCAGTGGCAGGACGTATATTACTATATGATGGGAATGACGCTTGCAGCCATACTTATTATAATGGTGACAATGCCGTATCATAGCTATAACAGCCGACGCTTTCCTATCAATTTCCGCAAGTTCGGCAGTGTGGCAGTGTTCAGTGCTATGATGACATGTATAGTCTATGTACTGGTTTACGGCAAGACTCTCGACTGGTATTCCGATTCTACAATAGTCCGTTCCACTGTGCTTGCTGTGGTGTTCGGTGCAGCTTTCTTCTACATGGAATCTTCCGGACGTTCACCTTATTTCATGATGGAAGTTTTTCGTCTGCGCACTATCAATATGGGTATCGTGCTTTTCCTTCTGCTGATGATATTCAACACCAGTTCCATGTTTGTCAATGTCTTCACCGGAATTGGTATGAAGATTGACAACTGGCAGAATGCCGCCCTTGGTAACTGGAGCATATTGGGATATTTCATAGGAGCAGTGATAGCCATAATATTAGGCTCAAAAGGAGTGAAACTCAAATACCTTTTCGGTATGGGCTTTCTTCTGATAGGAATGTCGGCATTGTTTATGTACTTCGAAGTTCAGACTGCAGGACTATATGAGAGGATGAAATATCCGGTGATAATCCGTTCCATAGGGATGATGTTGTTATATTCACTTGCTGCTGTACATGCCAATCAGCGCATGCCGTACAAGTATCTTTCCACATGGATTTGCATAATGCTCTCAGTGCGTATGGTGCTTGGACCATGTATAGGAACAGCTCTTTACACCAATGTCCTTCAGCATCGCCAGCAACATTATATCACACGTTTCGCACATGACGTAGATAGGATAGAAGTACAGAATGCCGCTTCGTACGACCAGACAGTGCGAGGAATGCGCTATCAAGGTAAGAGTGAAACCGAGGCGGAGAATATGGCTGCCATATCTGCAAAAGGCAAAGTGCAGGTTCAGGCTACACTTTCAGCCGTAAAGGAAATGTCCGGCTGGACATTCTACGGATGTATGATTTCGATGCTTTTCGTTCTTGTTTATCCATATCGTAAGAGGAAATTATCGGCTTAGCGTGAAATTTTTCCGCTAAGTCCGGTAATTTTTACTAACTTTGTTAAGTAAGTTTTTAAGTTCTTTAGTTGGTTGACACTTACAAACTTGCAAACCCACAAACTTACAAACTTATAAACTTAATAAACTCACAAACTCATTAACTTACAATATGGTAAACAGTTCAGAAAGATTAATAAAGCTGGAAGAAAAAATATCCGGTCAGTCCGATGTATGTTCATCGGGCGGACCGGTTTTTGATTTTCCGGAAAGTATGAAAAAAGGGTTCGTCAATTTTGGTATAGGTCTGATTGTGTGTCATACCGGTAAGTTTGATTTCAATCTTTCCGATGAACAGTATTCAGCAAAAAAGGGTGAAACCGTTTTCATCCATGAAGGTTCCTTTTTTCGTATAACCGGTCAGTCTGAAAATCTGGAAGTAAGTATCATTATATATAAGGTAGCACCTATACGTGATGTTCTCGGTAATATGGTTTATTCCGTACATCTCTACTCGCAGATGTCGCCCGAAACACATTGTGTCTGGAATACCGGCGATGAGGATGATGTGGCAGGATATATATCACTCATTGGGACAGAACAGCCGCAGCAGGATGACTTTTTCCCTGTTTATGAAAAACGTCTTCTTTTATTGTCACTTACATATCGTCTTTGTTCCGTATTTCAGAAGAAATTCCTTTCCGGAAACTCGGTAGGAGCAAGACGCACGGAAATATTCCTCCGGCTCATCCAGCTTATCGACCGTTATTTCATGTCCGAACGTGGAGTGGAGTTTTATGCCGACAAACTGTTTCTTTCTCCAAAATATCTTTCGGGAGTGTCAAAAACTGTCTGCGGATATACTGTTCAGGAACTCGTGTTCAAAGCCATAATCCGTAAGTCAATGGCTATGCTTGACAGTACAAACAAGACAATTCAGGAAATCTCCGATGATTTTAATTTTCCAAACCCTTCCAGTTTCGGAACATTTTTCAAGAAACAGGTAGGAATGTCACCCCAAAAATATAGGGATAGAAAAGGGTGATTTCGGTATCTGAAATATACTATAAAAAACGCTTCGTCGTTTGAACTAAAACGTTTCGTCGTTTTATATCGAATGACGAAGCGTTTTAAATAGTGATAAGAATTCTAATTTATATAATAGGTTTTACAACTTCAACTCTCATGCCAAGAGCATTCATTATTCTATAGAATGTGGCTACACTTGGCGTTATCATTCCTTTTTCTATACGCGAAATATATGATTTTGTTACGTTTATACGTTCAGCAAGTTCAGATTGTGTCATTTTAGCCTCTTTTCTTGCATCAATTAATATTTGGCTTGTATAGAAAGCGTATGCTTCCTCGTCAAACTTTGCACGTTCCTGAGTTCCGTGTTTTCCGTATTTACGTTCAAGTACAGCACTATAGTCATTTATTTGATGATTGTTTGTCTCCATAATATGCCTCCTTTAAAATAACCATCATATATTATGATTCTACTTTTTATGAGACAAAAAAAGTAAAAGTTTCAATATAATACAACTTTTGCTTACAACAATTATAAAAATGCCAATATCGACCAGATTTTTTTGTGCATATCCCAATTATTCTATCGCACATAATTCCCTGTAAAGCCTCTGTACCGGCAGCCCCATGACATTGAAATAGGAACCATTTATGCGTGATACTCCGATAAATCCTATCCATTCCTGGATGCCGTATGCTCCGGCTTTATCGTATGGCTTGTAGTTGTCTATATAGAAATTTATTTCTTCGTCTGTTAAGGTGTCGAAAGTGACATCAGAAACAGAACAGAAACTTCTCTGAAACTCGCGTGTGGTGATGCTTACTCCGGTCATTACCTGATGTGTATGGCCTGACAGGATTTTCAGCATCCGGACTGCGTCTTCCCTGTCTTTAGGCTTACCGAGAACTTCGCCGTCTGCATAGACTATTGTATCGGCTGTTATCACGAGGTCATTTTCTGCCATAAACGGGCGATTGGCCGCTGCTTTTAAGCGTGAGATAAATTCCGGAATTTCACTTCCTCTAAGATGTGGAGGATAGCTTTCGTCGATACCTTTTATCAGTTTTACTTCGTAATTGATACCTAAACCGGAGAGTAGCTCGCGGCGACGGGGAGAGTTTGATGCTAATATTATATTGTATTTTTTTAGATTGTCCAACATGAGTTTTTAAGTTTAAAGTTTTTGAGTTTACCATCCGAATGCTTCTTCGTGCGACATCCATTTGCCTTGGGCACGGAGTACCTGTTCTATCACGTCGCGACCACAGCCCTGACCTCCTGCACGATGGGATATGTACTTGCATACAGCCTTGATGTCGGGTGCGGCATCGGCCGGACAGCAGGGAAGGCCTACAAGGCGAAGTACTTCATAGTCAGGAATATCATCGCCCATATAGAGAACCTCTTCAGGCTTGAGGTCGTATTTCTTCATCAGTTCGTTGTATTCCTTGGTCTTGACGGATGCTCCCATACATACGTCTTTTACACCTAAACCTTCGAACCTCAGTCTTACGGATTCTGTACGTCCGCCGGTAATTATTGCTACATGGAGTCCGCATTTCACAGCCAACTGTATGGCATATCCGTCCTTGATGTTTACCATTCGCATAGGTTCTCCGTTGGGATGAAGAGGTACGGTGTCGCCGCTCAAAACTCCGTCTACATCGAAGAAAAGGGCTTTTATCTTTGTCAGGTCGTAGTTTATCATAATGAATGTCTATTTATTGTTTTCCTGGAATTTGTGGATGCTTTCGCTTATGCGTCTGTACAGTTCTGCTATCTCCGGCTCGTCTTTTAGCATTGACAGATGGCTGTCTATGATATTGCGGTCGTTGCGCTGTGCCGGTCCTGTCTGTGCGGAAACAGGGGAAAGATGATGAACCTTTTCTGCTGTTTCGTCAATAAGCGGGAGCATTGCGCTGAATGGCAGACCGTGGGAAGAAAGCAGATGTTCGCAGATGGAGTACATATGGTTGGCAAAATTGCATGCAAAGACAGCCGATATGTGCAGATACTTTCTTTGCTCTGATGAGGCTTCAAATACATGACTGCTTACCAATGATGCTGTCCTGATGAGTATTTCTGTATCGGCTTTGGTGTTGGCCTCAACAAAGAAATGAACGTTTTCGAAATCTACTTTTCTCTGTTTGCTGAATGTCTGCATAGGGTAGAGGACCCCATATCTGTCTGTCAATCCTTTCCAGATTTCGATGGAAACACTGCCGGCTGTGTGTACAAAGAGTGCATTGCAGTTGCATTTTACCAGTTCTGGAATAATATCTTCCAGGACTGAATCTTTCAATGAAACGATATAGATATCCGCCTCACTATCGACGGAGGTGATGTCTGTGGTGTAAGGACAACCTATGCTCTCGGCAAGTGTTCTTGCCGACTCCTGAGTCCTGCTGTAAATCATTTTTATTCTGCATCCGGCCTCATGAAATGCTCTGCCCAAGTGGGTTGCTACGTTTCCGGCACCTATTAATACTATTGAAGGACTGTATGATGAATGTTCTGTCATTATTTACCTCCGTATTTGTTGATGTGGATTTTTTCCCATTGAAGGTGTGACTCGTCGAAAGGCTTTCTTTCCATGCCTTTGTGTCCGATGGCTATGATTGATAATGCCTGAAGCTGTAGAGGGAGGTCGAGCACTTCGTGTACATACTCGTTTGAAGGTACTCCGCTTGCCGTGAATCTTTCGCGCAACTGTACCCAGCAGCTACCCAAACCAAGGTCTTCGGCCTGTAATTGTATCATAATCGATGCGATAGACGCATCTTCAATCCATACATCGCTCACCATAGGGTCGGCTGTCACAACTATTGCCAATGCCGCATCTTTTATGAATGATGCGCTTGCTTCCTTACAGTATGACAGCTTTTCCAGTGTTTCCTTATCGTCTACGACAATGAACTGCCAGCAGTTTGTGCGTTTCGATGTAGGTGACATGAGTGCAGCCTTAAGGAGCGTTACCACTTCTTCCTGGGTAAGTTCTTCAGTTGTGAATTTGCGCATGCTGCGTCTTGATTTTATGAGGTCGCTGAAATTTTCCATATGTGAAATTTTAAAATGATAATCACAAATATAGGATTTTCGTTTCAAAAGTTAAAATTTTTTATGTAAATTTGCGATATATGGCAATACGTTTGGTTACATACGAGCATTCTGATGCGTTGCCTCACCTTCCCGGGAAGAACGTATTTCATTCGGTCAGCCTGTTTCGGATTCTTGAGCGGACTCCCGGATACAGTCCTTTCATGCTTGTGGCTTTTGATGGTGACCGACCTATCGGCAAACTGTTGTGTGTAGAACGGAAATCATGGTTTATAAAAAGGTGTATTATATACGATACCGGTGAGTATTTCGATACGGATATCAGACATGACTTGATTTTCGACGAATTGCTTTCTTATCTTACTAATCGGAATAAAGACAATTTCTCCATCATAGAGTTCAGAAATCTCAGCGAGGCTCTGTTCGGCTACCGTTATTTCAGAAAGAACGGATATTTCCCTATACGGCGACTGAGGGTGATTAATTCTATCCATCATGCCACTATAGACAAGTGGATGGGGGCATCGAGAAAGCGCCAGATACAGTGTGGACTGAAAAATGGGGCAGAGATGGGTGTTGCTGATGATAAAGAACAGGTCATTACTTTCTTCAGAATGCTGAAAAAGTATTATTCGTCTAAGGTCTTCAAGTATTTTCCGGCTATTGATTTTTTTACTGCACTTTTGGAACAGGGGGACGGAAGTGACGAGATAGGTAAAATATTTACTGTTTCCTATAATGGAAGGATAATAGGAGGCTCTTGCTGCCTGTTTTCGGACGACACGGTTTATATGCTGTTTTCCGGTGGAATGAGGAAGAGTTATCCGTCTTTGTATCCGGGTGTATTGGCCGTATGGAAAGCCATGCTGTATTCCAGGGAGAAGGGTTACAGTCATTTTGAATTTATAGATGCCGGTCTGCCTTTCAAGAAATACGGATATCGTGATTTTATACTGAGATTCGGAGGCAAGCAGTTGAGTACACGACGTTGGTACAGGCTGAAATGGGGATGGCTTAACAGGATAATGGAAAAGATATATGTATAGCGTTGTTTTTGTCAACTTAAGTTTTCAAAATAAACATTCAGACGTTATAAAAAGGTAATAAGGGAAAATATTTAAGAAAAAAGTTTCGTATTTTAATCCAAATTTCTTTTCTTTGTCTAATAGAATTTATGAACTTTAATTTAATATCAAAAAAACAACATCATTATGAAAATATCTCATATTGAACATTTGGGCATTGCTGTAAACAGTATCGAAGAAGCCCTCCCATATTATGAAAATGTATTGGGACTGAAATGTTATAATATCGAAACCGTAGAAGACCAGAAAGTTAGAACTGCATTTCTGAAATGTGGTGAAACGAAAATAGAACTCCTTGAACCTACAGGTCCTGAAAGCACTATTGCCAAGTTTATAGAAAACAGGGGAATGGGTGTACATCATGTTGCGTTTGCCATAGAAGATGGTGTGGCAAATGCTTTGGCAGATGCTGAAGGTAAAGGTATTCGTCTTATTGACAAGGCGCCACGAAAGGGGGCCGAAAACCTTAATATCGCTTTCCTTCATCCGAAATCAACAATGGGGGTATTGACTGAACTTTGTGAGAAATAAAAAACGGATGGAGAAGATGACTGGAATAAGTTTTTTATAAATAATTGGTTGAAGAGTCTGTTTGCATACTGTTTATGTAAGCGGACTCTTCAACTTGTTTTTATAAGGAATATTGCTCTGTCCGACTAATGTTATTATAAACTTTAAAAATACTTATAACTATGAGTAATCAATTGGAAAAAGTAAAAGAGCTTATCGAACTGCGTACCCAGGCTCGTCTGGGTGGTGGCGAAAAAGCTATCGAAAAACAGCATGCTAAAGGTAAATATACAGCACGTGAACGTATCTCGATGTTGCTTGACGAAGGTAGTTTCGAAGAACTTGATATGTTCGTAAAACATCGTTGCACTAATTTCGGTATGGACAAGAAACATTATCTTGGCGACGGTGTTGTAACCGGTTACGGAACTATCGAAGGCCGATTAGTGTATGTATTTGCACAGGATTTTACTGTTTCTGCAGGTTCGTTGTCTGAAACGATGTCACAAAAAATATGCAAGGTGATGGATATGGCCATGAAGATGGGAGCACCATGTATCGGACTTAACGATTCAGGTGGCGCGCGTATCCAGGAAGGTATAAATGCTTTGGCCGGTTATGCTGAAATTTTCCAACGTAATATTTTGGCTTCTGGTGTTATTCCGCAGATTTCAGGTATATTCGGACCATGTGCCGGTGGTGCCGTTTATTCTCCGGCCTTGACGGACTTTACTCTCATGATGGAAGGTACATCGTATATGTTCCTTACAGGGCCTAAGGTAGTCAAAACTGTGACAGGTGAAGATGTTTCTCAGGAAGACCTTGGCGGCGCAAGCGTCCACTCTACACGTTCGGGAGTAACACATTTTACAGCTTCCACGGAAGAAGAAGGTCTGGCTTTGATACGTAAACTTTTAAGCTACATACCTCAGAATAACTTAGAGGAAGCACCCTATGTTGACTGTACAGACCCGATAGACCGTCTTGAAGATTCTCTTAATGAAATTATTCCTGACAGCGCAAACAAGGCTTATGATATGTATGAAGTCATTGGTGCTATTGTAGATAACGGTGAATTCCTTGAGGTTCAACGTGATTTTGCCAAGAATATAATTGTTGGTTTTGCGCGTTTCAACGGTCAGTCCGTAGGTATTGTTGCCAATCAGCCTAAGTTCCTTGCCGGCGTACTTGATTGCAATGCCTCGCGCAAGGGTGCACGATTCGTACGTTTCTGCGATGCTTTCAATATTCCTATTGTTTCACTTGTTGATGTTCCTGGATTCTTGCCTGGTACAGGTCAGGAATATAATGCTGTAATTCTTCATGGGGCTAAATTGCTTTATGCTTATGGTGAAGCTACAGTACCTAAAGTTACCATCACGTTGCGTAAGTCATATGGAGGTTCGCATATAGTGATGAGTTGCAAGCAGTTGCGTGGTGACATGAATTATGCATGGCCTACTGCCGAAATCGCTGTTATGGGAGGTGCCGGTGCGGTAGAAGTGCTTTATGCAAAAGAAGCTAAAGAAGCAGAAGACCCTAAAGCATTTATGGCTGAGAAGGAGGCTGAATATACCAAGTTGTTTGCCAATCCTTACAATGCTGCAAAATATGGTTATATTGATGATGTGATTGAGCCACGAAACACACGTTTCCGTATAATCCGTGCATTGCAGCAGTTGCAGACCAAGAAACTTACAAATCCGTCGAAGAAACACGGAAATATTCCTTTGTAATACAAACTAATATAAATATTAATATGATGAGAAAACTAAATATCGGAATATTTCTTTCTTTGATGCTGTTGATGGCTTTTTCTTCTTGTAAGGAGCAGAAGCCTAACAATAAGCTGGTCATCAATGAAGTGCTTGTTGATAATCAGGGAAACTTCCAGGATGATTACGGTTTGCATAGCGGATGGATTGAAATATTCAACAAATCTTATAGCAGTGCTGATTTGGCAGGTTGTTTGCTTAGAGTAAGTTCTCAGCCCGGGGACACGGTTACATATTTCATACCTAAAGGCGATGTCCTTACTCTTTTGAAGCCGCGTCAGCATACACTTTTCTGGGCGGACGGTACTCCGCGCCGTGGTACATTTCATACCAATTTCGTATTGAGTAAGACTAATGAAAACTGGATAGGACTTTATGACTCAGGAAAGAAACTCCTGGATGAAGTGATTGTCCCGGCTGGTGTGCTGAAAACCAATTATTCATATGCACGCGTAAATGACGGGTTAAATGAATGGGAGGTAAAAGATGACAGTGCTGAAAAGTATGTTACTCCTAGTACGAACAACAAAACCATAGAGAGTAATCCTAAAATGGACAAGTTTGAACAGCATGACCCGGTAGGTGTTGGTATGTCCGTTTCGGCAATGGCTGTTGTATTTATAGGATTGATACTACTTTATATATGCTTCAGGTTTATAGGCAAGATAGCTGTTTTGTTGCGTAAACGTAATGCAATGAAAGTACAGAACGTAACAGATCATAAAGAAGCAAAGGAAATGAAGCTGGGAGAAGCACCCGGAGAGGTGATAGCAGCGATTTCAATGGCTCTTCACGAAGTGCAGGGGGCCGATCATGATATTGAGGAGACAATCTTGACTATAAGTCGAGTTAAACGTAGTTATTCTCCATGGAGTTCTAAGATTTACACTCTTCGTGAGACACCAAATAAGAAATAAATAGATAAAATTGAAACTTATGAAAGAATATAAATATAAAATCAATGGTAACTTGTATAAGGTTACTGTTGGAGACATAGAAGAAAATCATGTAAAGGTAGAAGTTAATGGTACTCCATATACCGTTGAACTGGAAAAATCCGCAACACCGAAGATCAAGCCTGTAGTACGTACCGCAGCAACTACTCCGGCTGCACCTCCTCCGGCAGTGTCTCGCCCTGTTGTGGTAGGAAGTAAAATGGGTATTAAATCACCACTTCCGGGCGTTATACTCGAGGTTAAAGTCAAAGAAGGTGATATGGTGAAACGCGGACAGACTCTGTTGATTCTTGAAGCCATGAAGATGGAAAATGACATCAAGGCTGACCGCGATGGTAAAGTTACTTCTATTAAAGTAAGCAAGGGTGAATCTATCCTTGAAGGTACTGACCTTATAATCATTGAATAATATGGGAGAATTTGTTAGTTTTTTGCAGAATAACTTGGCAGATTTCTGGACATATACCGGTTTCTACAATGCGACATACCAGCATCTGATAATGATACTGGTCGGTATATTCTTCATTTATCTGGCAGTGGCAAAGGAATTTGAACCTATGTTGCTGATTCCTATCGGTTTCGGTATTCTTGTCGGTAATATTCCTTTCAATATGGAAGCCGGTCTAATGGTAGGTCTTTATGAGGAAGGCTCAGTGCTTAACATTTTGTATCAGGGTGTAACGTCGGGATGGTATCCGCCTCTTATTTTCCTGGGTATCGGTGCCATGACGGACTTCTCAGCCTTGATTTCAAATCCTAAACTGATGCTTATCGGTGCGGCTGCACAGTTTGGTATCTTCGGGGCATACATGCTTGCACTTGAATTCGGTTTCGACCCTATGCAGGCAGCTGCTATCGGTATTATCGGTGGTGCTGACGGTCCGACAGCCATCTTCCTTTCGTCAAAGCTGGCTCCTAACCTGATGGGTGCGATTGCTGTTTCGGCATATTCATACATGGCTCTTGTTCCTGTGATTCAGCCGCCTATCATGCGTCTGCTCACAACTAAGAAGGAACGTCTTATCCGTATGAAAGCTCCTCGTGCCGTTTCGCATACAGAAAAGGTGATGTTCCCTATAGTAGGTCTGTTGCTTACATGTTTCCTTGTTCCTTCAGGTCTTCCATTGTTGGGGATGTTGTTCTTCGGTAATTTGCTGAAGGAAAGCGGCGTTACTCGCCGTTTGGCGGAAACAGCTCGCGGTCCGCTGATTGATACAATCACTATTCTGTTAGGATTGACGGTAGGTGCATCTACGCAAGCTTCAGAATTCTTGACGCGCGATTCAATCTTCATCTTTATGCTTGGAGCATTCTCATTCATCATTGCTACAGCGTCGGGGGTATTGTTCGTTAAGTTCTTCAACTTGTTCCTGAAAAAAGACAATAAGATTAATCCGCTTATCGGTAATGCCGGTGTTTCGGCTGTACCTGATTCTGCACGTATTTCGCAAATAATAGGTTTGGAATACGATCCAAGCAATTACTTGCTTATGCATGCTATGGGACCTAACGTAGCCGGAGTAATCGGTTCGGCTGTTGCAGCAGGTATTTTGTTGGGATTCCTTGTGTAAGTTAAAACTTAATGGTATAAAAAATCAGACAAGATACATATGGTGTAGCTTGTCTGATTTTTTTGATTTATATCAAAAAGTTGTTTGATTAAGTATTTTTTAGTGCTTTCTATTGATATCGAATTTCAATATTAGAATATATTTGTGCGAAATTAAACAAAAAAACTAAATTATGACTACATCGAGAACAGTTAAGTATCACGTACCTCAGCAGGGTTTGTATGTTTATTCAAGAACTGTTGATGGTAAAACAGAACTTATTGTTTTAAACAGCACTGACATTGAACAAGTATTGCCGAACAACCATTTCAAGGCTTTGATTAATGAAAGTGTTGAGGGGAAAGAAATTTCAAGTGGAAAGAAAATCGATCTAAGAGAGAACATAGTAGTTCCAGCTCGCAAGTCGGTTATTATTGAGTGTTAATGGGAATTTTGTGAAACTATTAAAAAAGCGATGTTATCTCAGGAGTGGAGAACATCGCTTTTTTGTTGTATTATACAGTTGTTATTTACTTCTGTATCCTTTGAAGAATTTACAGAAATAGTGCCACTGATATTCTATACTGTTATTCCAGTATTTACCGTTGTGAACTCCAGCTCTGGTAATGTAATCGTGATCGATACCTCTTTTCAGCAGTTCTTCATGCAGATTATTGTTTACTTCAAAGAAGAAATCACCGCTACCGCAATCGAATATTATTGCCAAATCTCCGTTTTTAATCTTATCCAATTGGTTTATTACAGTGTGATTGTTCCAGACATCGATATTACTGCTCATCTCACCCAACTGTTTTTTCATTTCCCAGTTGTTGGGGAACGGACGTATATCGACTCCTCCACTTGTGGCACCACCGGCACCAAATGTGTCCTTGTGTCTTATTGACAGCCACAAACCGCCATGTCCTCCCATGCTTAATCCTGTTATGGCTCTACCGCTGCGGTTCTTTATTGTATTATAGTTTGAATCTATATATTCTACCAGTTCTTTTGCAACAAATGTTTCGAACTGGCTTTTAGGGTTTGTCGGACTGTCCCAGTACCAGCTGTTTTCTCCATCGGGGCACACAATAAAAGCACCGTCCCTGTCTGCCATGTTTTTAAGTTCAGGTTTTATGTTGAGCCATGTTCTTGCGTCGCCTCCGTATCCGTGAAGCAAGTATAGTGCAGGACATTTCTGGTTGTTTATGGCCTGTTCCGGTACGACAACGATGACTTCTATTTCTCTATCCATTTTCTCGCTTCTCACCATCAGGGTATCAATTCTTGAAGCATAAGATGTTGCTGTTGCAGTCAATGCAACAAATACAAGCAGTGTTTTGAAAATTCTGTTTATCATATATATCAGTTTTTTAGTTGTAAAGTTAGCAGTAAATTTTCTATAAAAATGCATTTGAGCCATGTTTTTTGTAATATGCATAACTGTATGTGCCACTTTTTCTATAAGTTTGCAGCATGAAACAGAAACTTATAGAAAATGAAGGTATTCCCGGTCATCTGCTGTTGCTTCTGGCAGTAATATCGGGATTGGCTGTTGCTAATTTGTATTACAATCAGCCGTTGTTGAACGACATATGTCGTGATTTGAGAGTAAGTGAATTTACGGCTAATCTGATACCAATGGTAACTCAGATAGGTTATGCGCTCGGATTGCTGTTTATTATTCCGTTAGGCGATTTATATAGCAGACGGAGGATTATTGTTGTGAATTTCTCATTATTGTCAGTTTCTATGTTGTCAATAGCCCTGTCGAAGAATGTAGGATTTGTTCTTGCTTCATCTTTAATCACTGGAATATGTTCTGTGATGCCGCAGATTTTTATACCGATAGCATCGCAGTTCTCAAAACCGGAGGATAAGTCAAAAAATGTAGGAGTATTGGTCAGTGGTTTGCTGACAGGTATTTTGGGGTCACGAGTAATTAGCGGTATAGTTGGCGAGTATTGGGGCTGGCGGACGATGTACTATTTGGCAGCACTGATAATGTTGGTATGTATATTTATCGTTTTGAGGATAATTCCTGATATGGCTGTCAATTATAAGGGTACTTACAAAGAACTTATGCAATCCTTGTTTTCGATATTCAGGCAGCGCAAGGATATACGTCTTTCCTCTTTAAGAGCCGGACTGTGTTTCGGAAGTTTCCTTTCTTTATGGGCCTGTCTTGCATTCAAGTTGAGCGGAGAACCGTTTTATGCGGGAAATAACATTATTGGTATGTTGGGACTGTGTGGTGTGGCAGGAGCATTGACAGCTTCGTTGGTGGGGCGTTATGTGCGTATTCTTGGTGTGAAACGACTTAACTATATCGGGTGTCTGATTATAATCGTTTCATGGAGTATAATGTATGTTTTCCAGAATACATATGCCGGATTTATAGTTGGAATAATGCTTATAGATATAGGTATGCAATGTATTCAGCTGAGTAACCAGACTTATGTACTGACTTCTCTTCCTAATGCCTCAAACAGGGTAAATACGATTTTTATGACGACTTACTTTGTTGGAGGTGCATTGGGAACATTTCTTGCCGGAACATTCTGGCATATTATGCAATGGGACGGAGTTGTGATAGTAGGTTTATCTCTGACTGTTATTTCCCTGTTGATTACGCGATTTGCAAAAGTATTACAATAAAAAAGCTGCTTTAAAAGCAGCTTTTTTTATTGTATGTATGTTGTACTATTTAGCAGATTCTGCGTGAACCGTCGCCGATTACTACATCGTAAACTTTAGGGCTACGTCCGAATTTTTCTTTGAAGCGTTCTTTTGCTGTAGTGATAAATGTTTCGTACAATTCATTCTTAACAAGGTTGATTGTACATCCACCGAAACCACCACCCATAACACGTGAGCCGGTTACACCGCAGTCGAATGCAATGTCATTCAGGAAGTCGAGTTCTTCGCAGCTTACTTCGTACAGTTTGCTCATACCGTGGTGTGTTTCATACATCTTCTGTCCTACAGTTTCGTAATCACCTTTTTCCAAAGCATCGCAAACGTCAAGCACACGCTGTATTTCTTCTATAACGTATTCAGCACGCATGTAGTCTTCTTCAGAAACTTCTCCTTTAACTGCATTAAGCATATCCATTGTACAGTCGCGAAGGAATTCTACTTCAGGATGAGTCTTCTTGATTGCAGCAACTACATTTTCGCAGCTCTGGCGACGTTTGTTGTATGCAGAAGAAGCAAGTTCGTGTTTAACGACTGAGTCAACAAGAACAAGTCTGTAACCTTCCGGTTTGAATGGGAAATACTGATATTCCAAAGAACGGCAATCCAAACGAATCAAGCTGCCTTCTTTACCGAATACTGATGCAAACTGGTCCATGATACCGCAATTTACACCGCAGTAGTTGTGTTCAGTAGCCTGACCAACTTTAGCCAATTCGAATTTATCTATTTTGTTTTCACCAAACAAGTCGTTCAATGCGAATGCGTAAGTTGATTCCAAAGCAGCTGATGAAGACATACCTGCACCGAGAGGTACATCGCCTGCAAATGCAGTGTTGAAACCTTTAACGTTTACTCCGCGTTTAATCATTTCACGGCATACTCCGAAAATATATCTTGCCCAGCTTGCTGATGGAGCATCTTCTTCGTTAAGACCGAATTCTACATAATCTTTCAAGTCGATTGAGTATGCACAAACCTTGTCAGTACCGTTAGGCTTGATTTCAGCCATCATGCCTTTGTCAACTGCTCCAGGGAATACAAATCCGCCATTATAATCTGTGTGTTCACCTATAAGGTTGATACGTCCCGGTGAAGCATATATATATCCGGTTGTACCGTCGAAATGTTTTACGAAACGACTTCTTACAAATTCTATGTCCATGATTGTAAATTATTAAAAGGTTAATATAATAAAATATCATGACAGTGCTAAAGATGTACTGTCATGATATTCAGGTTAATTATTCTACAGGAATATCTTTATTTACATTCTTGCATCCTACGAGACCGTAGAACAGAAGATAAGCGAGGGCAAGTACAATTACCCAATAACTGTTCATGAAACCTGCAACGTCTGCTACCCAACCTTGGATAAGCGGAAGAATACCTCCACCACAAACAAGTACCATAAACAATCCTGAAGCAGCAGCAATATATTTTCCTAAACCTTCAACTGCAAGGTTAAATATACTACCCCACATTATAGAAGTACATATACCCACTATAACGAGATACATGGCATTAACAGGAACTTTAGCCAATCCGAATGACAGGCTACCAGTTGCACTTTGTTGAAGAACCGGTAGGTCAACCATAGTTTGTGTAGAAGAGAAAATAGCGAGCAATACCAATAACAGACCAAGACCGGATGTGAATATCATCATTGCACGACTTGAAATTTTTGCTCCTAATGATGCACCGGCCAAACGACCTACAAGCATCAACAACCAATATGTACCTACTACGAAACCTGCTATTGTAGTGTTTATTCCGGCTCCACCTTTACTTGCCTCTTCAGTAAGGAATAGATTCAATGTACCAGGAACTCCGACTTCAATTCCGACATATACAAATATTGCTATAGCTCCCAATACGAAATGGCGGAAACGAAGTACTCCTTTCATCAAATGACCAATAGGTTCTGTTGCTTTTGCAGCAGTCGGTTCAGGTATGTTTACGAATAGTAATACTATGAATGCCAGTGCAAATACAGCCATAGCTGTGTACATAACAGGGAAAATCTGTGAGATTGTAGCCTTTTCAACAGAACCTGCAATAAGGATACCTACAAACATCGGTGTAATGGTTGCCATTACAGAGTTGAATGATCCACCAATCTGTATTAACTGGTTTCCTTTGTTTCCTTCACCTCCAAGTTTGTTAAGCATAGGGTTTACTACAGTATTGAGCAGACACATTGAGAAACCTGAAATGAAAGCTCCTACCAGATAAACTGCAAATGCAGATGATGGTGATGCGTGTCCTGAAAGATATTGTACACCGACACCGATGAAACCTACAGCAACAGCTATAAGTGCAGTCTTTTTATATCCGACTTTAGTTAATAAAATTCCACTTGGAATACCCATTACTGCATAAGCAATAAAGTTACCAAGGTTACCTAACATTCCGAGTGCATTAGATACTGAAAATTGATTCTTTAATACGATTCCCATTGGGGCGGCAAGATTGGTTACGAAAGCAATCATACCGAAAAGGAAAATCATAGTAATGATTGCAATGAATTTGCCATTTTGTTTTTGTTGGTTCATAATTTGTTTAAGAGATAAAATGATTAATTATTAGGTTTATTATTTTTCTATTCCAAATTTGTAGACTGTTACCTGATGATATGTTTTACCCGGTACGAGTACTGCTGAAGGGAAATGTCCCTTGTTAGGTGTGTCAGGGAATCTCTGAGCTTCAAAACATATAGCACTTCTTGCAGGGAATGTCGCTCCATGATAGCCTTTGAATCCGCTGTGCCAGTTTGCTGTGTATAATTGTACACCAGGTTCTGTTGTGTAAACCTCAAGGCTTCTGCCACTGTTTGGTTCAATACATTTTGCCGCAAAAGTCAGTGTTCCCTGTTCCTCTTTATTAAGAACATAACAGTGGTCATATCCGGCTCCAAAGATTAGCTGCTGGAACTTGTCATTGATTCTGCTACCCACTATTTGCGGTGTTCTGAAATCCATAGGAGTGCCTTCTACCTTGCTTATTTCCCCTGTTGGTATAGACACTTCATCTATAGGAGTATAGAAATCTGCATTGATTGTAAGAATATTGTTCTCTACTGATGCTGTAGGAGCCTTAACTCCTGACAGGCTGAAGAAAGCATGGTGTGTGAGATTTACCAAAGTCTTTTTGTCAGTAATGGCTGTATATGTGATTATCAGCTCATTATCGTTGGAAAGAGTATAAACTACTGTGATGTCAAGATTGCCTGGGAATCCTTCTTCACCGTCTTTTGACAGATAATGCAGAGTTACACTCTGTTTGCTGGTCTGTTCTGCATCCCATACTCTTGCGTGGAAACCTGTAGGACCGCCGTGCAGTGAGTTAGGACCGTTGTTTATGGTAAGGTTGTATTCCTTTCCGTCGAGTTTGAATTTTCCTTTTGCAATTCTGTTGCCGTATCTTCCTATCAGTGTGCTCAAGAACGGTTCAGGACTGTTGATAACGTTTTCTATCGTGTCATGTCCCTGGATTACATTTTCAATGTTTCCGTTTTTGTCTGGAACCATTATAGTAAGTATAGCTCCACCATAGTTTGTTACTGCAATTTCTGCATTGTTATCGTTTGACAGAATAAATAAATCAGTTTCTTTTCCGTTTATTGTTTTCTGAAAATCGGCTCTTTTCAGGCCGCTTAAATTGTTTTCATGGTAAAACGTGTTGTCCATATATTAAAAAATCTTTTTATTTACACATCGTTCAAATTGTAGTGCAAATAAAAAGATTTTCTTTAAATTTCCCAAACATTTTCTCTGAAAAAGAAGCAGTATTTACCTTTTATAAACATTATGATGTTAATATGTTCATTTTTGAGGGTACAATACAATAAGGTCTGATACGATAAATGTACTTCCGCCTACGAATATCAAATCGTTCTCCGATGCATTCCTTTTTGCAGCTTCCAATGCATCTTTTACGCTCGGGTAGGCTGCTCCATGCAGACCGTGGCTGTTTCCTATCTTCATAACTTCCTCTGCCGGCAATGCTCTTTTTACTGATGCCTGAGTGAAATAATATGTAGCATCCGATGGAAGCAAAGATATAACCCCATTGATATCCTTGTCATTTACCATACCTATTATAATATGCAGTTTGTCATAATGCATGGAGGCTAACTGTTCGGCTATGTACTGCATACCTCCTATATTATGTCCCGTATCGCATATCACTTTAGGTCTTTCCTCCAGTTTCTGCCATCTTCCCATAAGCCCTGTAGTCTCGCACACATGGGCAAATCCGGCTCTGATATTATCTTCCGTTATGTTATATCCTATTCTGATAAGTTCTTTTACTGCATTTAAGATGGTATTTGTGTTTTTAGTCTGACACATTCCTCCAAGTTCGCCGTATAAATCTTTCATTTCGTCTGTCTGATAGAGCCAGTGTCCGTCTTCGGTTCTTTCAGCTTCGTTTATTACTTGTGAATCTTGTGCAAATGTTATTGCCGCATTACATTCGATAGCCTTTGAAAGGAACACCTCTTTGGTTTCGGAAGTATATTCTCCTACTATCACAGGTGTATTTTCTTTTATGATTCCGGCTTTCTCTTTGGCTATTGCCGACAGAGTATGGCCGAGGAATTGCGTATGGTCAAGGCTGATGTTCGTTATGATGCTCAAATCCGGATTTATAATGTTTGTGCAGTCCAATCTTCCTCCCAATCCAACTTCTATTACAGCTACATCTACTTCTTTTTCAGCAAAATACAGAAAAGCCATAGCCGTGGTAAGCTCGAAGAAAGAAGGGTGGAGAGGTTCGAAAAAACTCTTGTGCTCATTTACGAAACGTATTACGAAATCCTCCTCTATAGGTCGGCCGTTTACTCTTATACGTTCGCTGAAGTCTACAAGGTGTGGCGATGTATAAAGTCCTGTCTTATATCCCGCATCCTGAAGGATGGCTGCTATAGTGTGCGAGCAAGACCCTTTGCCGTTTGTTCCTGCTATGTGTATGGTCTTGAATTTTTTGTGAGGGTGTCCGAAATGTTCGTCAAGTTTGTAGGTGTTGTCAAGTCCTTCTTTGTATGCATCTTTGCCAACATTCTGGAACATCGGGGCACAATTGAACAGATAGTTTATAGTATCTTTGTAACTCATTTTTCTATGTTTGTTTTACGAAATTTATATGTATTGAAAAAACGCTCCAAGCATTGAAAAAAAATGCTTAGGCGTTTTACCTTAAATGACGAAGCGTTTTACTTAAAATGACGAAGCGTTTATTTTAAGGCTTGGAATTGCTCTATAAGCGATGTGAGATTGGCGGTGAAAAGTCTGGCTGAAATAGCCAAAAGTATTATACCGAAGAATTTTCTTATCACATATATACCGCCTTTACCCAAGAAACGCTCGATTACATCGGTCAGTTTTAAAACTATGAATACCCAAACCATGTTTAGGACAAGTGCAAGAATAATGTTTATCGGTGCATATTCAGCTCTTAAAGACAATAGTGTGGTGAATGCTCCGGCACCTGCCAACAGTGGAAAGACCAGAGGTACGAGAGTGGCTTCCTTTATCGGACCTGTATTTTTGAAAATCTCAATGTCAAGAATCATCTCAAGCGACATCATGAATATTACGAAGGCACCGGCAACGGCAAACGATGCAATGTCTACCTGAAAAAGTCTCAGCATCATGTCGCCCGCATAGAAGAACCCCAATAGGAGTGCAAAAGCTATCAGAGTTGCTTTCATGGCATTGACCGGCCTGCCTTTCTGTTTTAGGTCAAGAATGATTGGAATAGAACCAATGATGTCTATTACGGCAAACAGTACGATGAATGCACTGAGAAATTGCTGAAAGTCAAAAGCACCGAACATAGGCGATGCAGCCAGTTGTACATATAAGCTTTTCATTTTTGTGATATTTATTGCTGTCACAAAAGTACGAATAAAAAGTGATAAACAGAAAAATGTAGCAAAGTTATTGGCAGATAGGCGTTTTAAGATGGCTTGAAAAAATGAAAGACAGAAAAAGCAATGAAAAAGCCAAGTTAGGACATCGCAGCGTTACCAATTCGTGACCATGCTCAAAACAGGTTATGATGAGGTTGGAAGAATATAGAAAATACTAACTTCCAGTGAGTTACTAACAACTCACGCAAGAAAATGAGGCGTGAACGAGAATTGCAGTATTCCTCAATGATTTGCGTAGCGACGAAGGATTCTTCACGAACTAAATTTGAAACCAAAAAAATTTTAGAACGATGAAGAGTGCTTTGTCAGCAGGCGACATCAGGTCATTTGCGTCGGAGAAAGGAGATTCCGACAGCATCCTTGCCGTCCTTTTCCCGGACGGCAAGGCCATCGGTCAGCCCTATACACGCAACCGCACGGACATCAGGATGGTTCGTGTGTTCAGCGAGGACGAAGCCTACGGCATTTACCCGAACTTCGTAAACTCGGTATAAAGGAGCTTCATTTAGTAAAAGCCATAAAAATAAAGAAATAATCCATTGTTCTTTGACATACATATGAAAAATAAGGGGGTTAGATGATAAAAAGCTCTGATTAGAGGCCTAATACGAACGGATTTTTGTAAATTTGCGAAATTTTCAAAAATCCGATATGATAATACAAGGTCCTGAAATCTATTATGCGGCATCCTGCCTGATACTGGTCGTTACGTCACTGTTTTGTGCGTTGGTGCGTTATTTTCACATGTGCCGTCCGTTTGACGAGGAAGAAGCCTATTTCTATCCGGCCCGCAAGCTCATCACGATTGTCTATGCCTGTTTCGCCCTGCCTGTGGTATGGCTTTTCCGGATGGACAGCCCGGACGCATACTTCTTTATGCGTGTTTTTCTTATGCTGCTGTTGCCCGGTGCGGGCGTGTTGTCGTTCCGCCGGTTTTTCTTCAGCAAGACAAGACACCGCAGACTGATATTTGTATTGTCCGGTATCATTCCTCTTGTCATTATACTGGTCTGTTGGATATACGGCTGGATTGGTGGAGATACCCTCTACCGCCATCGTGATATGCTTCTTCTCCTTATCGGAGGATATTCCCTGCTGCTTACAGCCATGCTGTTGCATACCACAAGCTGGCTGTTGCGCCAGATTCGCCTACACATGCAGGAAGAATATTCCAACAGTGAAGATTTTCCGGTACGCTTTGCCGGTTTTGTCGTATTCATGCCGGTGCTGTATCTGGGAGCCGCATGGTGGCTGTTTATCACCGGCGACCATAATTATAACATGTGGTTCCAGCTGGTCATTTCTGTCATGCACATCGTACTTTTGATACGGATATTGCATCCGCAACGGAAAGAATACAGGGAAGTGGTGGAAGAAACGGAAGAACTCATAGTGGAGAAAATAGAAACGGTACTGTCAGATCAGGAAAGCGGCAGCAGCCTGCTGTCTGTTGATGCCAAGGATGAACTGGAAGCGAAAATACGGGCAGCATTGACCGAGGACAGGCTTTACCTGAATCCGAACCTGAAAATCGGCGAACTGGCAGATGCGGTAAAGAGCAACCGGAAATATGTATCCATTGTCATGAAAGAACGTTTCGGTTCCTTTTATAAGGAACTGAACCGGCTCAGGATTGAGGCCGCTGTCCGATACCGGGAAGAACACCCTTCGGCAAGCCGTGAAGAAATTGCTACACATTGCGGTTTTTCCAATGTAAGGACTTACAGCCGAAACCTGAAATCCGGGATGCAGGACAAGAACACAGAAGGACAATTTAAGGAAATTCCCTGAATTGTCCCTCATTATGAGCATTTTTCCTTGAATTGTCCTTCAAATTTTCTAAGATTGTCCTCTCACTTTCCGTTAAAATCCGCTAACTTTGCAAGCGGAATTTAATAATTGAATGACAATGTATTTTGATTTACAGCACATTTCAGGAAATATGGCAATCTGTTCAGGCAACATTCCGTTGTCCGCTGCATCGTGCATATACCTGTATTCAAAAAAGTGTCTTGTAAATTTGGATATGTGTGAGATTTGTGTAAACACACACACACACACACACACACACATTGCGACCGGCGTATCTTCGCGCGTTAATATACTTATTATCATCAATACATGCAAGGGTGGAAACTCCTTTTTACGGGAGCTTTCCGCCCTTTTCCGTATTCGTATGCCCCGTTTAACCCATTAAAACAAAAGTCGTATGAATACCGAAATAACCATTATAGCAAGTATATTCCTGTTGCTGGGCGGACTGGCAGCGTTTCCGTTTACGCTCGATTACAGCAATACTTCATGGATGCCCCGTTGGATGCGTCCTGATGTGGACTACCTGGAACGTCCGTTCCGCTACGACTATCCCGGACGCGGAATGCAAATAATCTTCTCCCTCCTTGTCCTGTTTGTGGGAGCAATGTCACTGCTTACCTTGCTGGACAAGAACCTGTCCCAAACGGTAACTCCCGGACAGTGGTTCGACAGTATGTCACTTGTGCTTCCTGCCTGTCAGGTATCCTGTATCCTGTTCATGCGTCAGGAATACAACGATCCGTTTGAATATGCCGACCGCCTTACCGGATTCAGCATGTGGAAAGTTACAGCGGCTCTATGCCTGATACCTCTCCTGTGGTTGCCATACGTTGCCGGTCTATTGGATTCTTCCATGTACCGTTTTACGGTACTTTCCTATAATTTGCTGGCATACGCCTTTCTCGTTTACGATTATATACGGGTTTATAGAAAACGTTTTGATTATGAATACACCGGACATGTAGGTCTGAAGGAAATGTATCCGGAAAGCCTGTACCTTTTGGCCTATCCGGTCTGTTCGGTAACCCTGCTCTGGTCTCTATGGCAAAACAAGGAAGTCTGTATTCTCGTATATGGTGTGGCGTTGATTATTTTCAGTCTGACAAAGACAGTATGCCGCTTTCATCCGGCAATCTGGGGAGATGAACATGAACGGTGCGAATATCTCTGGTATCGTCCCCGCGAAATGACTACTGACCGGGCAAAGAGGATTTGCAGTCAGATACAGAAAGGCAGAGGGATATTTGCCGACGCGCGTCCTTATTACGTGGTTGTCAGCCGCCGCTGCCATTCCACCCGTTACCAGTTCCAGCTTACCACTGAGGGAGAACATCAAAAAAGGATTCTTCTCGATGGGAACATACGTGTCCTGATCTGTAGGAAATTCGATTCTTTATCCGCAGCCGGCCTTTACCGGCTGCAACTGGTGGAGCAATACTGGAACACGTACTATAATAATTTTTTCCGTTACGAGTCACGTGCCCGTTCGGAGTTTGAAGAAGAACTGAAATGCGACGGAACCGGGGAGAAAGAAAGCGGTTCTTCCATTTAAGCAGCATCAAGTGATAATGACCTATAATATGAAAAAAAGGAACTATATTCTGTTACTCTGCATCCTGCTCTGTGCAGCTCCGCTCATGGCCCAGGATGCTTCTGAAAATACCAAATTTCCCGGCTGGTATGCAGGCGTGCAGGGCGGCGTGCCCTTCGGCGTATCCACATTCAGCAGTTTCGGTTTCGACAAGACCCGTGCGGGATTCAGCGGCGGGCTTTACGGAGGCTACCGTTTCAATCCGGTACTTTCATTGGAGGCTCAGGCCGTTTTCGGGAAAACGGGCATGAGCCAGAGAGATTGCTGTATCTCCGGCAATTACTGGCTTGGTTCGGACGGTGTCCGTTATCATGCTCCGGTACTCGGAATGGAAGGCTGGGACTATGCCGGCCTGAAAAGCAGTGTAACGACGCAACGCTACGGTTTGCAGCTCAATGCCGATGTGCTTGGTTTTTTCCCGTCCACCCGTCAAAGCCGGTGGAGCGTGGAGGTGTCGCCCCTGCTGGCAGCCGTTGGCACGAAAGCCTCCCTGTCCACCCTTGACGGCGGAAAAGAAGCATGCAAGGAAAATACAGAATGGCATCTGGGTGCAGGCGGGAACATTCAGGCAGGATACCGTTTTGCCTGCGGTATAGGTGTCGGCATTTACAGTGGTGTCACTTACCTTACGAGCGACGGCATGGACGGACTTCCCAAGAGCGGGCACAAAGCCAACTATATATGGGAGAGCGGCATACGTGTCAGTTTCGCGTTCGGCAAGAAAAGCGGAAAGAAAGCAGACCACGGCATTGCTTACCCGACATCTGCCGGTCAGCTGCAGGATGAGAGGGACAATGCCGTAGAAACAGCCCCGGCGGAAATACCCGAACAGACCGTCACGGACAGTACGGCACAGAAAACTGTTGTCACGGTAGCAGACAATTCAACCGAAACCGATTTTGTATTCCCGACTGTCTATTTCGATTTCAACAGCATTTCGCTTCGTCCGTCCGAGACATCCAAGCTCGAAGCGATACTCGGCATACTGAAAGAACATCCCGACATGCACATAGTCGTGACGGGCTGGTGCGACACCCGTGGCAGCCGGAGTGTAAACGAACGCTATTCCATCCGTCGTGCCGAAGCGGTCAAGCTGTGGCTTGAAAGCCGCGGCATCGCAGCCGGACGCATTACAGCCGTAGGGCGTGGCAGCGACGTGAACGAGAAGGATGCGGAGAAAGCCCGCCGTGCCGAAGTGACAGACAAGGAAAGAAAGGAGGACAGACGATGAAAAAGACAATCAGACATTACCTGTATGTATCCCTGCTCATGCTGTTGCCGCTATGGACGGCCTGCGACAAGGATATACACGAAAATGACAGGCACGGACTTGCCGTCGGCATGGAATGGCTTGATGACATCGAGCCGACCGACATCACAAGTCCGGTAAACCTGTGGATATACGATGCGGAGGGGCATGAAGTGGAAGCGCACGAGTTTTCCTCTCCGCAAGAACTGGCATCCGGCCTGTTCAGCCTGCCGGAGGGCGACTATACGCTTGTAGGCGTCTGCGGCCTGACAGAGCCGTTTCGGTATGATTATGAGAACGGTACACGGACAGCCGACATGCTGCGCGTTTCGCTTGCCGACCCGTCGGCTTCGCCCGCACACGCCGTCGGTGGCGTGGCCGGGGTAAGAGTGACCGACACCGGGGTCAACCTCCGCTCCGTCATCCGTGTCGCTCCGTTGCTGGCAGAGCTTGCTGTCCGTATCAACGGCGTGCCCGAAGGGGCAGAGCTTGCCGTCACGGTACGCAATGCCGCCACCTGCCTTTATCCGGCACGGCAGGACGACGACAACAGCTATATCGTACCCTCTGCCGAAAAGAGCGAGGCGCACCTGCCTCAAGCCGTTGCCGACGGGGGGACGCTCTCTACCGATGCCCGCCTGATGCCGACGGCACAAGGTGAAGCCTGCACGATGCTCTACATGGTCATGACCTTTGCCGACGGCTCCCGTCATGAATACACGGCAGAAGCTCCCCTGATGCTTGCCGGAAAACGCTACGAGCTGGCATTGGAATACGACAGAATGCAGCCCTACATGTATATCACCGCCACCGACATTAACCCTTGGGGCGAAGGCTGGATTACGAGTGATGACATCTTTAATCCCGGAATATAATTAACAAATAAAATAGAGATAGAGTTATGATGAAGAGCATGTTATCCGTTGCTGCCGCACTCCTTGTACTGGCGGCATGCACGAACGACCATGAACCCGGCTATGCTCCGGCAAAAGAGATCCGGGTGGATGCTTCCATCGGGCAGATGACCCGTGTGACAACCGACGGCGACGAATCGGTGTTTGAGACGGGCGACCGTATCAGCGTCTATGCCTGGTTGGGTGCAGCCGACGATGCACAGCAGCTTGTGGTGGACAATTCCGTCAACACCTTAGGCGACGACGGCACATGGACGGCCAGCCCGCAAATGCTGTGGGCAAACAGCAGTTCGGCGCATTACTTTCTGGGCATTTATCCGGTGCAGGAGGTAAGCGACCTGAAAGCCATGAACTATGTACTGACCCCTGAAGACCAGGAGGCAAGCGACCTGCTTTATGCCATGAATGCCGGCACTGAGAACAAGGGCATAACGCCCACTAACACGCCCGTGGCGCTGACCTTCAGCCACCTGATGTCGAAATTAGTCATCAACCTGAATTTCCGCAGCCAGTGGTCCGGAACACCGGTCGTGGAATCGGTCAGAGCCATTGCAAAGGCGGAGGCAAGCGTCAATCTCCTCTCCGGAGAGATTACGCCACAGGGCGACAATAAGGCGATAGACATCCCGGCTTTGGAAACACCGGCAGCCAACTACGCTTGCAGCTATGCCGGTATCATGATTCCTAACAGCAATTTAATTGAAATACAGATCAAGGTAAAAGACATTGACGAGCCATACGTCTATAACGTAGGGGTTTCCATCCCGTTGGAAACAGGCAAGTACACCACCGTCAACCTGACATTGGGACGTGACGAAATCACCTTAGACAATGACATCACCATCACCGACTGGGCTCCGCTCGAAGGCGACTATGGCGGTAACATATTTTTTCCGAGTGCGTAAACCGCTGTGATGACTATATATTTATAACTGATTAAAACAGCAAACGTATGAATATAAAGAATCTATTATTGGCGACAACAGCTGCCCTGCTGGCTGCGTGCAGCACCGACAGCGATGTACTGCCACCGCAAGACCTTGGGCAGATAAGGGTAACGGCATCCGTGGGAGCCATGACCCGTGTGGCCCATAGCGGCAACTCGACCACCTTCGAGACGAATGACCGCATCAGTGTCTATGCCTGGTTAGGAGCCGACAACGACATGCAGCGGCTTGTGGTGGACAACTCCATCAATACATTAGGCGGCGACGGCACATGGACCGCCGAGCCGCAGATGCTTTGGGCCGACAATACGTCCGACCACTATTTCCTCGGCATCTATCCCGAGCGCAACGGAGCTACCGATTACGATGCCGACCCCTATACGCTGGACTTCAATAACCAGACCGCGAGCGACCTGCTGGTGGCGAGGACCACGGCCAAGCCCACCGGTTCTGCCGTGAAGCTGGAGTTTGAGCATGTAATGGCCAAGCTCGTGGTAAACCTTTCGTTCCGCAACGAGTGGACAACCGCACCCGAAGTGGCTTCGGTAACGGCAACCGCATGCACCGAAGCCACCGTGAATTATTTAGAGAATCCTGTCGAGGTAACCCCGGTCACCGGTCAAAACCTTGTGGTGATTCCCTTCACGGGCACATCCGCCAGCTTTGCCGGCATCATGATTCCCGGGCAGAGCGGGTTCCGCACCATCAACGTCACGCTGGAGAACGGCAAGGTATATACCTATACCCACCCTTCAGGCATAGACCTGCAACCGGGCAGATACACTACGGCGAACCTTGTGCTGGGACGCGACAGGATCGAACTGGACGATGCGGGCATCAGCGTGTCCGACTGGGAAAACGGTACTGCCATTGATGGCGCAGAAGCGAACGAAGCCTACTCATACGATTCCAATACCAAAACCATCACCATTTACAGCGGTGAAGGACTGAAGGTAGCGGCAGATGTGGTGAACAGCGGTGATACCGACATCAACATCACCCTCGACAACGACATCGACCTCTCGGACATCGACTGGACGCCGATAGGAACTGAAAGCCGACCATACACCGGCAACTTCGACGGCGGCGGCCATACCATCACGGGGCTGAAGATTGACAAATCGGGAACGGACTATGTAGGACTGATTGGCTGTCTCGGCAGCGGAGGTAAGGTGCAGAACGTGACGCTGACAAATATAAGCGTATCCGGTGCAAACTGCGTCGGCGGCATTGCGGGACAGAACTATGGCACTGTAGAGAATTGCTCGGTCAATGGCACGGTGACAGGTAAGGGGTTCACCGATACCGGCGGCATTGCGGGAACAAACTATGGCACCATCTCCGGCTGCTCGGCGGAAGGGACTGTGACGGGTAGTGTCAATGTCGGCGGAATAGCCGGACTCTGTGTTCCTAATTATGACACAGGAACCGGCAGCTTAATCGGGTCAACCATCGAGGGCTGCCATTCCACAGCGGCTGTATCGGGCATTAGCTCTGTCGGCGGCGTGGTGGGCAACTTGGGAAATGGCTGCTCGTTCATGGCCTGCTACTCCACGGGCAACGTTACTGCCACGATAACGGATGGTAACGCTAGTGTCGGCGGCGTGGTGGGTATAAACGGCCAAGGTACCGTAACCGCCTGCTATCACGCCACGGGCGAAATCACCAGTTCAGGAGGAGATAGAATCGGCGGCATCGCTGGTTGCAATGACCAAGGTACTTTCACCGCCTGCTACTGGGAAAACAATCTCAACAGCGGCACCGGTTCCAATAGCGGCACGGATGACACTCATAAGGTGGACGTCACTGACGTTACCTGGCTGGACGCCGTTGCACAGATGAATACCGCCTTGCAGAGTGCAGGCTCAGGTTGGCATTACGTACTCAACGGAGCGCTGCCGACATTGGAGGAAAAATAAACCGTCGGACGGGATTCTGGTTCCATCCGAAAAAGGAATCTTTGAAAGATAAATAATTAACAACTTAACAGAAAATAGTTCAAATGAAAAAAGCAAACATTTTGGCAACAGCAGCGCTGGCCACCCTTTTGGCAGCCTGCTCCAACGACAGCGACGTATTCAATACGCCCGACTATGCCGACACGCCTATCGGACTGAATGTGAACGTAGGCCCGATGGCCACCCGTGCCGGTTATGACAACGATAACCTGACCGGAAGCAGTTTCGGACTTTACCTGACAACGGAAGGCACGAACGACGACAGCCGCTACAACTGCAAGAACTTGGAAGTGATATATAACAATGGCTGGACGTTTAAGTACGGAGAACAACTCCTGTGGAAAAGCAATGATGCAAAAGTAACCTATAACGCTTATATGCCCAGAACACATGTGTACAATGAGGATTCTTATACCTTTACGGTGCAGACCGACCAGAGCAATGAGAACAACGTCAAGGCTTCCGACCTGCTTTGGACCGGAGGACGACAGGACGCCACACCCGGAACGGCACTCGACATCAACTTCAAACATGCGCTGTCCAAGCTGAACGTGACACTGACAAAAGGCTCTGAACTTGAAGACGGAGTGACCTTCACATCGGTAAAGCTCTCCAACTGCGCCACGAAAATTGTCGTTAACCTGCTCGCAGGAACAATCGTTAAGACTACCAACAGCGGACAGACCATCACCCTGTATGCTACAACCGAAAACGAGCAATACGAGTGCATCCTCGTACCGCAGACCTTCGCTCAGAGCCTGAAGGTGGAAATTACCGACAACAACGGAAAGGTATATACATTCACATCCAACAAAGACCTTACGTTTGCCAGTGGTGAAGAATACACGCTGAATCTTACCGTAGGCCGCGACAAAGTGACGACGGGCACCATTTCTGCCGACCCATGGGGTGACGAACAGCAAGGCGGCGACTTAGTAACAGAATAAAAGTAAACGAAGTTCATAGATATGACAAGCATGAAAATAGCAAAATATATTCCGGCTGCCGCCCTCGCACTGGTGTTGGCAGGCTGCCAAAGTGAAGACGATTTCATGTCCTCCGACTATGCCAACGACCCGATGGCCGTACACATCCGTGCAGGCATCGAGGCTCTGCAGACCCGTGTAAACACGGCAGGAACAGGCGACGCATGGGAAACAGGCGACCTGATTTCGGTAGCCAATACCTCGACAGGTGCGGTAACAGGCAAGGACAAGGCGGTTTACAAATACAACGGCGGCACATGGGTGCCTGAAGGAACAGACTACATAGTCTGGTCTGACGATGTCGAAAACACCTTTGAAGCCTATTATCCCGTCGTGGAAGGGAAAACGGACTCCTACACGCAGTTTGAGCTTCCGACCTACCAGAACAGCAGCGATCCTGACGATGACAACTACATAGGCCGTGCGGATTATATGACGGCGGCAGCGTCACAAAGTAAGAGCGACGCGCTGAACCTGACATTCAAGCACCACCTGGCCAAGGTTACCGTGGAGATAAGCGGCTACGGCGACCAGTACGCCACACAGAAACCTGTATTCCAGGCTCCTACATTCACGGTACCTACCACAAAGACTCCAGTTTCTGGAAAGACACTGACTGTTGCCAATAGTGGAACGACAGTAACCGGACTATTCAGCGAGGACACTTCGGCAGAAGCCAAACACAGCTTCACCGCCGTCCTGCTGCCGGGAAAGTATGCTGCTGACGATACGTTTGTCCAGCTGAACATTCAGGGCGGCACTTCGCTTACCGTCAAGGCCAATGTACAACAACTGACTACCGGTTTGGAATCGGGCAAAGCCTATACCTTCAACGTAACCGTAGGTAAGAATGGTGCCACCATCAACAGCGTTACGGTTGGCGACTGGGATACCGGCGGCTGGACGGAAAGCGGCACGGCAGACGCAGCCCTTTCATTCAGCATCCAGACTTCGACGGACGGACTGAAACCTGACGATGGCGAGTATATCCTTGCCGATTGACAAACAATAAAATTCAGACCATAAAATAAACGGAATAACAAAATGAAGACAAGAAACAAACTATACGATAAGAGCCGGCTGCGCCTCCTTTGTCTGCTGACAGCGTTGCTTGGCTTATTCGGTGCCGGACAGACATGGGCAGGCAATCCCACCACCCTCACCGTGGGCGGCACCAATGTGCAGAGCGGCGGCTACTGGACGACCGACGAAAGCGGCACCCTGACCGCCGACGGGGCCAGCGCAGAGAACTACAATGTCTACTACGACGGCAACGGCACCCTGACCCTGAAGGACGCCACCATCAACGGCACGAATACCATCGGTCATGTCGGAGCGGGCATCTACGCAGAGGGCGACCTGACCATCGTGGTGGAGGGCAGCAGCACCGTCAAGGGCGTTCAGGATCCAAACGGCGAATCCCAGAGCATCCGTGTGCAGGGGAATCTGACCATCCAAGGCGGCGGCAGCCTGACCGCGCGGGGCGCTGAGACAAGCTCAGGCAGCAGTTATGGTATCTTTGTCATTGGATCATTCACCCAGCAAGGCGGCAGCGTCACCGCCATCGGCGGCAATGTTAACGGAAACTATACTTCGAGAGGTCTCTATGTATCCGATGGCACAGTTACGGCGCAGGACGGGACGCTGACCGCCACCGGCGGTGACACCAGTGGCAGCAGTTACGGCATCTCTATGCTTTCGTCTTCGTCTGTCACCGTGGGCAGTGCCGCCGTGACCGCCACCGGCGGCACAGGTAATTACAGTTATGGCCTTTATGTTAACTCCTCTTCCCCTTCCGTTTCCCCTTCCGTGACCCTATCCGGCAGCGGCTCCCTCACCGCCCGGAGCGGATCGGCGACGAGCGAGGCGGGCGGCATCTACTTTGATAACATTTGGGGCAGCACAAGGTCTGTGACCGTCGGGAACGGCTCCACCCTGCTGACTAACAGTGTGATATTTAGGGATTCGTCTTTCAATGAAAATCCGCTGGCCCCCACCGGCGACGGCAGCTGGCTGATCTACGGCCAGAGCAACCAGACCAGTGCCGTGGGCGGCAGCTATACCCTGAAAGAGAATATCACCATCCCGGAAGATGTTACCCTCACCATCCCGGCGGGCGGCACCCTGACGATTCCGGAAGATAAGACTTTGACTGCCGATGCCAACCAGTTGGTTGTAAACGGAGAACTGGTATTGGAAGGTACGTTCGAAAAAGCAAAGGAATTTGAAGGAACTGGAGCTATTGTTTTGGGCGAAATAACGCTGACTGACGATGAGGGTATTGGCGCGTATGAAGGTTACCAACTCAAGTTGAAAAGCAAAAAGGTTACTTATGTCCGTGCCCTGTCAGATAACTCCCAATATGGAACCATCTGTCTGCCGTTCGTTCCTACTTCTGTAGCTGGCGGTCAGGTTACTTACTATCAGGTTTTGGAGTTGGAAAGCGACGAGATTACCCTCGTAGAAACCGATTTTGAAGCCGGCAAGCCGCTGTTCTATCAAACATCCGGTACAGGCAGCATCACCTTCAGCGCCGAAAGTGCCGCAGGCGTGGAACTGGTAACCACCCCTGCGACAGACAACTTCATGGAAGGTACAATGAGTGTGGCTACACCCACCGCGGGCTACTTCCTGAAGAACGGCAACATCTATCCGATAGCCAATGGAGACAAAGTAAAGGTGAAGCCTTTCCGTGCGTATGTGAAGGGGCAGAATGATGCTTCGCAAGCAAGCGTCATGTCTGTCAATGTGGCAAGACCGTAACAAAGTATTAAGAACTCCCATTCCGGGCGGGAGCATTTGTGCCCGGTAACATCATACAGACACCGCAGCCCGCTACCGTAAGGTCAGTGGGCTGCATTTTAATAAGGAGAAAAGAATAATATAAAAAATGAGGTAACCCGCATGAAACAGAAAACAATAGCAACCAGGCATGTGACACAATCGTCTATGTTCTTGGCTGGGTTGCGGTAGCTTTTGGCGAATAGTTCATCTTCCGCTGCTCTCTGCTCCAAAAACATCTGTATGGTTCGTTTGAAATGGTCTGTTCCTTTCATAATCTCAAATTTTAGTCGGGTTGTCGTTCAAATAAAGTATCTCGCAATCTTCCACTTCTGTGGGAAGTCCGAAAAGGGGGTAATGGGTGAAATAAGGCTGTGCGTTCCCTTCTTCATCTGTGAGGGGTGAAACATCTTGTACTTGCCATTGCTTCATCCATCTGTCTATTGTCT
>UQTJ01000008.1 GCA_900544075.1 uncultured Bacteroides sp.
CATCTGCCTTACAAGCAGAGGGTCGGCGGTTCGAATCCGTCAACGCCCACTCCGAAGAAACAAATAAGCCTCGCTGATGCGAGGCTTATTCTTTATCTGTCGAACAGTTCTGTCGAGAGGTATCTTTCGCCGGTGTCGGGCAGTAATACTACTATGTTTTTACCTTTGTATCGGCTTTCCTGCGAGAGCTTCATCGCGGCATAAGCGGCTGCCCCGGATGATATTCCGCAGAGTATCCCTTCCTTGTTTGCAAGCTCGCGTGCAGTTGCCATTGCGTCTTCGTTCTTTACGCGGAACACTCTGTCGATAATCTTTGTGTCAAGTGTATCAGGGATAAATCCCGCACCTATACCCTGTATCTTGTGCGGTCCCGGTTTGTCGCCCGAAATAACAGCCGATGAGTCCGGCTCTACAGCTACCAGTTCTATCTCCGGGTTCTTCTCTTTCAGTTTACGGCCTGTTCCGCTTATTGTTCCCCCTGTGCCTACTCCTGCAACGAATACGTCTATCTTTCCGTCTGTATCTCTCCAGATTTCCTCAGCTGTAGTATTATAATGTGCCTCAGGGTTTGCCGGATTACAGAACTGTTGCAGTATGACCGAGCCTGCTATCTCCGAATTCAGCTCGTTTGCCTTTTCTATTGCACCGCCCATACCTTTACTTCCGGCAGTCAGAACGAGTTCCGCTCCATAGGCCTTCAGCAGCAGCTGTCTTTCGCGGCTCATGGTCTCCGGCATGGTCAGTATCAGTTTGTAACCTTTCAGTCCGGCTATCCATGCCAGTCCCACTCCGGTGTTACCGCTTGTCGGTTCTATGATTGTTGCTCCCGGTTTGAGGATGCCTTTCTTCTCGGCATCGTTTATCATGCTGAGAGCTATTCTGTCCTTTGCGCTTCCTCCGGGATTGAACATTTCGAGTTTGGCCGTTACCGAAGCTTCCGAATCGAAGGCTTTCTCCATATTGTTTAGTCTGAGCATCGGGGTGTTGCCGATTAGCTCTGTCATATTGTTTTTGATGTTTTGCATAACTGTAAGTTTTTGGTTTGAAAATATAAAAAAAGAGTCCATGTATTTCTTGCTGAAATTCATGAACTCTCTATATGATGTTTTGTTATGGCCTTATCTGTCTGAGTCTGTCCTGTATTCCTTTTTTCTTTTCGGATTCATGGGAAACCATCCTTTCAAGACTCTTTCCCTTTGCTCGAACAGTTCCTTTATAGTCCAGAACGATGAGAATGAGAACACTCCCAAAAGCGTGGAAATAAGTATGTTGTCTGTCAGCACAGAACCTGCTATACCTACTATGCCGAGCAGAAGAAAAATCCACCAGCATTTAGTCCCCCAGTAATATTCGGCCTTAACCACTACCGGATGGAAGAAACCGATGATGAGGAATGTACACAGGCCTATGATTATACCTCCTGCGTTGAGTCCGGCTATTATTTCCATGTATTAATCCAGATGAATAGGAATTTCTTTCTTGATGCTCTGTTCCAGTGAGATCAGTGTCTCAGTGGCAGTAACACCCGGAATCTCCTGTATGCGTGAGTTCAATAAATCCATCAGATGCTCGTTGTCTGTAGAATACAGTTTGGTAAGCATTGTGTAAGGACCGGTTGTGAAGTGACATTCCACGATTTCAGGAATCTTGTTCAGCTCGGCTACTACGCTCTTGTACATAGAACCTTTTTCAAGCTTGATACCTACATAAGTACATGTCATGTAGCCCAGGCTTTTAGGATTGACATTGTATCCCGAACCTATGATTACGCCCAGGTCTATCAGACGCTGTACACGCTGATGGATTGCTGCACGCGAAACTCCACATTCTGCAGCTACGTCTTTGAAAGGAATACGTGCGTTCTGAGAGATAATTTCTAAGATTTGCTTGTCTAATTTATCAATCTTTTCCATAATTGTGTGTTTTGTTATATCATTTTGTAAGCAAATGTATGAAAACTTTTTTATTAATTCTATATTTGGTTCAAAAAAACATTATTTTTTAGGTGAAAAGAGCAATATTACTGCTATATAACAATATTTTTTATAGTTTTGTTCTATAAAACTTTTATAAACTGACTAAATGATATAAACATTGTATTGTGGAAAATTGTTCTTTATGTCAGAAATGTAACATATTATCATTATTTCTGTTAACTTTGTCACTGTAACTAAACTTGTGTGATTATGCACCCTTTACATCTGTTCAAATATTGTCCCGTGTGTGGCTCTCCACACTTTGAGGAACACAATTTCAAATCGAAAAAATGTGCCGACTGTGGTTTTGTATATTATTTCAATTCCAGTGCGGCTACGGTAGCTTTTATCCTTAATTCAAAAAACGAGCTTTTGGTGTGTCGACGTGCGAAAGACCCGGCCAAAGGGACTCTTGACCTGTCGGGCGGTTTTATCGATATGTGCGAAACGGCAGAAGAAGGAGTGGCGCGCGAGGTGAAGGAGGAAACCGGACTCGACGTGGTGAAGGCGGAATATCTGTTTTCGTACCCTAACACATATCTTTATTCGGGATTTCTTGTACATACGATGGATATGTTTTTCCTTTGCAGGGTGGAGAATGATTCTGAGTTGGAGGCTATGGACGATGTGGCCGAATCTTTCTGGATGCCGCTTGACAAGATAAACCCTGAGGAATTCGGACTCGACTCGGTGAGAAAGGGAGTGGAACGATTTATAAATGAATACAATAAATAACCTATATATTTATGAAGAATAAAGGAAACGCATTTATAGCAGGTCTGATGCTGACCATGCCTATTGTGGCAGGAGCGCAGCAGACTGAACCGCTGACCGGCCACAGCAGGCTGTTCGACGATGGAAAACAACTGTTTATGCGTCATGATTATGCTGCTGCACGACAGACACTGATGCGCTATATGGATAAGGCCAACTGTGCGGAGTTTGCCGATGAGGCAGAATATATGCTTGTATGTACCGCCTATGAGCTGCAAATGCCCGACCGCATAGAGAAACTTGAGGCGTATCTCGATAAGCACCCAGAGTCAAGATACAGGAACAGGGTTCAGGCTCTTATCGCATCTTCCTATTTTTATGATAAGGAATATCTGAAAGCTATAGCATGCTACAGAGGTTGCGACTTCGATGCTATGGGAAATGAGGAGAGGGATGACAATGTTTTTCGTCTGGCTCAGTCTTATCTCGAGATAGGAAACAAGGAAGAGGCTACAGCCTGGTTTACGGTGCTTAAGGAAGCGAGTGCGAAGTATTCGGACGATGCGACCTACAGCCTGGCTTATATAGACTATTCTGCCGGAAGATATACTGCTGCAATGAAGGGCTTTTCTGCAGTGAAGGATAATAAGAAATATGTAGAGCTTGCTCCTTATTATATGGCGGATATCAGCCTTATCACAGGCGATTATGCTGCTGCAAGAGATATGGCAGTGAAGTATCTCAATGAATATCCGGATAATGTGAAATCTCTGGAAATGAAGAGAATAGCAGGCGAGGCAGCTTACTCGCAGAAGGATTATACTGCTGCTGTGAATTATCTTTCTCCTTATTGTAGTGGGGTTTCAAATCCGCAGCGGAATGCTCTGTATAAATTAGGTATGAGCTATTTTAATACTCAGGTCTATTCTGAGGCTGCCGGAAATCTCGGTAGGGTGACAGGAACGGATGATGATATGTCGCAGAATGCTTATCTGCATATGGGACTTGCGTATCTGAATCTGAAAGAACGCAATCAGGCACGAATGGCTTTCGAGCAGGCTGCTGCATCAAACCGCAATATGCAGATAAAGGAACAGGCTCTCTATAACTATGCCTTGTGTATCCACGAAACATCGTATTCTCCGTTTGCCGAATCGGTTACGGTTTTCGAACGTTTCCTTAATGAATTCCCTCATTCACAATATACTGATAAAGTAAACGACTATCTTATAGAGGTGTATATGAACACCCGCAGCTATATGGCCGCACTGAAATCTATAGCAAAAATCAGCCAGCCGGGAACACGTATCCTTGAGGCTAAGCAGAAACTTCTGTTCCGCGTAGGTACTCAGGCTTTTGCACAGGCATCGTTCGAAAATGCCATCGATTATTTCACTCAGTCGTTGCAGTTAGGCAGATATAATGCGCAAACCAAGGCTGATGCTTACTTCTGGCGTGGCGAGGCCAAATATCGTCTTGACAGATTTGAACAGGCTGCTG
Organism: uncultured Bacteroides sp.; assembly: GCA_900544075.1. Taxonomy (GTDB): domain Bacteria; phylum Bacteroidota; class Bacteroidia; order Bacteroidales; family Bacteroidaceae; genus Phocaeicola. The sequence continues at coordinate 4,191 of UQTJ01000008.1, forward strand.
CCGACTATCGTCAGTATATGGAGTTTGCCACCAACAGAAAGAGTATGGAGTACGGACTTGCTCTGTACAATATGGGATATACATCTTTCAAGCAGAAGAAGTATGACAAGGCTCTGACGTGGTTCGTGAGATGTGCCGAAACAGATGCTGCCATAGATGCTTCGGTGAGAGGTGATGCCTGCAACCGTGCCGGCGACTGTTATTTCTATGCACGCCGTTTCGATGAGGCACGTGCACAGTATGCCAAAGCAGTATCTATAGAACCGTCATACGGTGATTACTCTCTGTTCCAGGAGGCCTTCGTGAAAGGTTTGCAGCGTGACTATACAGGAAAGATAGAAACTCTTAATACTCTTCTTACCAAATATCCTTCGTCACAGTATATTGATGATGCACTGTACGAACAGGGACGTGCCTTCGTGCAGATGGAGCAGGCCGAGAATGCCATAGGCAGATATAAGATTCTTGTTGAGAAATGGCCTGAAAGCCAGTTGGCACGCAAGGCTGCAAGCGAGATTGCTCTGCTTTATTATCAGAATGACAAATTCAATGAAGCTATTGCCGCATATAAGAAGGTTATTGCAGACTATCCGGGAAGTGAGGAGGCAAAAATGGCTCAGCGTGACCTGAAATCTGTATATATAGATATTAATAAGGTGGACGAATACATGTCGTACGCTTCATCTCTGCCGGGAGGAGCAAATTTTGACGTAAACGAACGTGACTCACTGACTTACGTTGCTGCCGAACGTGTCTATATGCGTGGAAATATAGCAGAGGCCAAGAATAGCCTGACTTCTTATCTCCAGTCGTTCCCTCAGGGAGCTTTCAGTGTGAATGCATCTTATTATCTTGGTATCATAGCTTATAATGAAAAGGACTATTCAGTAGCCACATCACATCTGAACAAGGTTTTGGAATACCCTGACAGCAAGTTCTCTACTGAGGCTATGACGCTGTGCGCACAGATGGCTTATAATGGTAAGGAATATCCGCGTGCACTGGAGCTTTACAAGCGTCTTTCGGACCGCGCAGGAAATCAGGAAGAGCGTCTTCAGGCACAGACAGGTGCCTTGCGAAGTGCGTATATGACGGGCGATGCTAACGAAACTATCTCTGCCGCATCGGCTATGTTGGCTCACAGCAAGCTTGCCCCGGAACTGGAAAACGAGGCAAGATACTACAGGGCTAAGGCATTCATCAGGAACGGACAGGGTAATGAGGCGCTTGCCGACCTGAAAGTTCTTGCCGGAGATACAAGAAACGTATATGGTGCAGAGGGCAAATATCTTGTAGCGCAGATTTACTTCGACGAAGGAAAGACTGAGGCTGCCGAGAATGAGGTTCTTAAGTATATCGAAGTCAGCACACCGCATGCCTACTGGCTTGCAAGAAGTTTTGTACTCCTGAGCGATGTATATGTGAAACTCGGACGAAACATGGAAGCAAAACAGTATCTGTTGTCATTGCAGCAGAACTATCAGGCTGATGATGACATAGCGGAAATGATAGAAACCAGATTGGCTAAACTTAACCAGTAACGACAATGAAGAAATATAGAAAACATATATTGATATGTGCCGGACTTGTCACACTGAATAGTGTAGCGGCACAGCAACAGAAGAATGACTCTACAGTGAACCGTACGGTGGTGGTGGAGAACCTGTATAATCCGGAGGTGATGGATGCATTCAAGGTGAATGTATTGCCGAAGATAGAGGAGCCGGCTGTGGCAAAGACGCAGATAGACTATGCATCGTCTGTGCATCAGATGAATAAGTTCCCTGTTTATCACATGGATGTTATGAACAGAGAAATCACAGAGGATAAAGTCAGGAGAGGATATGTGCGTCTGGCCTATGGAAACAGAAACAATACTGACCTGAAAGGAGCATATCTGTGGAATATCACCGACAGGGATATGCTTGACGTTATGGCTACATTCCATGGATATTCGGGTAAGATAGGAGCTGGGTATGATTTCGACCCTGTAACAGAGATACCAGTCCTTAACTATGACAAGGAGTGGAAACACCGCTTCTTCCGTACAGGTGCGTCGCTTAAATATACTCACGATTTCGATAAAGTGAGCATGTACGTTGGAGGTGATTTTGCATCGCAGGTTTTTAACTATATGCCTGATGTGCAGTTGTCTGCTTCATCATCACAGGGTAATGAGAAAGTAGAAACTCCTTCTTTCGGACACCAGTTGTTCATGTCCGGCGGTGGATATGTGGGAGTAACTTCGGTGAAAGATGTGCTGCCTGTAGAGTTCGGTTTCCAGACGGGATATAAGATGTTCAGCCGTAAGCATGGTGTATATATACTGGGAGGTATGTCAGAGAACGTAGTTCACACTCAGGGATATATTTCGGCAGGAATTGACGACAGACAGGATGTGGGAGTGACATTTGGAATGGATAATGTATTCTATGACAAGGCCTTCAGCAACTATTCTTTGGTCAAGCTCCGTCCGTATTATTCCGTAAAGACTGAGTCCGTATCTCTTACAGCCGGATTGAATGTTGATTTCCAGATTTCCAATGCCGGAGGATTGAAACTCTCGCCAGATGTAAGGTTTGACTATACTTTTGCCGACAGCTATGTGCTGTATGCTCACCTGACAGGTAACACTAAGTTGAATGATTTCGGAACAATAAACGGTTTCTCTCCGTTCTGGGTTCAGCCTGTCCAGCTAAATACTTCTTACACTCCGTATGATATAAAAGTCGGATTGAAGGCTGCACCGCTTACAGGCTTTGGGCTGGGGGTATATGCCGGTTATCGTGAAACGAGAAACGAACTGTTCTCTATGCCTTATGCAGACGGAGGAGGTATCTATAATGGAATAGCTCAGGCTAAAGCCCGTGTGGCATACGCCGGACTTTCCGCCGACTATTCGTTCAGGGATATGTTCGACTTTGGATTTAACGGCAACTTCTATGGATGGAATGTTCAGAAGGCCGTGGAGCAACTGCTGTGGTTGAAACCTCTTTACAGCATCGGATTCAATGCACGTGCCAAGGTCTTTAAAGGTTTTCATGCAATGGCGGAATATACTTACGAAGGACGTAAAAAGACTTTGGGTATAAAGGCTGATGCAGTGAACGAACTGAATATCGGAGCTGAATATCTGTTCAACGACAGAGTGAATGTATTCCTGAAACTGAACAATCTGTTGAACAAGAATTATGTGACGGAAAGCGGCTATCCGGTCCAGGGCTTTAATGTTATGGGTGGGGTGAGTTTGAATTTCTAAGAATAATAGTAGTGTATTTTTTGATAATTTAAATAGGACTATTATATGTTTATCCTGTCTTACTGTGCATTAATAAACAGTAAGGCAGGATTTTTTTTGCTTGTAATAAATATTGGCTTAAAAATACTGATATAAGGAATAGTACACCTATTGTACTAAAAAATGCACTATTGAAAGAACTATTATTATCATTTTTGCATCACGAAATCAATTAATAAAATACTAATATTTATGAGAAATGTAATATTCTTTTGGATTTTATCTCTTGGTCTATTATCTTCTTGTAGTGAAGACATTGAGCCGGGTTTAGAAAAAACGTTTAATGAAGAACAGAATGCCTCCGCTGTTATTTCTTTTAGCAGAGGCAGTCTTGAGACTTTGTCGGATTATGGCATAAATGATGTTTCCATTTATGCATATATGTCTGATTCATTGGTCTGTGAAAAGAAATTCTCTTTTGATGGCAGTTCGTTTGAAGTTCCATTGCCTTTAGGAGAGAATATTCGCACTTTTGTTGTAGCTGGTGCTGGTGAAATTTCTGGTACGGATAAATTGTCCACAGCCTATGTATCACAGAAGAATCTTAATATGCAGTAACCTGCTTATATATCAGATGTGATTAATTTTACTTCTGATAATTCGTTGAAGAACCTTGAAATCGAACTTAAACAGATTATGGGACAGGCTGTATTTTCACCAACAGATGCACTTGAAACGTTACAGAACACTGATAATTTTGATGCGTTGAAATTGACGTTTACAAAAGTAGGAACCAAGTATTATGTTGAAAACGGAAAAACAGAAACCGAGGATGTTGAAATCACATCGGATATAAGTACCGGATACAGTGCTTTTGTATATTCTTTCCCTACAGTAAAAAATGGGACACTCACATCTATTAATGTGGCATATTTAAAAAATGGTCAGGAGGTAAACTGCACTCTTAGTGCTTTGGATACAGGTATTGTATTTGAATCTTCAAAACGTTCGACGGTAAAAATGGAACTTTTAAATCCGGATTGGGTTGATAAACCTTGGGATAATAATACTGATGAACAGGATGTTATTAATATGACAAATACAAGAGCTGGAAAATCTCTTCCTGATTTTGAAATAGAAGAATCTTTTTATGAATTTTAGTAGTTATATCATATGAGAACAAAGATATTATTGAATACCGCATTGCTTTTGGCTTTGCCTTTCCTGTTTTCATGTTCAAAAGAAGACAGATACTCAACGTCTGTAGTTACTGATATTAATTTGTATCTTGATGATGAAGAGTATTTATTGAGTACAGGATCGTCTGACAAACCACTTTTTATTTATGATAATAATGGTGAATATGTAGCCAATTATTCTACTTTGCATAGATTTCAATTGTCTAATGGTGAATACAGAATAGTTGCAACTACAAGTGCAAGTTCTGTACCTGTTCCTGATAATTTAGAGGATGTGGTGATATCGCAGGACCCTGAAGCAATTAAGCAGTGTGCTATTTCTGTACCAGTAAACTATAAATCGCCATTTAGTGAACCTCTTGAAGCACGTATGTACAGCCGTACAGGAACATTGCGACTTAAAGCTACAGACAGAAAGGCTGATAAACGTTATAAATACGTCAGAGCTATAGTTACAACTCCTGTTTCAGGTTACAAAGTCTCTGATGGAACATTTGTAAATTCTCCTATTGATGTAGCCAGAACTGTATCAACTTCTTCAGGTGGAGTAAACTATGTGGATGATTTTGTATTGTTTGAAACAGGAGGAAATGGTGTTTCTGTAAAGATTGAATATCTTGATGAGTCACAGAATGTAATACAGACCAAGAATATTGATGGTACGTTTAATATTCAACCCCAAAATATAACTTCAGTATCTTTTGAACTTAATAATGTAGAAGAGCCTACAATACAAGATTATGAAGTTACAATAGCTCCTGAAGAATGGACAGATGAAGAAATTATGCCTGATGCACCGATACGTGTACCTGAAGGATATATATATGTAAGTCCAGAGGAGAATATAAATTCTATTTATAATCAATTGAAAAATGATAATGAAATTGATGACATAAAATTATTCTTAAAAGCTGGTGAAAGTTATACAATTGGTAAAAATGTGCTGAATGAAATACCAAAAGGATTAAGTATTGTTGGACAAGATTCTTCAAATCCTACAAAACTGAATATAGAATCAAGTCTAAGTTTATTGACTGATGCAGGTGGAAAAATTGATGAGATTTTATTTGAGAATCTTATTATAGATATGGGGGCAGATGATTTCTTTAAATTTAAACATCAGGAGTTCCATGTAGGTACAATTACATTGAAAAACTGTCAAATAAGTGATTTGGGAAGAACAATGTGGTATCAGGAGGTGGATGAAGACAATAAACAGACTGTGGATTGTATAACAGTTGATGGATGTAGATTCTTTGGTATTAATTCAGGAAAGAGCGGTTTGTTTGGACTGTCAACTAAGAAGAATGCGCCTGTGCATAAGTTTGAATTTAAAAATTCTACTTTCCATGCAAATGACCTGACAAGAGCACTAATAACAGGTTTGGGGGCTATGTCTGGAGATTTAACTATTACAATAGAAAACTGTACGTTTATAGCAATGAAGTCGGGAATGATATTTTTTGACTTAACTCCAAAGAATGCAACATTTACAAAGCTTGTTGTAAAAAACAATCTTTTTAGTGGCGTTGATTCACCTGATGCTGGAACATGGATCAGTGTATCTGAAGGAATAATTGAAAGCGTATTTGAAAGTAACTATGTAACAAAAGATTTCTCTGTTCTTAACTGGGGTGTTGATGAAAATAATAAACCAGTGATAGCAGAAGAAACTATGGATGATTTGTTTGAAAACGTAGATGAAAGGGATTTCACGATAAAAGATACATCATCTGAAATTTTTACAAATGGAATAGGAGACCCGTATTGGAGAAAATAAAAGATATACTAACGAAAAACATTGAGTATTATGAGAAATTATTTGTTCGCTTTGGTTATTGGGCTATTTGCTGCCTGTTCATCTGAAAATGAAATGTCGGCAGATATGGTTCAGGATAAATTGGAACTTTCAAAAAAAGATCTAAAAATAAACAATGTGGAAGGATCTTTTACTATTGAGGTGACAGCATCAGGAGAATGGACAGCAGCAGTTGAAGAAACTGCTGCTGAGTGGATAAGGTTGTCGAAAGATAAAGGAACTGGAAATGATGAGTTGCGTTTATTCTTTAGTGATAATACAAAAGGTGAAAGAAGAGCTGGTAAGGTCTTTGTATCACTGACAGGAAGTAGTACGACTATTGAACATGAATTGACTGTCGAACAACTTGGTGCCGAACCTGATATATTGTTTGAGTATGATGGTAATCCTGTATCATTTCGTGGTGGAGAACTTCCTTTGAATGTAGTTTCCAATGTGGAGTGGAGCATGGTGAAAGATGAGGCATGCACTTGGTTGTCTTTAAAAGAAGAGCAACTTGAAACACGTTCATTTGAGTCTGATGAATTGATTTTGAAAGTTGAAAGAAATACTGGAGACGTACGAAGTACAGAACTCAAATTTGTAGCTACAGGTGATTATGTATTACAGAAAACATTAGAAATAACGCAAGAGGCTGTGAGCGGTGTGGCTACATTGGAATTTGATGAATTTTCGGTTCCTTATAAATGTAAGTCATTGGTTATTCCTTTTACGCAATATGAAGATGATGAGTTTGATGCCATACCGTCAGAATCATGGATTACTTATGATAAAAATAACTCCACTAGTAATGAAATAGTATTATCGTTGGAAGATAATATGGATAAATTACCAAGAACAGCTACTGTGAAGATTCTTGATAAAACTGTAACTATATTTCAATATGGTAAGCCTGATACAAATATTGGGGATGATAAAAGTGTTACAGCTTTAGCTTTTCCTGGCGCAGAGGGCGGAGGACGTATGACAACTGGTGGCCGTGGCGGTGCTGTTTATAAAGTAACAAGTCTGGACGACTATAATGAAGGAGATACACCAATAGAGGGTACTCTACGTTACGGAATAGAAGAAGTTAAAGGACCACGTAATATAATATTTGAAACAAGTGGATATATAGACTTAAAAAGACCTATATATTTAAATGATTATCCGCATCTTAGTATATGGGGACAGACTGCTCCAGGTGATGGTATTACGATAAGGGGATATAATTTCAGTTTTAATTTAAATAGAGGAGACGTTCAAGTAGGCGATAATGGAAGCCTTAATGTTATTCTTCGATTCCTTAGATTCCGTCCCGGAGATACCCATCAGGATTATGGAGAAGATGCTATAGGTGGACGATATTTTAAGGATGCAATTATAGACCACATTACAGCAGGTTGGAGTGTAGATGAAACATTGACTTTCTATGGCGTAAAAAATTTTACAGCTCAATGGTGTATAGCAAGTGAGAGTTTGAATATCTCTAATCATGCAAAGGGAGCTCATGGCTATGGAGCAATGTTTAGTGGTGATAATGCAACATTCCATCATATATTGTTGGCACATCATGGTAGCCGCTGTCCGAGAATCTCAGATTTAAGTGCTCCAGAAGATAGAGGACCTTATGATTATTGCGGATATTTTGATGTACGTAATAATGTGTATTATAATTGGAGTGATAAAGGATTTGGCAGTTATGGAGGAAAACTTGCTTATTTTAATCTGACAAATTGTTATTATAAGCCAGGACCGGCAACAGGTACAGGGTATAAGTCTTATAGAATACTTTCTACAGATCCAACAGCTAGAGCATATATTGAGGATAATTATGTTGAGGGTAATCCAAAAGTGTCAGCAGATAACTGGACTGACGGTGTATGGGCGCAATTTGATAAATCTATTGTTGCAGAAGGTGTAACTGAGGAGGAAAAACTAGCTATGAGGATGTCTGATTATCACCCTTATTCTAAAGTTACCACGCATACATCTCAGAATGCGTATGAAAGTGTATTGGAATATGCTGGTGCTTCATTAAGAAGAGATGCTGTAGATGAGAGGATTGTACACGAGGTAAGAACAGGAACAGCTCCTCATACCGGTTCCAAAGAGTTCTATTATGATGAAGATTATAATCTCGTTACAGTGGATGAACACAAGCCTGGAATAATTGATACTCCAAATGATGCTGGTGGATATCCAGAGTTGAAAAAAGGATATGTATGGCCTGATACAGATAAGGATGGTATTCCTGATATCTGGGAAATAGCTTATGGCTTGAATCCAAACAATCCTGATGATGCTAAAAGCATAAATACGGATGTTGACTCTAACGGACGATACAATAACCTTGAGGTTTATTTGCATAATCTGGTGCAACATATAGTTTATTTGCAGAATCAGGGTGGAACTCAAATGGAGAAAAACTGAATTGAAGATTATCTTTCTATAAATATTAATTTTATGAAATAATGAATAAGCTAATTATAATAATTATAGCCGTATTATTGGCTACATTCAACTCTTTAGGACAGAATGTTACTGTAAGAGGTGTAGTAAGGGATAATTTTGGTCCCGTGATAGGTGCTACAGTCATGGTGGAAGGAACGACTATAGGTGTTACTACAGATATGGACGGAAACTTTGTTTTAGACAATGTTCCTGATGTAAAAAAAGCTGTACTTGTGGTACGTTATGTTGGAATGAATGAGGTGAAAGAACGTCTTGATGGAAGAACCTCTGGCATAGTAATAGAGATGACAGAATCGTCAAGTATGCTCGACGATGTTGTGGTCATTGGTTATGGAACACAAAAGAGAGGAAATCTTACCGGATCAATATCAAGTGTATCTGGAAAGATACTTGAAAAGTCACAAACTACATCTGCAGCTGAGGCTATTGTTGGTAAATTGCCGGGAGTGCAGGTAACTACAGTGGATGGTTCTCCAGATGCTGAAGTTAAGATTCTTGTTCGTGGTGGAGGTTCAATAACTCAAGATAACAGTCCACTTATTATATTGGACGGATTTGAGGTCAGTAGTTTGAATGATATACCTCCGACTGATATAGAATCAATAGAAGTATTGAAAGATGCTGCTTCTACTGCTATTTATGGTGCAAGAGGAGCAAATGGTGTAGTCCTTGTGACAACAAAGAATCCTACTGAAGGAAAAGTTTCTGTAAGTCTTAATATGTATGCACAGACAAAGACCTTGTCCAATAAACTTGATGTGATGGATCCTTATGAGTTTGTTTTGATGCAATATGAGAGTGCAAGACAGAAAAGCTCCAATCCGACGAGCTTTAATAATAAGTATGGATATGCGTATGAACATTATATATATCAGGGGGACGCTGGAACAGATTGGCAAGATGAGGTCTTTGGCACTAATCCAGTTGCTTCATATATAGATCTAAGTGTTAATGGAGGAACTGATAAAGCCAAATATAAATTGACTTTCATACATCAGGATCAACCAAGTGTAATGGTAGGTAATGGACTTAAACAAAATAACCTTAATGCATCATTTAATTTTAAACCTTTTAAATTCGTGTCATTAGAATATAGAACACGTTTATTGCATAAAGAGGTTGATGGCTCTGGTACAGAAGGTGTAAGTTTACTTGATGCGCTTAGACAAGCTCCTACAGAAGGATTAGATGAATATATGACGTTACCTGAAGATGATAGCTATTTTGATCCGGATGATTTAGAGGAAGTTGTTAGATTTAATCCCAAAGAGGAATCTGAAAAAAATTATAAGAAACGAATAAACAAGTCATTAAACACGATGGGAGCTGTTACTTGGGAAATTACAAAAGGTATGACGCTCAGAAATGAATTCGGTTATGAGAACAGTACTGAGGAACAGCGTAAATTCTGGGGTATGGGTACCAAGAATGCGATGAATAATAATAACCAGCCAATGTCTGAATGGATTTTCAAGCAGGGTTCCAAATGGCAGTTGACAAATGTCCTGAATTATAACTTTACATTAGGTGATGATAATGAACATGATATACGTCTAATGTTAGGCCAGGAAATGAAACATCAGCAGACTCTTACCAAGACTTTCAGTACACGTTATTTTCCAGAAAATACAGTAGCAGAACAAGCTTTTGATAATCTTTCTTTAGGAACACCTTATCAAAACTCATCATCAGCGACTTCTCCATCTCGTATATCTTCATTCTTTGGTAGATTTAATTATGGATTTGCAGATAAGTATTTGGCTACAATAACATTGCGCGCAGATGGCTCTTCAAAATTCTCATCTTCTAATAGATGGGGATTTTTTCCGGCTGCCGCTTTTGCATGGAGAATCTCAAATGAAGATTTTCTGATGGATAATTCTGTTGTTTCCAATCTTAAATTAAGACTAAGTTATGGAGCGTCTGGAAATGACCGTATAGATGCAGATCTTTATCAGAAACTTTATGGAGTAAGTAGTTCTAAACCAGCAGGCTGGGGTGAAACGAGTCGTTACTATTACCAGTTCTATAATACGAAATATGTGTATAATCCTGATGTAAAATGGGAAACTACTATAACCAGGAATTTAGGTATTGATTTTGGATTTTTTAAAGAAAGGTTAAGTGGAACTATAGATATATATTGGAATACAGTTAAGGATTTGTTGGTACCGTCTGATATACCTGGATATACAGGATTTACTAAACTAATGACTAATGTTGGACAAACTTCTAATAGGGGTATTGAACTTCAACTTAATGCTTATATTATAGAAAAGAAAGATTTCTCACTTAATATGACTTTTAATATAGGTCATAATAAGAACCGTATTGACAGACTTGCAAGTGGAGAAAAAGAATGGATACTTTCTTCAGGATGGGCAAGTGATTTAATGAATGCCGATGATTATCGTGCATATGTAGGTGGAACCAGTGGACTTATCTACGGATATGTTAATGATGGATTTTATACGATGGATGACTTTGAATCATTTGATGAACAATCACGTACATGGAAGTTAAAGGAAGGTGTTGTTGATTCAAGTCCTTTGTCTGGAGATCCAAGACCTGGAAATGCTAAATTTAAAAAACTTACACCAGTTGATTCTGATAGCCAGAATCCATATCAATTGACAGATGCCGATCGTACTGTCATCGGTGAAACTACGCCTAAATTCTCTGGTGGATTTGGTATAAATTCTACTTTTAAAGGTTTCGACCTAAGTCTCTTCTTTAACTTTATGTATGATTTTGACGTGTTTAATGCAAATAAGGTGATGCTTACAACATGGGCTGATAATCATGAGAACAATTTCAGTATGGAGGTAGCTTCAGACAAACGTTGGCGTAATTTTGACGATATGGGTAATGAAATCAGGTACCAGCCTGAAATCCTGGCTGAGTTCAATAAGAATGCTACTATGTGGAATCCAACTTCTATCGGTAAACCGATATGTATGTCGTATGCTGTAGAAGATGGTTCATTCTTGCGATTAAATACAGCAACATTAGGATACACACTACCAAATAAATTGACAAAGAAGGTCGGAATAAATAAAGTCCGTTTTTATATCGCTGGTAGTAACTTATTTACGATAACTGGCTATTCTGGTTATGATCCTGAGGTGGATATTGCAACTGGGCTTACTCCTAATATCGATAATAACCGTTATCCACGTAGCCGTACTTATACATTTGGAGCGCAACTGACATTCTAACTTGATAATTGCAATTAACATGAAAAAATATTTATTATATACATCGTTGCTTAGTGGAATTCTTACATTGAATTCATGTAATGATTTTCTTGATGTAAATCCGTCTTCTGGTTTTACTCCAGAATACATTTTATCTTCTGAAGAAGAGTTGAAAGCATTAATGGGTAGAATATATTCATCAATGACTGAAGATGGACTATATGGTAGTACATTGGCCAGTGGACTAAATACTAATACGGATGTTGAAATGTCATCGTTTGAGAATAATACTATAAATTCTGCTGGGTCTGATATTGGTTGTTTTGATGCCAGACCTGTTTGGGGAACTCTTAATAGTGCATGGAATAACTTATATTTTGTAATAAATTATGCCAATGATTTTATTCAAACGGTTGAAGGATCTGATGAATTCTCTACTGTGGTAACTGATAATACACCAACAGAAACACAACAAATGTACGGTGAAGTGAAAACTTTGCGTGCTATGTTTTATTTGGATCTTATAAGAACATGGGGAGATGTTGTATTTGTTACAAAGCCTACAACTTCGTCTGATGATTTCTTTAGTCGTGGAACAACTGATAGAAATGTAATTCTTGATTCCTTGATAGTTGATTTGCAAAATGTCGAGCCATTAATGAAGTATGCTGCTGATCTCGATTATGGGGTTGAAAGAGCTTCGCGTGAGTATTGTCAGGCCCTGATAGGACAACTTGCACTTTATCGCGGTGGATGGTCACTTAGGGCTGATAAAGATAATCCTGCAAGCGTGGGTTATATGGAGCGAGGTGATAACTTTGAATATTATTATAATATAGCAATTGAATATTTGGGCAAGGTTATAGACGAAGGCAAGCATGATTTAATACAAAGTTTTGAGGATTTGTGGAAAAATGAATGTAATTGGAAGACCGCTAATAATGATGATGTGTTGTTTGCAGTTCCTATGTTGAAAGGTGTAACCAGTCGCTTTGGATATAATATTGGTGTAACAATAACAGAGGGTGATCATGAGTATGGAAGTGCAAGAAATTATGTAACTTTTTGTGGAACTTACGTTTATTCATTTGATAAGGATGATCTTAGAAGAGATATGACGTGTGTACCATATAAATATGATGAAAATCTTAATCAGGAATATGATATGGGTATTACAGGAATGGGGGCAGGCAAATGGTCTAAATTGTACATGCAGTCTCCTTTGGGGGCTACTAGCGGATCTAATACTGGAATTAATAATGTTAGAATGCGTTTTGCAGATGTCCTGTTAATGTATGCAGAGGCTGTAAATGAGCTGTATGGTCCTCGTGATGATGCTAAAGAGGCACTAAAAAGAGTCAGGAGAAGGGCTTTTGATTCAGCGCTTTGGTCAGTAAAGGTTGACGGTTATGTTGATGCGCTTACAAATGAAGAACTTTTCTTTCAGGCAATAATGAATGAGCGAAAATGGGAATTTGGTGGTGAAGGTATTCGTAAATACGATTTGGCAAGATGGAATAAATATGGAGAAGTTATATATGATTTGTATCATCAGATGATAAATTGGGGGTTGGTAGCACAAGGTCAGAGTGTTCCTGGAATTGAAAAGGTTCCTGAATATATTTATTATAAACAAATCCCTGATCCTGAATATCCTGAAAGAATGATACTTGATATTGTAGGAATAGATGAATACGGCCCTGGCATAGGTCGCCCATCTGGTTATGAGATGGAAGAATATGCTTTTGGATGGAGGATTCTGAATCAAGAAACACAGCAGTATGAAAGTGCTCCGGAGATATATTGGAGTTTCCGTGGATTTATAAATAAGAACAATGAAAATACTGTGAAAAGGACTGATCCTTTGAGGTATTTATGTCCTTATCCATCAAAAGTTATAACAGATCACCGTGGTATGATTAAGAACTATTATGGGTATTAACAAAATTAAAATGTAGATATTATGTCACAAATATTGAAGAAATTGTTAGTGCTGTTTATGCCTTTATTATTGGCATGTTGCGCTGAAGATAAATACAATAAGATTTATGACTTGTTTCAACCACGCTTTGTATTGGATGAACCTGAGGTCAAAGGTAATTCAATAAGCATTGTATGGTATGAAGTGAATGATGCTGTTTCATATACAGTTGAGTATTATCTTGATCAATATCACACAAATCTTTTTATGAAATGGGAAACATTTGAGCCACAACTGTTTGTAGATGATATACCATATGGAACTACTTATTATATTCGTGTAAGGAGTAATGCTGAAAATTCTGATAATAATTCTCAGTGGGCATATACATCTGCAACAACAGAAAAAAGACCTCAGTATAATAGTATATTGGAAGATATATCAAAATCAGAGATTACCGAAACTACTGCAGTAGTTCGTTGGGAAAAAAATTATGATGTTGATCCTGTTGACAGTATAAGTGTAATGCCAATGGTGGATAAAACATTGCCAGGAATAAGTCGTTACCTGACTATTGACGAAATGATTCAGGGATACGCTGTAGTGGAAGGACTTACAAAGAATACATTATATACGGTGAATATATATGATACAAATAAACCGAGGCAGTATGATAAACCATATAACCAGGTAACATTGCGTACTGCAGGACCATCAGCTTCATCAATTCAGATTGGACCAGATGATGACCTGTCGTCAATATTGTTGGCTAATGATTTGGATCCTGAAATACCTGAAGGTACAGAATATTATTTACCTGCAGGTTCGTCTTATAGAATTACCCCATTTTCATTGGCTAAAGGGTTCAGGATAGTTGGAAGTAGTGAAGGGGTTAAACCTAAGATTGTTATGGATTATTGGTGGAATGTAGCTGAAGGGTCATATATAGAATCTTTGGAATTTGAGAATGTTGAAATACAACACTCTGCTAATAATCTGTATTTTATGAATGCAGATAAAGCATATACTATAGAAAATGTAAGTTTCGTAAATTGTGATTTTATAGGACTTACTAGAGGCTTCTGGAGGCATCAGGGAGCTAATAGCAAATACATTATGAATTTCGAGGTGGAAGGCTGTAGGTTTGATCAGTGTGGATGGCAGACATCATGTTACGGATTGGTTGATATGCGTTCGTTTAGTGGTTCAACATCATTTGATCAGATAGATAATGCTTCTTTCAAGAATTGCACATTTAGTAGGGATAACAATGGAGGTACAGCTGGATATGGTTGGGGAAATCTTTTCTACGCGCCATATATAGATAAACCTATTAAATTGGAATTTAAAAATATAACAGTTTATGATTACTGCTTGAATAAACGAATGATTAATATTGGTTCTGCAGTAGATTCAGAACTTACTATTGAAGGTATGGTTCTTGCTTCTTCTTCTGGTGACCTGTATGTGGTAGGAGCAAATACAACAACTAATTTTTCTAATAATTATACGACAAAGGATTATGCATTAGGCGGTGCAAAGATGAATGCAACAGATCTTGATGTTACGGCAGATGAACTGTTTGTTAATCCAAAGAATGGGGATCTTACAATAAAAGATACTTCTTCTCCGATAGTTGTTAACCGTGCCGGTGATATAAGATGGATTCCTTAATTAAGTTATAGTATTAAATTTTTTTTAGCATAAGAATATGAATTTAAAGAGTATTTTTTTAGCATGTTCTGCTGTTATTGCTGTAGGATGTACCGAAACAGAGAAACTGTGTGGTGATGTCAGTGAGAATAATGGTATATATAAAATTTTTTCCTCGGAGATTGGATTCGCTTCTCGTGTTGGTGTTGACGGAAACTGGGAGAATGGAGATGCTATAGGATTGTATGTATTTGAAACGGGTACTGGCAATATATTTGCCGGTGCCATGAATGTAAAGTATGTAACTGACAATATACAGACAGGTAGTGGAGTTGAATTTACTCCTGTCGGTGAGGCTGCTGTTTTATCTGGGGACAACTCTGATTGTATAGCTTATTATCCTTATTCTGATGATGTTGCGATAATTAATAAAGAAGCAGCAGTGTATAAGATTAATTTGACAAATCAAAAAGATGGTTTTAAAAATCATGATTTGATTTATGCGAAATCAAGTATGCAGTCTGTCACTGATGAAACTGCATTAAATATGGAATTTTCGCATAAACTATCACTTGTTCATATTGATGTAGTTAATGGCCTTTCCGAAGGAGAATACGTTGAATCTGTTATGTTGAGCGGACTAAATACTACTGCTATTTTTGATTTGATAGAGGGGAAAATAGCCCAAGAAGGAACTGTCGGAACTATCGAGTTGCAAAAGATTAGTGATAATTCATTTGCAGGTATTGTTTTGCCTACAGAAAATCTTGCTGGACTGAAGGTGTCAATAACTACCAACTTACATAAATTCCATTATGTGCCGGAAGAAAGTGTTATTACAAGTTTTGAAGCTGGTAATAAGTATGTATATAGAATAACAGCTTCGGAAAGTTCGGATGAAGATGATTCAGAGATCTCCGATGAAATATTGAATGGATATGAGCAGATAAAAGTACATTCAGGAACAAGTGAGATATCACAATTATTGCAGGGAAAAACCGGTAAGGTAGCATTGATATTCGATGCTGTAAATTACAATACTACTGGTATAACTATCCCTGAAACCATTACTGATTTGATGCTTTATGGAAAGTCTGGATCTGTCTTGTCTAATACATTAGATGGATTACCACATATATCATTTTCCTCTAGTGGAATTTCTTTTACTGACAGTAAGTTCTCTACTCTGACATTTGTAGGTGTGGAAATGTCGGGTAATGAGAAAGATGCCTTAATAGGACGGAACATATTCTCTAATGGTGGTCAAGTCATCGTAAAAGACTGTAAAATACATGATTTTAACAATATATTGCATGTAGATGGAACGCCTGAAGGTAATACTATTTCTGTCAATATAGAGAATAGCATAATAAATAATTCTGTTGATTTGGTATGGAGATATTCTTTGAGTAGCTTTTCTCTGAAAAATTCTACCGTTTATGATATGAATGTTATTGCACGTTCAAGTAATATGGAAGAAATTACAATAGAGAACTGTACCTTGGTTGATTTTACAGCCACATTAATAGAAGATAGTGGATATTTAATTTTTAAGAATAATATTCTTTCCTCTTTTGCTACGGATAGCGGTATGGATAACTTATGTTATAGCATCAAAGGAATTAATGAATTCTCCGGTAATTATTATAAATCTGGTACAGATGTGTTATATCCGATGATACAAAACCATGGAAGAGATATAGATACTGCAACCTTTCCTAATGCATGGCAGAGTAAAGAAAATGTATTCGACGGAACAGGTGCGGATGTTGATAACGGAAAATTCTATACATCAGTATCTGATGCAGGAGATCCAAGATGGAGAAACTCTGAAAAAATGTAGTTGAATAGAATATGTATCTTAAATAACAATATTTAAAATATGAGCTTTATGAGAATTAATATATCATTTATTATTGTAGCGTCTGTATTGATAACTGGATGTTCGGATAGATATGGGGCGTTATCTGATAGTATGTCTGAGGATGGATTGTACGAGATAGCTACTGGTACAAATAAATTTGCTTCGCGTGTAAACATGGACAGTCAATGGGAAAATGGTGATGCCATAGGAGTCTATATGTTAGCAGCTGGTACATCCAATATAGTAGGTAATGCTTCAAATGTGAAATATGTTACAACTGTTGACGGTGAGGCGCAGGCTGTTTTTACTCCTGCTTCATCTCCAATAGAATTGCATGATATAGCCGTTGATTTTGTGGCATATTATCCTTACAATGAGTCTGTCGATGATTTTATTTATAATATAGACTTGTCTGACCAGTCAGAAGGATTTAATAAACATGATTTAATGTATTCTGATGTAAATGATAAGACTTTTAATGATGATGCAAATCTTGAGATGACATTCTCGCATTGTTTATCTTTATTGAAAGTAAATGTAACAGGTTTGATAAATATTGACCAACTTACAGTAGAAGGTCTTAAAACTAATGCAACTTTTGACTTGCGTGATGCAAACCTAAATATAACAGAAACCTCAGGTACTATGATATTAGAACAGACTGGAATTACAACAAGCTTTGCAGGAATAGTACTTCCATCTGAGAATATCAATGGTATGAGAGTGGTAATACAGTCTGCTGGAGAGAAATATACGTATACAGTTCCTGAAGGAAGCAGCGTGAATAGATTCGAGAAATCTCATGTCTATAATTTTAATATAAATGTAGATTCTCCAGATAAAAATTCTTTAGAAAGTGTGTCGGATGATAATAATAGTGTTCCATGGGATGGAGACAAAGTGCAAGAAGGCACATGTGAACCTGTAATAGACGGTATTCCGGAAGACTATTCACAAATCATGGTAAACTCTGTAAGTGGTGACTTACTTTCTGTATTGCAGGGATATAATGGAAATGTCGCTGTAATTTTTGAATCTGGCGAATATAATATAACAGGCATTACTATCCCTGAAGGAATTACCGGCTTGATGCTTTATGCACAGGAAGGAAAAGATGTAAAATTAAATTTGGCCACAAGTGGAGTAAAATGTAATGACTATAAATTGAATGAACTTTCTTTCCATAATGTGGAAATCACATCATCTGGCTCTGCAGCACTTGTTGAATCTTTTATTTTTGCAAATAATGCTTCGGTGGAAATTATAAATAGCAGAATACAAGGTGTTAATAATATATTGAGTATAGATGCAACACCAGGAAATAGTAAAATCTCTGTGAAAGTGGATAATTGTATCATTGGAAAATTATCTAATAATGGCAGCTTCTTAAGGAATTATGCTGTTTCAACAATTGATTTGTCTAATTCTACTTTATATGGAATGAATGTAGTTGCTAATTCTGGAAATATGGGTATAATTAAGGTTGAAAATTGTACTTTGGTTGACTTTTCTGCTACTTTGTTTGAGAATAGTGGCTTGTTGTATTTTAATAAAAATGTTCTTTCGTCTTTTACTACAAGAGGGGAGAAATATGATAATTTATGTTATAAACTTACAGGTGTAACAGAATTTTCTGGTAATTATTATGAAACAGGAGATAGTGGTAAGCTTCCAATGATTCAGGACCATAATAATGATGTAGATCCAGAAAGATTTCCTAATGCATGGATAGGAAAGAGTGCTACCGAATTGTTTGATGGGAAAGAAGCTGATAAGGAATCTGGACTTTTTTACACTACATTGACAAATGCCGGAGATCCAAGATGGCGAGTATCTTCAAGTAATTAACAAATAAAATATTGACTTATGAAAAGCTATAAATATATTTTTATGCTCCTCGGATTGTTGGCAATCTCTTGCTCTGAGGATAAAAGTATAAATAATGATAAAGTAGAACAGAATGATCCTGTAGCTATTTCTTTTGAAGCTGGATTAAATGATTATATCTCACGTGTTGCTCAAGATGGAAGTACGTGGAATAAGGGTGACCGTATAGGAATATATTCATTTAATAATGAAACTGGCGAACTATTGTCGGATGGTAATACTTTATATGTATGTGATAATGATGGTAGTCAGGTTTCTTTTTCTTCAGAAACACCTATTGCGCTTCAAGCTGGTGGAACAGCTGTTGATTTTGTGGCATATTATCCTTATAATACAGAGGTGAAAGATTTTTCTATACCTGTTGATATTTCATCCCAAATAGATGGCAGTAGCAACTGTGATTTATTGTATGGTAAACCTGAAGTGGCATTTAATTATTCAGAATCAGAGAACGCAAATGTTAGTCTTATTTTTTCACATATTCTTTCCAAGGTTATAATGCATTTCACAGATTTGGAAAAGAACCCTATAACGGTTACCGATGTACAATTACAATCAATGCCAACAAAAGCCTCATTGGATGTAAAGACTGGAAACTTGAATATCGCAGAAGATGCGGTAGGTATAACAACTTTTGCAAATGCTTCAGGATACGAAGCTATTATTATGCCTTCAAATATATCTGATGAATTTAAAGTGACATTCAGATTAGAAAATGGTAAATCGAGGGAGTGGTATTTTAATGCGCTTGGTTCTGGACTCCGAAAGTTTATAAAAGGTCAGAAATATACATTTAATATTAGTGTAGATCCTAACTCAACAACAGTAATAGGTGAGTTGGTAGAGGTCTCAGGTGATAATAGCAATGCACCATGGGAAGATGGTGGTAGTACAAATGGTGATGCCGTTGGAAATATATCTGGTACTTATAACTTATTTCCTCAAGCAGGAGTAAGTACTGCATTTGCTGATACAGAACTACGTGTTGAATTTAATAGTAAGCCTGAATTGGGTACAAGTGGATATATACGTATATATAATGGAGAGACTCATGAACTTGTTGATGAAATTGATATGTCGGAACGTCCGGTTTCAATGGAAGATGGAGTGACAAAGCTTAATACTTGGATGGATATTGTAGGAGTAGCACCAAGTGGTTCTTCTAATGCGTGCCGAGTGGTGAATTATCTTCCGGTCAAGGTTGAAGGTAATTCTGTTGTTATAAAGCCTCATCAGCATAGACTGAATTTTAATTCTCCATATTATGTCGTAATTTCGTCTGACGCAATAAAACATAATGATTTTAATGGTATATTTGGTAGAGCATGGAAGTTTACAACAAAATCTGGGCCGAATGTAGGTATCCAAAACTATGAATATAACTTCTCTATAAGCCATAATAATCCTGATGCTGATTTCTATACATTACAAGGAGCTATAGATTATTGCGCATTAAATGTACCTAATGAATCTTTAAAGATATTTTCCATGGATAATGGGATATATGAAGAAATAATCTATTTGCGTAACCAAAGTAATATTACTATAAAAGGAAATAAAGTAGATAATTCTGCTGTAAATATCCGTTATTATAATTATAATAATATAAACGGTGGTATAGGTAATGGTATAAATATAGATCAGGATGCTCCGGTAGGAACTGTGATTGCACAATCAGGAGGACGTTGCGTGATTATGCTTGACGGTAATTCAAACCGTATCCGTTTTGAGAATTTAACTATTGAAAATTCTTATGCATGGACTTATGGTAACAATGGTCAGGCTGAAGCCTTGTATATAAATAATAAGTCTGCTGCTTTTGTCAATTGCCGGGTTTTAGGTAATCAGGATACAATGTTGCCAGGTGGAGGATATAACTGGTTTAAAGGTTGTTATATAGCAGGAGGTACCGATTTTATATGGGGGTCAGGCGAAGTTGTGCTTTTCGAAGAGTGTCAACTTGATGCCCCTAACGGTACAAGAGCTGTTATGCAAGCCCGAGTAGGAGAAGGAAAATTGGGTTATGTCTTTAAAGACTGTAGATTTACTGTAGGAGAAGGTGTTGAGTCGTCAAGTCTGATTTACCAATATGCACCAGATAATCTTACTTTCCTTAATTGCACATTTGCTGATGTTTATGGACCTGGATTTTCTCTTGATAGTAAACCTTTTGTTCCATCAACTCCGTCATTAACAGAAGGATGCAAGATGTACTTATGTACTACAGAGTCAGGGGCAGACCTTTATGATAAGATACCGGAAAATGTTAAAGCTACAGTTAAAGTTCTTACATATGACGAGTATAATCAGAATTTTGCCACTCGTGAGAAAATAATGTCATGGAATGGAAATACTGATGCTTCATGGTTTAAAGAGTAAGTTTATTTAAATTCTGCAAATTCATACTTTCGGTATTTGCTCAATGAACGGCTAATGAACACTTGGTGAACGGTAAATAACATAAAGTATTAACATGTTCAGTGGGCGTTTATTGCCGGTTCATTAAGCGTTCACTGCATTATACGGAATTTAAACGTTGTTTAAACAGCATTTAAGCAGTATTTAAATATTGGTTAAGCGTTTCTTTTTTGAAACTTATATGGTTTAATTAAAAATTATCAGTAAAAGATTACTGAAGTGTTGAAGATTTGATATAATGAAAGTTTTAAAAAGTATTTTGGCATTGACAGCTATATCTGTAATGCCCGTAATAGCCCAGAACTCTGCTTATGTTTCACAGGTCTGGGTATCCGATTTGGGAAATGGAAAATATAAAAATCCTGTTTTGTATGCAGACTATTCAGATCCTGATGCATGTCGTATTGGGGATGATTATTATATGACCTCATCCAGTTTTAACTGTTTGCCAGGATTGCAAATTCTCCATTCTAAGGATTTGGTAAACTGGACAATAATAGGCGCAGCAATACCCAATAAGTTAGAACCGGTGCAATCACCCGAACGCCCGGAGCATGGCAACCGCGTGTGGGCTCCAAGCATACGTTATCACAATGGCGAGTTTTACATCTTTTGGGGAGACCCTGACCAGGGAGTATTCATGACCAAAACGAAATCGCCCGAAGGAAACTGGAGCGAACCGGTATTGGTAAAGGCTGCAAAAGGTATAATAGACCCGTGTCCTCTATGGGATGATGACGGTAGAGTATATCTTGCTCATGCCTATGCTGGAAGTAGAGCCGGACTGAAAAGTATATTATCAGTATGTGAGTTGAATTCTGAAGCCGACAAGGCTATTACTCCTTCAAGGATAATTTTTGACGGACACGAGGAGCATCCTACTTGCGAAGGTGCAAAATTGTATAAGTACAATGGGTATTATTACATATTTACACCAGCCGGAGGAGTGGCTACAGGATGGCAAACAGTGTTACGCTCAAAAAATATCTATGGTCCTTACGAATCTAAGGTGGTACTTGCCCAAGGAAATTCCGAAGTAAACGGGCCTCATCAGGGAGCATGGGTTGACACCCCGACAGGTGAAGACTGGTTTTTGCATTTTCAGGATGTAGGTGCCTACGGACGCTTGGTTCATTTGCAGCCTATGGTCTGGAAAGATGGATGGCCTGTTATTGGAATAGATAATGATGGTGATGGTTGCGGTGAGCCTGTCAGCAAATATAAAAAGCCGGATGTGGGTAAGGAATATCCGGTATGTACTCCTCAAGAAAGTGATGAGTTTGATGGATTCACGCTCTCACCACAGTGGCAGTGGCATGCAAATATGAATGAAAAGTGGGCTTATTTTGCCGGTGACAAAAGTAAGGTAAGATTGTATTCTTATCCTGTGGTAGATAATTATAAAAATTTGTGGGATGTAGCAAACCTGTTACTCCAAAAGACTCCGGCAAAGAATTTTACTACTACAATGAAACTGACATTCAAACCATCGGCAAAGTATAAAGGCGAACGTACAGGGTTGGTAGTTATGGGACTTGATTATTCTGGCTTAATTATAGAAAATACAGAAAACGGTTTGGAGTTATCGCAAGTTGAATGTAAAAAAGCAGATAAAGGTACTCCGGAAACAAAGAATGCTACAGTTTTACTAACTGATAACACCGTGTATTTGCGTGTAGAATTTAGTTGTGACAAAAAGAATAACTCAAATAATAAAGGTAATTCTGACCTGAATGTGATGTGTGATTTCAGCTATAGTCTTGATGGCAGGAAATATAAAAAACTTGGCAATGCTTTCAAGGCAAGGGAGGGGAAATGGATAGGAACGAAAGTCGGTATGTTCTGTACTCGTCCAGCTATAACGGCAAATGATGGAGGATGGGCTGACGTAGACTGGTTCAGAATAACCAGATAAAAACAAGAAAGTAGAATAACTTGTAATACAATATTATCTATCGTACTGACAAATATTTGTAAGAAAGTATTAGAGAAAAATACAGGAACTAATAAACTTAATAACATGAAAAACTTAAATATACTCAATAAGGAAACTTACTTAAAACCGGAATATACTGTCATTAGTATAGAATCTGAAGGATTAATTTGTGGCAGTGATTCATAGGTGGGAATAAATAATGCAAAAATAAATGATTTTATAGATGGGGGAACCTATGATATCTTTCTTGGGAATTCCCATAGCTCTAATTAAAAAAAGAAACTTTAAAAGGTATATTAAATGAGGCATATATCATATTAATATATGCTCTTATATAAGTCAACTTAATTATTATGGAATTGAAACTTGGAAATATATTATTACGCTACAGGATAGCTGTAGCCATAATTCTATCCTGTGGATTATTTATCCCTGGAGAAAATCTAAAAGCAGCTTTGCCTGATAATGGGGATATAGAAGAAGGTAAAGAGGCCATTCCTTTCAGAATGCCGCGTATAGAATTACCGGACATACCATCTAATGAGGTATCTATTGCAGACTTCGGGGCAGTGTCAGGTGGTGAAACTATTAATACAAAGTCTATCAATGATGCTATAGTTGCAGTTGCAAATAAAGGTGGAGGCAAGGTGGTTGTGCCTGCCGGTATTTGGCTCTCCGGACCAATAGTTCTTCGTGATAAGATTGAACTGCACCTTGAAAGTAATGCCATACTTCTTTTTAGTCCAGATGCAGATTTATATCCGCTGGTGGAA
This sequence comes from uncultured Bacteroides sp., assembly GCA_900544075.1. Lineage (GTDB taxonomy): Bacteria > Bacteroidota > Bacteroidia > Bacteroidales > Bacteroidaceae > Phocaeicola. The sequence continues at coordinate 28,550 of UQTJ01000008.1, forward strand.
ACTTCTTTTGAAGGGCTTGACATGTTGAGATGCCAGTCTCCAATTTCTGCTATAGAGGCTTCCGATATTGCTATAACAGGAAATGGTGTTATTGATGGAGGAGGAGATGCATGGAGGCCTGTTAAACGGGTAAAATTAACTGAAGGACAGTGGAATAATCTTGTAAATTCAGGTGGAGTAGTTGACTCGGGTGGTAAGACATGGTATCCTGATGAGGGCGCGCTTAAAGCTTCTGTTATAACCCGTGAAAAACAGAATGATGAGATATCCAAAGCAGAATGGATGCAGATGAAAAGATGGCTGCGTCCTGTTCTGCTGGGACTTACAGGTTGTAGTCGTGTCTTGTTAACCGGGGTTACATTCCGCAATTCGCCGAGTTGGTGTTTGCATCCCCTTTGTTGTGATAATCTGACAATAGACAATGTAAAGGTCTTTAATCCATGGTATTCGCAGAATGGAGATGCCCTTGATATAGAGTCATGCTCAAATGCCATTGTACAAAACTGCTTGTTCGATGCTGGAGATGATGCGATATGCCTTAAATCGGGAAAGGATGAAGATGGGCGTAAGCGCGGAAAACCATGCAGTAATATTATTATAAAGAATAATACAGTTCTTCATGGTCATGGAGGATTCGTAATAGGTAGTGAAATGTCAGGAGGAATTAATAATGTATATGTTTCGGATTGTACGTTTATAGGTACTGATATAGGATTGAGGTTTAAAAGTACGAGAGGCAGAGGAGGTACAGTGGAGGATATATACATTAATGGTATAAAGATGGTGGATATCACAGGAGACGCAATTGTTGCAGATATGTATTATGCAATTAAGGAAAAACCTGACGCACCTATACCCGCCGTATCGGTTACTACACCTGTTTTTAGGAATATATATATGTCGGATATATCTTGCAATGGCGCAGGTAAGGCTGTTGCTTTAAGAGGGTTGCCTGAGATGCCTTTAAAGAATTTTGTTATTGACGGAATAAATATTACATCTTCCAAGAAAGGTATTAGCGCTAATTATGTTGAAGGACTTGTTTTGAATAACGTCAATGTGGTCTGTGAAGATTCCTGTAAGTTAAAGATTGAGAATTCTTCTTCAATAAGTGTCGATGATTCATTGTATGATAAGATAACTTTAGCAGAACTACCTTTATAATGATTTTTTGTTTTTTTTACTTCCATTAAATAAACCGTATCCTTTAGTGGGTACGGTCTTTTAGTATTGTTATAGTTGCTTTTTGAATTTAGTATTTGTATCTTTGTTTTATTATATCATCTTATGAATTAAAAAAATTAACTACTCATGGCGTCATATAAAATTAAAAGAATAATATTTATATTCTTATGTTTCGGTTATTCCATATTTAGACTCTTTTCTCAACCTGTGTGCGATTTTGAGTTCTTTTCCATTAAAGATGGACTTACTCAGGGAGTAGTCATGGACATACTTCAAGACAAAAAAGGATATATATGGTTTAGTACTTGGAACGGACTGAGTAGATTTGATGGCTATAATTTCAAGAATTATAAGATAACAACACAACAGAATAATAATACCTTTGGAAGTAATCGTATTGGTTCGATTTCAGAAAACTGTTATGGAGATATATGGTGTCCGACTTATGATGGCAGGGCATGCCTTTTTAATCCTGCTACAGAAACATTTACAGATGTCTTGCGTGGATTTGATGCAAGGACTAACCATGTTGAACAGATACATTCTTTGCCGAAGGGGATAGCGTGGATTTTATGTTCCGGAGGTTATAATTATAGGGTAGATGAGTTGTCATGTAAGAAAGGCGAAGGTATAAAGTTGTATTCTTCTTTTGATGGCAATCTCAAGGGTAATTATATATATCAGGTATTTCAGGATTCAGAAGGTGATGAATGGGTTCTAACAGACAAAGGTGTTGATATTATTGGTAAAAAGACGATAGATACAGACTTTATATTTCGTTATATAGGGGAGATTGATAATTCTATATATTTAATCGCAGATAAAAAATCTGTTGCAAAGTATGAAATAGGTTCTGGTAAATTCGTTTTTCTTGATGTGCCTTTTGATTATAATTCTGTGAATTATATAGCTTATGGGAAAGAACGTGAATTGTTTATAGGAACTGATAATGGATTGGTGGTTTTTGATACTGATTCACTCTCGTTCAATCGTATTGATATACGAACTCCAAGTAGTCGATCTGGATATGTTAGATATATATATCAGGACAGCCATGGTAGTATATGGGTTTTTTCTAAGAGTGCTGGAGTTACCCGTATAGATAATGACGGTAGTAAGTATCACCTGAGTACACCGGATAAAGACGTTGTTAAACATGGGCGTGGTAGTCGTCCGGTAATATTTGAAGACAAAAATGGAATTTTATGGATACTCCCAATAGATGGTAATTTCAGTTATTATAATCGTAAGACATCTCTTCTTGAATCATTATATATAACATATAATAATATTCGTTCAGTGTTCAGCCCTTTAGTGCGTTATTATACGATTGACAGGCAAGGTAATTGTTGGTTTGCAACAGCACGAGGGGTTATAAAAGTAAATTTTATGCCACAGGCATCTCGTATGAGATCATTGGTTAATGATTCAGAAGTAAGAGCATTTATGCGTGATGAAGATGGAAGATTATGGTGTGGAACTAAATCGGGGGAGATTTTATTATATTCTTCTGATGGAACATTTGATGGCTTCCTTTCGCCTCAAGGAGACGTTTCTTCTTCTGTTTCAACATTTGGATTCGGTATCTATGTGATGTATGAAGATAAAGATAAGGGAATTTGGATTGGTACAAAAGGGGGTGGCCTTTTTCATCTTGGAAAAAGTAAAACAAACAGAAAATACATTGTAAAACATTATGAACACGATTCTTCTAATCCATATAGCTTAAATAATAATAACATATATGATATATATAGAGATTCATTAGGGCATTTATGGATCGGTTGTTTTGATGGTGGCTTAAATCTTTTTGATGATGATTCGGGACATTTTTTGAATTTCGGGAATGAATTAAAGAATTATCCAATGTCGTTTGGAATGAAAGTAAGAAATATATCTGAAGTACAAAATGGAATTATATTGCTTGGTACTACAGATGGACTTATTTCTTTTTCTGCTGATTTTAATAATCCGGCACAAATAAAGTTTTATAGAAATTTCCATAGGCCTGGCGATTCTTCAAGTATAGGAACTAATGATATAATGCACATTTATACAGACAGTCGCGGATGGATATATACAGTAAATTATACAGGTGGCTTTAATAGGGTGTTGTCGTCAAGCTTATTATCGGATACTATTAGATTTAAAAATTATGGACTTGATTCAGGTTTGGTATCTGATTTGACTTTGTCTATTGTTGAAGATGGTAGCTCATATTTATGGATTACATCAGAAATAGCTGTATCAAGGTTTAATCCAATTACAGAAACAATAGAAAATTTTATAATTCCAGCTTCAGACAGGGAAGCTTTTTTTTCAGAAGCGATTCCAATTCACGGAACAAATGGAAGTATATTGTTCGGTACTAACACTGGATATATGGATATTGATACGAAAAAGATGCATAAAAGTATGTTTGCCCCTCCAATAGCTATAACTGATATAAAGATTCAAGGACATTCGATAAATGCGGCTGTGGATTATATGAAAGAAATAACTCTTGAACCAAAACAGAGGAATATTACTATACAATTTTCAGCTCTTGATTATGTGGCTACCAATAACATCCTTTATGCTTATAGAATGAAAGGTTTGGAAGACACATGGAACTACTCAGGGAAATCACGTTCTGCATCTTATCTGAATCTTCCTGCTGGAACATACGAACTTGAGATAAAATCTACTAATAGCGATGGCGTATGGGTTGATAATATTAGAACATTAAAAGTACATGTTAAACCTGTTTTTAAAGAAACAGCATGGGCTGTAGCTCTGTATATAGTTATATTTTTGTTAGTTACATCGCTTGTTACTTATGTTCTATTTTATATTTATAGGTTACGTCATAGGGTTAGCATGGAAAAGCAACTCGCAGATATTAAGTTGAGATTCTTTACTGACATATCCCATGAGTTGCGTACGCCGTTGACTCTTATTAGCAGTCCGCTATCAGAAGTTCTTGAGAAGGAAAACTTGTCACAATCGGCGAGATGTAATCTCGAAGTTGTTGAGCATAATGCAGACAGAATGCTTCGTCTTATTAACCAAATATTAGACTTCAGGAAAATTCAGAATGGTAAGATGAAACTTTTGGTAGAGGAAACAGATATTTCAGCGTTTATTCAAAATATTATGTCAAATTTCCGTGAGATGGCAGCGCGGAAGAATATTGATTTTGACATTAAGTTAGAAGAAAAATCATTTTATGCTTGGGTGGACAGGGATAAATTGGATAAAATCATTTTTAATCTTTTGTCAAATGCATTTAAATATACTCCTGAAGGTGGAACAGTTTCAATAACTTTTATTACTCGGAAAGATGATTATGATGTGATTGTAGAAGATAATGGGATAGGAATTAAACCTGATAAAATTAATAAACTTTTTAAACGTTTTGAAACATTGGCTCGTGATAATATTCTTAAACCATCATCAGGAATAGGATTGTCTTTGGTAAAAGAACTTGTGGAATTAATGAATGGATCTATTGTCGTTGATAGTGAACCAGGACATGGTTGCAGATTTAAGATTACTTTGCCAACACGATTTGAGAAATTTAATAGTAATGTTGAAGTGGAATTTGTTTTGGATGATTCGCCAAAATCCAATGCCATTACATCTGATGTTAATGAGAATAATGAGGGCGATTTATGTGATTCTGACAAGATGTCAATTTTGATAGTGGAGGATAATGACGAATTGCGTCTTTTCCTTTCACGTTGTTTGAAAAATGATTACAAGATATATACGGCTGTTAATGGTGCTGCCGGTCTTGAACTTGCTGTCCAAATGTTGCCTGACATGATATTGACAGATGTTATGATGCCTGAGATGGATGGCTTGGAGATGGTAGGTAAAATTAAGGAGAATCCAAATACTTCTCATATTCCTATTATTGTTTTATCTGCAAAAGCTTCTTTGGATGATAGAATAAGCGGAATCGAACAGGGTATAGATGACTATATAACAAAACCCTTCAGCTCTTCTTATTTGCGAGTTAGGATAAAATCTATTTTTAATCAGAGAAAAGCATTGCAAGAAAGATATATGGCTATGCTTTCTGATTCTGGTAAGAATGCTGTAATTGATTTCTCACCGTCTGAACCGCAAGTGACTCCTCTTGACGAGGTGTTTATGCAAAATGTAATGAAGTATCTTGAAGAACACATGGATGATCCAGATTTGACTATTGACGATTTTGCATCTCATCTTATGTTGGGACGTAGCATTTTTTATAGGAAACTAAAATCAATTGTCGGGTTGACACCTGTAGATTTTGTTCGTGAGATTCGTGTTAAACGTGCTGCGCAGCTTATTTCTTTGGGAGAATATAACTTCTCGCAAATTGCTTATATGACAGGTTTCTCTGACCCTAAATACTTTAGTAAATGTTTTAAGAAGGTTATGGGGGTTACCCCGACAGCCTACAAAGAGGCAAAAAGCCCTTTTAAGCAATCTAATGATAATATTTAGTGATAATTGCATATTAAAATGAGAAAAATACTCTTTTATTACCAATTAATACGACTTCATGGAAATGAATGTCGTTAATATTGCAAAGCAATTATGAAATAACTATTTATCATGAAAAAACATTTTATTAATTTATTATTATTGACTTGTCTTACAGGTTGTATGCCTGTATATCAAAACAAAAATTGTACTCCACAGGAAAGAGCAGAGGATTTACTTAAACGATTAACTCTTGAAGAAAAGGTTTCCATGATGATGGACAACTCGAAAGGTGTAGAAAGATTAGGGGTTAAGCCTTATGCCTGGTGGAATGAAGCACTTCATGGTTATGCACGCAGTGGGCTGGCTACTGTCTTCCCACAGCCGATTGGTATGGCAGCATCCTTTTCGCCTAAGGCGTTGAATAATGTTTTTGTTGCTGTGTCAGATGAGGCTCGTGCCAAAAGTACTAAATATACTTTGGAAGGAAGTTATGGGAGATATCAAGGTCTTACAATATGGACTCCTACAGTAAATATTTTTAGGGACCCAAGATGGGGACGTGGTATAGAAACTTATGGAGAGGACCCTTATTTGTCTGGGGTAATGGGGGTGAATGTCGTAAAAGGCTTGCAGTGTCTTGATGAAGGCCGTAAGTATGATAAGACTCATGCCTGTGCCAAGCATTTTGCAGTTCATTCAGGACCTGAGTGGAACAGACATGAATTTAATGCGGAGAATATTTCACCGAGAGATTTATATGAAACTTATTTGCCACCATTTAAAGAGCTTGTTATTAAAGGGCAGGTAAAAGAAGTGATGTGTGCGTATAATAGGTTTGAGGGGGAACCTTGCTGTGGAAGTAACAGGCTTTTAACTCAGATTTTGAGAAATGAGTGGAAATTTGATGGCATTGTTGTTACCGATTGCGGAGCTATAGATGATTTTTATGATGAGAATGCACATAAAACACATGAAGATGCTATAGCGGCATCATCTGCTGCTGTGTTAAACGGGACAGATTTGGAATGTGGTTCTAATTTCAAAAAATTAGTTGATGGTGTTAAAAAAGGAACAATAAAAGAATCTGAAATTGATGTGTCTGTAAGACGTTTGCTTAAAGCGCGTTTTGAATTAGGGTTAATGGATGATGTATCAGATGTTGATTGGACTAATATCCCTTTTTCTGTTGTTGCTTCTGCACGCCATGATTCGTTGGCTCTTGATATGGCCCGTAAATCTATGACATTGTTGCAAAACCGTGACGGTATTCTTCCATTGAAGATGAATGGTAAAACTATTGCGGTTGTTGGACCAAATGCAAATGATTCTGTAATGCAATGGGGAAACTATAATGGAACTCCGAGAAGAACAATAACTCTTTTACAAGGTCTTGTTGATTTATGTGGAGATAATAATAGAATAATATTTGATCAGGGGTGCTCATGGGTTGAGAAGAATATATTGCGTAGCACATTTGCACAGTGTCATACAGATAGAGGTGTGGGTTTTAGTGCTGAGTATTGGAACAATAAGGATTTTGATGGAGAACCGGTTGCTACTGCCCAATTGACCACTCCTTTTCAATTGTGTACGTCGGGAGCTACTGTTTTTGCTCCTGGGGTTAATTTAACTGATTTCTCTGCAATTTATAAAAGTGTATTTACTCCTGAAGAAAGTGGAGAGGTCTTTTTCAATTTTTATTCTTATGGCTCTGTCCAGTTACTCGTGGATGGAAAAGAGTTAGGTAGTTTTACTAATAAACATGGTAGTAAACAGCGTGTTTATAAAATGAAAGTAAAATCAGGTCAGGATTATGGGCTTGAGATAAAATTTAAATATTTTGCAAGTGATGCTCAATTGAATTTTGATTTAGGGTTTAAGCAGGAAGTTGATATTGATGCAACTGTAAATAAAGTGAAAGATGCTGATGTGGTAATCTTTGCAGGTGGTATTTCTCCTCAACTTGAAGGTGAAGAGATGGGAGTGAAACTCCCTGGTTTCAAAAATGGTGATAGGACTGATATCGAGTTGCCGGAAGTCCAAAGAAAACTTGTAAAAGCATTATATGATGCTGGTAAAAAGATTGTTTTTGTTAATTTCTCCGGGTCTCCAATAGGGCTTGAACCTGAAACGAAATATTGTGATGCGATACTTCAAGCTTGGTATCCTGGTCAGGAAGGAGGTAGAGCTATAGCTGAAGTGTTATTGGGTTATTATAATCCGGCTGGACGCTTACCAGTTACATTCTATAAAAATATAAGTCAGTTACCCGATTTTGAAGATTATTCCATGAAGGGACGTACTTATAGATATATGGCTGAAAAGCCTTTATTCCCGTTTGGGCATGGCTTAAGCTATACCGAATTCAAATATGGTGAAGCTAAAATTAACAAGAATATATTATCCGATGGTGATACGTTGAGGATTAGTATTCCTGTAAGTAATATTGGTGATCTTAATGGTGAAGAGGTTGTACAGATTTATCTCCGACGCCCTTCTGATATTAATGGCCCCAATAAAACACTTAGAGCTTTTAAAAGGGTATGTATAGATAAAGGAAAGACTTGTAATATTAATTTTGAATTGTCAAATAATGATTTTGAATGGTTTGATACTCAAAATAATGTGATGCGCCCTCTTGAAGGTGAATATGAGATATTGTATGGTACAAGTTCTGAAGATTCGTGCCTGCAAAAAATAAATGTTGTATTGAAGTGATTTTTATTAAATACAGAAACCTTGTTATGAATTTATAGCAAGGTTTCTGTATTTATAAAGTTTATATTAATCCCTGTTTCTTCAATTCTTCTGCCACATTCTCCAATTCGTCATACCATGCCTGACCGAATTTCCTTATAAGCGGCTCTTTCAGAAATTTATAAACAGGCAGATTCTCTTTCTTCCCGAGCAGAACTGCAGCCTTACATACATCCCATCTATGGTAGTTTACAGCCTTAAAAGGGCCGTAGTCGCCTATCCTGATAGGGTAGAGATGGCATGACACCGGTTTATAGAAATTGCATTTACCTTCGCGATATGCTTTCTCTATTGCGCAATAGCAATATCCCTTATCATCGTAACATGTGAACACGCAGTCTTTGCCGTTTACTATCGATGTTACCAAATCACCATCCTGGTCGGTATATACCACTCCTTGCTTATCTATCACGGCACGTGCTTCCGGCGAAAGGTCATTCCATATCACAGGAAGTACCTCTTCCAGTTTCTCAACCTCGTCAAGTTCTACCGGTGCACCGGCATCGCCTTCTATACAGCACTCTCCCTTGCAAGCGTCAAGATTGCAAAGAAACTTCTCGCGGAATACGTCGAGGCTTACTACTACATCGTCTATCTGAACCATAAAATATAAAGTTTTTTGCAAAGATAAATCATAACTGTTATTCATTGATAAAAAACAGATATAATTATGAGAATGAGTTTATCACTGTTTTATGTGAATGTTTGGTGAAAATAATATTTTTTATTGTAGAATATTATAATTTTATGAATATAAATTATATTTTTGTCGTTGTTTTTTAGATAATTAGTAGTTCTGACAAACAATTAACTTTTAAAATATTTCAGATTATTATGAGGGTAAAGAATTTTATTATCGTTTCGCTTTTGGGCTTGTTGTCTGTTCCGGCTATGGCTCAGAATATAGAAGAGGAAAGGACGGATTCGCTGCAGCAGGTAGTGGATGAGATTTCAGAGAAAAACAAACAGCTTGAGGCTGAGGCTTTGGACAAGAAAATATGGAAGGACAGAGCAAAGTATTTTAATATTTCTTACGTGAAACAAAGCTTGTCGCCTGCAGATGTAGATTATAAGTATAACAGCAGCTTGGGTGTAGCCATAACTAACGGTCGTACTTATTATCTGCATAAGAAACCGATATTGGGTATGATTAAGTTTGGTATTGACTGGAGCTTTTTCGATGTGAATGTTGCTATGTATGAGAATGAAACTACTGATGGTTACGAAGTAGAGAAAGAAAATATGTATCAGGCGGAAGTCGGTATGCAGATTGGCCCTTCTGTAACAGTTAATCCTATAGACCATCTTAAGGTCAACGGTTATTTCCGTGTTACTCCTTCGTACTCAATGATGTACAGTGGTGATGAATTTAATGGCAGTTATGGTACTTTCTTCTCTGCCGGTGGAGCGATATCTTATAAGGTTATATCTCTTGGTATTGAAGCACGCTGGGGAAAAACAAAATATAAAAGTCTTGTCGATTTAGGAGATATTATGGGTGATGATGGTGATTCATCTGCGGAAACTCCAAAAACAAACTGGAAAACAGCTTCTACACGTTTCTATATAAGCTTCAGATTCTGATAAACATATATCTTATAAATGAAAAAGGTTGTCCCAATGGACAGCCTTTTTTATTGTCTATGATTAATCCCCTTTAATCAAAGCGTTCGTGCAGCAGATTGATTTCCTTATTCAAAAGACTGTCGATATTGTTTAAACGCCTCCAGTCGCAATAACCCTCTACGGTACTTACGAATGAAAGAAATACAGGATGCTCCATCTGGAAAGCATAAAATCCTTTATAGACACTGGTGTTGTTGAACATGTATTTCTTGATACTCTGTTTGTCAAGACTCTCTATACATGTCATTATAGCATTGTTCTTCAACTTGTAATAATCTGAGATATCTTTTCTCATACGTTCTATATAACCATATGTCTGCAATAAATCCTGTAGCATCTGTTTGTCATTGATATGCTGCATCAGCTGTGAGCCTTTCAGCACTTCAAGTGCGTCTGTATCTACATTGAGTTCTGATGAAGATGAGAAAAACTCCCAATACTTTTCTATCGTATCCGAAGGTACGGATTCCAACTCTAAATTTGCTTCCTTCAGCATCCTGCTCATGCGAATGTCGGCTTCTATCATTGAACGAGTATGTTTCAGCTCCTCATAGTTGTTTGCCAGTTCCTGTCTGATGAGCTGCATGACCGAACGTATTTCTTTCTCTCTGGAACGAGTGCTTATCAGGTCGCTCCCCCAGAAGGTTACAATAACGCCGGCTGCCACGATGCTGAACTGACGCAAATAGTCGCCTATACGCCATCCTCTCACGACAGCTGCCATATATTTCCAAAATTTTTTCATTATGAACTTGCAGTTATAAAAAAAGCACAGACCTCATAGGATTTTTGTCCGTATGCTGTCTGTGCTTTTGTTTGTATCTTTAATATCTATTCTGAAAGATTACTTAATCAGGTCTTTTCCTGTCATATCAGCCGGCTGAGCCATACCCAGGATGTGAAGGATAGAAGGAGCAACGTCTGCCAATACACCGTTTTCAACCTTGGCGTCCTTGTTTTCTGTTACGTAAACAAATGGAACAGGGTTCAGTGAGTGAGCAGTGTTAGGAGTTCCGTCTTCGTTCAATGCGTGGTCAGCGTTTCCGTGGTCAGCGATGATGATTACTTCGTAGTCGTTAGCCTTAGCAGCTTCTACTGTATCTTTCACGCAGTTGTCGATAGCAACAACAGCCTTTTCGATAGCTTCGTAGATACCGGTGTGACCTACCATGTCGCCGTTAGCATAGTTGACAACGATGAAGTCATATTTCTGAGTGTTGATAGCTTCTACCAGTTTGTCCTTAACTTCGTAAGCGCTCATTTCAGGCTTCAGGTCGTAAGTGGCAACCTTTGGAGAAGGAACCAGGATACGGTCTTCGTTGTCGTATGGAGTTTCACGTCCGCCGTTGAAGAAGAATGTAACGTGGGCATACTTTTCTGTTTCAGCGATGTGAAGCTGAGTCTTTCCGTTTGCTGCGAGGTATTCGCCAAGAGTGTTCTGTACGTTTTCCTTAGGGAAGAGGATGTGTACACCCTTGAATGAAGCATCGTATGGAGTCATACAGTAATACTGAAGTCCCGGGATAGTCTTCATACCGGCTTCAGGCATATCCTGCTGAGTAAGAACGATAGTAAGCTCTTTAGCACGGTCGTTACGGTAGTTGAAGAAGATAACTACGTCGCCTTCCTTGATAGTACCATCGAAGTTAGCGTTGGAGATAGGTTTGATGAATTCGTCAGTAACACCTTCATCGTATGATTCCTGCATAGCCTGAACCATGTCTGTAGCTTTCCTACCTGTACCGTTAACGAGCAAGTCGTAAGCTTCTTTCACACGTTCCCAACGTTTGTCGCGGTCCATTGCATAGAAACGACCTACGATAGAAGCGATTTTACCTGCTGATTTAGCGCAGTGTGCAGTAAGTTCTTCGATAAATCCTTTACCGCTCTTAGGGTCAGTGTCGCGACCGTCCATGAAGCAGTGGATGAAAGTATTTTCGATACCGTATTCTTTAGCGATGTCGCAAAGGCGGAACAGGTGGTCGAGTGAAGAGTGTACACCACCGTTTGAAGTAAGACCCATGAAGTGGATGTTCTTACCGTTTTCCTTAGCGTATGTGAAGGCAGAAACAACTTCAGGGTTCTGCATGATGCTTCCGTCGGCACAAGCACGGTTGATTTTCACCAAATCCTGATAAACGATGCGTCCGGCACCGATGTTGAGGTGACCAACTTCTGAGTTACCCATCTGTCCGTCAGGAAGACCTACGTTTTCGCCGCTTGCCTGCAACTGTGAGTGAGGGTAGTTAGCCAACAGACTGTCCCAATAAGGAGTAGGAGTGTTAAAGATTACATCGTCTTTGTGATGGTCGCCGCAGCCCCATCCGTCGAGGATCATTAAAAGTGCTTTCTTTGCCATAATTGTAATATGTTTTAGAAGTTTGAAATCCAATTTGTTTTCCGGCTGCAAAAGTACAAAATATCTGCTTTTTGAGCGAATGTTTTGGGGATTTTTAATATAGAGCTTATAATGGATAATTTAGAATATACTTTCAATTATAGTAAAAATGAGAATATATTGTTTGTGAATTATTCGTGGATTTACTATATTTGCAAAGTAATAAAGTCAAAAACGCTATGAGTTACAAGTCTGTTAAGGAGGTTGTAACTATGTTGCTTGACAACGGCTTCGTTCTAAAAAGCCAGAAGGGCAGCCACATGAAGTTTGAAAAAGACGGAATAACGGTAGTCGTTCCGAATCATGGAAAGAAAGGCGTTGAAAAAGGCACTTATTACAGCATTTTGAGGCAAGTGGGGCTAAAATAGCCCCAGCCTCTTTTGTTTAACTATAAAATGGTGGTCAAAATGAGAACAGTTGAAGTTATTGTGGAACATGCCGGCAATAATCTTAGTGCTTATATCGAAGGTGCTCCTGTTATTACGGTTGGTAATAACATAAGGGAGATTGAAGATAACATGAAAGAAGCCATAGACTTATATTTGGAGGACAATCCGAATCCGTGCGAAATTCTCAAAGGGGAATTTTCCTTAAAATTTAAAATAGATGCTTCTACATTCATCAACTATTACAGTAGCATTTTCACTAAGGCCGCATTGAGCCGGATAACCGGAATCAATGAACGCCAGTTGTGGCATTATGCGGCCGGAGTGCATAAACCTCGCAAACAACAGTTGGAGAAGATTCAGAAAGGTATTAACGCACTGACTGAGGAATTGGCTGCTATAAATTTGTTGTAATTGATAAAGTGATTATCTATGGATTATCGCTCCATTTTTAGCTATTTTTCAGCTGTGTGAACAGCTCTTTCTGTTTCTCGCTTAACGCTGTAGGTATATCCACATGATATGTCACAATCAAATCGCCGAATGTACCTTCTTTCTTATATACAGGGAATCCTTTGCCACGCAGTCTGACTTTTGTGTCGTTCTGAGTGCCCGGATTTACTTTCAGCTTGACCATTCCGTTTATGGTCCTGACGTTCACAGTACCTCCAAGGACGGCTGTGTAAAGGTCGATATCAACATCTGTGAACAGGTCGTCGCCCTCACGTTTGAAGTCAGGATCCGGAGCAATTTTGAATGTGATGTAAAGGTCTCCGTCAGGTGCTCCGTTGCTGCCTTTCTCGCCGTGGCCTTTCAGCTTTATCATTTGTCCGTCGGCAATACCCGCAGGTATTGTTATACGCAGGTTCTCACCGTTCACGCTGAAGGTCTGTTTGTGCGTAACGGCTGCTTCGCGCAGTGAAAGGTTCATCTGTGCTTCTATGTCACCTCCACGGCTCATCATGTTGTAGCCTCTTCCGCTTCTGCCCGCTGATGCTCCATGTCCGAACAGCTGTTCGAAGAAATCGGAGAAGCCGCTTGCGTTTCCTCTCCCGAATCCGCCCATGAAATCGTCGCCATTTACGGAGTACCAGTAAGCCGACTGTCCGCCACTTTGTTGTGCTCGCTGGTATGCCTCACGTTCAGCCTTGAATTCGTCGGCATGTTTCCAGTGTTCGCCGTATTCGTCGTATTTCTTTCTTTTTTCAGGATCGCTCAAAACCTCGTTAGCTTCGTTTATCTCCTGAAACTTGTCTTTGGCGTTAGGGTCGTCTTTGTTCAGGTCAGGATGATACTTTCTGGCCATCTTACGATAGGCTTTCTTGATATCATCTTGCGAGGCATTACGTTCTACGCCCAGTACTTTGTAATAATCTATAAAAGCCATATATTTTGAGTTTTAAAGTTGGTGGTTTATTGATGTTTTTATGCCCGGAAATTCTTGTAAACAACCTTACATATTCTATAAATACAACCTTTGTTTTTATAAATACAAGTTATATATATAAAAATACAATCTATAGATATATAAATATAAGTTGTATTTATAGAATATGTGAAGGCGGTTTCAAGTTCTCATAAGCATGTGTTGAAGTTGTTGTCTTATACAAACAGAGCCCCCCGTTGACTGTTGGCGGGAGGCTCTTATTTGGTTTACCAATGATTAATGTATCTCAATAACACGATTAACCTTAGCTTTTTCTTCAGGTGAATACTTCGGCAGTTCGATAGTCAATACACCGTCTGAAACATTAGCACTTATCTTTTCCTTATCAACATTGTCAGGCAAGTAAAGTGACTGTTGGAATTTTGTGTAAGAGAACTCACGTCGCAAGTATTTCTTGTTTTCTTTATCTTTATCTTCGTTTTCAACTTTCTTTTCCATTGAGATAACAAGTTCGTTGTCGTCTCCCAAATGGATGTTGAAATCGTCTTTGGTCATTCCTGGAGCTGCAACCTCTACTTTGTAGTTCTTTTCGCTCTCAATAACATTGATTGCCGGAGCTGTAGCATTAGTTTTTTCCATCCAGTCATTATCAAAGAAATCATTAAAGATACTTGGTAACCAGTTCTGATTGTAATACTTTCTAATCGGCATCATAGTTTTAATCTCCTATATTTAAGTTATACATTTTCAATTATTTCCGAACTCTTGGTTTTTGAACCTCAAGTTCACTATTGATATTGCAAACTGTGTGCCGATACCGGAAGTTTGAATTTTTGTCAGACGGTGTTTAATGTTTATAATCTGATTTTAAACCTTCAGGCTATTGTTTTAAACATGTGGAAACATTATTAATATATTCACAGGTGTTGATAAAGTCATAAATTGACAAATTGTCATTTGGTTATCTTGTTTTACGTGTCAAAATGTCCTTTCGTGGACTCTTACTTCTGTGTTTAATGTGTTTGGGCTGGAAAAATGTTATATAGATTGTTTCGGTCGTGCCAAAGTTAGAAGGCATGAAGTTAGAGTTATTAACAGGCTGTTAATAACGTAGGTTTTCAACAGGTTATTAATAACTCCTGTTGATGTTGAAATCCAAGACTTGATTTAGAAATCCAGCGAAAGCTGTGTGTCGCCTAAAAGGTTGTAACTCAGGCGGTGATAAGGAGAAGTGCCGAATTCCTTTATGGCTTGTCGATGTTTTTTGGTAGGATATCCCTTGTTCATATCCCATGCGTACATAGGATATTCACTGTGCAGCCTGTTCATATAGTCGTCACGATAAGTCTTCGCAAGTATCGAAGCGGCTGCTATTGAAAGATATTTTCCATCTCCCTTCACTATTGTGGTATGCGGAATATTCTTGTATTTGTTGAAACGGTTGCCGTCTATCAACAGATGTTCTGGAGTAATTTTCAGTTGGTCAATTGCTCTGTGCATCGCAAGGAACGAAGCGTTCAGAATGTTGATTTTATCAATTTCTTCCGGTTCTACAATACCAATTGCCCATGCCAGTGCTTCCTTTTCTATAACTTCTCTAAGCTGATAGCGCTGTTTTTCAGACAGTTGCTTCGAGTCGTTCAGCATCTCATTCTTGAAGTCCTTCGGCAGAATGACGGCTGCGGCATAAACTGCTCCGGCAAGACATCCTCGTCCTGCTTCATCGCATCCGGCTTCTATAAGGTTTTCATTCAAGTATGGTAAAAGCATCTTTATGGGGTTTTAAAATTTCCGGGTGCAAAGGTACGCATTTTGTGTCTTATACAGTAATATTAATGTGTGGAGTTATTAATGTGTTATTCACATACGGTGTTAAAAAGGAACAGGGTTTAAACAGCCTGTAAATACTGTTTAAACCCTGTTTAGGTGTTGAAAACCTGATTTCTGATGTTTGTTCTTTAGACTCTTCCGCTTTCAGAAATCATGTTTCTTATCTGTTCGTTGAAATCGTCTTTCTTCATAAGGTCTTCCAAAGTGACGTGCATTCTCCATCTCCAGTAGTGGCGAGGGTTTGCAGGAACGTTAATGCGTTCTATCTCAATGTCCGGATTGCGCAGGCTTTCATCTATTGATGTCCAGTCCTGCCATGTCAGGATACATAGTAGTGACGGGCAGTTCAGATGCTGGCTAACAACCTCACGGCATAACCATCCCGGTGCATCCTGTGGAACTTCACCCCAATGTCCGAGTTCATAATGATAGTATCGTTCTGTAATCTGTGCATCTTCTTTCCAGTAGCCACGGAGGGTTGACATATCATGGGTGCCTATAGTACAAACAGAGCGGAACGGATAGTTATAGACATGTCCGAACTCGTCTTTCGGGTCTTTAGGCATTCTCTGTATTTCGAGAGAGAGAATCTGCAGCTGGTTCATTACCCATGGCACACAGTCTGGCACCATTCCCAAGTCTTCGCCGCAAACGAGCATAGAAGTGGATTGTGTGAGGACTGGCAGTTTTTTCATCGCCTCGTCATACCAGAACTTATTGTGGCGCTGGTAATAGTAATGATTGTATAGTCTGTTGAAGGCTTCCTGTTCCTGCCAGTTGAGCTGCTTGTAGATGAAGTCGTTCTGTACAGATATTCTCGGGTGATACATCTCAGGATTCTTTCTGTCTTTTACGAACAGAACATTGCTTATCAATGAGTATAGGCCTTCCTTCAAGTTGAGGCTTTCCTGATCGGTCTTTCCTGCAAAGTAAGCTTCAACTTTACGCTGTGTATCGAACTCAGGACGCATGCGGTAGATGTCATGGTGATTATGCTGTACGAAAGTGTTGCGTACCTCATCGCTCTTGTCGCCGAATATGGTGTTAAGCATATAGTCGTTGATGAAAGGCTCTGTCATGAACTCTTTCTGGAAGTTCAGTCCGAAACCTTTTATTTCGTCCGCGCTCATAGGCAGTGCCGGAACAAACTGTCCTAACAGTCCGTGTACAGAATGTACAGGAATTTCCCATATACGGAAGAAACCAAGTATATGGTCTATACGGTATGCTGTGAAGTATTCAGCCATTTTTGAGAAACGTTTTCTCCACCACTGGTAGTTGTCTTTTTCCATTACGTCCCAATTGTATGTAGGGAATCCCCAGTTCTGACCGTTTACAGAGAAAGCATCTGGTGGTGCACCTGCCTGTCCGATCATATTAAAGTAATATGGCTCTACCCATGCTTCCACACTTCCTCGGCTGATGCCGATAGGGATGTCTCCCTTCAGAATCACACCTTTACTTCGTGCATGGTTGGCAGCTGCAAGAAGTTGCACGTGCAGAACATATTGCAGGAAGTAATAGAATGAAACTTCCGGATATGTTTCAGCTTCCTCATCACAAAGCTTGTCTATCTCTTCGGAAACGTATGTGATATATTCCGGCCATGTATTGAAATCGGCTGTGCCATACAAATCTCTCAGATAGCTGAATGCCGAATATGGTTTAAGCCATTCTTCGTTCTTGCTGTAGAATGATTTGAAATCCTCTGATGAAAGGATGCTTTCTGCTTCCTGAGTGAATATGTCCTTCAGGTAAGCGCGTTTCGTATTGTTTACTCCTTCGTAGTCTACTTGTAACAGGCTGTTCAGTTTCAAGCGTTCTCTTTCATATTCAGCGGCCTTTTTCGTATTCTTGAGAGTCGGCAACTGTCTCAAATCGATATACATAGGGTGGAATGCGTATATTGAGATAGCATTGTACGGATATGAATCAACCCATGTCTTTGTTCTTGTAGTGTCGTTGATAGGAAGTATCTGTACTGCCTGCTGGCTTGTTTCTGCAGCCCAGTCTATATATGTCTTCAAATCACCGAAGTCACCTACGCCGAAACTGCCTTCCGAGCGGAGTGAGAATACTGGTATTGCGCTACCGGCAATCTTCCTTTCCGGCAGATTGAAGAATACCTCTGTTTCCATTGGGAAGTAAGTCTCTCCGCGCATAAGCGGCTGTATGTGGAAAGTACGGTTGCATCCGCATTCCCATTCTTCCACAGCTCCGGTTTTAGAACTGATGGCTACAAATTTGTATTCAAAAGGAAATGTAAGCGATGAATAATCTATTGATATACACCACACATCCGGCGATATCTCCTGCATTCTTAGTGGGCGGTAATATTCCCAGTTGCCAAGTGCGTTGCAGCTGCCTGTTATTCCTAATTCCTGTTCCTTGTGTCTCAGTCCCGGACATAATGCTCTGAGTGTGATGCAGCAGCCTACATTGTCTGTAAGTTTTTTCGGCTCCTCTGTATGCGGAATGCCATTGAAGGCAGAACTGTATCTGTGATTCCCTTCCGGCAAGTCACGCCAGCAGTCGTCAAAAATGAAATGATGCTGCTGTGCATTACCTTTTATAATAGAGTGGGGGATTGCGCCAAACTCTTTTCTTACACAGTCTTCATTTCTGAAAACAGCATATCTGTATGGCACAATATCGGAATTTTCAGGCAGGTCATAATTGAATGTTCCTTGCCATTCCTGGCCATCGCGCGTGAAAAGAGGAAGCGAGTTTTTTTCGTCGCCGTTTATCACGACTCTCAGACTTTCACCCCATACGGTACGATACTTAATACGAAATGTCAGTTTCATATCTTTCTTTTGGTATTAGTTTTTATTTAGTTATTTCTTTTTCCAAAAATAGTTATTTTATGATAATACTTGTCCGGTTTGGAGTAAAAATATAAATGTTTTATGGCATGAAACCGAGTTATAAGCTTTCTGGACGCGTTTTGGATATGATGAAATATAAACGGATTATTAATAAAAAAGCCCCGGAACTTTATGGATTCCGAGGCTTTCCTCCGTGTAAGATGTGAGGAGGTATAAAAATTTAGTTAAACATATAAACCACCTTATGCGTCAATATTGGCGTAAGTGGCATTCTTTTCTATGAACTCGCGTCGAGGAGCTACATCATCTCCCATAAGCATAGAGAAGATATAGTCCGCTTCAGCGGCATTTTCTATCTGTACTTGTTTCAGAATACGAGTCTCAGGATTCATTGTTGTTTCCCAAAGCTGTTCAGGGTTCATTTCACCCAAACCTTTGTATCTCTGAGTATGTATTCCTTGTTCGCTTCCGTCACCGTATTTTTGGATAAAAGCGTGTCTTGCTTCTTCGGTGTAGCAATACTCGCTAATTTTACCTTTTGTACATTTGTACAATGGAGGAGTAGCTATATACAAGTGACCTTCCTGAATAATCTCTGGCATATATCTGTAGAACAGAGTCATGATAAGTGTGTCGATGTGAGAACCATCGACATCGGCATCGGTCATGATTATCACCTTGTGGTAGCGGAGTTTCTCGATGTTTGCCTTCTTGCTGTCTTCTTCTTCAACACCGAAACGGATTCCAAGTGCCTGGATGATGTTGTTCACTTCATCGCTTTCGAATGCTTTGTGCCACATAGCTTTCTCTACGTTCAGGATTTTTCCTCGCAGAGGCAGGATAGCCTGGAACTGTCTGCTTCGTCCCTGTTTTGCAGAACCACCCGCAGAATCACCCTCGACGAGGAACAATTCACATTCTTCTGCTACACGGCTAGAACAGTCAGCCAGTTTTCCCGGAAGTCCGCCGCCGCCCATAGGGCTCTTGCGCTGTACAGACTCACGTGCCTTTCTTGCCGCTATACGTGCTGTCGCGGCAAGTACCACCTTGTCAACAATAACTTTTGCCTCCTTAGGGTGTTCTTCAAGATAGTTTGAAAGAGCTTCACCTACAGCCTGCTGTACGGCACCGCTCACTTCGCTGTTACCAAGCTTGGTCTTTGTCTGACCTTCGAACTGAGGTTCGGCAACCTTCACAGAGATTACTGCAATAAGACCTTCGCGGAAGTCCTCACCCGAGATTTCAACTTTAGCTTTTTCCAGTGCCTTGCTTTCTTCTGCATATTTCTTCAATACACGTGTAAGTGCAGCACGGAAACCTCCTTCGTGAGTACCACCTTCTATTGTGTTGATGTTATTAACGTAAGAATGCAGGTTTTCGCGGAAACCTGTGTTATACATGATGGCACACTCGATAGGAACACCCTGTTTTTCAGTGTTCAGATAGATTACGTCATCAAAAAGTGGAGTATTTGTAGAATTGAGGAAACGTACGAATTCCTTAACGCCTTCATCTGAATGGAATACTTCACTCTTGTAACTACCGTTTTCTTCTTTTTCGCGCTTGTCTGTAAGAGTGATTGTAATACCCTTGTTCAGATATGCAAGTTCCCTAAGACGTGCCTGAAGAATGTTATATTTATATTCAGTAACTGTGAATATTGATGCGTCAGGCCAGAAAGTCTGTTTTGTACCTCTGAGTTCTGTAGTTCCTATTTCCTTTACAGGATAAAGTGGCTTACCGCATTCGTATTCCTGCTGATAAATCTTTCCGTTTCTGAATACGTTTGTAGTCATGTGAGTAGAAAGTGCGTTCACACACGATACACCCACACCGTGCAAACCTCCGGAAACCTTATAGGAACCTTTATCGAATTTACCTCCGGCGTGTAACACTGTCATAACGACTTCCAAAGCAGATTTCTTTTCTTTCTCATGGAAATCGACAGGAATACCACGACCGTTGTCCTGTACTGTGATTGAATTATCTTCGTTTATTGTTACTTCTATATGTGTACAATATCCGGCAAGTGCTTCGTCGATAGAGTTGTCCACAACTTCATATACGAGGTGATGCAAACCTTTTTCGCTGATGTCGCCGATATACATAGCGGGACGTTTACGCACGGCTTCAAGTCCTTCAAGTACCTGAATACTGCTTGCCGAGTAGTTGCTTCCGCTGTTCTGTGTCAGTTCTTCACTCATGTTTTTAAATAGTTTATTTAATCGTTCAAAGTTACGAAAAATCTATGTAATAACCTTTTCTGATAGCTAAAAAAAAGGTGAAAATCAGTATGTTTTTTGATTTTCACCTTCTTGTCGGATGGTATGTATATAAACGACAAAAGGCCAGGTAATAACCCAGCCTTAATATCTTTTTTAAGGTACCAAAATTAAGCAATCTTAGCGATGTGTGCAGCCAATTTTGACTTCAAGTTAGCAGCCTTGTTCTTGTGGATAATATTAACTTTAGCCAATTTATCCAACATTTTCTGTACTTTTGGATACAAAGCAACAGCTTCAGCTTTGTCTGTTGTTGCACGAAGCTTTCTTACAGCATTACGCATAGTTTTTGCATAATATCTGTTGTGAAGTCTTCTTTTTTCTTCCTGTCTAATTCTTTTGATAGATGATTTGTGATTTGCCATCTCGACTAATCTTTAATATTGTTCGTTATACTGTTTATTTGTAGCCCGTGGGGGAATCGAACCCCCCTTTCAAGAATGAAAATCTTGCGTCCTAACCGATAGACGAACGGGCCATCCTAATATCGGATTTTCCGATGTTGCCGAGGTTATCATTTCTCGATTGCGGATGCAAAGGTATGAAGTTTTTTCAAAATACCAAAACTTCTTTGCTATTTTTTTTCTAAGTATGTAAGAAAAAGTCTTTTATGGCTGTTAAACATAAAACTTTTCTGTTCGCGAATGAGTTTAAGCATATTATGTAATTCCTGTCTATCCGTTTCTTACTGTTTTTTGTACGAACCTGGCAAATTCTGTTGCAGACTTTTTTCTGTAGCTTTCTTTAGGCCAAAACAGATAGGCTTGTGAAGTCAGTGTTTCGGCAGATAGTATAGGAATAGCTTTCAGGTCCGGCTCATCTTTTATGGCTGCTCTGGTTAATATAGTGCTCCAGTTGCCATTCCTTATTAAATGGATGATTGTCTGTACATCGTTTATTTCCATTATTATATTAGGTTTTATGTTGTATTTGCAACATTCCTCATCGGTTTTCATTCGTGTGGCAAATCCAACAGCCGGCAGTATTAAGTCTGTATCCTGAAGTTTTTTTAATGATATAGATGAAAGATTTGCCAGAGGATGTGATTCGTGTACTATAAAATACAGTTTTGAAGAGAAGAGTTTTATTTTTTCATATTCATCGTCTATTTCCTCAGGCTCAAAAGACAGTACGCAGTCTACGTGCTTGTCCTCAAGAAGTTTAATCTGTTCTTTTGAAGTGCCGAAATTGGTTATTACTTTTATTCCTGGATATGCCTTTTTGAATTCTGTAATTGAGCATCTGAATAAATGGCTCAAGCTATAGGTGACACCTATGTTTAGGACACCGGTTGTTATGCCGTTGAGATCCTTTATTATCTGTTTCCCATTTTCGGCCTCAAGAATGGAGTTTCTGGCAAAAGGCAGAAAGGCCATACCGGCTTCTGTCGGTATAATTCTTTTACCTATTCTGTCGAAAAGCAAAACATTGAGTTCGTCTTCCAGTTGCTTTATTTGTTGCGACAGTGTACTTTGCGATATATTAAGCATTCTGGATGCTTCAGAGAATTTTTTAAGTTCGCAGGCCTTTTCGAAATACTTTAGTTGTCTTAGTTCCATCTGTGCTATATCGTTTTTATCAATAACCGTTATCGGAAAATAGAATTTTACAAATATAGTGAAATATCTTTTGCATATTTATATTTGTTACAAATTTTAAATGCGTATGAAAAGTGTATTTGCTATACCTGATTTGCGGAACGGCAGGGTGATAGTATTTAAGGAGTAATAATTATGAGAGCAACGGTTTTATATTATAGCCATACCGGCCGGACAGCGGCATACGCCAGAGAGATAGCTATGTATCTGTGGTCGAAGGGACTTGATGTCAGTCTGTCCTCAATTTCGGATTTCGACAAGCAGAGATTGTTGAAATCAGATATTGTGTTGTCAGGGTGCTGGACGTGCGGCTGGTTCGTGATAGGGCAGCATCCACATCGTAAGTGGGTTGATTTCAGCAAGTCTGTTGCAGACTTTATAGATGAACGCAAGGTCATGTTTTTTACCACATATAAGATAAGGACTGGAAGTATGCACCGCAGGATGAGAAAGGCTATGAATATGACCGGAAAGGGAGTAGGCGGTTTCTTGAAATCGAAGACAGCCCATTTGACAGACGAAGACAAAACTAAACTGGATACTTTTATACAAAGTAACATGTTAACTAAATAATTTAAGGAGGTATTTATGGAAACAAAAAAACTGACAACAGCCCAGGGGGCACCGGTAGCCGACAATCAGAATGTGGCTACAGCCGGAAAAAGAGGACCTATGCTTTTACAGGATGTATGGTTTCTTGAAAAGCTTGCACATTTTGATAGAGAGGTAATTCCTGAAAGACGTATGCATGCCAAAGGTTCGGGCGCTTTCGGAAAATTCACCGTTACTAACGATATTACTAAATACACTAAAGCTGCCATCTTCTCTGAAGTAGGAAAGGAAACAGAATTGTTTGTTCGTTTCTCTACAGTGGCAGGCGAACGCGGAGCAGCCGATGCGGAACGCGACATCAGAGGTTTCGCCATCAAGTTCTATACAGAGGAAGGCAACTGGGATCTCGTGGGAAACAATACTCCAGTATTCTTCTTGCGCGACCCGCTTAAATTCCCTGATTTGAACCATGCAGTGAAACGCGACCCTCGCACAAACATGCGCAGCCCTAAGAACAACTGGGATTTCTGGACACTGCTTCCCGAAGCACTCCATCAGGTTACAATCACTATGAGCGACAGAGGTATTCCGTATTCATACAGACATATGCACGGATATGGAAGCCACACATTCTCGTTTATTAATGTCGAAGGTGTACGCACATGGGTGAAATTCCATCTTCACACTATGCAGGGAATCAAGAATCTGACTGACCAGGAAGCCGAGGCTGTCATTGCCAAAGACCGTGAGAGTCATCAGCGCGATTTGTACGAAAGCATCGAGAAAGGTGACTTCCCGAAATGGAAGATGTTCGTACAGCTTATGACAGAGGAACAGGCAAGAAACTGTCCTTACAATCCGTTCGACCTGACTAAGGTATGGTCGCAGAAAGAATATCCGCTGATAGAGGTAGGTATCATGGAGCTGAACCGTAATCCAGAGAACTATTTTGCCGATGTGGAACAGGCAGCTTTCAATCCTGCAAATGTAGTTCCGGGAATCAGTTTCTCTCCGGACCGTATGCTTCAGGGACGTCTGTTCTCATATGGCGATACCCAGCGCTACCGCCTGGGTGTGAACCATCATCAGATACCTGTAAACCGCAGCCGTTGTCCGTTCCTGAATATGTATCATCGCGACGGACAGATGCGTGTGGACGGCAATCACGGTTCTACTATAGGCTACGAGCCAAACTGTTTCGGCGAATGGATGAACCAGACTGAATACAAGGAACCGCCTTTGGAACTTGACGGAGCTGCTTATCAGTGGGACTATCGTGAGGACGACACTGACTATTACTCACAGCCGAGAGCTCTCTTCCGCCTTATGACTCCGGAACAGCAGCAGGTATTGTTCGAGAATACGGCCCGTGCGATGGGTGATATACCTGTAGAAATAAAGCGCAGACATATCAATAACTGTATGAAAGCCGATGAGGCATACGGTCGAGGTGTGGCAAAAGCACTTGGACTGGAAATTGATTGATTTTTTATGATATATTCTTTAACTTTGCACTGTTATGTTGCAGAGATATCAAGGAATAGTATTATGTTCATTCAAGTATAATGACACAAAGAACATCGCCCATATCTTCACACGTGAGAATGGGCGAATGTCTTTTCTTGTACCGGTGTCACGTTCAAAGAAAAAAGGCGCGATGAGTCTTCTGTTTCAGCCTTTCGCCATGGTTGAGATAGATGCCGAAGTCCGTCCGCGTGCTTCGTTGCATCCTGTTCGCGAGGTCAGATTGTGGCATGTACTTGGTTCGCTTCCATATAATCCGTACAAGTCGGGAATAGCTATGTTTCTGTCAGAGTTTCTTTTCCGTGCTTTGAAAGAAGAGGGCAGGGATGAGGCTCTTTTCTCCTATTTGTCCGGTTCGGTGATGTGGCTTGATGCCTGTGATAGAAGTTTCTCAAATTTCCATCTTGTCTTTCTTATCCGTCTTTCGAGATTTCTCGGACTGTATCCCAATACTGAAGATTATACTGAAGGTGCCTATTTCGACCTGATGAATGCATGTTTCACAATGGAGAAACCTTTCCATGGAATGTTCCTTCAGCCGGAGGAATCGGCACGTATAGTGAATCTGATGCGTATGAAGTACGACAATATGCACTTGTTTGCCATGAACCGTATGGAGAGAAACAGATGTCTGGATATTATAAACGAATATTACCGTTTGCATCTCCCTGATTTTCCCGAACTTAAGTCCTTACAGGTGCTTCAGGAATTGTTTGTATAATTGTTGTTTGACAGCTGTCAAACGTTTGTCCGACAGCTGTCAGTCAATTGTCTGACACGTGTCAAACATATGGCCGACACGTGTCAAACG
The DNA here is from genome assembly GCA_900544075.1 of uncultured Bacteroides sp. GTDB lineage: Bacteria > Bacteroidota > Bacteroidia > Bacteroidales > Bacteroidaceae > Phocaeicola. The sequence continues at coordinate 54,172 of UQTJ01000008.1, forward strand.
ATAGAAATTTATTTATAGCTTATCCATTTTATCATTTCCTTCAGAGAAGGTTTCTTGCCGTACATAAGTATTCCTACTCTGTAAATCTTGCCGGCCAGCCAGATGAGTGTGAAAGCTGATGCATACAGTATAATGAGGGATACTGTAGTTTGCCACAAAGGAGCATCGAGCGATACACGTACCATAGATACTATAGGCGAAGTGAAAGGTATCATCGAGCACCAAACGGCTAACGGACCGTCGGCATTTTCGGCACTGTAGATTGCAGCATAAAGAGCAAATATCAGAAGGAATACTATAGGAGTCATAAACTGCTGGGAATCCTCGGCTTCGTTTATTGACGCACCTATGGCAGCAAATATAGAAGCATAGACCAGGTATCCGCCTATAAAATTCAGAACGAACAGTCCTCCTAAGGCAGGCAGGTTAAGATTGTTGATAGATGCCAGTATGGCGTTTGCCTCTGTAGGTTCAGGCATAGGTGCCGATGTGGCAGACATCATTATGTCCGGATTCGACATGGCTGATACACCGAACATTAGTCCCGCTACGGTGAGTATCACAGCAAGCATCACTCCCCAGATGGCAAGCTGGAGTATTCCCACAAGGCCTATACCGATGATTTTGCCTATCATGAGCTGGAACGGGCGTACAGACGAAATCATCAGTTCCACAATGCGGTTTGTCTTTTCTTCCATCACGCTCTGCATCACCATTCCGCCGTATGACATTACGAACATATATATAAGGAACGTAAGTATCATACCTGCCGCTACTGCTACTCCGGCGTTCGATTCGCTCTCGCTGCCGTCGTCGCTCCACTTGATTGTGCGTATGCTGTAGGTCTGGTCGAAATCGTTCATAATCCTCTGTAGCTGAGGAATGTTATAGCTTATCAGCTTGTCGTGACGAATCTGCTCGTTTATGGCATTGTTCACTATGCGCGACAGTCCTTGCTGAATCTCCTTGCGCGAATAGATGGCTGCTGCGTCAGGATTCTCTATCAGGTCGTCGGTGATTTCTATCACTGCGCTGTAGACGGTAGTGTCAGTTCGGAATTCATCTTTCATTTCCTCTTCGGGGAAGAAAAGATACGATTCATCGTTTGCCATCATTGGGAAGTATTTCCCCGTATGGTCTATCACGGCTATGTTTTTCTGTTCATCGCTCTTCACCATCGAAAGCATCAGCGGTACGAATATCAGTGCTGCGAAGATGAACGGCATCAGGACAGTCAGTATGATGAATGATTTCTTGCTCACGCGGTTCATGAACTCGCGCTGGATTATAATGAATGTCTTGTTCATATATGTTAGTTTTTAATGAATAGTTAAAAATGAAGAATTAATAATGGTGGATGAAATCGCTTTTAATTTTTAATTCTTCATTTTTCATTACTGTCCTGATGAAGATTTCGTTCATAGAAGGCAGGCATTCGGAGAACGATGTTACTTCGTTTACTGCTGCTATTGATGATAGCAACTGCGAATTGCTGATGTCACTGCTCTTTTTGATGGTGTATATATGTTCTCCACCTTTTTCTTCTGATGACAGAATCTCGAACATGCTGTTGGCGGATAGTTCATCTCCCATGTGGAGTCCTAACCTGTAAGTGTTGGTCTTGAACTGCGAACGGACTTCGTTCACCTCGCCCTGCAGTACCACATGCGAGTGGTTTATCAAGGCTATATTGTCGCAAATTTCCTCTACCGATGACATATTGTGAGTGGAGAATATAATGGTGTGTCCCTGATTCTTCAGCTCTAAGATTTCTCTCTTGAGAAGTTCTGCATTTACAGGGTCGAAACCGGAGAAAGGTTCGTCGAATATCAGCAGTTGAGGCTTGTGAAGTACGGTAATGACGAACTGCACTTTCTGCTGCATACCCTTCGATAGCTCTTCCAACTTCTTGTCCCACCACTGTGTGATTTCGAATTTGTCGAACCATTCTTTCAGTCGTTTTGTGGCTTCGCGTTTGTCCAGTCCTTTCAGCTGTGCCAGGTAGATGGCCTGTTCGCCAACTTTCATCTTCTTGTATAGTCCTCTTTCCTCAGGCAGATAACCGATGTTGTAGATATCGTCTGGCTGTGACAGATGACCGTTGAAATAAACCTTTCCTGAGTCAGGTGCCGTAATTCGGTTTATAATTCTGATGAGTGTGGTTTTTCCGGCTCCGTTAGGTCCGAGAAGTCCGAAAACCTTTCCTTGAGGTACTTTAATACTGACACCATCGAGGGCTTTATGGTTGGCATAACATTTTATAATGTCTTGAGCTTCCAAAAAGAATTCATTCATAAGTGTTTGGTTTAGTTTCTTATAAAGAAAAACGGTATATACACGATGAACATCTCTATATTATGTCATAATGTATATACCGTCGTTTTAGGAAATAAATATTTAAAGTAAAAGTATATTATCCGAGGAGTTCCTTCACCTTAGCCGAGATAGCTCTTCCTTCTGCAAAGCCTGCAAGTTCTTTTGAAGCAACACCCATTACTTTTCCCATATCCTTGCCGTCTTTTGCGCCGGTACGTTCTATGATTTCTTTCAGCTTGGCTTCCAGTTCTTCAGCAGAGAGTTGCTTTGGAAGGTAAGCCTCGATTACGTGTACCTGAGCCATTTCGCTTTCAGCCAGGTCTGCACGCCCCTGACTTTCATACACAGCTGCAGAGTCTTTTCCCTGTTTTACGAGTTTCTGCATGATTTTCAGTGCAGCGTCGTCAGTCAGTGTATCATTTGCTCCTGGAGCTGTTTTAGCTTCGAGGAAGAATTTTTTTACGTTACGCAAAGTTTCAAGTTTCACTTTGTCTTTAGCCTTCATGGCTTCTTTGATATCGTTGCTAATCTGTTCAAATAAATCCATAATATGTAAGTTTTAAGTTTTTAAATATCATTCTTAGAAGAAACTGATTACCGAACTTTCATTTCCGTTGTTTTCGGAAGTCTGTGTCGGAGTTTCCTGCATAGCAGCTTTCGACTGAATGCTTTCAAGCTCGCTCTTTGTTCTTTTATATGTAGGTATTGTTTCTACCATACTTATGATGTCTTCGTTGTCGAGGTCTTCCTGGCTGAACACATACAGATGGTGTCTTCTCTTTCTATTGGTTCTCACCATGTTGGCACCATAGTAGTTGCTTCTTCGGTCTTCCTTCTTTTGTCTTATCTCTTCCTGCTCTGCGAGTCGTTCTTCTTCCTCTCTTGTATGTTTCTGCATTACGTTGTCCATTCCCGGAACGTCCGAGATGCCGAAACCGGTAGCAAGGATAGTAAACTTGATTTTCGACTCAATGGAACTGTCTTCATAAAGTCCCCACTTGGTTTCGAAGTCTTTTCCGAATTTGCTCATGAAGTCGTGGATTTCGTCCATTTCGTTCATCATAAGCTCGCTTGTAGGGCTGTATGTGATAACGAACAATACCTTTTTGGAATTGAAGATATCGTTGTTGTTCAGAAGCGGTGAGTTCAGGGCGTCGTTGATGGCCTTGGTAACTCTGCCTTCGCCTTCACCGTAGCCTGTACTCATGATAGCTACTCCACCATCTTTCAGTACTGTTTTGACATCGTTGAAGTCGAGGTTTATCTTACCTCTTAAAGTTATTATTTCAGCAATACTTTTTGCAGCTACAGACAGAGTGTCGTCGGCTCTTCCGAAAGCGTTCATTACGCTTATGTCTGAATAAACGTCGCGCAGTCTTTCGTTGTTGATAACAAGAAGTGCATCCACATGCTTGCTCATTTCTTCTACTCCGTCAAGAGCCTGGTCAATCTTCTTGTTGCCTTCGAACAGGAAAGGTATGGTTACGATACCTACGGTAAGAATATCCATGTCTTTGGCTGCCTTTGCAATGATTGGTGCAGCACCAGTACCTGTACCTCCACCCATACCGGCAGTGATGAAAGCCATACGGCATCCGTCATTTAGCATCTCCTTTACTTGTTCAATGCTTTCTTCGGCCGCTGCTCTTGCTCTTTCCGGACGGTTACCTGCTCCCAGACCTTCGCTACCGAGCTGTAGCTTGATTGGAACCGGCGACTCGTCCAATGCCTGATTATCGGTATTGCACACCACAAAGTTTACGTCATGAATACCTTCTCTGTACATGTGATTTACGGCGTTACCACCACCACCACCTACTCCTATGACTTTAATTATATGTTGTACGTCTTTCGGAAAGTCGAAAGGCATTGTTGTTTCGTCTGACATATCGTTGTATAAGTTTTTAAGTTTAAAGTTTTTAAGTTCCTGAGTTTTAAGTCTATGTTTGCCGGCAGTTGATTGTAATTGTCCGCAAACTTATAAGCTGAAAACCAACAAACTTATATTATTTTATTCCATCAAAAAGTTCTTCCGAGGCTTTGCTCATGCCTTGCTTTATTCTGTCGAAGATACTTCTTTTCTTGTTCTTCTGTGTCTTGATTATTTTTTCTTCCAAATCTTCAATAACCATATTGCAGTCCGGAATATTGTATTTCTTTGCAGCTTCCAGTTTCTCTTTTGCCGATTTGTAGTGCTCCTTGTCTATCAGCTCGATAGCTTCTTCAAGTATTTTGTCGCACTCTTCTTTCTTCTGCTTTTCTCTTTGTTTTTCTGCCTGCAACTGAGCTTCTTTGATGGCTTTTACCCTTTCGGCTTCTTCAAGCAGTCTTTTGGCTTCCTTTTCCAGAGAGTCTATTTCACGTGCTTTCGATTCGACATTCAGTAGTTTGGCCTTTGCCAGAATCTCAAGAGCTTCAGTGTAGCTTCTGCTAAGTATCAACTGTGAGGCAGTGATTACCAACTGATGGCATTCCTTTGTATAGTCAGGTTTTTCCGGTTCAACGATTTCTACCTGAATCTCATTATTCAAATCCTCATTGGTCTGATTCTCCTCGTTCTTAGGCTTTTCTTCATTCTCCTTAGGCTTTTCATCTTCGTTGAAGTCTAATTGATGACCTTTTCTCGGATCGATTCTGCAGCAATTCTCTTCACCAGATAGGAGTATTCCGATGAGTGTATTCGACTTTCCGTCCTTCGGCAGACTGACATTACCGAACAGGTTAGTTTCGCCTGTATGCGCTATTCTTACTTTCTCAAACTTTGTAATGTTTGTTATTGCCTTGTCGATATTAGGCATGTTTGAAACACCACCGGTTACAACTATTCCTGCCATCAGACTGTCACTGTAGTTTGAAAGCTTTATTTGGTTGAACACATTGGTTATGATTTCATTAACTCTTGCTTCCACTATGTCCTCGAGTGTTCTTGACATGATTGAGCACTTTCCGTCGATAGTATATTCAGAGTCCTGAACTTCCTCACCTTCTTTATGTTCTGTATATGCCGATGCATATCTTATTTTTATAAGTTCGGCATCGTCTTCTTCTATTTGTTTACTGCAAATGTCCTTTGTTATATTGTTTCCTCCCAAAGGAATTACGCATGCATGACGAAGTATATTGTTTTTGTAGATGGCAACAGTAGTGGTATCTGCTCCGAAATCAATGAGAGCACATCCTGACCTTTTCTCGTTCGTCGTAAGCACAGTGTCGGCAGTTGCCATTGGAGATATAGTAAATCCGGCAATCTCATATCCAGTGTGCGAGAGACATTGTCTGATGTTCTGTTTTACAGAAAGGCGGGCTATTATGTTTAGATAGTTTCCTTCTATATTGCTTGCTGTTGTACCTACAGGCTCAGTCAGAAGGTTGTTTCCCACTTTATATTCTTGTGGCTCAACAGCTAATATTTCATAATCCAAAAGCGGAGTTTCCATATTGGCCTCCATCATACTGTCGATGATGGCCTGTGATATTCTTGTATCGTCGCCTAACTGTCTTGACTCTGTATTCTTGATACTTCTGAGTGACAATCCTCCGATACCTATATATACCTTCTTGATTCCTGCCTGAAGTTTGTTTTCAAGGTCCTTAATAACAGAAGTCAGCTTCTGTGTAGTCTTATCTAAATTATAGATGACTCCCTTTTTAATACAATCATCAGACTTTTCTGACGAATACGCCAAAATATTTACGCTTCCGTCAGCATTCTTTTTGCCTGCTATGCCTGAAATATCAGTCGAACCAAGTTCTATTGCTACTATGAAATCTGTTGCTGCCATATCTTGTTACTTCTTTTTTGTGCAAATTATCTGGTTGTTGAATTCAACGCTTATACGTTCATATTTGTTCCATCCCACTTTGTTCAGTCCTTCCGTGTAGAATGCTTTCAGCTTTCTGAACTTTGTTTCATACATTTCCGGTTTCCCGATGAAGAGAATGTGGTCGCCAACTCTCGGAACAAGTTCTATTTCCTGCTTGTTTGTTACATTTATCTGTTCTATCTGAGCTTTCCAGAAATCGTCAGACTGCAGGAATTTAGCTAACTCGAACAGCTTTTCCTGAGCGAATTTTCTGTCAATGTAACCGGTGGCTATAGCCACATGTACCGGTTTCCCGTTGGCCTTCATTGACTTTCCTTCGCTGTCTATGTAATAATTGTCACCGTTACTGCTCATTACTCTCATGAGAGGGATTCTCTGGTATAAATCTATTTTTACCTTTCCGGCTGCAGTAATATAACATTCTACGTCTTTGATAAATGGATTTTTCTCCAACAGCACTTCCATCTTTCGTATATTGATGTCTTTTTGTTTGACATCAACGGGTAACAGCTTTTCCCGTTTTAGAGAATTTTCTATGTCCCTGATTGTGATGAAACCATAGTCGGTATCGTCCATTATCTCCAATTCCATACCCTTGCAAGTCCTTTCCAAAGGCTTTGCATTGAATACAGTTATTGCCAACACCAGATAAACCGATGTTGCAATAAGTCCCAAGAGTATGAAAATTCGTTTTATCATTTATTCTTCAGTGTATTACATATTTGTGGTACCATGTTCTCAATATCTCCTGCACCAAGAGTTATGAGTACTTCTATATTCTTTTTCGACAGAATATCAGTCAATTCGTCCTTACTGCACATTACAGCCGATGAGACATTCTCGAGATTGTCGAATATAAGGCGGCTTGTCACTCCTTCGATAGGAAGTTCTCTTGCAGGGTATATGTCGAGCAGGATAACTTCGTCTGCTAACGAGAGGCTTGAAGCAAATTCCTTATAGAAATCTCTGGTACGGGTAAACAAGTGAGGCTGGAACACCACTGTAACCTTCTTTCCAGGATATAATGCCTTGATTGAAGAAATGCTTTGTCTGATTTCTGCCGGATGATGTGCGTAATCGCTTAAGAATACCAGATTGTCTTCTTTAATCTTGAAATCAAACCTTCTGTCAACTCCTCCGAATGTAGGCATTGCCTTTTTTATCTCTTCGTCAGTAACTCCTGATATTTGTGCCAAAGCCATTGCAGCTACTCCGTTCTCTATGTTTACATATACCGGGACACCTAACTGGATGTCGTTTATATTGCCAAATGGAGAAACATAGTCAAAAATGATTTCGCCATTTCCTATTCTGATATTTTCGGCTCTGAAGTCTCCTTCGCCTATACCATAGGTAAGAACTTTAACACCTTCTTGTACTCTTGGTGTCAGTTCTATTCCTTTTTTAGCTATCAGGTAACCTCCGGGAACAATTAGTGATGTATATTTATTGAAACTTTCCAAATATGCTTCTCTTGTTCCGTATATGTCAAGATGGTCTGAATCTACAGCTGTTACTACAGTAGCAAAGGGTGTCAACCAATGGAATGATCTGTCAAACTCGTCAGCCTCTATTACTACATATTCACTTTTATCTGAAAGCAGTAGATTTGTCTTATAGTTCTTTGATATACCTCCCAAAAAGGCATTGCATCCCACGTGTGACTGATGCAGCAGGTGCGCAACCATGGTTGATGTAGTTGTCTTTCCGTGTGTACCGGCTACGCACAAACCTTTCTCTGTTTGCGTAATCATTCCCAATACCTGTGCACGTTTCAGAATCTCAAAGCCATTTTCTCTGAAATACACAAGTTCTTTATGTTCCTGAGGTATAGCCGGAGTGTAAACAACCAAAGTTTCCTCCTTGCTTTTACATTCAGTCGGAATAAGATTTGTATCCTCCTCGTAATGTATATATGCACCTTCTTCAATCAATTTCTCTGTCAACTCGCTCGGTGTACGGTCATAGCCGGCCACTTTCTTGCCTTTTGACAAGAAGTAACGAACCAAGGCACTCATTCCGATACCTCCGGCACCAATGAAATAAACCGATTTTATAGAATTAATGTTCATGTTCCTTTTTATATTTTTCAGCCAACTTGCATACTTCCTGTGCTATTATGTCTGCAGAATTGTGGAAAGCAAGTTTTTTTATGTTTGTACTCAGTGCTTCCAGTTTTGCTTCATCGCCTGCCAATTCAATGGCTGTCTTTATAAGCTTTTCTTCAGCTTCCGAATCTTTTATGTATATGGCTGCATCTTTGTCTACAAGCGCCATTGCATTCTTGGTCTGATGGTCTTCTGCAACATTTGGCGATGGAACCAGTATTACAGGCTTTCCTAAAAGACAGAATTCTGATATCGAACCGGCTCCGGCACGGCTGACAACCAGGTCGGCTGCCGTGTATGCGGCATTCATATCAGAGATGAAATCTGTAGTGTGCAGCATCTCAGGACTTCCGGCGTTTGAATAACATTTTCGTGCTTCTTCAATGTAGAATTTGCCGGTCTGCCATATAAACTGTACTCCGGACTGTTTGATATCATCCATGGCATGCATTACACAGTTGTTTAGTGTTCTTGCTCCAAGACTTCCACCGACAATCAATATTGTTTTCTTGTTTGAATCAAGCCCAAAGCTCTTTATCGCTTCTTCTTTTGACATTTTGCAGTCTAAAAGTCCTTGTCTGACAGGATTACCTGTCATGATGATTTTATTCTTGTCGAAGAACCTTTCCATGCCCGGGTAAGCTACACATATTTTTTCTGCTTTTGCGGCCAATAGCTTGTTGGTTACTCCTGCATATGAATTCTGTTCCTGAATCAATGTAGGAATCCCCATTGCTCCAGCCATCTTCAGTGTAGGACCGCTTGCATATCCTCCAACACCGACAGCTACGTGCGGATTGAAGTCTTTGATAATCTTGCGTGCCATCATCTGGCTTCTGATGAGCTTTATAATGACTGGAAAGTTCTTAAGAAGATTTTTTCTGTCGAATCCTGCTACAGGTAAACCTATGATTTTATACCCTGCAGCTGGTACCCTTTGCATTTCCATTCTGCCTTCTGCACCGACAAAGAGAATCTCAGCATCCGAGCGTATTGCTTTTATTGCATTAGCTATGGACAGGGCAGGGAATATATGGCCTCCTGTTCCTCCACCGCTAATAATTATATGTAGATTATCACTCATATCTCGTCCTATTTGTTTTTATTTTTCGCAAAGTTATCAATAAACTTCAAAAAAAAGATAGAATAATAGTAAATTAATAAGTTTATATTACTATATAACAACTTTTTAGTTCGTTTCTTTTTCTTTTTCTGCAGAATCTTTTTCAGCCAGTTCCAATGCAGCATTTTTAAGTATGGATATTGCCGCATCATGCAGTTGTGCTTCTTTCAGGGCTTCCTCTTCTTCCTTTTGGGCTTGCAGTTCATATACATGGCGGCTGATGCTCAATATTATACCGATATATACGGAATTTATAAGTATGGATGTACCTCCTTTACTTATAAGCGGTAAAGGTTGACCGGTAACAGGAATAATTCCAACAGCTACAAGCATATTGAACATAGCCTGTATGGACAGAAGTACACCTATTCCCATGATAAGCAGGGCATAATACGATTCGTCGCACCCCCTGGCTATTTTCCCTATTCTGAGAAGAAGTACGATGTACAGCAATGCCACAAATGCCCCTCCCACTAATCCAAGTTCTTCTATGATAATGGCATATATAAAGTCGGAGAATGCTTGTGAAAGGAAGTCTCTTTGGACACTGTTTCCAGGACCTTTTCCTAAGATGTTACTGGTTGCTATTGCTATGTTTGCGTGAGCTACCTGCGCATCATTGTCAATATCAAATTTGGCAGCTGGAACTTGTGCCTGATTGAAATGGTTATCAAGACGACTCTTCCATGTTGTAAAACGGTGTAGTCCTATAGCATCCCAAGCCTGATTCGGAATGAATTTTATAGCTCCGATAAACAAGACTAAACCTAAAGTACATATACCAACAAGTTTTCCTAATTGTTGCATTGGTACTCTTCCTATGAACATCATTACAAATACAGTGGCACACAGCAATGCAGCTGTTGACAGGTTCTCTGATATTATCAGGAATACTGTTATACCGGTCAGGAATAAGATATATTTGAATGCCTTTTTGTCCGTTCCTTCTTCTCTCTGGAATTTTGCCAATATAATAGATACTGATATTATAAGCGCCATTTTTGCAACTTCAGAAGGTTGGAACTGGAAAAATCCAAGGTCTATCCATCTCCTGGCACCATTAGTCATGGCTCCTTGTATTAATACGACCAGCAATAAAGCCCATGAAACAGGCAGCAGCATATTTAGTTTTTTGAACCACCTGCATGGCATGAGGTGTGTAAAGAAGACAATGATGGTACCTGCCATGATAAGAGTTATATGAGATGTTATAGGACGCCAGTGGTCACCCGACTTGAAAGTGAGTGTACTTGATGCGCTGAACACCTCAATAATTGATATAAGGCAGAATAACATGAATATTATCCATATTATCCTGTCACCTTTGAATAGTTTCTTAAGCAAATCCATCTTGAATTCAGATTATAGTTTTCTTACACAGTTCTTGAATTGTTCTCCTCTGTCTTCGTAGCTTTTAAACAGGTCGAAACTTGCGCAGCATGGACTCAGCAGAACAGTTTCACCATCCTTTGCCATCTTATATGCCGCGTCTACAGCATCTTCCATACTCTTTACATCAGCTATAGGAAGACCGAAACCGCCAAAGAATTCATGAAGCTTCTCGTTATGAAGTCCCATAAAGATAAGGCCGCTGCATTTTTCCTTTACGAGGTCGGCTATCTCGTTGTAGTCATTACCTTTGTCTTTACCGCCAAGAATGAGAATCGTTTTTGTTGTCATACTTTGCAGAGCATACCAGCAGGAATTTACATTAGTGGCTTTTGAGTCATTGATATATTCTACTCCTTTTACTCTTGCTACCTTTTCAAGTCTGTGTCCTACACCCTTAAAGTCGCTCAATGCTTCTCTTATACATTCTTTCTTGATACCGGCAATATTTGCTGATATTCCGGCAGCCATTGAATTGAACAAGTTATGCTTTCCTGTAAGGGCCAGTTCCTCCTGCTCCATGTTGAAAGCTATTGGTTCGGTGAAGCATATTTTTTTCTCTTGTACATATGCCACAGTTCCTTCTTCTTTGGTCTCAGCGAATGGATAATAATGGCCATGGATACCGTACTTGTGCAATTCACGTTGTATCACAGGGTCGTCATTCCAGAAAATGAAGGCATCGTTTTCTGTCTGGTTCTGAATTATCCTGAACTTGGCATCTACATAGTTCTGCATCTTGTATTCATATCTGTCAAGATGGTCTGGTGTGATATTCATCAGGACAGCAATATTGGCATGGAAATCGTACATGTTGTCAAGCTGGAAACTGCTCAACTCAATAACGTAATAGTCATAATTGCATTCTGCCACCTGATATGCAAGGCTCTGTCCGATGTTTCCGGCAAGTCCTACATTCATACCGGCCTTCTTGAATATATGGTATATCAGCGAAGTAGTGGTAGTCTTACCATTGCTTCCGGTGATACATATCATCTTGGCATTAGTGTATCTTCCGGCGAATTCTATTTCAGATATTATAGGAATGTTCTTTTCCTTAATCTTCAATATCATAGGTGCATCATTAGGTATTCCGGGGCTTTTGATAACCTCGTCTGCATTAAGTATAAGTTCTTCTGTGTGCTTTCCTTCTTCCCAAGCAATACCCTTGCTGTCAAGCATATACTTATACTTGTCCTTAATCATTGACATATCCGATACGAATGTGTCAAAACCTTTCTTCTTTGCCAGTACGGCAGCTCCCGCTCCGCTTTCTCCGGCTCCTAAAATGACAATTCTTTTTGCCATGGTAAAAACAGTTTTATCTTATTTTTAATGTTATTATCGTTATTGCAGCCAGGACTATTGTTACTATCCAGAATCTTACGGTAATTTTTGATTCGTGGAACACGCTTTTAGGTCCTGTAAATATGTATGAACAATTAGGGTCGAGCTGTGCCATAGTTGTTCTGAAGTGGTCATGTATAGGTGCTCTTTTGAAAACCCTCTGTTTGATGCCTTTTTTCTTTCCTCTTTGGAAATATTTCACTTGCAGTATTACTGACAGGTTTTCTACGAGGAAGACTCCGCACAGTATCGGGATGAGCAATTCCTTATGTATTATTATGGCGAAAACGGCTATGATTCCGCCTATTGTCAGACTGCCTGTATCTCCCATGAATACTTGTGCCGGGAATGCATTATACCACAGAAAACCTATCAGGGCACCTATGAATGCACAAATGAAGATAACGAGTTCTTCGCTTCCCGGTATATACATTATATTAAGGTAGGATGCATATTCTATATGACTTGACACATAGGCTAATATTCCCAAGGTTACACCTATTATAGCCGAGTTACCGGCTGTCATTCCGTCCATACCGTCGTTGAGGTTTGCACCATTTGAAACGGCTGTTACTACAAAAATGGTTATTATTACAAATACCACCCATCCGGCAGACTGTGCATGCTTGCCTAAGAAACAGACGAAATCGGCATAGTCAAGATTATTGTTCTTGAAAAACGGAATAGTGGTTTTTGTGGACTTTTCGTTTTGTACTTTATGAATTACATCAACTACTTCACCGTCTTTCTGTATCTCGACATTCTCGCGTATCACTACATCCGGGCTTAGATAAAGTGTAAGTCCGACTATGAATCCCAAACCTACCTGACCTATGATTTTGAACTTGCCGTGCAGGCCTTCCTTGTCTTTCTTGAAAACTTTTATGTAATCGTCAAGGAATCCGAGTGTTCCCAACCATATAGTTGTTATCAGCATGAGTATCATATAGACATTATGCAGCTTTCCCAACAGCAGGCAAGGTATCAGTATGGCTACTATGATTATGATACCACCCATTGTCGGAACACCCTTTTTATTTACATTGAAAGGGTCAATAGATGCATCTCTTTGTATCTCTGTTATTTGCTTCTTTTTCAGCTTGTTGATAAAATACTCACCAAATATGGCTGAAATAAGCAGCGACAGTATTACGGCCATTAGCGCTCTGAAAGATACATAGCCGAACATTCTCGCTCCCGGAAAATCAAATTGCTCTAAATAATTGAATAGATAATATAACATTGGTCCTGTCTTTTTATGTACTTAGGGGGTTCAAATCATTGGAAATCAGTTGAGAAATATTTCTCTAACTACTTCTTTGTCGTCAAAATGGTGTTTCACTCCCTTTATATCTTGGTAATTCTCGTGTCCTTTACCGGCTATTAGTATAACATCACCCTGATTGGCCAGCATACATGCTGTGCGTATTGCTTCTTTTCTGTCTGTTATAGCCAATACCTTCTTCATTTCTTCTTTGTTTAGTCCGGCAAGCATATCATTGATGATGTCCTGTGGCTCTTCAAAGCGGGGATTGTCTGATGTTATAATGACTTTGTCGCTTTGCTTTACAGATTCTTGTGCCATTAATGGTCTTTTACCTTTATCTCTGTTTCCGCCTGCACCAACTACTGTAATAACTTTTCCTCGTCCTTTCAGTACATCATGTATGGCGTTGAGTACGTTAACCAAAGCATCAGGTGTATGAGCATAATCAACTATGGCAGTGTAACCTTGTGGTGAACGCATTGAGTCAAAACGTCCGCTCACCGGTTTCAGAACACTTAGCTGTAGCAGAATATCTTCAGCTTTCTTGCCAAGCATATATGCTGCTCCATAAACAGCAAGCAGGTTATAAGCATTGAATCGGCCAATAAACTGTACATTTACCTCCGTATTGTTTATATCCATCAGCATACCTTCAAATCCGTCTTCCAGTACTTTGCCTTTAAAGTCGGCCATAGTCCTCAGAGAATAGGTTGCTACCTTAGCTTTAGTGTTTTGTACCATTACCATTCCGTTTTTGTCGTCGGAGTTGGTAAGTGCAAAAGCCGTCTTTGGAAGTCCGTCAAAAAATGCTTTTTTCGCTTTCAGGTAATTTTCTACAGTCTTGTGGTAGTCCAAATGGTCTCTTGTCAGATTTGTAAAGATACCTCCTGCAAATTTAAGTCCACCGATTCTTTTCTGTGCAACAGAGTGTGAACTGACCTCCATGAAAGCATATTTGCAACCTTCGTCGGCCATTCTTCCCAAAAGCTTGTTTAGTGTGATAGGATCTGGTGTAGTATGCTCTGTCGGGATAGCTTCTCCGTCGATGTAATTGCATACAGTTGATATAAGTCCTACCTTATATCCGAAGGCTCTGAACATATTATATAATAAGGTGGCAATAGTGGTTTTGCCGTTTGTTCCTGTCACGCCTACAAGGTCAAGCTTCTCGGTCGGATTACCGTAGAATGTTGTTGCTATTTTCCCTACAGCATCTTCTGTATCGCTTATTGTTACATAAGTTATACCCTCAACTGTAGTTTCCGGCAGTTTCTCGCATATAATGGTCTTAGCTCCAAGTTCAATAGCTTTTCCTATATAGTTGTGTCCGTCGGCCTGAGTCCCTTTTATTGCAATAAATGCATTGCCTTCCTTTATGTTTCTGGAGTCGATTTCTATTCCGTTTACATTAGTTTCTTCATTACCGACAATTTCATATTTACCGGCAAGTTTCAGTAAATCTTTTAGAATCATAGATATCTGTTTTTAGTTCTTTAATGTTTTAAAGTCAATGTTATTGTTTGTCCTTTTCTGGCAGTGCTGCCTGGAGTTATACTCTGAGATACAACCTTACCCATACCGTTCAGCCTAACCCTCAAACCTTTTTCTTCAAGCAGAAACACAGCATCTTTAGCTCCCATACCCCTGACATTGGGGACAAGCTTCTCATTAAGATTGATTTCGCTTAACCGTATGTTGTTGCTTTCGCTTGAAGCTTTGCACCATTCAATCTCACTTCCCGGCTCATTGTAATTGATATCTAATTCGCTAAGAATACGAGTCGTTTCGTGAACATTCCCATTCTTGGTGTCGGGAATCATTACGGAAGTAGAATCCTTTGCCTGTGCCAAGTCAAAGAACAGATATTTTGCATATACTCGTTCTGCAATCTTGCTGAATACGCTACCTGCCTGTACACCTCCTGAAGGGCTCGCTTTAGGAGCCTGTATAGCAACGTAGCAACTGTACATAGGCTTCTCCGAAGGGAAATATCCGCAAAAACTTACAAGGTGTTTGGTTCCTCCGCTTTTATATCCGGCCTTTCCTTGTGAAATCTGTGCTGTACCTGTTTTACCTGATACGCTGAAAAGCTTACTTCCGGCCGGTTTCGCAAGTCCGTTGGCTACAACGCTTTTTAGTATCATCTGTATCTGTTCGAGGGTTTTGTCCGAACATATCTGTTCGTTAATTACTTCAGTCGGGAAATCCTTTATAGTGTTTCCATCCTTTGTTATAGCTTTTACAAACTTCGGTTTTACCATTTTCCCATTGTTGGCTATGGCATTGTAGAAGTTCAATATGTAGATTGGCGGAATCTGTGTCTCGTAACCAATGCTCATCCATGGCAGTGTAGTTTTGGCAAAATATCTGTCTTTCGGACCTAATATTCTTGGACTGGCCTCGCCTGCGAAGCCAAGTTCCAATGGAGTGTCAATACTCATCCTTTTAAGTCCGTCTATGAATTTTTGCGGATTGTCTCCATAAAATTTGTCTATTATTTTTGATACACCTATGTTGGATGAAACTTCAAGGATTTTTGTCACGTCTATTACTCCATAACCTCCTTTATACCAGTTCCAGTCCCTCATCTTACTGCCATGCATGTTTACAATACCCTGTTCGGTGTCTACTTCATAATCAGGAGTGATGTATCCGTCTTCCATTGCCACCATAATAGAGGCTGTCTTGAATGTTGAACCAGGCTCCATAAGGTTGCTTACTGCCAAGTTTCTCATTTCGTAGTATTTCCCGTCGCCGGCTCTTGTCATATTGACATTAGCCTTTACTTCTCCTGTCTTGACTTCCATTACAATGGCTACACCAGCCTCTGCTTCAAGATTCGTTAATTGGTCAACGAGGGCTTTTTCGGCAATATCCTGCATGTCAACATCAATTGTTGTTATAAGGTCGCATCCGGCTACAGGCTCTTTGTCCACAATGTTAAGATACATGTTTCTTACTTTCTGCCTGTGAGTGATTCCTACTTCTCCTTTCAGGTACTTGTCGTATGTAAGTTCCAGACCATTTTTTGCACCTAAGGCGGTGTCAGGATATAAATCTCCCAATGTTCTCATCGCCAATGAACCGAAAGGTTTCTTTCTTTGGTTGTATGCAAGCTCGTGAAGTCCGCTTGTATATCTGTTCAGACATAATAATGGAAGCTTCTTTACTTCTTTGTATTCTATGTATGAGATTCTTTTGGGATATAGCAGATAATTTCTGCTTCCTAATTTCCTTCCTCTTAGGATAGTCTTTCTGAATTCTGCAGCACTTTTGTCCGGAAAGATTTTGTGAAGCCCTTCGCAGATTTCTTGCAGGTGGTTCATCAGCATAGTATCTTTCTTCACCCCACCGGCTTTGAAGTCCATGTATATTCTGAATTCGGGCAGGCTGCTGGCCATAAGTTTCCCGTCTGCAGAGATTATATTGCCTCTTGTCGGAAATACTATGACATTCTCTCTCACAAATCTGTCTGCCACATCTTTCCAGTACTGTCTTTCTGCAAACATAATAATGCCGGCCTTTACGATTACTGCAATGGCCAAAAGAACCATTATCAGAACGAAAAAGGTATATCTAAGAGTAATATTCTTATGTCCGGGTATCATCAGTAATCCTCCTTTATCAAATATGGTGGTTGTGCCGAAGTCGCAATAGGCGTTCCTTTTTCCGAAATATAGGTTTCTATTCTTGACTGTCGGCTTTTTTCTGTCAGCTCGGAAGAAATGGTCAGAGCATCGTATTTGATATCTGTCAGCTCTTTTTTGAGTTTGTCTATCTCAATCATTTCTCTTTGGCTGGAATATCTGTTATCGATATATACAATGGTTAGTACCACAATAAGGCACAACAGGTTAATCTGCCTTTTAAAGAAATCATGGGCCAGAATATCACCTCCAAGAATACTCTTCCATGTGATACCGGAATTCTTATGCTCGTTGTTTGAATAATCTTTGTTACCCATATTTTTTACTGTTATTTCTTTTCTGCTATTCTTAGTTTTGCACTTCTTGATCTCGGATTTGTTTCTACTTCTTCGTCAGTAGGAACAATTACCTTGTTGTTGATAATCTTGAAAGGAGTTTTTACATTACCGAAAAAGTCCTGTTTAGTTTTGCCTTCAATATTACCGGTCTTCATTATGTTCTTAACCATTCTGTCCTCAAGCGAGTGATATGTTATTACGGAAAGTCTTCCACCCGGTTTGAGTATCTCAGAAGCCGACAGCAGCATCTCCTTAAGTGCTTCCATCTCCTGATTTACTTCAATTCTGAGTGCTTGAAAAACTTTTGCCAGTTCTTTCTTTTCTCTTTCCTTACCGTATAGAGGTTTTACAACTTCAAGGAAGTCCCCAATAGTTTCGAACTGTTTTGTAGCTCTACGCTTCACTAATGTTGAGGCTAATTTTCTGCTGTTCTTCAATTCACCGTACAGGTAGAAGATGTCAGCTAATTTCTCCTCATCATAGTTGTTGACGGTATCGGCAGCTGTCATACCGGCTCTTTTATTCATTCTCATATCCAGTTTCCCTTCGAAACGGAAAGAAAAACCTCTTTCAGAATCATCAAAATGGTGAGATGAAACTCCAAGGTCGGCCAAAATGCCGTCCACCTCTGTAACACCGTAATATTTCAAGAAATTCTTCAGATATCTGAAATTACTTCTTACGAAAGTAAATCTGCTGTCTTTGACGATGTTGTTCTCTGCATCCTCATCCTGGTCGAAACTGTAGAGCTTACAGCCTTTTCCCATCCTTTTTAAGATCTCTTTAGAGTGTCCACCACCGCCAAATGTGACATCAACGTATATGCCGTTTTCCTTTAAGTCCAATCCGTTTATGCTTTCGTCCAGTAACACTGGTATGTGGTATGTCTGTTTTACATCGTCCATAAATGCTGTTATTATATGCTTTATACCTTATTTATCCAAATTAGGCGTAAAATTATAAATTTCCTTACAAAAAACAGTTATCGTAGAATGAAAATCTTTCCAAAAGTTATCAACAGGTATCGGACGGTATTGTAGAAAATCTTCTATGTTTAAAATAAATGTAAAATCTTTGTCCATAAATATATTATTGCATAATTTTTAGCATGTAATTGTATAATTTTCTCCTTAAAATGTAACTTTTTGCAAAAGATACACTATTTTTGCGCTGAATAACCTAAAAAATAATGTAATATATGCCGGACAATTCTGTATTTCTGATAGATATAGACAAAATATTAAAGGAAAAAGCAGGCAAAAAGGCCAGCCGTATTCCCCGTTTTCTTGTTTCTTATCTGAAGCGTATAGTTCATCAGGATGAGATAAACAGTTTCTTATCCAGCGTATCTGATAAGACGGGAGTGGATTTTCTTGGTGCTTGTATGGAATATCTGGATATAAAACTGGAAGTTGAGGGTTTGGAAAATTTGCCTGAAACAGGCCTGTGCACTTTTGTTTCAAATCATCCTTTGGGAGGACAGGACGGGATAGCATTGGGATATGTATTGGGCAAGCATTATGATGGTAGAATCAAATATCTGGTCAACGATTTGCTTATGAACCTGCATGGTTTGGCTCCGTTGTGTATTCCTATCAATAAGACCGGGTCGCAGTCGAGAGATTTTCCTCGTATGGTAGAGGCTGGTTTCCGTTCGAATGAACATATCATAATGTTTCCGGCAGGGTTGTGCTCCAGAAGAAATAAAGGGGTGATAAAGGATTTGGAATGGAAAAAGACTTTCATTTCGAAAAGTATTGAATCGCAACGTGATGTGGTTCCTGTGCATTTTGAGGGAAGAAATTCGGATTTCTTTTATAATCTGGCCAATATTTGCAAGTTCTTAGGGATAAAGTTCAATATCGCAATGCTTTATCTGGCAGATGAGATGTATAAGAACAGACATAAGACATTTAAAATAACTATAGGTAAGCCGATTCCTTGGCAGACATTCGACAAGACACGTTCTCACGCAGAATGGGCTAACTATGTGCGAGAACTTGTCTATAAATTATAAGTATAGCAAAGAAAACAACAAGAGAAGATATATGGAAGATATTATTGCTCCGATTGATAAGGAGATTTTGAAATCGGAATTGACAGAAGAAAAGCGATTGAGATTTACTAACAAGAGTAATAACGAGATATATATCGTTACGTGGAAAGACTCTCCTAACGTATTGAAGGAGATAGGACGCCTTCGTGAGATTGCATTCCGTGAAGCAGGAGGTGGAACAGGAAAATCTCTTGACTTGGATGAATACGATTTGATGGAGAACCCATACAAACAATTAGTGGTATGGAATCCGGATGCCGAGGAAATACTTGGCGGTTACCGCTATCTGTTTGGCGATGAAGTTGAATTTGACGAGCATGGAAAACCTGTATTGGCGACAGCTCACATGTTTAATTTCTCCGAAAAATTCCTGAAGGAGTATCTCCCATATACAGTTGAGTTGGGACGTTCTTTTGTAACGCTTGAATATCAGTCAAGCCGTGCGGGTTCTAAAGGTCTTTTTGCTTTGGACAATCTTTGGGATGGTCTTGGAGCGCTCACCGTTATCAATCCTAAGATGAAATACTATTTTGGCAAGATGACAATGTATCCAAGCTACAACCGTTATGGTCGCGATATGATTCTTTATTTCCTCAATAAGCATTTCAGTGATCCGGATTCTTTGATAACTCCGGTTCAACCGCTTGAAATAGAAACTGATGTCAAGCAACTTGAAAAGTTGTTCTGCTGTAATACTTTTAAAGAAGACTATAAAATTTTGAATACAGAGGTCCGTAAGTTAGGATATAATATACCTCCTTTGGTTAATGCTTATATGAGTCTTTCGCCTACTATGCGTATGTTCGGAACAGCGATTAATTATGGTTTTGGCGATGTGGAAGAAACAGGAATCCTTATTGCTGTTGATGAAATCTTGGAGGAGAAACGTGTACGACATATAGAATCTTATATTAAAGAACATCCGGAGGCTTTGAATATCACTTCCGGTGCTAAGCCGGTAGTTAGTTAACTACATTTCTATACGAAGGTTCGATTATTGTTCAGTGGACGTTCTTTTTCGTTTCATCGGATGTCTATTGATATAGATGTGGAAAAAAATCGTTTAATAAAATTTTAGAGTAATATGGTTGAAGGGTGAGGGCGTTTGTTCTCACCCTTTGTTTCTTTATAGCCCACTTAATAATCAATAAGGTTGAATATTGAAAACAAAATTTTATCTTTGCACCAATAAATCATCCTATTATGAATTGGAAACAACTAATATCCAATAAACGTCTCGGCCTTGAGCATCTGCATGAGGCAAGGAAAGACGACAGAACTGAGTTTCAGCGCGACTATGACCGGTTGATTTTCTCAGCACCATTCAGGAGGCTGCAGAACAAGACGCAGGTGTTTCCGTTGCCTGGAAGTGTGTTTGTACATAACAGGCTTACGCACAGTTTAGAGGTGGCCTGTGTGGGTCGCTCCTTAGGCAACGAAGTATCCCGTCTTCTGTTGCGCCGAAGTCCCGGTTTGGCAGAAACGCATATAGGCGAGGCGGGCGCCATAGTGTCGGCGGCATGTCTGGCTCACGACCTGGGCAATCCGCCTTTCGGACATTCGGGCGAGAAGGCTATAGCGACGTACTTTACAGAGGGAAAGGGGATGAACCTCCGCGAGAGGCTGACGCGCGAGCAGTGGAGCGACATAACGAACTTCGAGGGGAATGCCAATGCTTTCCGCCTGCTTACCCACCAGTTCAGGGGGCGAAGGCCGGGAGGGTTCGTGATGACGTATTCCACACTGGCGTCGATAGTGAAATATCCGTATGCGTCGGTACTGGCCGGGGGGAAGCAGAAGTTCGGCTTCTTCATGAGCGAGCAGAAGGAGTTCGAGAAGATAGCGGCGGAACTCGGAATAAAGAGGCTGAGCGCTGAGGGCGAGGCGGCACGATACGTGAGGCATCCGTTAGTGTACCTGGTGGAGGCGGCGGACGACATCTGCTATCAGATGATGGACATAGAGGATGCGTACAGGCTGAAGATTCTGGACACGGAGCAGACGAAGCGGCTCTACCGCGGATTCATGGACCCTGAGAGGGCGAGGCGCGCGGAGGAGGTGTGCAGGATGGTGGCGGACGAGAACGAGCAGATAGCGTATCTCAGGAGTGTGGCCATAGGGGTGATGGTGAAGGAATGTACGCGGGTGTTTGTGGAGAACGAGGAGAGTATCCTGAAGGGGACGTTCCGGGGTACGCTCGTGGGGAGGATGGACGAGAGGGCGAAACGGGCGTACGAGGACTGTTCGGAGGTGGCATACAGCAGGATTTACCGCTCGAAGGAGGTGGTGGACGTGGAGCTGGCCGGATACAGGGTGATGTCGACTCTGACGGACCTGATGATAGAGGCGGTGATGAATCCGGAGAAGGCGTACTCGAGGCTGCTGATAAACAGGGTGTCTGCACAGTATGACGTGGCGGCGCCGACACTCTACGGACGGATTATGGCTGTGCTGGACTATATATCGGGAATGACGGATGTGTATGCGCTGGACCTGTACAGGAAGATTAACGGGAACAGTCTGCCGGCGGTGTGAGGATAATTAATAATGAAAAATTAAAAATTAATAACCGAAGGTCAGCGAAGCTAATTAAGAACTGAAGGTCAGCTAAGCTGATTAATAATGGGAAACCGGTGGAGCTGACTGAATAAAAATATGTTTTTCTGTCAAAAAAAAACTCAAACATATGAAAATCAGAATAGTAAACAAGTCAAAACATGAGTTGCCGCAGTATGCAACTCCTCTTTCGGCAGGCCTTGACCTGCGTGCGAATATCGATTCTCCTATCATCCTCGGGCCTATGGAGCGTTGCCTGGTGCCTACGGGGCTTTTCATGGCTCTGCCGGCAGGATATGAAGCTCAGGTGCGCCCTCGTAGCGGACTGGCTCTGAAGAAGGGCATCACGGTGCTGAACAGTCCGGGAACGATTGATGCGGACTACAGGGGCGAGGTGTGTATCATCCTTGTGAATCTCTCTACAGAACCTTTCACGATAGAGGATGGCGAACGTGTGGCCCAGATGGTGATAGCGCGCCACGAACAGGCGGAATGGGAAGTGACGGACGTCCTGGACGAAACGGAACGCGGAGAAGGGGGATTCGGACATAGCGGGAGGAAATGAAAATGTACTATATACTGTTGTTTTTACTCCTCTTCCTCTCCTCATGCGGAACCCTCAGGAACAGGGAGCGTGCGGCGGACAAGGCGGCGACGGAGCTCGAGGACCCGCTGACGTACGGGGAGCGCAGGAAGTTTGACTATTATTTTCTCGAAGCGGTGCGCATGAAGCAGAAGGGCGACTATGATGCTGCCTTCGAGCTGTACGGCCGCTGTCTGGAGATTTATCCCGGCTCGGCTGCAGTGCTGTATGAGCTGTCGCAGTTCTATATGTTCCTTGGGCAGGAGCAGAAGGGCGAGGAAGCTCTGAAGCAGGCTGTGCGCAGGGACGACGGCAATTTCTGGTATAAGCAGACGCTGGCATCGTATTATCAGCAGAAGCAGGACTGGCTGAAGGCTATCACCGTATATGAGGACATGGCGCAGATATTTCCGGCAAGGCTTGAACCGCTGCTCTCGCTGGCGGACCTGTACGGAAGGACGAAGAGTTATGACCGCCTGGTGGCTACGCTGGACCGCATAGAGGAGCTGGACGGGAAGTCGGAACAGATAAGCATGGAGAAGTTCAGGGCGTATCTGCAGATGGACAATATGGAGAAGGCGTTCGGCGAGATTCAGTCGCTCACGGACGAATATCCGTACGATATGCGCTACAGGACGGTGATGGGTGATATGTATCTCTCCGTGGGGCGCAACGACGAGGCGCTGAAGGTGTACAGCGAGATTCTGAAGGAGGAACCGGACTATGCGCCGGCCATGATTTCGCTGGCCTCGTATTATCAGAAAACGGGGCAGGACAGCCTGTATGCGGTGCAGACAGATTCTATCCTGGTGAACGAGAATGTGGAGCCGGGGGTGAAGATGAACTTCATGAGGCAGCTGATTCTGAAATCGGAACAGACGGACAGGGACAGCACGAAGATTATCGGCCTGTTCGAGAAGATGATGGGCAGAAAGCAGACTACGGCGGACGTGGCGATGCTCTATGCGCAGTATTTGATATCGAAGAAGATGGAGAAGGAATCGGTGCCGGTGCTCGACAGGGTGTTGAGCATCGACCCGGAGAACAAGCCGGCGAGGCTGCAGCTGCTGAGTTATGCCATCAGCAGGAACGACCCGGACGAGGTGATTCGTGTGGCGGAACCTGCCTTAGTGTACAGTCCTGACGCGATGGAGTTCTATTATTATCTCGGGATGGCTCACTATCAGAAGGAGCAGACGGACAAGGCGCTGGAGGTGTTCCGCAAGGGAGTGCAGCAGATAAACGGGAAGAGCGACAAGGGGATAGCATCGGATTTCTATTCTATCCTTGGCGACCTGTATCATCAGCGCGAGATGAAGGCGGAGGCATATGCGGCATACGATTCGTCGCTGGTGTATAATCCGAAGAACATCAATACACTGAACAATTATGCGTATTATCTGTCGGTGGAACGCACTGACCTCGACAAGGCGGAGGAGATGAGCTTCATCACCGTGAAGGAGGAACCGGAGAACGCGACGTATCTGGACACGTATGCGTGGATTCTGTTCGAGAAGGGCAGGTACACGGAGGCGCGTATCTACATAGAACAGGCCATGAGGAACGGCGGCGACAAGAGTCAGGTGATAGTGGAACATTGCGGCGATATCTACTTCAAGCTCGGCGAGAAGGAGAAGGCCGTGGAGATGTGGAAAAAGGCTCTGACGATAGAGGAACCGACGGACGAAGGAACCGTGCCACGACCCGAAAAGGAGATTAAGAGGCTGAAGAGGAAGGTGGCGCTGAAGAGATACTTGGAGAATTAACAATTAAAAATTAACAATTAAAAATTGCCTTCCGGACGGGTGATGAATTGAAACCCTCCAATCATTATTAATTAGCTATGCCGGCCGTTAATTCTTAATTAGCTACGCTGACCATTGGTTCTTAATTGAATATCCCCTCTCATTCTTAATTTTTAATTCTTAATTTTTAATTGAATCCCCCTCTCATTCTTAATTTTTAATTATTAATTTTTAATTGAATCCCCCCCCTCATTCTTAATTATTAATTTTTAATTCTTAATTGATAACGTGGCAAAACGAATAATAATCCCCCTTTTCCTCATAGCACTCCTGCTTACGGGATGCTCAACATCGAGGAATGCGCTCCGGAACACCGTGATAGGCGGTCTTTCGGGCACAGAGTATATGGAGAAAGTGATAGAGTGGACTCCGCAGAGAGAGAATCTGACGGCACGTACACGTGTGCAACTGAATATGGGAAGCGAATCATCGTCCGTGTCGGTGAATGCCAATATGCGCATCCGGCGCGGAGAGCTTATACGCCTGAGCGTGGCGCCGGTATTGGGTATAGAGGTGGCGCGCATGGATATCACTCCCAAAGGCGTGTTGGTGATAGACAGGATGAACAGGCGGTATGTGGAGATTGGCTTTGCCGAAGTGGCCGATATAATGAAGGTGGAGGTGGACTTCAATGCGTTGCAGTCGCTGTTCCTCAACGAGATATTCCTGCCGGGCAGGGAGAGTCTGACGGTGGAGGATGCCGTTAAGTTCGACCTCAGCGAACAGGACGGAAGGGCGCATCTGCAAGTGAAGGATTCGCGTTCTCAGATGAAGGATTCACGCTCTCAGGCGAAAGCTGCAAGGCGCATGAACTACAGCTTCTTTACCTCTGCCATGGACGGACGCCTGGAGGAAACGGTGATATCGCTGAAGGACCTGCCGTATGCACTGCATTGCCGCTACACGGACTTTACGATGGTGGGCAGCGACGTATTTCCGCAGTCGATAGAGCTGACTCCGGAAGGAACACAGAAGAAATATTCGTTGGGACTGAAACTCTCACGCATCGGAACGGACTCCGGTTGGGATGCAAAATCGGAAGTACCGGCCAAATATAGGAAAATGACGGTGCAGGAGGTGATACAATTAATAATTAAAAATTAATAATGAAGAACTGAAGGCCGGCGAAACTGATTAATGATATATTTAAGACATAAGTACAAAATAAAAAATATACTTTTATGTAATTCTGTCTAAAAACAAAGAAACATGTCAATTCATAATGAATAACCATAAGCTCAACATAGTTAAACTCACAAAATCATCCGGATGGCAGCCTTCTCACCTGAGAAGACTCGTCACCCTGTCAGTTATCATCATGTTTCTCTTGCTCCCGCTGCAGTGGGCATACCCCCAGTCGACATCGAAAATCCGTCAGCTGGAGAAAGAGCGTAACGAACTCCACAAAAGGATAAACGAATCGGAATCGCTCCTTCAGTCGGCCGGCAAGGACGTGAAAAGCCAGTTGGACAATCTGGCCCTCATCAGCGGACAGATAGAGGAACGTCGCAAGTATCTGACGGCCGTGCAAAGGGATGTGAACAGTATTCAACAGGAGATAAACCGCCTGGAGAACGAGCTTAAGCAGCTCGGTGGGGAACTGAAGACGAAGCAGGACAGATATGAGGAATCGCTCAGGTATCTGCATCGCAACAGCTCGATACAGGAGAAACTGATGTTTGTCTTCTCGGCCGACAATCTGAGCCAAATGTACAGACGATTGCGCTACGTGCGCCAGTATGCCGAGTTTCAGCGCAGAAAGGGCGAGGAGATAAAGTCCAAGCAGGAGGAGATAAAGGACAAGAAGAAGGTGACCGAGGAAACGTATGTGGCCAAGGTGGAACTGCTCAGGCATCAGGAGCAGGAGAAGAAGAAACTCGAGGCGCAGGAGGCGGAGAGAAAGAAACTGCTTGCATCGATGCAGAAGAAACAGATTCAGATTCGTGGAGAACTGAACAAACAGCGCAAGGCCGCAGACAGGCTGAACGCGGAGATTGACCGCCTGATAGCCATCGAAATGGAGGCAGCAAGGAAAAGGGCTGAGGAGGAACGCAGAAGGAAGGCCGAAGAGGAACGTCGCAGAAAAGCGCAGGTGAACAGCTCCGGTAAAGGACAGCAGGACAGCGAAGTGGAGAAGAAAAGGAGTGCTGAACCGATGGAGCGTTTCAATATGAATGAGGACGACCGTAAACTGGCCGGCACCTTCGAAAAGAACAAGGGCAGGTTGCCTGTGCCTGTCACAGGGCCGTACGTCGTGGTGGGACACTACGGGCAGTATCAGGTGGAGGGCCTCAGAAACGTGCGCCTCGACAACAAGGGTATCGACATAAAGGCGAGGGAAGGAGCTATGGCAAGGACGGTGTTCGACGGCGAAGTGACTGCCGTGTTCCAGTACAACGGTCTGGCCAACGTCCTTGTGCGCCACGGCAGCTATATCTCTGTGTATTGCAATCTGCAGTCGGTGATAGTGAGGCAGGGCAGTGTGCTCAAGGCCCGTGATGTCCTCGGACAGATTCATACGGATGCCGACGGAAATACGGTGCTGCACTTCCAGCTCAGAAAGGAAACCGTGAAGCTCAATCCGGAGCTTTGGATTGGCAGGTGAGAAAAGGATTACCTCTGTAGAATCTCCGGTATGTCTTTTGCTATATCTATTATAGTATATGCATGGCGGCATGTCTCTTCGTGGTCTGTGGCTTTCCCTTTGTGCTCGTCAAGCCACTGCAGGGCAGGGATGGCATCGCGTGCCTCTATCATTATGAATGTGGGCAGCATCTTGTGTGCTATGGCGCAGATGGCGTTCGTGTCGTGAGCTGCTATGGCATCTTCCATCTTCCTGATGTTTCTTTTAGTTTCTTCGGCAAAAGTGGATAGTATTTCTCTTGCCGCTTCTTCATCGTCCATGGAGAACTCTGTGAGGCGGGAGAAGTTGAAACGGGAAGTATTTCCGGAGATAATGCTGCTGTCTGCTTCGATGTCTTTAATCTCAGACTTCTCTTCTGTGATTGTTTCTTTTGTGCTTATATCTTCTGTGACAATATCTTCTGCGTCTTTATCTTCTGTGCCTGTTCCTGTCATCTCTTCATCACAATTCAGCGTCCGGCTCAGAATGTGCATGATATCTTTTCGGCTGAAAGGCTTTCGCAGTACTGCTGCAAAACCACGGCTGCGGAACCCGTCGTCGTCTGGTACGGCACGGGCTGTTATAGCTACCACCGGAATGGCGGCAGCTTGTTCCTCAGGCATATTGCGCAGTGTTTCTAACAGGCTGAAACCGTCCATGGCCGGCATCTGTATGTCAGTGAAGAGGATATCAAACTTCTCCTCTCTTATCCGTTCGAATACTTCGTCAGGCTGCTGACAGCATACTATGGTTTCTATTATCTCCTTGTCCGCTTTGTTCAGACTGAGGAGCATGTCGCGCGTTAGTTGCAGCTGGATGCGGTCGTCGTCGATAAGGAGAATACGCAGATTGGCGGCGGTTGGGTAGGGGAGGGGAGTGTGATGGGTAAATGACGGCAGTGGCATGACAACACTGAAGCGGCTGCCTTGTCCCGGAGTGCTGTCCACGCTGATTTGTCCGTTCTGAAGCTCAACCAACTTGCGTGTGATAGACAGTCCGAGGCCGAATCCTTCCTGTCCCTGTGCTCCCGGAAGACGGGTGAACTCATTGAATATCTTTCCCTGCTCGGCCTCTGTCATGCCGCAGCCGGTATCTTCTACACTGAATGAAAAGCGTACGCCCGAGTAATCGGCTGTGAGGGTTATGCTGCCTTCTGCTGTAAACTTAAGGGCGTTCGAAAGCAGATTCTCCACTATCTGCCGTATGCGGAACGGGTCGCCTTCGAGAGTCAGATCGTGCGCCATGTCCGATGCATATCTCAGGGTGATACCTTTCTTCTCGGCGAGAGGGAGAAAGCTGTTGTATATCTCTTCAAGCAGTCGGTACGGGCGGAAAGCTACAGGATTAAGGTCCATCTTCCCTGCCTCCAGGCGGTGATAGTCAAGCAGCGAAGTGACAAGAGCCAACAGATGCTGTGCGGAACTCTTCATGTTTTCTAAATAGAACATCTGACGCTTGTCGGTGATAAGACGCTCCAGGAGGTCGGTATATCCTATGATGGAGCCTGCCGGAGCCTTGATGTCGTGTGTGATGGTAAGCATCAGCTTCTCGCGTGCCCGGAGCAGGTCTTCGGCATAGTCGCGTGCCTTTTCCAACTCGCGGCGGTAGTGGTAGCTGCGTGTCAGGTCGCGCCATATAATGGTGAAGAACACCAGTACCAGGATGATGGCCGCCACTGAGATACCCGCCATGGCGAGTGCGGCTTCGCGGCGTATCGACTGCTCGTGATACATTCGTGCGGCAAGCGCGGCCTGTTCGTCCTGCTCTATACTCTCAAGAAGCTGGTTGACGCGGCGGCTCAGGTGGCTGCCGGCTATCTTCAGGCGGTTTATTCTGTAGCTCAGTGTGCGCAGCTCGTCCTGGCGCGTCTGAAACACCTTGTCCTGTATGCCTGACAGCATCGAAGCTATTGTGTCCACCGGGCTGAACACCTGGTCTATCGTGTCGGTGAATACCTCTTCCACCACGTTGCTCACCTCAGTGGAGTCCGCCTTCTCGGGTGCAAACACATCAGCCAGGCGACGGAAGAACCCTTTCGGCTCGTGGTGTATGGTGTATGTGTTATGGTGGGTCACTACACGGCGGCGTACGTGGCTCTTGGTTATGAGAGAGTCGTGTTCGTGAAGCAGACTGTCCAATTGCTTTCGGTATATGATGTCGGTAGGAGTGGTGCGCATCGCTTCCAACACTGCCAGCATATTTCGCTCCTTGTCGCGCAGAAGTATCTTAACCGTGTCTATACGTGCCTGCTGTACGGAGTCCGTAAGCAGCGTGCGGAGAGTGTCGATTGAGAGATGCACCTTTTTCATCGCCTTGGTGTATAGCCACAGCTCGTTCGAGTCGCCTGTACGCAGTGCCTGCCCTATCACCTCTGTTTCATACAGTCGGCTGATAATGTTGTGGGTAGTGCGTCGGCGGTTATAGATGCTTTCCTCCAGACCCGTAGGCTGTGTCAGGAGGTTCATCTGTTTATACACGTAACCTATGGCTCCCAAAAGGAGAATGATAAGCACTATATATCCGAAAGCTAATTTAGACTTGGTAGAGAACATGGAAGGAATTAATAATTAAAAATTAATAATTAAGAACCGAAGGTCAGCGAGGCTAAACTTACGAACTTAAAAACTTATAGCGAAAATGTCTTGCTAAAGAAAAGGGTTTTCTTGCCCAAGAGAAAGTTTTTCTCGTAGAAGAAAAAGTTTTCTTCGTAGAAAAAATATTTTTCTTCGTAGAAAAGTTTTTTCTTACTTATGAATATTTACTTCTACTATTATCAGATTCTTGTCTGTTACAATCTTTTCTTCTTTGGCTTTAGTATCTTATAGACGTTTTCTTCCTGAACCTCAGCCAGTACATCACACCGGCGCTGGTCAGTCCGAAAGGAAATGCCATCCATACTCCCGTCAGTCCGCCGTCAAGAACAAATCCGAAGATATATCCTGCCGGAAGGGAAATCACGAAATAGGCTATGAAAGCATAGAGAAGCATCGGTTTCACGTCGGATATACCGCGCAGAGAGTTGGCAAAGTTTATCTGCAGTGCGTCGCCGAACTGATATAGCAGGAACGGATATATCACGCTTGCCACCATGCGGCTCACCTCCTCGCTGTCAGTAAACCATCCTCCGATATGGTTTCTGAGGAGGAAGATAGGAATACCTGTCATCAGGAGCATCACGAGGATGATATGGAACCCATAGTTGGCAGTGCGGCGTACGTTTTCCATATCGCCCTGACCGTGGAAATTGCTTATTCTGACAGATACAGCTGCTCCCATGCCGTAGTACATCATGAAGCATACCTGCGACACCGCCATCATAATCTGATACGATGCCAGCTCCATGCTTCCCAACCATCCTATCATAATGGCACTGAGGCTGAACGATGCTGTTTCCATACCCATCTGTCCGGCTATAGGCCAGCCGAGCCTGTTCAGATGACGGAACTCTTCCCTGTTCACTCTGCCTTTGTGGAATCCGGCTTTGTATTCCGCATAGCGGTCAGTCATGAAGAAGAGGACCAGAAAGGCCACCACCATCAGTATTCTTGAGATAAGGGTAGAGATACCGGCTCCGCAGAGTCCCAATTCAGGGAATCCCATCTTGCCGTATATCAGTACATAATTACCTATTATATTAAGGATATTTCCGCTCAGCAGAATCCACATAGGCACTTTCGTGTCCGTTATTCCGTCGGCAAACTGCTTGAAACCGTTGAACCACAGCACGAACGGGATAGATACTAACAGAATCAGGAAATACGGCCGGATGTACGGGATAAGCTCTTCCGGCTGTCCCATATGGGGAATGGCTGCATAAACTCCACTCATCACTGCACATACCAGTACGGCGAGCAGAGTGTTTGTCGCAAGACTGTTCTTCAGAGCGCGTCCCACGTCGGTGCGCATTCCACGTCCGAACAGACTTCCCACCACAGGAGTCAGTCCGTAGGAGAAACCTGTGCTGAAGATTATCGCAAGATTAAACATATTGTTGACAAAACTCGCAGCAGCAAGCTCCGTCGTGCTGTGATGTCCTATCATCAGCGTATCGGCAAATCCCAATACTATTACTCCTATCTGTCCTATCACTATCGGAATACCCAATGTCAGGAGTGTGCGGTAGTGCTGTTTCATTTCCTCTTATAATATAATGTGTTGCAATTCGTGCGTACGAAACATTCCTTTGCCGTGGCTGCTATCTCCTCTGCTGTTACGGAGCGATATCTGTCCACTTCGCTGTTGATATCCTCGGCCTTGCCTATCAGTTCGAAGAAAGCCATGTTTGTGGCCACGCTCAGGTAGTTGATATTGCTGAATATCTGTTCGCTTTCGTATCTGTTTTTCACTTTCTCCAGTTCTCTCGGGTCGATTGGCTCATGCTTCAGTTTCTCCAGTTCCTCCCATACCGCCTGTTCCGCTTCCTCGAGGCTGATACCATCGCACGGTTTTCCGGTGATATGAAACAGTCCGTTGTCGATACTTCCGGAGATATACGCATCCACCGACGAGAAGATTTTCTTTCCGATGACCAGCCTCTGTATGAGTCGCGACGAACGCCCGTTGCACAGTATGTCGGACATGATATCGAACGTGTGATACCTCCTGTCGCGTCTGTTGCACATATGGAATGCCATGTAGAGCGTGTCCACAGGCACATTCCTTTCCACGGTGAGTCGTCTTTCCTCCGTCTGCTGCTCCTCCTTCGGCAGGTTTCTCTCCCTGATGTCCCTTCTTGGGATATCTCCGAACCATTTCTCCGCCAGTCGCACGGTTTCCCCGAACGTGATATTTCCGCTCACGCTCAGTATGGCATTGTTCGGCGCATAGAATCTGTAGAAGAAATCCTTCACATCGTCCATCGTCGCATTAGTGATATGGCTGATTTCCTTTCCTATGGTAGGCCAGCGGTAAGGGTGCGTCTTGTATGCCATATCCCTTATGATATGCGACACATCGCCATACGGCTGATTCAGGTTTCTCTGTTTGAATTCTTCTGTCACGACATGCTTCTGCACCTCAAGACTCTTCTCGTTGAAGTCGAGCGAGAGCATTCTGTCGCTTTCCAGCCAGAACCCCGTTTCAGCATTTCCGCACGGCAGAGTGATATAGTAGTTTGTAATGTCGTTGTTGGTCCACGCATTGTTCTCGCCCCCTGCGTTCTGCACAGGAGTGTCATAGTCCGGGATATTCACCGAGCCTCCGAACATCAGATGCTCGAACAGGTGTGCGAAGCCCGTATGTTCAGGATGCTCGTCCCTTGCTCCCACATTGTAGAGAATGTTGAGAGCAACCATCTGGGTAGAGTTGTCCTCGCTGTGTACAATGCGGAGGCCGTTGTCGAGGGTATGTCTGTTGATTGTAAGCACGGCTTGTTCTAATTAAGAATTAATAATTAATAATTAATAATGGGTGGATGTTTTCAATTAAAAATTAATAATTAATAATGAGTGGATGTTTTCAATCCTCCAAACATCCGGAAGGCAACTTTTAATTTTTAACTTTTAATTATTCATTATTAATCACCTCCGCCTTCAGAATCCTGATATCCGTTTTCGGACGGTCTGCGCGGTTTGTTCCCACCTGTTCAATCTTTTCCACTACGTCCATACCGTCGATTACCTCGCCGAACACGGTGTATGCCCCGTCAAGATGAGGTGCGCCGCCTATTGTGGTATAAGCCTGTTTCTGTTCCTTGGTATATTTCAGTGCAGGTTCTTTTTCCACTATGCTGCGTGCCTGCGATTCCAGTGAGTCCTGCAGTTCCAGCAAGCCTTCAGTGTCGCCGGCCTTGCGCATCTTGTAGATTTCCTTCATATGCTTGCGTGCCAGATTGTTGAACACCTCTTCCAGGCGAGCCTCGTTCATGTGGTTTTCCATGTTAATCATCTGCGCCTCGCTGAACTTTCTTCCTGTCACGATATAGAACTGACATCCTGACGATTCCCTTTCCGGGTTCACCTCGTCGCCCTGGCGTGCAGCGGCAAGAGCACCTTTCTTGTGGAAAAAGTTCTTGTTGAACTCTGCCGGGATAGTGTAGCCCACGTCACCGCTTCCCAGCACCGTAGTGTCGGTAGCCGTCTTGCTCAGCGGGTCGCCGGCCTGAATCATAAAGTTCTTTATCACGCGGTGGAACAGAGTGCTGTCGTACGCTCCTTCCTTGACTAATTTGATAAAGTTATCCCTATGTTTAGGAGTTTCGTCATAGAGTTTCACTGTGATGTCGCCCATTGTCGTTTTTAGGCGAACTAATGTTTCTTTTACATTTTCCATATTGATTTTCTTTTCTGATTTACTGTTTCCTGTGCATGCTATCATGCTGACAGCTGCTATTATGATGATAATTATTCTTTTAGCCGATAAAGTTCCCATGCCAAAGTCAATTCTTAATTCTTAATTATTAATTATTAATTTATCAGAACGGATATCCGATAGCAAAATGCAGCCCCATTCCGTCCTTGAACCGTGGAATATTGTAATACCCTTTCTTTCCTGTGTCGTATGGCACATGCAGGGCGATACCCAAGTCAAGTCTGAGGACGAGAAAATCCAGGTCATATCTTATTCCGGCTCCCGTTCCCAAGGCTATACTGTCGAAGAAGCGGTTGAAGGTGAATTCAGCTCTGGGGCGTGCCGGGTCCTCTCTGAGGAGCCATACATTGCCCGCATCCAGAAAGACAGCACCGTTCAGATTTCCGCCTGCAAAGTTAGATAATAATCTGAAACGATACTCCATATTCGCTTCAAGTTTTATGTCACCCGTCTGGTCCACATACGAGTAAGTGTTGTTCTCCGCCGGCCTGTATCGTCCCGGTCCGATGGAGCGGATGGTGAAGGCGCGGATACTGTTTGCCCCTCCTACATAGAACTGCTCCGTGTACGGTGCAATCGTCTTGTTTCCGTACGACCAGATTATGCCGCCCATCGCCCTGAAAGCCAACTGATGAGTGTCGTTGAACCATAAAGTGTTTCTCACCTCCGATGAATACTTCAGGAACTGTGCGAACGGCGTTCCTAACAGCTTCTTGTCCTTCTCCGTGAACTTCTGTCCGAAGGCGGCATATATCAGCGAAGTGACATTACCCGCACTCGTCAGCGAGTTTTCCCACCACGTGCGGTTCTTGCGTTTGCGGAACGAATTGTCGAACGTCACCGTGTACGACTGCGACGGTATGAACTGGTCGCTCAGACTGTAGAACAGCATAGGGTTCTGGGCCGCTATCTGATTGAACTCATCCGTACTGTTCTGCAGCGTGTTGAACGCTAAGTTCAGCGGAGTCACCGAGTGCTTCATGCTCCTTTTCGGCTGGAAACTGTACGATACCGTTCCTCCGAACGACAGCATCTTGAAGTACCGCGCGCGGTTTATCTGCTCGGCATACACCTTGAAGTTTGTGTTCGACGGAAAGCGGAACGGGTCAATCCTGTCCTTCAGCCACGGCAGCACGATGCGCGGAAATTCCAGCGACAGAGCCGCCCCAAGCTCATACGAGTTCATCACCGAGCTTCGTCCGTCCACAGTCGAGCTTGTCTGCCATTCATACGAGCCTTTCACCTCAAGATTCAGCGAGGCCCCCATGCGCATAAAATTCTTCCTCGACAGATTGAACTTTGCTCCCGGACCCGTCTGTTTCGTATCCTTCGTCGTGAGGTTGAACTCCAGCTCGCTGTCATACGGCAGGTCGAACATCGAGTTCACCTTGATGTCGAGAGTGTCCGATTCCCCACGCGGAACGTACTGGAACTCATTGAACTTGAACACCCCGAGCCTTGCCAGCGCCTCCTGCGTGTAGTTCTGCCTTGTGAGCGAATACGTCTCGCCGCTCCTGTAGATAAATCTTTTCCTCAGCACCCCATATTTCAGCTCCGGTTTCTTGCCGAAGTAATGCACCGTAAAGTCCCTGGCGCAGATAGAGTCCTCCGGCTGCTCCCCGTTGTAGCCTATCAGCCTGACCTCCGTCGTCCCAATCACGTACGGCTTCTTCGCCTCCTTCGGGATATTCGCGGCCGGCACAATCTTCAGGTTCACGTACCCCGACCGCATCAGAGTGTCGGCAAGGAAAGAGATATACTCCCCACGGAAGAAATAATACCCGTTGTCCTTGAAGAGGTTCACGAGCCTTTCGCGCTCGCTGTTCAGAAGCGTCACGTCGAAATTCTGGTTGCTTCTCACGAGCCTCTCGTCGAAATGCTTTCTGATAATCCTGTCCGCACGCTCCGGAAAGCCCTCGTACGTCACCGTATCTATAAGGTACGGCCGTCCCATGCTAATCTCATAGCTCAGCTTCACGGCCCTCGGATTCTTTGTGCTGTCCACGCTGTACGTCACGTTTCCGTCGAAATATCCGTAGTCCTTCAGCAGGTTCGATGCAATCTTCGTACGTGTTTCCGGATTGACGGACGACACCGTTACGGGCGTGGCTGCCAGCTTGCGGAAAATCCATCTGCCAAGTCCTTTCTCGTATTTCTGGAAATTGTTGTAAACCCACAGTCCGAAGGGGATGGGAATACGATGTCTGGCGCTGCCGAAGAATGAGTTGTTCGGAGCCACACTGACGGCTGCAGTTACTTCTTCCAGTGTTTTCTCTCCATTTTCGCTTATGTCTTTTTCGTTCACGTGTATATCCTTTATACCCGTATATAAGGTTTCACCTTCAGGCAGATTCTTTGTGGTGGAACAGGCTGAAAGCGTAAGGAGCATTATAATTGACAAATTTATGAGTTTACGGGTTGGCATGGTTTTTATTTTTTTCTTATGTACTTATGTCTTAAATATATCATTAATCAGCTTTTAATTATTAATTTTTAATTATTAGCTTCGCTGACCTTTGGTTCATTATTAATTTTCTTCTTCTTCCTCTGGAATATAAACAAATCCCTTATCCGGCTCACCTTCTTCTTCAGCACTATACCGGCACCGGTTTCCGTCACTTCGCCTTCCAGGACATTCGCATACTTCTTGTCGTGGAAGAGCTTCACGTATCTCGTGCCGCTATTGTCGAGTCTGTATTCCAGCGATATATTGTCTATGAACGACTCATCCCTCACCGCGGCATTTCCCGTAGAGATTTTACCCCCTATCACCACACGCACGCGGTTGTTCCAGAAACGTTTCGCAAACTGGAAGTTATAGTCCGTCCTCTGGTCGCCCGTCTCCGTAGCGTTAGTCGTTTCCATGCCCACACTCAGGTCAATCGTTTTCAGCGCGTTACCCGCTATGTTGTTTATCTGTCCCTGCAGATACGAGTTCAGCGCACTGTTCGCGTCAAGTTTCGCCGTCGAGCTGTCCGAGATATACATCCCCGTCACGAGCATAGTCACCGCCGCCTTGTTCTTCTGCGAGGCCGACATCGCCGCTAATTCGTTCTGCATCGAGCCGTCCTCCGGAGCGTCGATGGTAAATGCGAATCCAAGGTTGCTCAGCCTGTTCGTTATGCTCACACCCACGTCGAAGCCCACCATCCTTGCCGCCTGTCCTTCCTGAGTGACGGAAGTCCTCATCCTCTCATACGCCTGAATGTTCAGTCGCGGGTCCATCACATTACCCGTCCACTCTATATAACTTCCTTCCCTTATCTTGAATGTCTTCAGCGGGATGACCGGCATTTCGTATTTCATCTCTCCGCTCATCAGCGAGTACCGTCCGTTCAGAAGCATGTTCCCGTCCGGTGTGTACTGGAATGCCAGGTCGCCCCCACCTTCCACACGCATATAGTTCGAGCCGCTCTCGTTGATATCCACTTTACACTGCACCGCCTGGTCTATATGCAGATTCACCAGCATGTCGATACCTCCCGGACGCATCTCCTCAAGCGGTTTCCTCCGTGCAGCCGCCGTGTCCGCAAAGTTCACGAAAGTCACCGTCTCCGCCAGTCTGTCCTCCACCGTCAGTGGCGATTCGCGCAGCACGTAAGTAAAGTCGC
This sequence comes from uncultured Bacteroides sp., assembly GCA_900544075.1. Lineage (GTDB taxonomy): Bacteria > Bacteroidota > Bacteroidia > Bacteroidales > Bacteroidaceae > Phocaeicola. The sequence continues at coordinate 91,074 of UQTJ01000008.1, forward strand.
TGCTGCCAAGGATATTCGCACCGCCGCGCACCGATATCGCGTCCGGCGTACCCTTAATAGTAGTATTAAGGTCGATATACATCTTTCCGTACACCATCGACGTGCGGTTCTTCTTCGCGTTGAACACCTCGAAGTTACGTGCCGTCATCTTCAGGTCCATCCGCATATTACTCATGTCTGCAAAGTCGATGCTTCCGTCTATCACGTAAGGATTCTTTCCTCTCGAGAAGATGCTGTATTTGTCGAACACCAGCTTGTTGTTTGTCACCGTTATCGGTTTATCCTCCAGCCTCAGGTTCACCGAAGCCATAGGAATAAACACGTTCACGCTGTCCGTAGCCAACCGTCCGTTTATGACAGGACTGTCCGTCGGGCCTTCCACTGTGATTTCTCCTCCGGCATACCCTTTCAGCCGGGCCATATCCTCCGGAACAAAAGCCCCTGCTATATCCAAAGGAAAACGCATCAGCTGCATATGTGCGCTTATTCTGTCTTTCTCTTCGTCTGAAGCCGCCGCTCTGTACTGTCCGTTTATCTCAGCCAGAGTGCTGCCGTTTCTTGTTATATATCCGTCCACATGATGTCCGCTGTTCTCCATCGGCAGATAGACACCGCTCATAGTCCAGTTTCCAAGCGGCTTGCCGGAATAAGCCAATCTGCTGATGTCGGTTTCGAGTGCAGTCATGAACATGTTTTCTTTTTGCTGCACATAATGAGCCTCGGCGCTGACAACACCTTCTACAGGCGGCATATAAGGGATAATGCGTTTGAACTCACCTATATCAATACGGTTTACACTTACAGTTATATCCTGCAGTGACGTAGAATCCGGAACTGAATATATCTGCAGCCCCGTTCCTCTTTCATCGTACAGTTTCATGTCGGCATGTATCCTGCCTTTGTCACTCAGGAATATATAATTATCCTTGTTCAACTGAAATTTCCTGTAAACCAGAATAGGAGCTTCTGGTAACATATGCAGACTTATACCTTTATCACGTAATACAGCTTCCATTCCTATCAGAGCACCGGTTTCGTTCTGTGCATTGTCGTATTTCACCATCATTCGTGCGTTACCGTTGAAAATACCTCCGTCCAGTGATATGCCGAAAGCCTCCTGCCGGTCCGTGTGGTTAGCTTTTACTCCGCCTGTAAGAATTATTCCTGTCGTGTCCTGTATAGCGCGGAACGTAATTGTATCCAGATGCAGACTGTCAGTGTGCAGACCGTACAGATAAGCTGAACTGTTTATTCCGTTTGCTGAGGAAGTATTAAGTGAGGCATAAAGTTTACTAAAACCTATTCCACTCATCTCAAGAGTATTCACAAACGGGTTGTCATCGCCCGCAAACAGCCTGAACGATGTTTCCGGCAGCAAAGCACGCAGAGTGTCAAGGTTTAATGTCCTGCTTTCCCACTGCTTGGCAGCAAGAGTAGATATTTTTGTCAGTCTGTCAGTCACCTTGTCTATGCCTCCTGTAGTCCTGAGGAGCATTGTCATATCACCGGAGTTGATGTACGAGCGCAGAGAATCTTCCGTCATGCTTACCCCGAAGTTCAAATCTTTAGTCTTGAAAGTCTTTTTATCAGTACTGAATCTGATATTGTTTATGGCGACCTTAGCCTGATGCCTGTTCTGCATATCCGTACGCGCATCTATGTCTATAGCCTGTGCTATTTTCAATGGCTGTGCTACAAGTCCCAGACTATGCAAATCCAGACGTTTGATGTCTGTACGCATTTTGGCCATTATATTGTTGCTTGAAATATCAGCGTCAAGTATTGAGCCTATTTCCATCATGTTGTCATTGATATTGAAAGCCACATTCGTTTTGCCATTGGCAAGTCTGGCTTTCATATCAATTCCAGAGAAAGAATATCCGGCATACTCAAAATTGGAAACTCCTGCCTTTATATTCATCCTTGTGTCCGGCGAGAATATGTCAAATCCTTTTGACTTCGTCGATTTGAAAATTCCTTCTGCCGAAAGCGATGCCGTCACCCTGAACAGTGAATCGGTTGGTAAGAAGTTATGTATATTCAGTTCCTTTAGCTCCATTTCGGCAAAGAAGGATTGGCTTTGCCGATTTGACAATTGGCTTTGCCGATTTAACAATTCTGTATCAGGTATAAATCCGGCGTTTATCTCAGCCTGTCCATCACCCTGCGAGAGAGCCAATGCCGCCATCAGACTGTCGTTCCTCATGTCTGCACTGCCCTTTATGGCCATGTCTGCAGGTACTACCGCAGCCCCCATCAGCGACTGTGCAAACCTCATGTCCGGGAAAATTCCATCCATATCAAGATGTGCCGCCATCTTTGTACTGTCAGTCACATCGTTCAGATATCCTTCTGCCGTCAGACATACATGTCCGTCTATCTCCGCGCTGACTCCCGTTATTCTCATTCTGTTCAGGCTGCCGTCCACACCCGCACGTATCCGCACAGGTTCTGCCGGAAAGTCCTTTCTAAAGTCTTCAGGCATACCCGTCACGAAACGGAACAAATCGTTCTTGCCTATATCAGCCATTATCCTGGCCGAGATACTGCCGTCATTGTTTATCTGCGATATGTTCCACCCCGCACCGGCCTGTACCGAGAGATAAGAATCAGTGGTCCTCAGCTCCAGCCCCGATACGTCAATCCGTTCGTCATTGGCCGTCACCACCCCTCCGCCGGATATGATTTCCAGTCCGGAGCGTTCTTTCATTCTGAGCTCCTTTATTTCTGCCTTTATCTCATTTCCACAATAATATATAGAGTCCAGACCAATATTCAGTCCGGCTATGGCGATGTGTGACGGATCAAACCCTTCCGTCGGCTGTCCGCTTCCTGACGCATAACCGGCTGACGAGTTCCTGATTCTGAACTTTTGTATAGAATATGCCTCTTTCCGCAGGTCAACAAGACCTTCCGTTAGTGCGGCTGAACCTATATTTACTCCCATATTCATACTGTCAAGAGGCATACTGAGGTTTATTGCTACATTTTCCAGATTAGCCTTTTGCAGCATAAACTTCCAGTATAACGGTTCGCCGGCAGTAGTGTCTGCTGCAGCCGTGTCCGCTATACATATGTCCATATGCGTATCTTTAAGAATAAATGAGTTTATAGTAGCGGTTTCAGGAGATAATGCAACCCCGTGTGATTCAAGATATAACTCTCCAAGTTCGCCTTTAAGAGCCAGTCCTTCTATCATGTTCATGGTGTTCAGACTGATTTCCTTTAGACTGAAGGCATCTATTTCCACCTGTTTCCTGAACAATGGCTTCATCTGAACCTTCAGGGTTATTTTTCCCGCACTGAGCAGAGTGTCTTTTTCCTGTACAGCTGAAACATTGTGTATATTCAGATTAAGGGGGAACGACAGCGATATCCTGCCTACGCTTATATCCATACCTGCTGCAGCTGAAGCCGCAGAAGCTGCTTTCCTGACTATGAACTCCTGCACAGGGGGGATATATATTAAAATTGATATTATTATAAATAGGGCGAAAGGAATAGATATTATTATTCCGCACCATTTTAAAACTTTCTTCATGTTTGTGTTTCTTTATGATTGCGAATATACAAAAAAATAATTATTGTTGAATATAATTTGTTCAAGAAGTATATGATTAATAATAAATGTTTATCTTTGCATAGTTACTAACTTTTAAATATAGCTTATGAAACCAACATTATTTGTATTGGCAGCCGGTATGGGAAGTCGTTACGGCGGCCTTAAACAGCTTGACGGAGTAGGGCCTAGCGGTGAAACAATCATGGATTATTCTATTTATGATGCTATTCGCGGCGGATTCGGTAAAATAGTTTTTGTTATCCGTAAAGATTTTGAGGATGATTTTCGTAAGATTGTTTTAAGTAAATATGAAAACCATATCCCGGTAGAAGTAGTATTCCAGGCTTTGGATAATCTTCCGGCAGGATATACATGTCCTGAAGGCCGTGTAAAACCATGGGGTACTAACCATGCTGTTCTTATGGGTAAGGATGTTATTAAGGAACCATTTGCAGTAATCAATGCTGACGACTTCTATGGAAGAGACAGTTTCGCCGTTCTTGGCAAATATCTTTCAGAACTTCCTGAAGGTTCAAAGAACGACTATTGTATGGTAGGTTTCCGTATCGGTAACACTTTGTCAGAAAGTGGTTCTGTTGCACGTGGTGTTTGTTCAGCTAATGCAGAAGGTAATCTTGCTACAGTGGTAGAACGTACTGAAATAATGCGTGTCGATGGTGTCGTAAGTTACAAAGACGAAAACGGTGAATGGGTAGGTCTTGATGATAATACGCCTGTTTCTATGAATATGTGGGGCTTTACTCCTGATTATTTCAAATACTCTGAAGATTATTTTACTGAATTCCTCGATGCGAACAAGGAAAATCTTAAGGCTGAATACTTCATACCATTGATGGTTAATAAACTAATCAATGAAAAGACTGTTAATGTAAAGGTACTTGATACTACATCTAAATGGTTCGGCGTTACTTATGCGGCAGACCGCCCAAGTGTAGTTGAAAAACTTCAGGCATTGGTTGATGCTGGTGAATATCCTTCTAAATTGTTCTGATAAACAGTTTTACAGTATAAATAAAAAGCGGATTACCCCGAAAGAGGTAATCCGTTTTTTATTTATAGGATTTGCAGAATTTTATTTCTAAATGAAAAGTAAAAATATAAATGTTATTTTCAGATGGTTATTTTAAACAGCGTTTACTTTGATATTATTATGAATTAAAACTTTAGAATATACCCATCTGCATCCTTAAATGCGTTACATTGTTCGAGATACTTACGTGTGGACTCGAAATCATCTCCTTGGATTTTAGCACTGAATTGTCTTACTCGAGAAATTGCTCTGATTAGGATACTCGGATCGTTTCTACGAGTCAATCTACGAAGAGCATTAAGATAATCCTCTCTGAATACAGTTGGAATGATAATTTTTGACTGTTCAGCAGCTACCAATTCTGCATTCATCATAATTCTGGAAATACGGCCATTCCCATCAGCAAAGGGATGTATCTCACTAATCATAAAAAGCATGAAGATGGATTTTGCAAAGGCGTTATCCAATGCCTGATAATATTCAAAACCTTTTCTGAGTGTTCCTCTAACGAGTGTACAGTCCACAAAATGGGTGTCACCTGCATGATTGTTCTGCATTTTGAACATGCCGGGATTTTTGTCAGGACGAGCGGCCATCATTACACGATGTCTGTCTTGAAGAATATCTATCAGTTCATCTGATGTCGAAGGTACTCGTTTCATCTCTCTGCGGCTTGCCACAATTTGAAATGTTCCAAGGACATCATGGGAGTCTGCATTGCGTGCCGGTAGTGGCTGACCTGTTTCGATTATCTTTTTTGCGTCCTCGATTTCAAACTCTGTACCTTCAATATAATTGGAAAAGTAACTTTCAAAAAAGGCAAAATTTCGGAAAGCAGATGTCTCGACGTTGGGTTCATCAATAATTTCAAAGGGTTGGTTATGCAATGCTTCAAACAGGATTCCAAGGAGCTTGACACGCTCGGCATCAAATGGTTCACCGCTTGCTCTGGCCACTGCACCTGAAGATGTTAATACTGAAATAGGCCTTGTCAGCAATAATGCTCCAATGATAGAATTTAGTATGTTGAATTCTTCTTCCATACCAAGCTCATGTGAACATTCTCTTGCCCTATCCCTGAAATCGTTAAGTCCTTTTTCTCCATTAACTTGAAGATGTCTTTCCAAGTAGCTTTCTATATCTGCACGTGGTAAACATTTAGAAACACCACTTCGGACACGACTTATCTGTAAATTCTCTAATGTTCTTCGTTCAGCACTTGATATATACAAATTCTCTATGAAAGGCATGTCACGTTTACCACCACCTGTTCCTTCAATCAAATGAACCTTTAAGCCTGGAAGTTTTACATTCTTTGTATAATTGTAAGTGAGATAAATATCTCCTTCTTCGGTTGGTTTTAACTCAAAAGCACTTCTATGACTAATTACAGCATGAGGAAATAAGAAGCCTAATATACGAAAAACATTACGTTTAACTATTTCATCCAACGAATCGTTCATGTTTGTGGTATATACCTTTGATGTAATCTTACGAATAATACCTTCATTGACCATTTTCTTCCTTTGGCTTTCACTCATATCTATGCCTGCAAAAAGAACCTCCGATATATTAAGTGCTATACTCATATGTTTAATTAAATAGATGTTTTGTTACAAAAGTAGTAAATAATATAGTCAATAAAAGTAATTTAGACCATTTTTAGTATGATAAGAGGCCTTTTACAACCATTTTTAGTATTTTAAGGGCTTAAGTATATAAATAATGCCCCATCATTCTCAAATTGAGACTGATAGGGCTATTATATGTAGAAAACTTAAAAATTAAGTCTATATTTATTTCACTTTGATATTGAACACCGGCTGCTGTTTCTGGGTATCCATCGGTACGGCACGGTATTTCACTTTGCTGAAATCTATATCCTTCAGGTCTATGCTTCTTATGGCACTGTTGTACATCGTTCGGAAGTAAATCTTCAGATTGTTCATGTCTGTAGCAGAAGTCCATTGTGTGGCACTTGGGATATTTACCGGAACCTGGCCGCGTGCGAATTCTATACCTACGGGAATATCAAAATTGTTCAGAATCTGAAAACCTTGCAGTACGGTTTCTTCAGATGTTTCCTGTACAGGTGCTGTAGCCTGATAGAATGCAGCTCTAACAAATCGTGACGGAGGAGTTACATCACCCGGAATACCAAGAAATCCGCTACCGGCTCCGAACTGTGAAAGCTCTGTCTCACCAAGTTTCTGAGAAGGTGCAGAACCGGGGAAGAGATTTACATAATTGTTCAGATTTGTCATCTGCCATTTGAAGTCAGGTGAGTTAGTCAATACTCCCAACTCGTTTTCATAGAAAACTGGCTTGCCGTCTATAATCTCTAAAACGATTTGTCTTCCTGTAGTATCCGCAAACCTCCAGTGCACTGTTGAGGCTCTCGGATCTATTGCAATAACGTGAATCTTGCTTATTGCATCTTTCACATCTTTCACAGTGGCACATTCTCCGAGAATCCAAGAAACCAATTGCAGGTCGGCAATGCTCTCTTCCTTGTTTGCCGCATTATAATCTTCATACTTGCCATATTTAGGGAAGTAGAAGAGTCCGGCTGACAGCCCTTTCTCGTTAAGTCCTTCGGCTATAAACTCCTTTTGCTCCACAGCCAATCCCACATACCCGTATTTTGCGGTAAATCTCATTCCGTCAATACCTCCCGGAACATATGATTGTGCAGTATATCCCCTTGGAACTATAACGTACTGGCTGTTGAGGTCGCTTCCTCCCCATTCGATGGTTCTCGCAAGGATTTTAGTGCTGTCTTTTGCTGTCAGAGTTATTCCTGTGCAGGCATTTGCATTGTTCGTGCCTGCTGCAATCATTGCAGTTGCAAGGCACATCGTAAGAATTTGTTTTTTCATAAACCAAGAATGTCTTTATCTTTAATCTTAAAAACAACAGAAGTGATACTTTTGTTGCTTATATCCTCAAATTTAAAGACTTTGTTGATAAAAATCAAACATTTTTTATAAAAAACATCTTAGTCCAGCATCTTTCCCTTTTTATTTTTCCAGAATACAATATGCTTAGGGCTTCCAATGACTTGCGAAGTGTATATACCTGTATGCCCGGAAAACATGTATGCCGTTACACAGGCTATTCCTATATATACAGCTGCATCTGCTCCGAACAGCTCGATTCCCATAAGCGTGCAGGCAATAGGAGTGTTGGTTGCTCCGGCAAAAACGGCCACGAAACCTATTCCGGCGAGGAATGATACGTGCAGTGGCAGTATTGCAGACAATGCGCTTCCCAATGTCGCACCGACGAAGAATAGGGGAGTGACCTCACCGCCTTTGAATCCTACTCCGATAGTGAATGTAGTAAGAAGAATTTTCAGCAGAAAGTCATACCACATCTGTACCTCACTGAATGATGCTACTATGGTAGGGACACCAAGACCGATATATTTGGTTGTTCCCAACAGATAAACACTCAGTGCGATGAAAATACCTCCTATGAAAGGACGCAAAGGAGAGTATGATATATACTTTTTTGCCAGACCTCCCCAAATCTCAATGAACCGTGAGAAAGTCATAGCAGCAATTCCGAAAAGAATACTTGCCGCAAGAACCAACAGTAATGTCTGTATGTTTATGTCCGGAGTCTGGCTGATGCAGTAATGAGTGTGGGCTATTCCCCATGCGTGGCAGGTCAGGTTGGCGAAAAAAGCCGAAAGGAAAACAGGTAGTATGGCGTCGTATCTCAGTCTTCCCACTATGATGACCTCAAGAGCGAAAACGGCACCTGCAAGCGGAGTTCCGAAGATAGATGCAAATCCCGCACCTATACCTATCTGAATCATAATCTTCCTGTCGTAAGGATGCATTCTGAACAGACGGGACATGAAATCGGCTATTGCTCCTCCCATTTGCACACCTGTACCTTCACGTCCGGCAGAACCTCCGAACAGATGTGTCAGCACCGTACCTATATAAACCAACGGAGCCATCTTGAACGGGATGATGTTTCTTGAAGAACGTATCTCTTCTATCAGAAAATTATTACCCTTGGCCGCTGTACCTGCCAGATAGTGATACATAAGTCCTATAGCCAGACCGCCCAACGGAAGAAATGCTATTATCCAAAAATTATTTTCACGATAGTCTGTTGCCCAGTTTAGTGATGCCAACAGTAATGCCGATGCCGAGCCAATCAATGCACCGGCTACTGCCCCTATTACAGTCCATTTCAGCAGATACCATAATATAGGCAGCTGTTCCGTTTTATTTCCAATCTTAGTAATGTCTTTGTCAAGTCTCATCTTTTTTGCGAAAATCAAATTGTGGTGCAAAGTTAATTCAAATGAACCAAAGGTCAGCGAAGATAATTATTTATCCACCATTCGCAATAAGATGATTATTCATTACCCTTCAGATTCTTTACAAAATCAGTAGGCAGTATGCCGAATTGCTTCTGGAAGCATTTTGCAAAATACGATGATGAACTGAATCCTACTATATAAGTTATTTCAGAAATTCTGTATTTGCCTTCCGCCAACAGCTTTGCGGCAGTTTTCAGCCAGATAAAATGGTATAATAAACATAAGAATAAGTATGACACAGACCGGTGACCTGCTTCATAATGCCCTTGCATAGAGAATGAACAATACGCTAAAAAACGGATGCCTCTTCAATGATGGAAATCTGAGCTCTGAACAGGCACAGGAAGCTATAAGTAAGTCCATTGAAATGTACAATAATGCCAGACCACATAAGGCACTTGGAATGAAAACCCTCAATGGAGATACTGACAAGAAAAAGTGTAAACCCATTCATGAATAATAAACATAACTGATGGATGTGCTCGTCGGGGCGTGTGCTTACGCCCCTTGCCGTACGGCGCTCCCCGAGCGATGAGTTTTTTGAAGTTGCAAGAGAGGTACTTTTGCATAACTGTAACCTTTTTAGGAATATAATGTTTAACCAGTCAACTTGGTCAGGAATTACAGCACAAACTGACAACTAAATTCAGTACACTTCAAGCTTTGATAAAAGCATAGAAAACGCTTCGTCATTTTAAATAAAACGACGAAACGTTTTAATCAAAATGACGAAGCGTTTTTCGTATGGGTATATGGAGCTAAGTGAAATGGAATAAATAGGTGAAAACTCCTCTCTAATGTTTTCGTTTTGTTTTTATATATTGTAATTTTAAGTCGTCTTTGTATTTAGAATATAATAATAGATTTAGAAAACGTAAATATATGAGAAAGGCATTTGTAAAACTTCATCTGTCTGTTCTGTTGGCAGGAGGAACGGGAGTATTCGGAAAACTGATTACGCTGAACGAATTTATGTTGGTGTGGTACAGGTTATTATTGGCTGCAATATTATTTTATTTTGTGCTTAAGATTTCCGGTAGTCTTAAGAAGGTGGGGCGAAAAGACATTCTTAAGATTGGGCTTGTAGGTACTTTGTTGGCTTTGCACTGGGTGTTCTTTTATGCAAGTATCAAGTTCTCGAATGTTTCTATCGGGGTGGTGTGTCTGTCGCTGATGAGTTTTTTCACGGCGATTTTTGAACCTGTTATAAACAGAAAACGAATCTCTGTAAAGGAGATCGCTTTCAGTCTGATTGCTGTAGTGGGAATAGTTCTGATATTCCACTTTGATACGAGATATAGGACTGGTGTCCTGTTGGGGATGATATCGTCGGCATTGGCTTCATTGTTTACTATTATGAACAAGAAAGTGTCTGTCAATTATTCTTCAGGAACAATGTTGCTGTACGAAATGTGTGGCGGATTTGTAGGGCTGACGGTTTTAATGCCGATATACAGTTATTGTTTTAATACGGATTTTGTAATACCGGGAACAACGGACTTGTGTTACCTGTTGGCATTAGCTTCTGTATGTACGGTTTGTCTGTATATATTGCAGATTCAGGTTCTGAAGGTTATATCGGCTTTTACGGTTAATCTGAGTTATAATCTTGAACCTATCTACAGTATTATATTGGCTATGATATTGTTTGATGAGGGGCATTATCTGGATAGTAGTTTCTATTTGGGATTGCTGCTGATATTGTTCTCTGTAGTCTTACAGTCAATGGATGCGTTTATAAGGAATAGGGCTTTGTGAATTTATAAAATGTAAAGATTGTGTTATGAGAAAATTTTATCTGATTTTTTAATTGGGCGTTATTTCTGTCTGTGGCTTTGCCGCACATTCGGGAAATACGGAAATAATGGATTTGAAAGGGAAATGGAATTTCTCGTTTGATAATAAGACGTATGATGATGAGTTGATTCTTCCCGGAACTACTGATACGAACAGGAAGGGAAAGGTGAATGAAAACAGAAATGAAACGACTTTCCTGTCAAGATATTATAAGTTTTAAAGTAAGGTATGGTATAGTAAGGATGTCGTGATATCTGAGAAATGGGGTGGTAAGAGTTTGTGTTTTTCCTCTTACGGTATATACTGCGATGGATGTGGAGGAATGGAGGCGTTACTTCAGAATATGAAAGGAGCATGGTATAAATCATTGAAGATTTTATTTATAGTGTCCGCCGAAGGCTTGTTTCGATGCTGCCGATTTTGAAGGTATTTTCATTCAGCTGGAAATGCCTATATGGGGAAGTTTCAATAAGGAGTCTAAAGAATTGATGGACTTCCTGATAAATGACGATATGGCTATACAGAATGAATATAGTAATTATGCTTCGTTTGTGCTGTTCCAGGTGCGGCTGACTTGATGAAAGTGGTACCTTAAATTGATTTAAAGGAGATTATTTCTCATGCTGAAAGTAAAAATCTGGGAATAATACTTTGGGCAGGTTATCTGGCTTTCGATAAAGATATGGATAACGTATGTAATCATTATGCGGCTATGGGGGTGAAAGAATTCAAGATTGACTTTATGGACAGGGATGACCAGATAGCTGTTGATTTTAATAAAAGTGCTGCTGAAACCGGTGCTAAATATAAGCTTCTTATTGACCTGCATGGAACATTCAAGCCTACAGGATTGCAGAGAACATATCCTAACACTATCAACTTCGAGGGGGTACATGGCTTGGAAGAACTGAAATGGGCTAAGGAAGGTACCGACCAGGTGACATATGATGTGACTTTTCCATTTATAAGAATGGTGGCTGGTCCGGTTGATTATACTCAGGGTGCTATGGTAAATGCTAATAAAGAGAATTTCAGGGCTATCTATACTGAACCTATGAGCCAGGGTACAAGATGCAGACAGTTGGCTGAATATGTTATATTTGAATCTCCATTGAACATGTTGTGTGATTCTCCGACTAACTATGAAAAAGAACAGGAATGTACATCATTCATAGCTGAAGTACCGACTGTATGGAATGAAACTCGTCCTTTGCAGGCTAAGATTGGTGAGTGTATAGTTATGGCACGTAGGAATGGCGATGTGTGGTACGTAGGAGGTCTTACTAACTGGAAAGAACGTGAAGTGAAGGTTGATTTCTCTTTCCTTGGTGATGGTGAATATGATGTAGTGTTGTTTAGAGATGGTATCAACTCGGACTTGGTGGCTAAAGACTATAAGAAAGAAACGCTTGTGGTTAATAGAAAGTCTGTAGTAGATGTAAAAATGTATAGTGGTGGTGGCTTTATAATGAAAGTTACTAAAAAATAATACAATAGATTGTAGGCAGCATAAGCTTCTTGTACTTGTGCTGCTTATATTATAATGTATATTATATTACTGTTGAAATATAAATGAAAAAGGTAATATAAAAATATTTACTGTTTATTGGTTGATTTTCAGTGAATTAAATATAAGCACGAAAAATTTCTTGAAAAAAAGTTGTACAAAGTATTGCAGGAATCAAAAAAGTGCGTACCTTTGCATCCGCAATCGAAAATAAAACGGTTGCTAAACAAAAAAGAAGTTCTTTGAAAGATTTTAAATAAACAAACAGAATGTAGTACAAGCGTCACACA